>DXMJ01000009.1 GCA_019414265.1 Collinsella sp. | reverse complement strand
GGTGACGCATAATTTCTTTCGCAAATTGACAACCGCATAGCGGAACACGGCCCGCGCCCCGTCATATGATTTCTAGCGACTAAACAACAACTCACCGACGAAGGGGGCACGGGCCGTGTCTGCGAACATCGCATCAGTCGACGAGGAGTCGCTGCGCAACGACATAAAGAATCTGGTGAGGAGGACCGTCGAAGAGACGCTCAACGCTCTGCTCGACGAGGAGGCGTCCGAGCTCGTCGGGGCCGAGCGCTACGAGAGGACGGCGGGCCGGGAGGCCTACCGCAGTGGCCACTACACGAGGAGGCTCGTCACAGGCGCCGGCGAGGTCGAGCTCAGCGTGCCGAAACTCCGTGGGGCGACCTTCCAGACGGCCGTCATCGAGCGCTACCGCAGGCGGGAGACCTCGGTCGAGGAGGCCATCGTCGAGATGTACCTGGCGGGCGTCTCCACCAGGAGGATCGAGGACGTCTCCGAGCTCCTGTGGGGAGCGCCGGTGTCCTCCGGCACCGTCTCCAACCTCAACGAGAGGGCCTTCGCGTCCATCGAGGCCTGGCGGCAGAGGCCTCTCGACGGCGGCTACCCCTACGTCTTCGTCGACGGCATCTATCTCAAGCGCAGCTGGGGAGGGTCCTACGAGAACGTGGCCGTGCTGGTCGCCATCGGCGTCAACTCCGCCGGCGACCGGGAGGTCATTGGCTGCTCCGAGGGGTACACCGAGTCCGCTGAGTCCTGGCGCGAGTTCTTCTCCTGGCTCAAGGCGCGCGGACTCTCCGGCGTGCGGCTCGTCACCGGCGACAAGTGCGCGGGGATGCTCGGTGCGCTCGAGGAGGTGTTCCCCGGGGCCCGCTACCAGCGCTGCACGGTGCATTTCTACCGCAACGTGCTGGGAAAGGTTCCCGTGACCAGGCGGAAGGCCGTGGCGCGCATGCTGAAGGCGATCCACGCGCAGGAATCGCGCGAGGCATGCGGCAGGAAGGCCGGGGAGGTGGCGGACGAGTTGGAGTCGATGCGGCTCGGGGCGGCCGCGAGGACGGTGCGCGACGGGTTCGCCGAGACGCTTGCCTACACGGAATTCCCGCCGGAGCACTGGCGCCGGATCAGGACGAACAACGGGATCGAGCGCATCAACCGCGAGATCAGGAGGAGGACGAGGGTCGTCGGGACCTTCCCGGACGGCAACTCGGCCCTCATGCTGGTGACGGCGAGGCTGAAGTACATAGTGGAGCACGAGTGGGGCAAGAGGAGGTACTTGGATATGTCGAAGCTGGAGGAGATGGACGAGCTGAGGGGAAAGGCGGAGGGCTAGAACAGGACGGGGCCGAGGACGGCTAAATCAATTTGCGAAAGAATCTTGACGGTACCTCAAATGCATCTATGTAATATGTGGAATAAAGAGATGGTTTAGGATAGAAAGACAGCTCGCTATCCCCGATTGCCTCGCGGTACAGATTGAAAATCTGCGTACCCTTAACAGTGTCCAGCCAACCAATAGCATCCCTACAGACGTCGATGCCCCGGCGCTCGTTTCCGTCAACAATTCGAATCATGTTCGGCAAATGGAATGAAGGACTCTGATAGGTCTCCTTGGTTACCGGCCTGTATCTATTGAGCTGCTGCTGGTATGCCCAATCGTTGACCGCATCACCGATATCCGCAGCAGCGCCTGCCGCACCATCGGCCGCATCAGCAATAGCTGCCAAGGCGTCATCGGCCATCGGAGTTGCAGCACGCATTGCACCATCGGCAATTTTCTGTACGATTGCAACCGCGCTCGTCATCGCGCTTCCGGCGCCATCAACCAACCCGGCAGCGGCCTTACGGATATCAAAGCCCTGCTTATGTCGCGGCAGCTCCTCCCTTTCGGCAGCAACGGCCAGATCGTCTTTATCCTCCATGATGACCTCCTATTTCCGATAGTCGAAATCAACCGTATATTCATCGCCAAATGCCGAGTTGAAGGTAGTGTCGAGAAAGGTGGTGTAGTGCCCGATCAGAAGCGAGCCGGCCCCAGCGATCTGTTGCCGTTTATCCAACATGCTATTCACCCCTACTCAAACGCAACGTCAACATTGACGTCATCGCCGCATAAGGCTTTGACCTGTTTTTCGATAAGGGCGCAGGCTCTATCATCAGATTCTTGGAGCATATTGCTTTCCTTGACCTTCTTGGTCTGCTCTTTCTTTGCCTGTTTCAATAACGTGTTTAGATCATCAGTGCTTACTTGATTCCAGTTAAGAAAGCCATTGTCCTCAACATATTTCTTAAGCGTATTGGGGTCTGTCGAGAACGAGGTGATCTCCGAGTGAGGCAGTATAACCTTTACGCTCTTGACCTCTGAATTCTTATCGGCCATATTAGCCCGTACGATTGTAACCTTCATCTTATCGGCATCGATCCCGATGTCAGCTTTGCCGTCAATCGTTGCGACATATCGCTTAGACGTAAAGGGGTTTTCCCACCCAAGCGGATTGCCCGCCTCATCAATTGAAAGCAGCTGGGTGAAGTTGTACTCGTACGTCACGAGCTTAACGACTGGCGTGATCTCCTCGCGAATCGAATCATCGCTGATCGTTGTAGGATTACGCGTCAATGACATCCAGATACCCCAGGCAACCGCTAGAACCGTAGCAACGACTAACCCGCCAAAGGCAACCTTTTGCGGTATCGTTGTAAGAAATTTTGTTTTTGCCATCCTGTTTCACCTTTCCTTTATTGCCCCGACGTTCCCATCATCTTCCAGCGCGAGCATGATGGCACGAATCATTCCGTCAACGGCTCAATGCAAAGCGCGACCGTTCAAAGAAAACGGCCGCGCTTTCTTTTCAATTCCCGCGAACTATTCCTTGACGCTGTAACCCGACACCGTCGGCGCAAGCCTCGAGGCGTCAACCTCGCTCATTACCTCAAACTTCACCTTCTCGCCAGGCGCCCAGGCAGATGTATCTGCGTAGCATTCTTCCGCCCTCACACCATCGGCATCGTAAAGGGCAACGTTTAGATAAACGTTTTCGAACGATATGTCAGAGGTGTTTTCGACGATTGCGGTGTACGTATAGAGACCGTAGCCATCATCACTTTTCTCAAAGTTCGCCGATGAGAGCAAACCGTTGATAACCTCATCGTTATGCGTCTTCTCCTCTACGGTCCTACCGTTCTTAATTAGCTCGTCAAACTCATCTTGATACTCGTCATCGACTGTTAAGTCATATCGATCAACCAGTTTCTTAAGCTGTGCGGATCGTGCGTCGTAGGCCTTTTCCCATTCCTCGTAGTACTTAGGATCAGATTCCGCATACTTCTTGGTAACATCGAGCTGATTGTCAAGCAGGTTGAGATAGGCGATGACATCTTCCTGCATCTTAGCGTCTTTAAAAGGCACCTTTTTGAGTTCTTTGTCGTTATCGATCTCGGTTTTAATTATCTCTTTTCGCACTTTATTCGAGCTTAGATCAGCATCTTCTCCAAGCGATTCGATATAATCCGACCGCTTTTGATAACCTTGAGCAATCACAGCCATTGCACGGTCATCGGCATAATCAGGTTCATCGTTTTTCTTCTCAGACTGCGAACAGCCGCTCAGCAGAAGCGCCCCACAAAACACCATCGCAAATAGCGCGGTCACCAGAGCCATTCCATAACGCCTTTTCATTTCGTCCTCCTTTAAATACAAAACACGATATCTAGCCCCTCGTCAAAAAGCAGACGAATTGGCAACGCGGTGGCACTATTTGGTTCAAGGGCGTGAACTGGATAAACATCGAGGGAAGGAGTGAGCTCTGCGGAATAAACTCCCCTCGTCAAAATGTCTAGCTAAAGAGGACGAGCAGACGACAAACGGTCAAAACTGGTCGCGTCCGCCCGTCTCCAACGATCGAACGTCGAGACGCTGACGTTCAAAAGCGCAGCAGCCTCTCGCCTCGTAACCTCACCCCCTTCGAATAATTTGATGACGTCGCGATAGCTATCTGGGCGTTCGAATGCCGGCCTTCCAAATTTCACGCCACGCAAACGCGCCGACGCGATGCCCTCCGCCTGGCGTTGCTTGATGTTTTCGCGCTCTAGCTGCGCCACATAGCTCAAGATTTGAAGAACCAGATCCGCCATGAACGTTCCCGTAATGCCATCAGGCTGCTCGCGCGTATCGAGCAATGGCATATCAAGCACCACGATGGCAGCATTCCTATCCACCGTGATGCGTCGCCACTCATCGAGGACTTCACGATAATTGCGGCCCAAACGATCGATACTTTTGATCACGAGAACGTCGCCTTCGCGCAGCCTGCGAAGAAGACGCTGGTACTGGGGACGCTTAAAGTCCTTACCGCTTGCCTTGTCAGCATAAATCTGGCTCCGTTGCACGGGAAACCTTGCCAGCGCGTCTAATTGGCGGCCCAGGTTCTGGTCTGCGGAAGAGACACGCGCATACCCAAAGATTCGATTGTCCATAATTGCCCCTATCGGCTGCCTCTTGGCAGCATCAGCTCAAGCGAGAGCCCACTCACTATAGGGCGTGCAAATTTCGCGAATGGGTTGAGGCCATTTTGACCCTCACGCGAAAACTGTTCAAGCGCCATGCCGACAGATGCTGGCTTTAACGGGAATGTGACAAAGGGACAGTCCCTTTGTCACATTCTGCTAGAGGTAATGGCCAGTGACGCTTGCGGAGCAGGCCGCAGTGTCGTCCGGCGTGCCGACGCAGACGATTTGTCCGCCTGCGTCGCCACCGCCCGGGCCCATGTCGATCACGTAATCGGCGTTACGGATAAGGTCGAGGTCATGCTCGATCACGATGACCGTGGCGCCCTTGGCAACGAGGCCATCAAACACGCTCAGCAGTACCTGAACATCGAGCGGATGCAGGCCGATCGTGGGCTCGTCGAACACGAATACGGCATCGTCCTGCACGCGGCCCATCTCGCTTGCAAGCTTGAGTCGCTGCGCCTCGCCGCCCGAAAGCGCCGGCGTGGGCTCGCCAAGCGTGAGGTAGCCCAAGCCCAAGTCATGCAGGGTCTGCAAGCGCGCCTGGACTTTCTTGAGTCCCACCGTGGCATCGAGGGCCTCGTCCACACTCATATCCATGAGCTGCGGCAGCGTAAGCAGGCTGCCGTCCTTGCCCTCGCGATGGATATGCAAGGCCGCGTCTGCATAACGCGAGCCGCGGCATGCAGGACAGACAATCTCGACATCGGGCAAAAACTGCACGTCGAGCGATATCGAGCCCGTGCCATCGCACGTAGGACAGCGCAAGGTGCCAGTGTTGTAGCTAAAGGCACCCGCTTTATATCCTGCCGCCTTGGCCTCGGGCGTACGGGCGAAGGCGCGGCGCAGCTCATCATGGATGTCGGCATAGGTCGCTACCGTCGAGCGTACGTTGGCGCCGATGGGCGTGGCGTCAATCAGGTTGGCGCGCGCGATGCCCTCGGCATCGACCCAACGCACGTGCCTTGGCAGGCGCTCGCCGGCCGCTTGCGCCTTGAGCGCCGGGATGAGCGTCTCGAGCACCAGTGTCGTCTTGCCCGAACCCGAAACACCCGTCACCGCGACAAGGCGGCCACGCGGGATATCGACTTCGAGTGGTTTGACGGTATGGATGGCATCGGTCGCCATGCGGATATGGCCCAGATCGAACATTTCGTCGTCAGCCACCTGCGGGCGCAAGCGCTTGGGGTCCGAGCGCAAGAACGGCGCGATGCGGCTACCCTGCGATTGTTCGACCTCGCCCACCGTACCGGCGGCGATCACATGACCGCCGCCTGCTCCGGCAACGGGGCCCATCTCGACCAGATAGTCGGCTTCTGCCAGCACGCGCGTATCGTGGTCGACAACAACCACGGTGTTGCCATCATCCACCAGATCGCGCATTACGCCCACCAAGCCGTCGACATTGGCAGGGTGCAAGCCGATCGAAGGCTCGTCCAGTACATAGAGCACGCCCGTCGATCGGTTGCGCACCACGCGGGCGAGCTGCACACGCTGACGCTCACCCGTGGAGAGCGTGGCACCAGCGCGGTCGAGTGAAAGGTAATCGAGACCCAGGTCGACCAGACGACGGGCCGCACTCAAAAACGAATCGCAGATATCCGCTGCCATGGGCTGCATCTCAGTCGGCAAGGATGCAGGCACCCCGCGCACCCACTCAATCGCCTCGCCTAGCGTCATGGCCGCGGCCTGCGCCAAATTGATACCGCGCACCTGGGGCAGGCGCGCAGCCTCGGAGAGACGCGTGCCGCCGCAATCGCGGCATGGCCCCTCGCGCAAAAAGCGCGCAACGCGTTTTAAACCCTTATCGTCCTTAACCTTGGCGAGCGCATTCTCGACGGTATAGACGGCGTTGTAATAGGTAAAGTCGAGCGGCGTGGCGCCCTCGCCGTTTTTGGGGACGTAGAGAATGTGCTTCTTAACCGCCGGACCATGAAACACGATGTCGCGCTCTTGAGGCGTGAGCTGGTTAAACGGCACGTCGGTGCGCACGCCCATCTCGCCGGCCACCTGCTTCATCAGATCCCACATGAGCGTGCCCCAAGGAAGCACCGCGCCCTCGTTGATAGTCTTTGACTCGTCGGGTACCAAGCTCGCCTCGTCCACCTCGCGCATGACACCGGTGCCGCCGCAGGTGGGACACGCACCGCCGCTGTTAAACGCAAGGTCCTCGGCGCTCGGCGCGTAGAACTCACGACCGCATGCAGGGCACGCGAGCGACAGGCCTGCGGCAACGTTAAGGCTCGGCTCCACACGCGCCCCGCAATGCGGGCACACATGATGGGCGCAACGGCTAAAGAGCAGACGCAGGCTATTGTTGAGTTCAGTCATGGTGCCAAAAGTGGACCGCACGCCCGGCACGCTGGGGCGCTGATGCAATGCGAGTGCCGCCGGCACGTGCAATACCTCATCCACCTGAGCGTGCTCGGCCTGCGTCAGGCGACGGCGGGTATAGGTGCTGAGCGCCTCCAGGTAACGGCGCGAGCCCTCGGCATAAAGAACCCCCAGCGCCAGCGAGCTCTTGCCCGAACCCGACACGCCGGCAATGCCCGCAAGCTTTCCCAGCGGAATATCGATATCGATGTCTTTAAGGTTATGAACGCGCGCGCCACGCACCTCGATAGCCTGCGGGCTCATCTTCTGTTCCGTCACCTTTATCACCCTACTCATGCCATAAAACTCGATCGCGAACGTACGCGCCCAGCATGGGCACGGTAAACCGGACGAAGCCGTATCCGGCAGCCTCGATGACGCGCTCGCGAATCAGGCTTGCGCGATATTTACTCGCCCAGCTCTGGGTACGATCACAACGCTCAATGATATCCGCCATGCGCGTCGGTTTGTTCTCGTCAACCGCCATAGCCTCGATAAAAAGGCGCTGTGGACTGCGCAGCCCGTAATACAGGGGCGCGTCAACCGCTTCGTAGAACTCGGAGACGGCATCCGCATGGCCATCCTCGACATCGCGCCTTTCGATGACCTGCGAGCCGCGTCGAACAGCAGACCGCCACATGTAATAGCCCACCAGCTGAACCATATATGGATGCCCCATGCTCTTGTGTGCCGCAAGGTCCGCCGTCTCCGCGTCAACGTAAAGACCAGCGTCTTTGACCGTCTGGATATACGAATCGCGTACCTTGGGCAAAGGGATCGCCCCCAACGTACGCTGCTGGGCACGCCGCAAAAACGTCACGCTCGGCTCTTCGAGCAGATCGTCAACCATACTGGGTAAGCCGGCGAACACCAGCGCAAGACCGCGCTGGTCGCTATCGGACAAGCCCGTGGCATCCTGGTCTCCGAGCACCTGCTGATAGAGAACGGCAAGAGCCGCTAGTTCCTCGATAGACGCCGATTGCGCCTCGTCAATCGCAAACAGTATGCCCTTGCCTGGACCGAGCTTCTTGAGGCGCTCGTTGACCAGCCCTCGCAACGTTTCGCCCTTTGCTCGCGCCGCCTCGACTGACATCCGGCCAAACGACGGACCGAACTCCATTGACGTCACAACGGGTTTATTCGAGCGAAGCGCGTCGGCCAGGCGGTCGCACAAGCCAAGCGAAGCGGAATCGGAGACAACCGCCCATCCGCGCTCGCTGGCTAGACGTTGCAGCTCCCGCAGGAGAACCGTCTTGCCACAGCCGCGGTTTCCCGTAATGAGCATGAGCCTGCCCGGCGCTCCGGCGCCGTTATCGAGCCCTTCCTCGAAATCTTCGATGACCGACTCGCGACCGATGAGTATTGGAGGCCGCTTGCCAGCAGTGGGCTTAAAGGGATTTGGATTCATGTCGGCCTCCTCGGATTGGCAAACCCTGGTAATAGTTATACCAACTTGTACCGAGTTATACCAATAGCACGTGACAAAGGAACTGTCCCTTTGTCACATGTGGCCGAAAAACTCGGCGTCTGCTGCTCGCCAGGGACGGAAGGTGGCGGGATCGACCTTTACGTGCGCTGCGGCGGGTACGTCGTACCATTTGACCGTGTAACCGGCGCCGTGAGAGCAAAAGACCGAATCGGGCGTGTTGGGCAGATCGGCCTCTGGCTCATAGGCGGCCGCCTCGATGACGCGCTCGGCATCATGGCAAGCCGCATAGCCGGCGAACTCGAGGTACAGGTGCCCGCGACCGCTTGTGTAGGCGGCCACCTCCAGCGCGTAATCCTGCACCTCGGATGCCGGTACGCGACCCACAAGCTTCGCCCGGTCGCCCGCCATCGTCGGCGGCTCGCACTCGGCACCCATGCGCGTGGCGTCTGACAACGCCCTGCCCACGCACTCCCCCGGCACCTCGAGATCAAAGCGATACCACGGCTCCAACAGCACCGCCGCGCCGGCCTCACGCGCCTGCATGAGCCCCTGGCGAATCGCGCGGTACGTGGCCTGACGAAAGTCGCCACCCTCGGTGTGTTTGGCATGCGCGCGGCCACCCGTGAGCGTAATGCGCACATCGGTGATGGGCGAGCCGGTCAGCACGCCCAGGTGATCGCGCTCCATGGCGTTGGTGAGCGCCAAACGCTGCCAGTTAAGATCGAGCTCATCGGTCGAGGTCACGGTGCCAAACTGCACGCCCGAGCCCGCTGGCAACGGCTCCAGGCTCAGATGCACCTCGGCATAGTGGCGCAGTGGCTCAAAGTGGCCCACGCCCTCGACCGGCTGCGAAATAGTCTCCTTATAGAGAATGCCGCCGGGCTCAAACGCAATCGAAAGACCGAAGCGATCGGCCAGCACCCGCTGCACGACCTCGAGCTGCACGGCGCCCATCAACTGCAAGTGAATCTGCTCGAGATGCGTATTCCAGCTTACGCCGAGCATGGGATCTTCGTCCGCCAGCTCAGTCAACGCCTTGAACACCGCATGGACGTCGTATTCGCCCGGCAGCACCGTATAGGTGAGGACCGGCGCAATGACGGGCGCATCGCCCGCGGGCTCCGCGCCCAGGGCGTCCCCCGGGCGAACGTGCGCAAGACCCGTCACGGCACAAATACCGCCAGCAGCAACTTCTTGGGCAAGCTCATACTTCTCGCCGTTATAGATGCGCACCTGGTCGATCTTTTGCTCCCATGCCTCGGCACCGGAACGTCCGTCAATCATCTGCTTGGCATGCAACGTGCCGCCGGTCACTTTAACCCAAGCCAAACGCTCGCCGTGATCCCCGCGGCTGACACGATAGACGCGCGCGGCAAACTCCGGGAGCCACGCCTGTTCGCGCATCAGCGCGCATATGCCATCCAGCAGCTCGTCCACGCCTTGGTCCTTGAGCGCCGAGCCGGCAAAGCAGGGAAAGAGCTTGCGCTCGGCAACCATGCGCGACAGCGTTGCGACAGAAAGCTCGCCCGCTTCAAAAAACTCCTCGAGCGCCGCCTCGTCCAACGCAGCAGCGTCCTCCTGAACGGCGCCGCCCGCCAGCAGTTCGTTGGCATCCAGGCAGCCCTCGGAAAGACGTTGCCTAAGTTGTGCCAGCAAAACATCGCGGCCGGGATTCTCCAAATCGATTTTGTTGATGAAGATGAACGTCGGGATGTCATAGCGCGCAAGCAGGCGCCACAGGGTTTCGGTGTGCCCTTGCACGCCGTCGTTGGCGCCCACAACCAAAATCGCGTAGTCGAGTGCGCGCAGCGTGCGCTCCGCCTCGGCAGAAAAATCGACATGCCCCGGCGCATCCACGAGCATGACGTGGGTATCGCCATGGTCGAGCACGGCCTGCGACGAGAAGATCGTAATGCCGCGCTCGCGCTCGATCTCGTTCGTATCCAGATGCGAGTCGCCGTCGTCAACGCGGCCGCGCTTGCGAATGCGGCCCGCATTGAACAGCATGGACTCGGCCAGCGTGGTCTTGCCGGCATCGACATGCGCCAAGATTCCAACGACCGCTTGCTTCGTCATGGCTCTCCTCTTATTGCAAGCCCATCGCACGCGGCAACGGGCATCCTCGTTCCACACTGGATGATACAATTTACGGGCCGGCGGGCGAAGCGAGCCCTATCCCCCGACCGAGCTCATCGCCCTGCGTTGCCGCGCGGCGATTTTCGTAGGTTCGCGCCTTGCGAAAGCCGGCTTGCAAATCAGCGCAGCGAACGAAAATGGCCCCGGGTGGGACCATTTTCGTTCGCGCGAATTGTTGACACGCGCCCCTGCTCTTACGCCTCGCGCAGCCAGTCGAACGCAACACGCGGCGTGCCGTCCGAAACATACACGACGCCGGCGCGCTCGAACCCCGCCTTAATACTCGCACCCTGCATGGGCAGGTTATCCTGATGCGTGTCGATACGCAGGTGGTTGGCGCGCTCCTTGGCAAAGGCAAACATCGCAGCCGCGATGCCGTGCGCGGTGCCATCGGACGCCACACGGTGCAGCACGGCGTACGGAGTGTCGCTGCGCCATTGACCGTCCTCAATTGCGTCATAGCACTCGTCCGGGCCCGGTAAAAAGGCAAACGTCGCCACCACGCGGCCGTCGACTTCGCACACGTAACTGCCACCAGCGGCAATATCGGCAGCCAGTTGCTCGGCCGAAGGCGTGCCCTCGGGCCACTGCGTGGCGTTGCCATGCGCGCGCATAAAGGCGCGGGCGGCGTCATAGATAGCCATGACGGCGGGAATGTCGGTATCGAGGGTTTTTCTGATCATCACGCGGCGACCTCACGTTTATTGGTATCACTTTGATTGAGCAATGATACCAACGTTTGAAGAGGGGCGCGAAGCAGATGGGAAGCAAAAAGCGAGCCGCCTGGTCAAAGGCCAAAAGCGAGTTTTTGGGCGCTGCCACCGGCGGCGATATGAGCGACCTGTTTGCACACGAGGACGAGCGTCGCGACGCCCTGGACGCCGAGCGCGATGAAGCCTGGCGCTACAAGTCGTGCGAACGCAAAAACCGTTACGACACGCGCGCCGAGGCCGAGGCAGTTATGGCCGACTGCGAAAACCGCGGGCGGCGCGGCCTTGCCTGCTACAAATGCGAATACTGCGGCGGATGGCATCTGACGTCGCACCCCTGGAAATAGACCCCGCATCGGCACGGCGCTGGCGAAGCGCCGGCCATCGCACGCAAGCTACGGGCGCGGCGGCACCAAAACATCGTAGCGAACGGCCTTGCCCGCAAGCTGATAGCTCGGCTTAACGCCGGCAAGCAGCGGCCCCTTCACCGGCCGCTTGATAACGACCTTGCGCGGGCGCGCCGCAAGCGCAGCTTCGACCAGCGTCTCCTCATCGGCGCACGGCTGCTCCAGATGGTGCAAGAGTTGGAACTTCTTTTTCACCGCCGCGCTCTTGGTGCGTTCGGGAAACATGGGATCCAGATATACCACGTCGGGGGCGGCAAGCTCGCCCCGCCCGATCAGCTCAGCCGTATGGCGAAGGCCGGCAATGCTGTCCTCGCCCGCATGTAAGCGCATGCGCGACACGGCAGCCGCAAGCGCCGGATCATCTGCCGCGCGATCCAGGGCATCCTTGAGGAGCGCCGCGATCACGCAATCCTGCTCATACAGATCGACGGTAAAGCCCGCGGCCGCCAACAGCAGCGAATCCTCGCCAAAGCCTGCCGTGGCATCAATCGCCCATGGGCACTCGATGCCTTTTGCGCGCGCAGCCTTTACCAACAGCTCTTGCTGCAGACAGCCCTGCTTGAGCCGCGGAAGCATGCGGTCAAAATCGGCACGCAGCTCCATCGTGCCGTCGGTGAGCGTGAGGCCCTCGGACTTCCCGATCAGCTCAAGCCCCGCGGCCCGAGCAACAGAAAAGGGATCGACGACGCCCATGGGTACTCCTTAAAAAGCAAAACGAATACGTGAGTGCCGTTTATGTCGGCACCCAACCGTCCGCTATTGTCCCACATGCGACATGGCCCACAGCATCCCAATGCAAAGCACTGCCATCAATCCCGTGCACACGGCAGCGATCACAGAATCACCCATGCGCCTTCCCAACGACCGCGGCTCACGCACTTGCCCTGCTCCGTACATCATGGCTCCTCCTCGAGACCAGCTCCTTGTTACGGCCTCATCATCGCAGCGCCGCACATGAGCTGCCATCGATTTGGCTTACGTCCAGCTTTCCTTTTTGAAAGGTTGGGTTGGGCTGCGCGGGCTCAAAGCGCTTTCAGGCGCATGCATCGCCCCGTTGAACTACAATGTGCTTCACGATATGTGCCGCAACCTGGGTGCGACAGATTCTCCGCGCCCGCATCGAAAGGACCAGCTATGAGCGCCGCTCGCAAGACACTCAAAATCCTTGCCCTGATTTATTTTGTTCTGGGCATCGCCAGTCTCGTCATTGGAATCGCCGGCATCGCGACCGGCAACCTCGATTCCACGTACGGGTCGAACGCCATGCTCGCCGCGGTCGTGCTGGTCGCCAAGGGCCTCATCGATCTCGCCGCAGGTGTTGCGGGCATCAAGGGCGCCAACAAGCCTTCGCAGGTGGATGCTGCGTTTAAGCTCGGCATCGTTGCCGCAATCGCCACGATTGCGCAGGCCGCGCTCACGCTTCCCGCGCTCGGCGGCAGCGCCGTCAATATCGTCGCCTTTGTCATCGTGGTGTACGACCTGTTCTTTGTCCAGCAGGCACACGCCGTTAAGGCCGAGAACAAGGACCGCCTGTAAGCGCTCGCTTCTCATAACCTCTGCAGCCAAGCAACTAAAAAGGGCCGATCGCGCATCTCCGCGGTCGGCCCTTTGCGTTTGCCCAGATAAAACCTGCCAAAATAAACCTGTCCCTTTTTGGTAGGTTAGCAGTGGCGGTACTCGGCGATGATGAAGTCGATGTCGGTTTGAAGGGTATCCAAGTTTGCCAGGCGCTCTTTGTCGGCAGGGCGCGTGCGGTAGTAGTACGGCGTCATCTGGAACACCGCCTCGATGTCTGCCTGGGTCTGGAGCGTAATGTTCGCAGACGCCCGCTGCGTTCCGACCAACTCGAGCTCGGTGGTCTTCGGCAGCTTCTCATCGTTAAGGTACGGCGTATCGTAGAGCACCTCCTTGAGCCCAAAGAGATGACGGGCACCCGGCACCACGGTATAGAGTGAGCCCTCTGGAGCCAGCACGCGGGCAAATTCGCGCTCGTTAAAGGGAGCGAAGAGCTCGGTCACCATATCGAAGGTGCCATCGGCCACGGGGATGTCCTTCATGTTGGCCACGAAGTAGGTCGCATCGCCGCGCTTGGCAGCAAGGCGCACCATCTCTTTGCCCAGGTCAAAGCCGTAAGCATCCACGCCCGGCACCGCACCCATGGCGCTGGTGTAGTAGCCCTCGCCACAGCAAATATCGAGCAACGTCATGGGGCAGTTCGTAGACGCGGCACGTCCAGACACCCGCTCGCGCACCAGCTCGACCATCGCATCGCGCAACGGCGCATAGTAACCGCGGTTCAGAAAGTCGCGACGGCTGCGTGCCTGCGACTTGGGATCGCCCATGGAGTCGCCGCTCTTGGACGAGCGCAGGAGATATAGATAGCCCTCGCGCGCACGGTCAAACCGGTGCCCACCCGCGCATGCAGCACCGCGTTCGTCATCCACCAGCGGCTCATGGCAAACGGGACACAACAACATGGCAACTCCTTAGCGCGAACAACACAACGCCCACCATTGTCGCACGCCTTCCCCGCCTAGTCATTGGGGACGTTCTTGAATGAGTAATCGTTTTAGAACGTCCCCAATGACTAGGCGATTAGGAGTATCATCGTCTGCGCAAATAAGCACAAAAGAGCATGTTAGAGATTGAGAGCGTATGGCTGACACCGTATCTAAGCACATTGACATGACCACCGGATCGCTGTGGCGCAATGTTCCCCTGTTCGCCTTCCCTGTGGCCGCCACGAGCATCTTGGAGCAACTGTCGAACCTCATCGCCACGGTCATCATCGGTAACTTCTCGGGCGACCAGGGAACCCTCGCCATGGCGGCGGTCGGCTCCAATGTTCCGCTTACCAGTCTTATGCTCAACCTGTTTATTGGCATGTCGCTTGGCTCCAACGTGGTCATCGCCAACGCTATCGGCCGCAACGATCAGAACATGGTCAAACGCGCCGTCCATACCTCGATTCTTATGGCACTTGTGGGCTTTGTCGTCATCGCACTGGGCGAGATCTTTGCCGAGCCCATGCTCGCCGCGCTCAACGTTCCCGCCGAAACCATGCCGCTCGCTTCGCTCTACCTACGCGTCTTTTTGCTCAGCATGCCCTCGATCTTGCTTTACAACTTTGAGGCCGCGATCTTCCGCTCCGTCGGCATCACCCGCATGCCGCTGCAGGCGCTTGCCGTGTCCACCGTCCTCAACATTGGCCTGGACCTCATCTTTGTCCCCGTACTCCACTGGGGCGTCGCGGGCGTCGCCATCGCCACCGCCATCGCCTACACCGTCAGCGCCGCTACGCTCTTTATCCGCCTGCTCAAGACCGACTCCGTCGTCCGCGTCACCCCGCGCGACCTGGCTATCGACCCCGTCGCCCTCAAGCGCATCGTCAAGATCGGCCTGCCCGCCGGCATCCAGAGCGCCGTCTTTGCCGTCGCCAACATCATCATCCAGTCTGCTATCAACAGCCTGGGCACCGAGGTCATGGCGGCATCGAGCGCCGCTATGAGCTTGGAGTACGTATGCTACAACCTGCTCAACAGCTTTAGCCAGGCTTGCACCACCTTTGTGGGACAAAACCACGGTGCCCGCCAGATCGACCGCTGCACCAAAACGCTCAAGGTCTGCCTGGTCGAAGGCGGTATCGTTGCACTCACCACGATTGTCGTCATTGTCGGCCTGGGGCGCGAGATCTTGTCGCTGTTCAACAGCGATCCCAACATCGTCTCGATCGGCTATATCCGCGTGTGTTCGATCTTCCCGGCGTACGCCTTTAGCATGTTCTACGAAAACATGTCCGGCTACCTACGCGGCTTTGGTATCTCGCTCACGCCCGCCCTCATCACCATGATCTGCGTCTGCGGCATCCGCTTCTATTGGGTGTTCTGCGTGTTCCCGCACTTCCGCACCTTTGCGAACATCATGATGGTCTACCCCATCAGCCTGGGCACCACGGCGTTCTTTATGGTCGTGGCGGTACTACTTTGCCACCCGGCACGCACCTATCGCGCCACCCAAGCCAAAGCGACAGCCCGCTAGACACCGCACTCAACGCCACGCCAGTCATTAATTGACAATATGCGAGCTCATATAGTCGATAAAGCGCCTCGTGGCGATAGGCATGGTATCCCAGCTGCGCCAAGCTGCCACTACGTCGCGCGAGGGAGCATGCACGATGGGTCGCACACGAATATCGGCTCGCATGCCCTCCACAGTACGACGGTAGAGCATGCTCACGCCTAGGCCCTCCTCCACCATCGCCATGATGGTGTAGTCGTCAGTCACCTCACTCGTCACGTGCGGCGACAGCCCATGTGTCGCAAATGCATCGAGCACCAGGCTCTGTTCGCCCTCATCCAGCAGCACAAAGGGCTCGGACGCCAGGTCGGCGAGCGTCACCTTTTCCTTTGCCGCCAGCGGATGCGCAGCCGGCAGCAGCGCCACCAACTCGTCGTGATAGACCACACGCTTCTCGAGGCCTGCGGTAAACCCGCGCGCCGTAAAGCAAAAATCCACCACGCCGTCGTGCACCCACTGAGCGTTGCGCGTGTAATCGCCCTGCTTGAGGGTAAAGCGTACGCCCGGGTGCAGCGTACCAAAGTCGCGGATCACACGCGGCAGCACGGTACGGCTCACGTTGGTAAACGTCGCGATGCGAATATCGGTCGACGAAAGCCCCAGCAGCTCCTGGCGCTTGCCCTCGAGCTCGGCCTCGGCGGTCACAATCTGGCGCAGGTACGGCAGATACTGCTTGCCATCGCGCGTAAGCGAAACGCCCTGCTTTCCGCGCTCGATAAGCGTGGTGCCCAGCTCGCGCTCGAGCGCCTTGACGGCCTGGCTCACCGCACTTTGCGTATAGCCCAACTCGTCCGCCGCGCCCTTAAGACTGCCGCGATCGACCACCATACAAACAATCTGATACCGCGATGCCATCGTGCCTCCACATCAATGCAGCCGTAAAACGTTTTGCCAGCGCTTTTCCTAATGACATTAGCATTTCTTAATCATACTGAAGATACATTCGCTTTACTACATCCACATCTGGGAGCAGAATCCTTTTTACGAAACCGTTCTGTAACAAAAGGAGTCCCATGGATCGCAAAAAAGCAATCGCGCTCTCATTTTCCGTTCCCGTCGCATGGGGCTTTTCGTACCCCCTCATGAAGATCGGCATGGACAGTATGAACGCCACGAGCATCGTTGCGCTGCGCTGCATCATCGCCTTTGTGGCTTGCCTGCTGCTCTTCCACAAGCGCGCTTTCCGCATCAACCGCGACCTTATGGTTCGCGCCGCCATCATCGGCGCCATCATGGCAACCGAGCTCACCTGCATGTGCTTAGGCTCCAGTCTTACTTCCGCCTCCACCGCCGGCTTTTTGCAGAGCCTGACGGTCGTGATCGTGCCGTTTGCCAACGCCGCCCTGCTGCGTCGCGCCCCCGAGCGCAAGGTGCTCGTCGGCACCGCCATCGTCACCTGCGGTATGCTGCTGCTCTCGGGCGCCGACTTTACCAGCCTGAATCCCGGCGCGATCATCATGTTGCTCTCAGCCTTTATCTATGCCAGCCACATTATCGTAGCCAAGCGCTTTGTCGAAGAAGTCGACCCACTGGCCTTGGGTGTTTGGCAGCTGGGCTTTGGCGGCCTGTTCTCGGGCATCGCCGCATTTGCCTTTGGCGGCTTTACGCTTCCCAGCACGCCGAGCGAGGTCGCGGTCGTCGTCGCGCTCGCACTCATCTGCTCTGCCTACGGCTTTATCACCCAGACGCTCGTGCAGCCCCACGTGCCCGCCGAGACCACCGGCTTTGCCTTCTCGCTCGAGCCGGTCTGCTCCGCCGTCTTCTCGTTCTTCCTGGTCGGCGAGGTCCTGAGCCCCATCGCCTTCTTTGGCGCCGCCCTCATCCTCACCGGCGTCATGGTGGCAACCGTCGAGCTTCCGCGCCTACGCGCGCATGAACAGGCTCGTATGGCAGGAACGCCCGAGCGCGTCTTGTAGACCCCACTCTTCATACAGCCGCGGCATAAAGGCAACCGGTGCGCCTTTACAATAGATACCAACAGAGTATCTGCCATAAAGGAGCCCCATGGACACCGCAACTCGCGACCGCAACATAGCAACCTGGTTGGGCGATGCGCCGCAGCCGGTACGTGACACTACGAACCAGCTGCTCGAGCGCATCGCCCTTTTGCGTGCCGAGCAGACCATCTACCCGGCACAAGACGACATCCTCAATGCCCTCGCCTACACGCCGGCCGACCAGGTCAAGGTTGTCATCTTGGGTCAAGATCCCTATCACGGACCCAACCAGGCCATGGGGTTATCGTTCTCGGTCCCCGCGACGCAAACCAAGTTGCCGCCGAGCCTGCGCAACATCTATAAGGAACTCAAAGCCGATCTGGACTGCCCCTTTCCTGCCACGGGAGACCTAACCCCATGGGCACAACAGGGCGTCCTGCTCCTCAACACTATGCTCACCGTGCGCGAGCATGCCGCCAATTCGCACGCCAAGCTGGGCTGGAGCACGCTCACCGACTATATTATCGAACGCTGCTGTCAGCTGCCCCAGCCGGTCGTCTTTTTGGCATGGGGCCGCTTTGCCCAGCAAATGGTTGAGGGCAAGCTCGACGCGATCGGCGCGGGCAAGGCAACCGGCAAGTTCTGCCTAGCTTCTACGCACCCCTCGCCGCTTTCGGCCAACCGCGCCACGGCAGAACTCCCCGCCTTTATAGGGTCGCGCCCCTTCTCGGCAGCCAATCGGCTACTCGAACAGCACGGCTCGACCCCCGTCAACTGGACTTGCCTCGGCTAAAAATCAATACATCAAAAACGCGCCCGACGGATTTCCATCGGGCGCGTTTCCTATTCGGGCCAAATAAATTGTGTGCGGCCGGCCTCGCCGCCATCGATCAGCAGGCTCTGCCCGGTCATAAACCGGTTGGTCACGCCCGCAAAGTAGATCCACTCGGCGATCTCTTGGGCGGTGGCCCAGCGTTTAAGCGGCGTGAGCTCCATAATCTGGTTCCACAGGCGCTCGTCTTCCATCACGCAACGGTTGAGCGGCGTGATAACGCCGCCCGGGTCCACACTGTTGGCGATGGCCTGCGGTGCCAGGCGGTTTGCAAGGTTCTTGGTGTAGGCGATAACGCCGCCCTTGCTGGCGGCATAGGCGGGAAACTCCGATCCCGTATGTCCGCTCGCGGACCCCACATTGACCACGGATTTGATAGTCGGCGCCGGCTTGGCGGCAAGCCCCTCCCCCACAAAGGCGTAGCGCTCGGTCACGTTGATGGTGCCACGCAGGTTGGCGGCAATATCGTCGGCCGAATCCTGTGTACCGGCAACATTCACGATTACCTGGGGTTCAAGATCGTCTGGAAACGAGTCCGGCTCGCGGACATCGACGATCAGATGGCGGTAGCGCTCGTGCTCGACCGCCGCCGGCAGCAGGTCAAAGCCCACGACCTCGTGGCCCTCATCCAAAAAGCGCTGCACGCACGCGGCTCCGATACCGCCCGAAGCGCCCGTGATCAAAACCCGCATATCTGCTCCTTAGGCGGTTGCGTGGCGCTCGAGGTACTCGGCGCCCACATTCTCGCGCTCCCAGCCACGCACGACCTTGTAGCCCACGGGGCTCAGGAAGACCTCGCACAGCAGCTCGGCAACAGCGCCGGTCAGCGAGCACATAAGGACCTGCACCCAGGTCCAACCAAAGAACGTGTGGCTCACTACAATGGCAAACACCAGGTTGTCGATAAACTGGCCAACACCCGTAGACACATAGGAGCGGAAGGCAAAGCTCGCAAAGTTATTCTTTTTGAGCATGCGGCCGAGCGACTGGTTGAGCGTGGAGTTAACCACGGCAGAAACGAGCATGGCGAGCGAAGATCCAAACACCACGTACCAGGTGCCGCCGATGGTGGCGTTAAGGGCAGTGTTGACCTCGATCATGCCCGTGTCGTAGTAGGCGCCCCACATACCGGGCGTGAGCGAGCATGCCCAAAAGCACAGGCTTACGGCCAGGTTGACCGCCAGCGCAAGGATAGAGATTTTGATGGATGCCTTGGCGCCAAAGCGCTTGCAGATCATGTCCTGGCACAAAAAAGAGACCCAACTCACCACAAAGCCGCAGTCGAGTGCCAGATACGGCAGGCTGATAAGTTCTTTGTTGGCCAGCAGGTTCATCATGATAACGCTCACGATAAACAGCGAAACCGTTGCCGCGGGAATGCTCCGCAACAGGACCTTGTAGTCCTCCATGACCTTCTTGATCATTATGTACTCCTTTGGTTTTAGGTTTAACGAGCAGGATATCGGACCCGAACTGCTCGACCGCCACGGTCTTGAGGCGACGGTGGGTATGATAGCCGCTCATACGGCGGCAGGCAAGCAAACGGCGCGGCAATCCCACAGGACCACCGCGCCGGTGCACTAAAACGTTACGTTACCAAACTCCGACAGGATGAGGTCGGGGTTGTGGTCGGTCGCCCAGTCCACGTTCCACGGGCTCGTGAACAGCAACAGCTTACCGCCGCGCATGTCCTCGACACGCAGGGTGTCGCGCGTAAGCGAAAGGCCCGGGATATCGATGGTGTCGGGGTCGTTCTGGATCCAGCGAATGTCCGTATAGGGCAGCGGCTGGCGACGAACCTCAACACGGTACTCGGCCTTGAGGCGGCGCTCGAGCACCTCAAACTGCAGCACGCCGACCACGCCCACGATGACGCTCTCCATGCCGGCACCCAGCTCGCGGAAGATCTGGATGGCACCCTCCTGGGCAAGCTCCTCCATGCCCTTGACGAACTGCTTGCGCTTGAGCGTGTCGACCTGCGTAATGCGAGCAAACATCTCGGGGGCAAACGTCGGGATCTGCGGATACTGCACGTGGCGCTTGCCGGAGCACACGGTGTCGCCGATGCTAAAGATACCCGGATCAAACAGGCCCACGATATCGCCCGCGTACGCCTCGTCAACAATCGCGCGGTCATCGGCCATCATCGACGTGCCCGTAGCAAGCTTAAGCTTGCGGTTGCCCTGCACGTGGAAGGCGTCCATGCCGCGCTCGAACTTGCCCGAGCAAATGCGCACAAAGGCGATACGGTCACGGTGGTTCTTGTCCATGTTGGCTTGGATCTTAAACACAAAGCCGCTAAAGTCGTCGCGGCAGGGATCGACCGGCTCGCTGGTAAGCGTATCGGTATAGGCGCGCGGCGTCGGGGCCAGACGCAGGAACTCCTTGAGGAAGGGCTCCACGCCAAAGTTGGTAAGCGCCGAGCCAAAGAACGCCGGGCTCAGCTTGCCGCAGGCCACGGCATCCAAGTCGAGCTCGTCGCCGGCACCATCGAGCAGCTCGATGTCGTCCATCAGGTTCTTATGGTTCTCCTCGCCGATAAGCTCATCCATGGCGGGATCGCCCAACTCGGCCTCGACCTCGGCGACCTTCTTGGTGGCGTTGGCGTGGCCGTCGCCCTCAAAGGCGATAACGCGACGGGTCTGGCGGTCGAACACGCCGCGGAAATTGCGACCGCTGCCGATCGGCCAGTTCATGGGATACGTATTGATACCCAGGACGTTCTCAATCTCTTCCATGAGCTCAAACGGATCGCGAGCCTCGTGATCGAGCTTATTCACAAAGGTGAAGATGGGAATATGGCGCAGCGTACAGACCTTAAAGAGCTTTTTGGTCTGGGCCTCGACGCCCTTAGCGCCGTCGATGACCATGACCGCGGCGTCAGCAGCCATAAGGGTACGGTAGGTATCCTCCGAGAAGTCCTGGTGGCCGGGGGTATCGAGGATGTTGACGCAGGCGCCGTTATAGGTGAACTGCAGAACCGAGGAAGTAACGGAGATACCGCGCTCCTTCTCGATGTCCATCCAGTCCGAGACGGCATGCTTGGCCGAGCTCTTGCCCTTGACCGAGCCGGCGGTCTGAATGCTGCCGGTATAGAGCAGCAGCTTCTCGGTAAGCGTGGTCTTACCGGCGTCCGGGTGGCTGATG
Organism: Collinsella sp.; assembly: GCA_019414265.1. Lineage (GTDB taxonomy): Bacteria > Actinomycetota > Coriobacteriia > Coriobacteriales > Coriobacteriaceae > Collinsella. Next base: position 49,612 of record DXMJ01000009.1, on the reverse strand, counting down.
ATCGCGAATGTGCGGCGCGACGAGATTTCATCCGACAGGCTTGCCATGCGGATCCTTTCTTGCATTGAGTGCATTACGTCGATGTAACCGCACTATTGTAGCCGCGAAATCCCGCTCTAGGGCGCCTATCAGGACAAATTCATCAGTCAGAGCGTGAACGGCTAGTTATCGGAAGTATTCTGCAGCAGACTGTCTCAATCTGTAACAGCAGGCGACCCAAAACGGATCCAGGTGTTACAGATTGAGACAAACGAACTTGTCCGCCGGCACAATCTCAATCTGTAACACCTGACCGCCCAAATTGGGTCTAGCTGTTACAAATCGAGATAAACGGAAAGGCAGGCAGCCAATGTCTCGTTCTGTAACATCTAGCCGCGCAAATCGACTCTTACTGTTACAGATTGAGACAAATAGGCAGGCGGGAAAATAACATCTCAATCTGTAACAGCTGGCGACCAAAAACGGACCCAGATGTTACAGATTGAGATTGTTTTGGAGCAAGCGCGGCGCCGATGGTCTATTCCACATTTAGCTCTTGCATAACTGTGCATAGTGTATATATACTGTGCTTACCGGTTATATACACGTGTAGCCCAACAGCTAGGGAGCCGCTGTGGACATCATCCTATCCAATTCGAGCGATAAGCCCATCTACGAACAGATATCCTCGCAGGTCAAAGCTCAAATCCTTTCGGGCACGCTCACTGCGGGAGCCAAACTCCCCAGCATCCGTGCGCTCGCGAGCGATCTTGGCGTGAGCGTCATCACCACCAAGCGCGCCTACGCCGACCTAGAGCAACTCGGGTTTATCTGCACCGTGCAGGGCAAGGGCTGCTTTGTCGCCGAGGGCAACCAGGAACTCTTGCGCGAAAACCAGCTCTGCCATATCGAAGAGCTACTTGCGAAAGCGGCGAGCCAAGCCGAAACCCTGGGCGTCACGCGCGACAAACTGCACGAGATGCTCGACCTGGTAGCCCCCGAAACCATGCAGTAGCCATCTGAAAGAAAGGCTATACCATGCAAAACCTTTTAGAACTCAAAGGCATCTCACGCCGTGTGAGCGACCGCTTTTCACTACGCGACGTCACGCTCGCTGTGGAGCCCGGCCAGATCGTTGGCTTTGTAGGCGCAAACGGCGCCGGCAAGACAACGACCATTCGCGCCGCGCTCGGGCTTATAAAGCTCGATGCCGGCGAGGTGCACCTGTTTGGGCAGCGCTGTGGCGCCGACGCGCCCGATGAATCGCAACGCCATCTACGCTCCCGCGTCGGTCTTGTCCTGGACACGTGCCCCTTCCCCTCCACGCTCAGGGTGGGCCAGATCGAGTCGCTCGTAGGCCCGACGTACCCCACATGGGACCGCGAAACGTTCGCCGGATTCATCAACCGATTTGGCCTCGATCCCAAGACAAAGGTCAAGGACCTCTCCCGCGGCATGGGCATGAAACTGCAGCTTGCCTGTGCACTCAGCCACAATGCCAAGCTGCTCGTTTTGGACGAAGCCACCGCGGGCCTCGATCCCATGGCACGCGAGGAGCTGCTCGATGAGCTGCTTGCCTTTGTCGCCGACGGCCAGCACAGCGTGCTGCTCTCGAGCCACATTACGTCCGACCTCGATCGTGCCGCCGACCGCATCATCTGCATCGATAACGGTTCGATTGTGTTTGATCTGCCGCGCGAGGACATTACCGACCGCGCCGGCATCGCCCACTGCACCCAAGCACAGGCCGCCGAGCTTATGGCTTGCGTCGAAGGTGCCCGTGCCGCCCACCACGCCTATAGCGTGGACGTGCTCGTGCCCAACCGTCGCGAAACGCTCGAGGCCTTCCCCGAGATTCCCTGCGATCGGGCAACCATTGACGACTATCTGCGCCTCATGCTGAAAGGGGCTTCGAAATGAAACGCGCCTTTATGTCCGAGCTCGCTATCGTTCGCACGCTCGTCCCGAGCATCGCGGGCGTCGGCCTGTTCATATTCGTCGTGCTGACCCTTGCCAACGCATCGGACGGCGATTCCGGCATGAGCGCTGGCGCCTGCGCGGTCAGTGCCATGTCACCCATCATGGTCATGAGCTCGCTGGCCGGCTTCGACAATCAAAACGGTTGGGAGCGCTATCGCGCAACGCTGTCTCTCTCGCGTAAAGACATCATCTGCGCACGCTACCTGAGCGTTATTGTCTTCTCCGCCCTCATGGCATGTGCAGCTACGCTTTTGAGCATCGCCTCCATCCCGCTCTTCAATGGCGCGGGCATTCCTTCGACGGGACAGACGGTCTTTGAAATCGCAATCGCCTCGGCAGCATCGATGCTCATCTCCCTCATGATGGTGTTTTTGGCACAGCCGCTGTTCTTTCGATTTGGACACATGGAGGCGCTGCGCCTATCCGTTGGCCTGTTTGCCCTGCTCGGATGCCTTGCCATGGCCGCACTGAGCTCCTCCAACCCCATCAGCAACTGGCTCATGTCGATTGCCGGGGCGAACCCCGACCCTGCCGTTCTGGGCTGTCTGTGTGCAGGCATCGCCGCACTTGCCCTCGCGCTATGTGCAATCAGCTGCACCGTCAGCACCAAGGTCTATCGGGCACGCGACCTGTAAGCACGCGAGTCTTGATCCACGAAGGGCGTGATCGCCCCCTCCCCACAAATCCGCGGCAAACGGCATGTCCCCGGCGTACGCTACCGCGCTACTTGCGTAGCAGCTTGGGCAGCGGAATGCCCGCTGCGATGACTGCGGCGATGATCATGCAGACGATACCCTTGAGTGGGAAACACATGAGCAGCAGGCCCACGACCATGACCGGCTGACGCATGACCGCACCCATCGTCGATGCCGTGCAGACGGCGACGCAAAAGACCGGATCTGCGCCGGTGAGGACGGCAAGGCCATAGCCCAGACTTACGCCCGAAAAGATAACCGGGAAGAAGTGGCCGCCGCGCCAACCAAGGTTGATGAGGGCCGGAGTCAGCATGGCTTTGACAAGACCGGTTGCGATAAGCACGCCAGCGGGAATGGTCAGATAGGTCTCCATGAGCACATCGGCCTGGGTCTCACCGGCAAACATGGTGTAGGGCAGGACCGTTCCGCAGATGGCGAGCGCCAGACCGGCCAGCATCGCCTTGACGACAGGGCGCTCCCCTATGGCATGGACAAGCGCTTCGCTCGCGTGCTCCGAGACAAAGTACAGCCAGCCGCAGATTGTTCCGATCAGCGACAGAGGAATGAGCCAGGCAAGCTCCAGGTTGCCCACCTCGGCGGACTCGAACCTGGGCATGCCCATGCCGCCGCCCACAAGCTGGCCAAGCAGCAGGTAGGTACCCAGACCGCCGGCAATCGCAATGCCGTAGACCACGGTCTTTTGCGCCTTGGGAAGCTTGATCGTGATCTCATCGGACGCGGACTCATCGTCATTAGCGCCCTGGCCGTCGGCGCTACCGGCGAGCGGTGCCACAAAGCCAAACACGGGCGCGGTGAAGAGCGCCGTCAGGGCAGCCTGAGTACCCAGCAGCGTGAGCTGCCTAAACTCGGCGCCAAAGCGACGCATGCGGTCGCCGACCCAGCTGCACAGGCCCGCGATAACGCCGGTCAGGCCGGCCTCCGGTCCAATACTTCCACCAAACAGCAGCGGCAGCAATGCCGCGAGCGAAAGCTTGCCAAGGTTGTCGTACGGGTAGCACCCGTCTTGCTTAACCTTAGCCATCACCTGGTTGAGGTCATCGGTCTTGGTGCCCGTAAGCTTTTCGTACAGACCGATCAGCAGGCCGCCCAGGAGGCAGACGAAAAACGGGTACGGCAGAAAGCCGAACGGGCCGCTTACGAGCTCGGGCGAAGCGACGCCCAGCATATGCGGGATCTCGGTCCATAGATAGTCGATACCGTGCTCCATCGCAAAAAAGAACAGCCAGACCGCGGCACCTGCGAACGCACCGGTCACGGCAACGCTCACTAAAAACAGCGCGCGGTTTGTGGGTTTGGCAAGGTTATCCATCGGGTCCTCCCGCGGTCAAAGTCGACATAGTTACGTTTTATTGTAGAGCGAGTGTGGCCCAGACAAGCCAACCGTCTGCGCTGTAGACGGAGCCACTGGGAACCACGGCAGGACAGGCTCAAGACTTATCCGTTGATAATCGAGGCAATCTCGCGCAAATCGTCGGCAAAGTAAATGCCTTGCTGGCGCCTCGGGCTCGAAAGCCCCTTATCAATCATGTGCTCGAGCAGCGCCTTAAGGTCGTTGTAGTAACCGTTCAGGTTGTACAAAATGCACGGCGCATCGAGATGCCCCAACGATACCGCGGACATGACCTCGGCAATCTCCTCGAGCGTGCCCGTGCCACCCGGGAAGGCGATGAACGCATCGCCGAGCTCGATCATCTTGGCCTTGCGCTCGGCCATGTCGCTTGTCACGATGAGGTCGTCGATGCCCTCGTGCTGAAACTCGGCCTCGATAAAAAAGCTCGGCTCCACACCCGTCACATTACCGCCAGCATCGAGCACGCTATCGGCGAGCACACCCATCAGGCCCGATTTGGACCCGCCGTATACCAGCGCGCGCCCGTTGGCGCCAATCCAGTTGCCCAGTTCTTGCACCGCAGGCAGAAATGCCGGGTCGTTACCAACGCTGGCACCCAGGTATACCGTGATATTCATATTCAGTCCCCCTCGTCGTGACGCGCGGCGCCCGTTCTAGCGTTGGCGTCGGCGATATTCGCGCACGCGGCGCGATAGGTCGGCAAGCTCGTCACGATCGAGCTCTTCCAAACGCTCAAGATCGTCCATAAAGCGCGCCATGGTGTCCTTTTGGCGCATCTTGATGAGCGTGTTGCAGTAGTTCACCGCCACGCCCGTAAGCATGGCGATGTAGAAAATGCTGATGACGCTCAGGACAACGGTAATCGCGCGGGCAACCGGCGTTTCGGCCGGGATATCGCCAAAGCCGATGGTCGAGACCGTCTCAAAGCTAAACCAAAGTCCATCGCCAAAGGTGAGGGTCGTAGGCTCGGACAGCCAGACGGCCGTCGAGCACAACAGGTAAAAGATTAGAAACAGGCCCGTGATACGCGCAAAGCCAGCCTGTCGCAGCACATCGGCAAGCGTCCTCAACTTGTTCATCGCGACCCCTTTTCCCAGACGCCCCATCACATTCGCTCGGTATTGTCCCACGCCTCCCCCGCAAACGGAACTAGTCATTGGGGACGTTCTTAAACGACTAGTCATTTAAGAACGTCCCCAATGACTACCTAACCGTTTAGCGGTGCGGCGGCTGAATGGGCAGGCTGAGCTGGTATCCTTATGCGAAACTGTCTCAACTCGATAGGATTTCATGTGAAACCTTCCGCTGTCTTTCGCTTGGCTCTATATCGCACCCTGGCCGTCGCGCTTGCCGCGCTCGCCATACTGAGCGCCGTCATGCCCGCTCCCGCCTTTGCCGCCGACTCCGACCAGCAGGTCAAGACGGTCCGCGTTGGCTGGCTCGTCAACAACAAAGGCTTCCAGGAAGGCATGCCGGGCGAGCGACTCTCGGGGTGGGGCTACGAGTACCTCCAGACCCTCTCGTATTACACAAAGGGCTGGCAATACGAATACGTTAGCGGCACCTTCTCCGAGCTTATGGACATGCTCGAAGCAGGCGAAATCGACCTCATGCCCAACATCTCGTATTCGGCAGAGCGCGAGCAGAAGCTGCTCTTTTCCTCGAACCCCGAGGGCACCGAGCGCTACTACATCTACGCCAGGCCCGACCGCGACGATCTGGCCAAGGGTGACCCCCAGGCGCTCCAAGGCCTCACCATCGGCTGCAACTCTGGCGTTATGCAAACTATCGTCGGCCAGCAGTGGCTCGCCGACGAAGGCGTCACCTGCACCTATAAAGAAATCGACACCGGCAGTGCCCTCTTTGAGGCGCTTGCAGACGGCGAGGTCGACGCCGTCATCATGAACGATACCATTTCGTCGCCCGATGCGTCACCCATGTTCTACGTAGGCTCGAGCGACTACTATTTTGCCGTTCCCAAAAGCCGCCCCGATCTGATGAACGACATCAACGCCGCCATGACGACCATCGCCCGCGATAACCCGCGCTATAACGAGGAAGTCAAATCGAGTTACTCGACCCAAAACAGTGGCTCGTCATCGCTCACCGGCCCCGAGACCACCTGGCTCAAAGCAAACGGCAATACCATCACGCTCGGCTATCTTAAAAACCAACTTCCTTACTGCACGCAAAATGACGACGGCGAGATGGAAGGATCGCTCGCCTCGCTTGCAACGACGTTGCACGACAAGTTTGGTATTACGGTCAAAACAATCGCACTCTCGAACAACAGGCAAATGATCAAAGCCCTTTCCAACGGAACCATCGATGTCGCCCTGCCATTGTTTCGCGACTACTGGCTCGCCGAGCAGACAGGAGTCATCCAGTCAAACTCGATGGGAACGGTTTCGCTGACCGCCATTCACAGTGGCAAAAACCTGAACAGCGACCTTAAGAACATCGCTTGTACAAAGAGCACAATCGTTAACCGTTTTGAGCTCGAAAGTCTCTTTCCGAACGCAACGGTAACCGAGTACTCGAATGACGGCGAGGTGCTCAAAGCCCTCAATGAGGGGAAGGCACGTTGCATCATTGTCCCCAGCACGCGCCTGGAAACTCTCCGCGACATCTACGACATCGAGGATTTCGAAACACAGGAACTCACCAACACGGCACAACTATCGTGTTTAATTTCGCGCGGCAAGCCCGAGCTGCTGGGAATCATCAATAAGGGCATCGTCAATGCAGGTGAATCGCTCTCTGCAAACAGCTATTTCCCCACATCGTACTCGGCGCAAGAATCGGATGCGTTCCGACTTCTCTACCGCAACCGCATCGTCATTGCGGCAGTCGTCATCTGCATTTTGCTCACCGGCATCGTCATCCTTGTCTGGTCGCTTTACCGCGCACAGGAGGAACGGCAGAAAGCCGATGCCGCCAACGCCGCCAAAACCGCTTTCCTCACGCGCATGAGCCACGACATCCGCACGCCGCTCAACGGCATCCTGGGCCTTATCGAAATTGAGGAATTGAGAGAAGGCGACATGCAGGTCGCCCGCGAAAGCCGCGCCAAGGCGCGCGTTGCCGCCAATCACCTGCTGTCACTGATTAACGACATCCTCGAGATGGGCAGGATCGAGGAGCGCAAAGTGACGCTCGAGCACGAGTCATTCAACCTTAAAGAGCTGTGCGACAATGCGCTCGTACTGTGCAAGCTCCGCGCATCGGACCGCGGCATAACCATGCTCGACACCAGCGAGCCCTACGCTGTCGACCAATATATGATCGGCAGCCCCACCCATATTCGGCAGATCCTTGTCAACCTGCTCGACAACAGCATCAAGTACAACAAGCACGGAGGCACCGTCACGTTCTCATCGACCATCAAACCGGTCGACGACGAGCACGCCGTGTTTTGCTTTAGCGTCTCGGATACCGGCATTGGTATGACATCCGAGTTTTTGGCACACATTTACGAGCCGTTTGCCCAGGAAGGCGACGATGCGCGCAGCAAGTTCCAAGGAACCGGCATTGGCATGTCTATCGTCAAATCGCTCATCGATATGATGGGCGGCACGATTGAGATTTCGAGTGAGGTTGGCGTGGGGAGTACGTTTGACGTCCGGATTCCGCTCGATATCGACAAGAACCCTCAGATAAAAGAATGCGCAGACACGCAGGTAAGCAGCTGCTCGCTCGCCGGCATGAACGTCCTTTTGGCAGAAGATAACGAGCTCAATGCCGAGATTGCCCAAGCTCTGCTCGAAAGCGAAGGCATCGTCGTGACTCGCGCCGCCGACGGCAACGAAACGGTCGATCTATATGTTGGTCGTCCCGCCGGCAGCTTCGATGCAATCCTGATGGACATCATGATGCCGGGCATGGACGGCTACGAGGCAACCCGGGCGATCCGCCTGAGCGAAAAGGCCGATGCGGCCGACATCCCCATCATCGCGCTCACCGCCAACGCCTTTGCCGAAGACGCCAAGGCGGCACACGACGCCGGCATGAACGCCCATCTGCCCAAACCGCTCGACTTTAGCAAGCTCAAAAACATACTCGCCTGTATCAAGAAAAACGGGGCTGTTTCGCTATAGTTTGTGCTCAACCACTATGCGCAGTAGAAAGGAAGCCAACGATGTTTAGGCCCTTACGTCGAAAGAAACGCGCCATCACCGACGAGGAAGCGCGCGAACTGCTCGCTACCTGCAAGCGCGGGGTCTTTGCCGTCAACGGCGATGATGGCTACCCCTATGCCATTCCCGTCAACTACTTCTTCGATCCCGAGCACGACAAGATTTATTTCCATGGCGCCAAGGCTGGCCACAAGGTCGATTCACTCAGGCATGATGATAAAGTCTGCTTTACCGTTTACGGCAACGAGTGGTACAAGGACGGCGACTGGGCTCCCTACGTTATGAGTACCGTTGTCTTTGGTCGTTGTCGCCTGGTAGATGAAGCGCCCGCGTTTATCGAGGACAAAGTCCGTCAGCTCGCGCTTAGGTACTACCCTTCTGCCGAAGAAGTCGAGGAGGAGATCGCCAAAGACATAAAGGGCGTCCAGCTCTACGAGATTTCGATTGAACATCTTTGCGGCAAGCAGATTCATGAAAAGTAGCGAATGCGGAAAACGCGCTCGCTACCCTCTGCGCCCCATGTGCCCACGCATTTTGACGGCGTGGGCACATGGGGCAGCACTCGAATCGAGCGCCCCCTATACCCCAAAAACGTAGCGGTCCAGGCGCTCGCATGCTTCCCTTACACGCGAAAGCGGCAGTGCCAGATTCACGCGAATGTGACAGGGTCCGTGGAACGGACGGCCGTCCTGATAGCCCACGCCCACACGCGCGCCCTCGTCGAGCAGCCACTGAATATCGTGGCCATGATCGCGGCACCACTCGGTGCAGTCCAGGAACACCATATACGTGCCCTGCGGGCGCGAATATGACACGCCCTCAAAATGCTCGTCCACGTAATCGCAGAAGTAGTCAATGTTGCCCTGGATGACCTGGTTGAGCTCATCGAGCCACTCGTAGCCCTGCGGCTGGTAGGCACCGATAAGCGCGTGCATCGAAAGGACGTTCATCTCGTTGTAGTGGGTCTTATTGGACACGGCGCACACGCGGTCGCGCAGCGTCTCGTTATAGATGATGTGGTAGCTGCCGACCAGGCCCGCCAGGTTAAACGTCTTGCTCGGCGCATAGAGGGCGACCGTGCGCATGCGGGCATCCTCGCTCACCGACTGCGTCGGGATATGCTTGTGGCCCGGCAGGATGATATCGGACCAAATCTCATCCGAGATCACCACGCAATCGTGCTGGCGATAGATGTCCATGGCGCGCTCGATCTCGTCGCGCTCCCATACGCGGCCGCAAGGATTGTGCGGCGAGCAGAACACCGCGGCGTGGATGTGGTTTTGGACGAGCTTGTGCTCCATGTCCTCAAAGTCCATGCGCCACACGCCCTGGTCGTCGAGCTTAAGCGGGCTGTGGACAATGCGATAGCCCGCGGCTTCGATGGACTTGGTAAAGCCGATGTAGGTAGGGCTGTGGACCAGCACCGCATCGCCCGGCTGGACATACGCCCGCAGGGTCGACACGACACCGCCCAGCACGCCGTTTTCGTAGCCGATATGCTCCGGGAGCAGACCCTCGACGCCATTACGTCGGCTCTGCCATTCGATGATGCGGTCGAAGTACTCGTCGCGCGGATCGAAATAGCCAAACATGGGATGCTGGGCGCGTTGAATGATGTGCTCCTGGACCGTGGGCACCGTGGCAAAGTTCATACATGGGGATGCGATCGAAGCCCTCGTCGGGCGCGTTCGGAGCCATGCCGGGGATCTCGCCCCAAGAGTCAACGGCGATGGCGTCCATGCCGTGGCGGTCGATAAGCGAAGTAAAGTCGTATTTCATGCTGAGCTCCCGTGCAAAGCGGATTGTTTTGATAGGCGTTATTGTCCACCAGCGTGGGCGATTTTGGCACGGGGTTTGGCGTTGAATTTGGCGAGCGCCGTCGAATGGCCAGCTAGTCCCGTGCGTCGTTGACGGCGATTACCGTCAACCTGGTTCCATCAACCGTAAAGGATATGTCGAGCCCGGCGTAGGCCAGATGGTAAACGCGGCTTGGCTCGTGCTTGCTACCCGCGCGGCGCGGATCTTGGCGAAGGACCTCTATCAAGCCGGGGAGCTTTGCGGGCGGAATCATATCCTGCAGCGCTTGCGGGAACTCGATATCGAGCTCTTGCCACGGCGCATCCTCAATCCAGCCGCCGGTCGCATCCGGGTGGCAATCCGCAAACGGAATGTAGGGCTTAATGTCGTAGATGGGCGTGCCGTCACGCAGATCGGCCCCTAGCACATGGATGATGGGGCCATCGTCGGTAAGCCCGACATGATCGAGTTTGACGCAGGTAAGCCCAATGGGATTAGGTCGAAACGGGCTGCGCGTGGCAAATACGCCCACGCGCTCGGCTCCACCCAGGCGCGGCGGACGCACGGTCTTCGACCACTTGGCGTTGGTGCCGGACCTATCCTGTGTCTTGGCATCGGCGGCGATGTCTTCGGCCGCGCCGCCGGGTGTTCCGTTTTCAAAGCGCCAGAGCAGCCACAGGTGAGAGAAGGAGTCCAGACCCTCAACTGCCGCGCTGGAGGCAAACTCCGGCTCAAAGACGATGCGTCCCTCAAGATGGGGCGCCAAAAAGCTGTTGCGCGGGATGCCGAACTTTTGCGGCAGGTCGGTATGTATGTGTGCAATAGGTTCCATGCCGGTCATTGTACGGCATGAGGGCATGCGCGATGCGCGTAATCCCTCACCGCGACCGCCCCTTTTGCAACCAACGGTTGCTTGGAAGGGCGTCGGCCGCCGCGTATGCTTAAGCCAACAAGCAGCAGAAAGGAGCCGTTATGGCCTTTGCAGAAAAACTCATCGCCGTCCGTCGCGCCAACAACCTTACCCAAGAGCAGCTTGCCGCCAAGCTCTATGTCACGCGCCAAGCCGTCAGCCGCTGGGAGCGCGGCGAAGTCACCCCGGGCATCGACATGATGAAGCTCATTGCCGCCGTAACCGGAGAACCGCTGTCCCACCTGCTCGAAATGCCCGAGCACTATTGCCAGAGCTGCGGCATGGTGCTCACACCCGACGACTGCGGCACCGATGCGACGGGTGCCACGACCGACCATTACTGCAAGTGGTGCTACGACCGCGGCAAGTACACCTACGACACCACCATGGAAGCAATGATCGAGGATTGTGCCCCGCGGCTGGCACAAAGCACCGGCATGTCGCTCGACGAAGCCGTCTCGCTCATGGGTGCCGTGTTGCCGCAACTGGAGCGTTGGCGCACCGTGCAGGAAAACGAAGAGCGCTACGGCGCCGAGGCACGGGCGCGCTATGGCGACGAGACCATCGACGCGGCAAACGAAGCGCTGCTGGACATGGACCCCGAGACATGGAACGACATGAAGGAACTTGAACGCGCTATTCTGGGCCAGCTCTCGATTGCCATGGGCATTGGCGACCCAGAGAGCAACGAGGCCCGCAAGCTTGTCACGATGCACCGTCGATGGATTGGCCTTAACTGGGGACACGAGCCCCAAGACGAAGAATACCTGGGCCTCGCCCACGGCTATCTGGCCGACCAGCGCTTTGTTGACTACTACGACAAGCCCTGCGGCACCGGAGCCACGGCGTTTCTGGTCCAGGCCATCGAGTCGTCACTGGTCCGCGCATAGACCGCGGCGGCTTTGGGTATTTCAATCAAAACTGCAACCGATTGGAGACCTATGGCTACTAATCATGAGCTTGCGCTATTCGTTATGACCGGCTGCCCGTATTGCATAAAGGTCAAGCGCTTTTTGGCCGATAACGGCGTGACCATTCCCGAGCGCAATATCTCGACCGACCCCGAAGCCGAGCAGACGCTCATCGCCGTCGGCGGAAAGCGCCAGGTTCCCTGCCTGTTTATCGACGGAAAACCGCTCTACGAGTCGAGCTACATCATCGCATGGGTACAGAAGAACCTGCTCTAGTGCAACATATTCATCGGGGACGTTCTTAAATGACTAGTCGTTAAAGAACGTCCCCAACGACTAACTAGCCGTGAAAGCGGGCTATGGGCGCAAGTGGCTGCTCGCGAAAGACGCGCTCGACGGCGGCGCGGTATTCGTCGACCTTTTTGGTCTTGCGCACGATCTTGTGAACGTTAGCGGGATTGGCGAAGGCGCATTTGGCGTAGAACCACCACTCCTTCATGCGAAAGACCGCATTGCCGCCAATCTCTTCCGCATATGCCGCAAACAGCGTGTCGTGGAAGCGCTGCAGCTCAGCAGCCGTGGCAGTAGGGCCGCCCTTAACCATGCGAGCCAGCGCGGGGTTCGCAAGCAAGCCGCGCCCCAACATTACGTGACGCGTTCCGGGATAGGCCTCCACCAGCGCATCCATCTCCTCAAGATCAAAGATGTCGCCGTTGTAGGCCACCGGGAACGGCGCCCGCTCCAGCGTCTCGCCGTAAAACTCTTTGCGCGGCGAACCCGCATAGCGGTCCTTTTGCACGCGCGGATGCACGATCAGCTCTGCCAGCGGCATGCGGCAATAGAGGTCAAGCACACGCTCGTATTCGTCGTCGCTTTCCAACCCCAGCCTGGTCTTGACCGACACCGGCAACGGCGAGCGTTCGCACACGTCGCTCAAGAACACCTCGAGCTCGTCGAGATTGCGCAAGAAACCCGAACCCTTGCCCTTGGCGACAACCGTTCCCGAAGGACAACCCAAGTTGAGATTGACCTCGCGATAACCCATGTCGGCGAGCACCTGTGCCGCCCACACAAACTCGTCCGCGTTCTTGGACATCAGCTGAGGCACTACGTTGAGCCCCTGGTTATTGACAGGGTCGACCTCCTTAAACGCCTTGCCACCAAAGCGGTTTCCCACCCGTGGCGGCGGCAAGAACGGCGTGTAATAGCAATCGAGCGCACCGAAGCACTCCGCGTGCACGCGACGGAACACATGCCCGGTAATCCCCTCCATAGGGGCCAGCGATAGAATCATCAACATCTACTCTCAGATCAATGCGGCAAAGGGACTGCCCCCTTGTCACATCCTATTCAAACGGTTCAGAAACTCTTCGCAGGCGCGGGAACGCAGGCGATATTTTTTCCATACCAGATACGACGCAATGGTAAGCGGCGGCTCAAATGGGACAAAACGCAGATCGCTGTCTTCATCTATCTGCAGCAAGCTTCCAATGCTAACCGCACACGCAGCGCCCGAACGCACCAGATGCGACGCGTTGCCGATCAGGTCGAAATGCCCCACGATGTTGAGTTCATCGACGCTAAGGACGCCACTCGACCACGCTTCTAGGTCCAGCGCTCGATTCGAGGTGCGCGAACTCACCAGCAGCGGCATATTCGCCACGTCCGCAGGCGCCAGCACGTCCCGGCCGCCCCATGGACCGCTCGCGGCAACAACAGCACCGACTCGATCCGCCTCGGGCATACGAATCCATTCGTATTTCTCGACGTTAACGGGCTCCAGCAACAACGCAAAGTCGAGCAGGCCACGCTCCAAACGCTCCTCCACCGCATCGGCATTACCGGTGTAGAGCTCAATCGTCACTCCGGGATAATTCCGATGCAGCTCTGCAAAGGCATCAAGCACCAGCCGCATCGATTTGGTTTCGCCGGCGCCAATGCGGATAACGCCCGCAATGCCGAGCTCCCGATCCGCCAACTCTAGCTCGGTCTGTTCCACCAGCAAGACAATCTCCTCGGCACGCTGGCGCAAGCGCATGCCATCGCTCGTGAGCACGCACGATCGATTGGTGCGCTCGAACAGCTCCACGCCCAGCTCGCGTTCCAAATCGGCTATCTGGCGCGAGAGCGTGGGCTGCGTCACATGTAGCACGTTAGCAGCTTCGGTCATGTTTTCCTCGCGGGCCACTGCAAGAAAATAACGCAGCGTTCGCAGCTCCATGCTTGCTCCTTCGTGCACAACGGAGAACCTCATTCGGTCCAATTCGTTTCACATACATAATCCGTATATCTAGCTAGTTGCTATAGGCAATATACATTATCAAATCTCGAAACTATCGTTACAGAAGAGAACCATCGAGAAAGGAAGCGCATGGAATACATCACGCTCAATAACGGCATCAAAATCCCCCAGCTAGGACTTGGCACGTATCTGCTTAAACCCGACGATGCCCAATCGTCGGTTACCTCCGCACTCGGCATGGGGTATGAGCTCATCGACACTGCCAATGCATACGTGAATGAGCGAGCAGTGGGTCGTGGCGTGCGCGAATCAGACTCGCCGCACGAAAACGTGTTTCTCGAAACCAAGCTCTGGCCCTATTTTTACAATAGCGACACCGCCGTCGACGAAACGCTCGAGCGTCTGAACACACCTTACATCGACCTCATGATTCTGCACCAACCCGCAGGCGACTACTTGGCGGGCTATGAGAAGCTTGAGATCGCGTACAAGGAAGGTAAGCTCCGCTCCATCGGAATCTCCAATTTCGACGAGAACGAAATCGAGAAGCTTCTCGCAAATTGCGAGATCGTTCCATCCCTTATTCAGGTCGAGTGCCATCCGTATTTCCCGCAGACCGAACTGAAGAAGTTGCTCGCCCAGCACGACATTGCATTGCAGGCGTGGTACCCGCTCGGCGGGCGCGGTAACAGCAGCATCATGAACGAGCCCGTCGTGCGCGACCTCGCTGTCAAGTATGGCAAAACGCCTGCTCAAATCATTATGCGTTGGCATATCCAAGAGGGAAATATCGTCATTCCAGGCTCCAAGAATCCGACGCACATCGCCGACAACATCGATGTCTTCGACTTCGAGCTCACGGACAGCGACATGACCGCCATGGCTACCCTCGATCGCGGGAAACCCTTCTATGAGCGCACGCCCGAGAAGCTTGCGCAATATGCCGCCTGGCACCCCGACGTTGAGAGCCAGAAATAGGAGCATCATGCAGTACACAACCCTTGGCCATTCCGGCATTAAAGTCTCTAAACTCTGCCTGGGAGGCATGAGCTTTGGCGAGCCCAGCCCCGACTTTCATCAGTGGACCATCGGACCCGACGACACACGCGCCGTCATCAAACGCGCACTCGACACCGGAATCAACTTTATCGATACCGCGAACTGCTACAGCTTTGGCACGAGCGAAGAGTACATTTGCGCCGCCCTGCGCAATCTGGGAATCGCTCGCGAGAGCGTCGTGCTGGCTAGCAAGGTTCACTTCAACGAAGGCGGCCTTTCCGCCGACGCCATCAAACGCGAGATCGAAGGCTCGCTCAAGCGCTTGGGCACCGATTACCTAGACCTCTACATCATTCACCGCTTCGATTACGACGTTCCCATGGAAGAGACCATGGAAGCGCTCGATGATCTGGTGCGCGAGGGCAAGGTTCGCGCGCTCGGCGCCAGCGCTATGTATGCTTACCAGCTGCACAACCTGCAGATCGTCGCGCGCGACCACGGATGGGCGCCCTTTACGAGCATGCAGTGCCACTACAACCTGCTGTACCGAGAGGACGAGCGGGAGATGATTCCGGTGTGCCGCCAGTTTGACATGGCCCTTACGCCATACAGCCCCCTGGCGTCGGGACACCTCTGCCGCCCCACGTGGGAAAGCTCGAGCACACGTGGCACCACCGACACGACCATGGCCAACAAGTACGACCATGATCGCGCCATCGACATGCCCGTCATTGAGCGCGTGGCCAAGATTGCCGCCGATCATGACGTGCCGATGGCGCAGATTGCGCTGGCATGGCACTGGGCACGTGGCGTCGAGGCCCCCATCGTGGGCTGCTCCAAGCCCGAGCGCGTCGACGACGCCGTGGCCGCGCTCGACATAACGCTCTCCCCCGCCGAGATCGAGTTCCTCGAAGAGCTCTATCAACCGCACGCGCTCGTTGGTCCCAAGGCCCGTCCCGGTGAAAAGCCGCTTGCCGGCACTACCAAAGTCAAAATCGCAAAGTGACGACATGAACGACAACATCATCAACGGCCTACACGACGCCGGCTGCAGCGAAGATCTCATCGAGCTGTACAGCTCGGCCGCCAGCGACTGCGCGCGCATTTGCCTACTAAAACGGCATCGCCGCGAATTGCTCAACGACATACACGCGGGGCAACAGAAGCTCGAATGCCTTGACTATCTCATCTATCGGCTACGCAGCGCCTCGACCGGATGCTGTTCAAGCCGCTCAGCATCGCAGCCATGAGGCGTCACTTAATAGCACCTCACCATAAAGCCTAAACCGCAGCAACGAAAGGGACTCCAATGACTAAGACACTTGTGGCATATTTCAGTGCATCGGGAACCACGATGGACGTTGCAAACCACTTGGCTCGCGTGACGGACAGCGACCTGTTCGCCATTGTGCCCGCCAATCCATACACAAGCGCCGACCTTAACTGGCGCGACAAACAGAGCCGCAGCACGCGCGAGGCCGCCGACCCCTCCTGCCGCCCTGCCATAACCTCCAGAGTCGAGCACATCGAAGACTACGACACCATCTTTTTGGGTTTCCCCATCTGGTGGTACGTGGCGCCGGCGATTATCAACACATTCCTTGAGTCTTACGACCTGACGGGCAAAACAATCGTCCTATTTGCCACCTCGGGCGGAAGCGGAATGGGCAAAACGGCGTCGGTCCTTAGGGCAAGCGCTCCAGGCGCAAAAATCGTTGACGGCGGCATTCTCAACAACGCAAGCAACGCCAGCCTCGAGAAGTTCGCGGCAAGGTACCTCTAACGCAACAAAGGCCGACAAATCGGCGGCGCGGCGAGCACGATGAAAGCGGCATCATCGAGTGGATATAGGAGCGCCTGCCCTATTCCAAAGTCGCCACCCTAACCTTTCATCCACTCCAAAACATGTACGTCAACATCCAAAGTCAACATTTTTTGACATCTTTGAATGCTGACGTACAGCTTTTTGTATGGACCGGAGAAGGCGCAAATGGCGAACCCATCGAGCCGTCAAGACACTTTAGCCGCATGACCATGCACTCATCGATGGCAGGATTCCCTATACTGAGTCACATATGACGGTATCGCGCCAAAGGAGAACGCCGTGACCACGTCGCAGATATCCCTGCTCGCGCTCATCTCGGTTGGAGGCATCGGCATCCTGCTTATCGGAATGAGCACGCTCATGAAAGCCGCCGCCCGCAGGAAAGCCAAGGCCTGCACCGCTATGATCATGGGAACGGTCATTGACCACCGCTTTATGGGCGAAGGCAGAATGTATCCCGTTTTGGAGTACACCGTCGACGGCACGCGGTACCACGTGAGAAAACAATTCCGCGGCGTAAAGACCAAAAGCTTGTCGGGACTCCCCGTCCGCACGCAAAGCGCGGCGTACGAAGACGCCAAGGGCTGGTTGCACGTACAGACAGGACCCATCGCACGCCTAGATACTCTCGCAGAGCAGCTTTGGCCCCTCGGCAGCCAAATGACTGTGCACTACAACCCCAGCAGCCCAGACAAGAGCTATGTCGAGCGCCCCATCGTGGGCGACTTTGCCACGCTGATGTTTAACATCGCGGGTATCTTGCTCATCGCGCTGAGTATTTTGCTCTATGTTCTTATCCAGCGCTAGCTCAGACTGATACATCCCGCGCGCCGCGCGCCGTAATGACCGCCACGACTCCAAGGACCAGCTATGGCAACACTCTCCGAACA
Source organism: Collinsella sp. (assembly GCA_019414265.1). Lineage (GTDB taxonomy): Bacteria > Actinomycetota > Coriobacteriia > Coriobacteriales > Coriobacteriaceae > Collinsella. The sequence goes on along the minus strand of DXMJ01000009.1, from coordinate 31,876 downwards.
AGAACGTAAGCGCATCCAGCGATACTGCATTTGCCCCAAGGTTGCCGGCGCGGCGCTTGCCATGGCATTCGTGCTGCCCTTATCGATCATTCCTTTCGAAATGATCGACGACATCGTCTTCCATCACGAAGGCTTCCAAGAGACAGGCATGATGACCGCCTTGGTGCTCACCGCCATCGAGCTCGTTATATTCTGCTACTGCGCTCTCGCCCCGCGCTTTGGCATGCGTGGCAAGCAGTGGAAGGAAATGCAGCGCCGGCTCGCCGTCGAGCAGAGTGAGAAAGACCGCTCGGCACAAATCGCAGGCGTTGTTGGCACGCAGGCCGCCGCGCGCCTGCTCAAGAACAGCGACAACGAGACCGCGCGCAACCTGGGCGGCGCGGCAGAAGTCGCCGCTGCCGCAGGCGCCGTCGCCACCGCGGCAGACGTGCTTGCCGAGAGCTTTGCCAACGCGAAGGCTATGGCAGAGGCCTGTGGCGTGTCTGTCCCCCGTGCAAAGAAGTGGGTCGTCGCGCTTGTGGCGCTGCCCCTCGCGATCGTATGCGGCGCCTATATCCCGCAGCTGGCGCAGGGAAACATCGAGATGCAGGAGAACGCCGCGGCCGCGGCCGAGCAGATCGCCATCGCACGCAAGGCATTAGAGCCCTCATGCGAGTACGTGTCCGCCGATGACCCCTACGAGCGATATCAAGATTACGGCTATCACGTCCGCGGTTATCTGCACGACGGCGACTCCGATACTCAAAAGACCTATACGTACCTGGATTTTGACAACAAGGGAACGCTCACGGAAGTGAGCTACGCGGCAGAGATCGACCCCGACGCGAGCCTCGAGGACAACCTTGCCCGTATCGAGCTCGACCTTGACGCGCTTTCCTCTGTTGTCCAAACCATAGACGTCAAGACCGCAAGCCCCGAGCTCCTAGCACCGCAGAAGCTCCCCGAAGAGTTTAGGCAGGCATTTTTGAACGGCTCACTCTACGAGAGAATCTCTATCAGGACGAGTGACGACCCCGTCAAAACGTATTACTCGTTTGATACCGATCCCGAGGATGAGTTTGACGAATACACCCATCCAAGTATCCGCATCACGCTGATGGGCAAAACAAACTAAAAGGCGCGGGAAGGGTCACCCCCTTCCCGCGCCTTTTCTCGAATGTGACAAAGGGACTGTCCCTTTGTCACATTATTCGGAACGTAGGGCCTCCACGGGGTCTTTCTTGGATGCGCTGCGGGCCGGCAGCAGGCCAGCGACAACCGTCAGCAACACCGAAATCGCGATGAGCACCAGCGCATCCTGCACGGGCAGGCTCATCAGATTGGGGACCTGTTTGACCGCAAGCGCCCAGGCATTGACCGGAAAACTCACGAGCACCACGACGACGATGGCGAAGACGCCAGCAATGAGGCCTTCGATGAAAGTCTCGGCGTTGAACACGTTGGCCACATTGCGCTTCGACGCGCCGATCGCGCGCAGGATACCAATCTCCTTTTTACGTTCCAGTACGCTGATGTAGGTTATGATGCCGATCATGATGGAGCTGACGACCAAGCTGATGCTCACAAATGCGATGAGCACCAAGCTGATGGTGTTCACGATGTCGGTCACCGAACCCATGATGATGCCCATGTAGTCGGTGTACGAGATTGCCTGCTCATCGTGACCAGCGGCCTTGACCTGCTTGTTGTACGCATCGATGTGATCGAGCACGCGCTCCTTGGCCTCAAAGTCACGCGGGAAAATCTTGACCGAGATGGGGTCCGCCTCATCCGCATAGCCCAACGTGGTCAGATTATTGTCGTAGGTGAGCTTTGACGCCTTGGCATAGCTCGTCATGAGCGAGCTCAGGTCCTCGGCGTCCATGTTGAAATGGATGGCGCGAGCAAAGGCACTCGCATCCACACGCATAGCGCTCGCCAAGTTGGCAAAACTCGAAGACATCTGCATCGCCATCTGGCCCATGAGCCCCGCCGCGCCCGCCTTGAGCTGAGCTGACACCGTTGTCGCAATCTGCTCGCTAATTGTCTGCATCACCTGATCCATAGCCTGCTGCAGATACGGAGCCAGCTGCTTTTGCACATAGTCGGTCATCGCCTGCTGCAGGCGCTCGGACAGGGCATCGCCGCCCAGCGCTTTTAGCTGGGCCAGGATTTGCTGGGCCGCGTCATCATTCTCAAGATACGTCGAGAATGCGGCGGCGAGCTTTGATGCGTCCTTAAGATCTTCGGGCGACAGCGCCTTAAACTGATCAGACTGCAAAAAGCCCTCAAACAGCTGGTTGGCAAGCGTTCCCACCTGCTGCATTTGCTCGGGCGTGAGCTCCAGGCCGTCGAAGATGCCCGAGAAATCCGGGGTCGGCGCTTTGGCCATGATGTCACTAAAGTCGATATCCTTACCTACGCCCGAAAGGTCAATATCCAACCCGGACAAGTCAAGACCCGACAGGTCCATACCGCCGGCAGCACCCGAGAGCGCAGACGTATCGAACGAGAACGCGCTCTTCAGTGCCGCCTCGTCCACGCTGAACATGCTACCCAAATCAACGCCTTGCTTGGCCTCGCTCTGCAGCTCGTCGAAGGTTTTGCCCGTAAAGACATCCGTCTCGGGGTGGGCAAGCTGCTCCTGCACAATCTGCGAATCGGCGGCGCGCTTCATAAGCTGGCAAGTCAGCGCATGCGTATAGGCAATGCCCGGAGTCAATGCGCTCGCGTTGGCCGTCTCGTTGGGTCGCACCACGCCCACAATGCGCACGTCAATACCGTCGGCAACCTTGGCGGCCATAAAGTCGGCGTCGCCAGACATGTCGGTCCACATGCCGGTCTCTTCGTTTTTGCGATAGGCATCGGCCGGCGACAACACCTTAAATGTCGTGGACAGCGCATCGTCGTAGGTAAAGTCGGTGCCGGTCTCGGGCGTCTCGACCTTGCCGTCGGCCGTCATGGCGCTGTTGACCAGGTCGTTGAGCTCATCGATATCCAGCGCGCCGATGCTATAGAGCGTATAGTCGCCCACCGTGCCGCGGTCCGAAAGCACCATCACGGCTTCGTTGGCGGACGTGGGCCAATGGCCGGCAACGACATCGTATTGGCTGTCGAGCAGGCTCTGGTCGTCAATCATCTCGTTAAAGACCGAGGTCCCCATGGAATCCATGCTCACCGTTGCCGCCGAGCTTACGCCTCCGCTCATGGCCTCGGTCATAGCGTTGGGAACAAGCCGAACGGGCCTCTCGTCGCCCTTGCTCAAACGATAGACAACCGGCGTCACGCCGTAGCCGTACTGGATAGCGTTGACCTCTTTGTCGATACCGTCGCCGCCACCGTCAAGCCATGCCTTAAAGCTCGTCATATCGTTAGATTTAACGCTTGCGAACATATCCTTTACGGCCGTGACCACGGGAATCTTATCCGTTCCCTTAGCCTTGCCACCGGTAGCGTCATCGGACGAGGCCTCGCCCTTGGATACCTCCTCATCGGTAGCCCCCTGTCCGCCCATCATGGACGACAGGTCGTAATCTTGTTTGGAAATCGTAAGCGGGTAGCTTGAGAGCGTGTCCTCCTCGACCTTTTTGATGTAGCCGTTTACGCCGTTGGAGAGCGCCAGAATCGCTGCGATACCAATAATGCCAATCGAACCTGCGAAGGCAGTCATGGCCGTACGGCCCTTCTTGGTCATGAGGTTTCGGGCAGAAAGCCCCAGCGCCGTCACAAAGCTCATCGAGGTTTTGCGCGTGGGCTTGGCCTCGCGACGCGCGGCCTCGGTAGCATCAAAGGGATCTGAATCGTCGGTGACCTTGCCGTCCGCCAGGCTGACGATGCGCGTGGCGTACTGGTACGCCAGCTCGGGATTGTGCGTGACCATGATGACCAGACGATCGCGCGCAACGTCCTTGAGCAAATCCATAACCTGCACGGATGTCGTTGAGTCCAAGGCGCCGGTCGGCTCGTCAGCCAGCACAATCTCGGGATCGTTGATCAAGGCGCGGGCAATGGCCACGCGCTGCATCTGCCCGCCCGAAAGCTGGTTCGGGCGTTTGTCAACGTGCTCGCCCAGACCAACCGCCTCGAGCGCCTTACGCGCACGCTGGCGGCGCTCGGCATGTCCCACGCCCGTGAGTGTAAGCGCCAATTCCACGTTTTCCAAAATGCTCTGATGCGGAATGAGGTTGTAGCTCTGAAACACAAAGCCAATGCGATTGTTTCTGTAGGCATCCCAATCGCGGTCGCTGAAGTCCTTGGTCGAGATGCCATCGATCAGCAGGTCGCCGGAATCGAAATGGTCGAGTCCACCAATGACGTTGAGCATCGTAGTTTTACCCGAGCCCGAAGGACCCAGGATGGCTACAAACTCGTTATCGCGAAAAGACAGGCTTACGCTGTCGAGCGCTACCTGCGTAAACGACTGCGTAACGTACCTTTTGCAAATAACTCTGAGATCCAGCATGGACGGCAACCTCTCCCCCGCCGTTCGCATCCAACGCGTTTGACCTACTCTATCAGCTTTTTTGCCGGTACCAGCAAGGAATGTAACGAACAAAAATGTAACGAACAAAAAACGGGACGGCACGCCGCATGGCGCACCATCCCGCACATAACATCGAAGGTGTGACAAAGGGACTGCCCCTTTGTCACACCTTTGTCGCATTCGAACCTACTGTTCGCTCTTCGCGAGTGCCTGATCGATCAGTTTGTTGAGCGCCTCACGCTGCTCAGCAGAGTTGATACCGCCCATGATCGGCTCTCCCACGATGTTGCCGTTCTGGTCGATCACATAGGTGGTCGGGAACGAGTACAGGTTGGAGGTGAACTTTCCGGCCTCGCTGTCCGACTTAAACCAGATGTTTTTATACGTCACGCCCTTCTTGGAAAGCTCGTCCTTGGCATCGGCCACCTCGTCTTTTTTGCCGTCGAGCGTAAAGGAATTAACGCCCACGACCTGGCCGCCCTTCTCGGCAAGCTCCTTGTTGAGCTTCTCCAGATCGCCCAGCTCTCCCACGCACGGCTTGCAGGTGGTAAACCAGAAGTTCATGACGGTGACCTTGTTCTTGGAGAACAGCTCGTCGCTGTTTACATCGTTGCCGTCCAAGTCCTTGCCCTTAAAGCTGGGGAACTTCGTCTCCCCGCTCTCGCCGTTGGTCATGCCTGCGGTCGAGGCATCGACGCTCTCCCCCTCGCCGGGCGTGCTGCCGCATCCGGGGAACTCCTTCTCCAGCGCCATGAGCTTGTCCTCGATCTCCTTGACCTGCTGCGCGCCGGCCTTAAGCGTCTTAAGCTCGTCAGCCGCAAACTGATCCTTGGCGCCCTCGATGGTATCGAGCAAGAAGTCGCCGTAGTTCTTGCCGTCCTCAATCATGGGAGTGTCTTTGCTGGCCGCAAGGAACACCTTTTCCCATAGGGCGTTATCGCTCGCAAAGATCTCGTTTTCCTTTTGCAGCAGCTGCTGGTACAGCTTGGCCGCCTCCTCGGCGCTCGACGGCTTTTGTGCCACAAGCTCGGCAATCTGCGCATCGCCGCTCGTGGCATCCTTCGCGTCGCCCTTGGGGGCAGAGCACGCCGCGAGAGTCAGCGCCAGCACGGGCAGCATCAACAAGGCCGCAATTTTTGACAGTTTCATGGTTCCTCCGTTTATATCGAAACTTATATAGGTACCTATTTGTTTTCGCAGGCCTGCGTGGGCTGCGTGGGCTTGTCGCCCGTCACACCCAGCCCGTAGCGAAAGCTAATAGCATCGACGGGGCACGCGCCCACGCATTTGCCGCAACGAATGCACTCGGCATGGTCGGGCGTACGCGTAACGTCCACGTCCATCAGACACACCTTGGCGCACTTGCCGCACGAAACGCATTTGCACTGGTCAACCTGAATCCCCAACAACGACACCTTGTTCATGAGCGCATAAAACGCACCGAGGGGGCAGATCCATTTGCAGAAGGGGCGGTAGAACAACACGCTCAGCACCGCAACCGCAATGAGAATCGCGAGCTTCCAGGTAAAGAGCTTTCCCAGCGCGGAGCGGATTCCCGTATTCATGATGGACAGCGGAATCGCACCCTCGAGCACGCCCTGTGGGCAGATGTACTTGCAAAAGAACGGGTCGCCCATGCCCACATCGTTGACCACCAAGACAGGCAGCAGCACCACGGCAAACAGCAGCACGGCATACTTGATGTACGTGAGCGGCTTAAGCGTTTTCGTGGAGAACTTTTTGCCGGGAATCTTGTGAAGCAGCTCCTGAAGCCAGCCAAACGGGCACAGAAAGCCGCATACAAAGCGTCCCAGCAGCACGCCGAGCAAAATGAGCGTACCGGTTACGTAGTAGGAAAAGTTGAACTTGGATGAACCTACCACCGACTGGAATGACCCGATGGGGCACGCACCCGATGCCGCGGGGCACGAATAGCAATTAAGCCCAGGTACGCAGACTGTTTTTCCTGCGCCCTGATAGATGCCGCCTTTGGCAAAGTTTGGCAGGTGAATGTTGGTAATTAGCGTCGCCGCCGCCTGAATGAATCCGCGAAATCGGGCCAAAACATGCGACGCAGTGTTTCCTCTTTTATCCAATTCCGATACACTCCAAGCACAGCCTAATCGCTTTGGCCAGCACGGCATCTGCCTCGCCACGCATAACGCCAAAGCACACCATGGCAATTCCGACGATCAACAAAGCGACCTGTACCACGGGTTTTACCGCTTTGAACAACCTGACCACTCCTTTCGTTACGCGACCATTGGACCATATCGGCTATAAAATCCGTGTTAAGCGCGATTTGGAATGTGCAAGGAGACTGTTATGCGTATTTTAATCGTCGAGGACGAGCGGGCGCTGTGTGATGCAATCGCGCGCAGCTTGCGAAACTTGGCGTACAGCGTCGACTGCTGTCACGACGGACAGGAGGCGCTCGACCTACTGGACGTTGAGGCCTTCGACCTTGTGGTACTCGACCTCAACCTTCCCCGTATCGACGGCATGACCGTACTCAGGGAACTTAGGAAAACCGACCGCGAGACCAAGGTACTAATTTTGTCCGCGCGTGGCGAAGTATCCGACAAAGTCGCCGGACTTGATGCCGGCGCCAACGATTACCTTACCAAGCCGTTTCATCTGGACGAACTTGCGGCAAGGATCCGCAGCCTTACCCTCAGGCGCTTCGCACAAAGCGACATAGTATTAACCTGCGGAAAGCTCCGCTTTGACACCAAGGCGCGCGTCGCTTCCGTGGACAGCGAGGCTTTGTCTCTTACGCGCAAGGAAACGGGAATCTTGGAATACCTGATGCTTAATCAGGGGCGTCCGGTAAGCCAAGAGGAGCTTATCGAGCACGTTTGGGATAGCAGCGTGAACAGCTTTAGCAACGCAACCCGCGTTCATATCTCGTCACTCCGCAAAAAGCTGCGTGGCGCATTGGGATACGACCCGATTCGCAATCGGATTGGAGAGGGCTACGTTATGGAGGATAGCGAATGAAAAGACTTTCGCTGCAATGGCGCATAACGATTATGACGGCGCTGCTCACGTGCGCAGCGTGCGTGCTGACGAACTGCCTGGTCGGCTATACGGGCATGCGCTACATGGATGCCATCGGCAGTGACATCTCGGCCTTTAACGCAACCGGCGAAGATTCGCCCCAAGCGTTCGATCCAACGAAAGCGACCCTCGATGAAAAGGTCACGATCGTCGTAAACGACGCACAAGAGTCTTTTGGCACGACAACCTGGTGCATCACGGCTGGAATCACACTCCTTGGCGGCGTGCTGGCATACTTTGTGAGCGGCCGTGCACTTAAACCGCTACGGGCTTTTGCAGCCCAGGTTGAACGCGTGCAGCCTGACAATCTAAGCGAAATTAAGCTCAGCAAAGATGTACCCACCGAGCTACAGCGATGCAGCGCCTCATTCAACGACATGATCGCCCGTCTTGGCGAAGGGTTCTCTGCACAGCGCCAGTTTACCGGCAACGCCGCACACGAGCTGCGCACCCCGCTCGCCCTTATGCAGGCACAGATTGAACTATTCATCTCCGAGCACTCCGGTTTGCAACCCGAAACAGCCGAGCTGCTCGACCTGTTACAAGAACAAACCGAGCGAATGTCGCAGATGACCAAGGTATTGCTCGAGATGAGTGAGCTCCGCAGCATTCCTTGCGAGGACGATGTTGAACTTGGCCCCTTGTCCGAAGAGGTCCTCACCGACCTTGCGCCACTTGCCGAAAATAAGGGCATAGCCCTCAATTGTGCTGGAGACGCTTTAGTGATCGGGAGCGACACGCTCCTCTATCGGCTGGTGTTTAACCTGGTCGAAAATGCCATCCGTTACAGCCGCCCCGGCTCGACTGTCAACGTCTCCATCTGCGACAGCGACAGCCACGTACTCCTGCGAGTCAAAGATGAGGGCTCGGGAATACCCAAGCAGTACCGTGATAGCATCTTCCAGCCGTTCTTTCGTCTAGACAAATCCCGCAGCAGGGCATACGGCGGCGCAGGACTCGGACTAGCGCTCGTTTGGGAGATTGCGGCGCTTCACGGTGGCGCTGTAGAGGTCGAAGCAAGTTCCGAGAACGGGAGCACCATGCTCGTAAGCCTTCCAAAACGATCCGCAGCGTTAACCGAACAGTAAAACGAGAGGGGTCCCGCACACGTTTGCGCGGGACCCCTCTCCGTCAATGTAATTCGCCAAAAGAGTAGAAGCTTACTCCCACTCCACCGTGCCAACGGGCTTGGGCGTGAGGTCGTAGCACACGCGGCAGATGCCGGGGACCTCGGCAGTGACGCGGGCGGTGATGCGCTTAAGCAGCGCCCAGTCGAGCTCGGGCACCTCGGCGGTCATGACATCGACGGTGTTGATGCAGCGAATGATGCAGGGCCAGTCGTACGCGCGCTTGCCCTCGCGCACGCCGGTGGCGCGGAAGTCGGGCACGACGGCGAAGTACTGCCAGATGGTAAGGCCGGCGTTGTCAATCTCCTCGCGCACGATGGCGTCGGCCTCGCGCAGCGCCTCAAGACGGTCGCGGGTGATGGCACCCAGACAGCGAACGCCCAGGCCAGGGCCGGGGAACGGCTGACGCTCGACCATGTTCTCGGGCAGGCCGAGCTCGCGGCCCACGACGCGCACCTCGTCCTTGTACAGCAGCTTAACGGGCTCGCAGAGCTCAAACTGCAGGTCCTCGGGCAGGCCGCCAACGTTGTGGTGAGCCTTCACGCCGTCCTGCGACTCCAGAATGTCGGGATAGATGGTGCCCTGGGCGAGGAAACTGACCTCGTCGCCAACCTTGCGGGCCTCCTCCTCGAACACGCGAATGAACTCGGCGCCGATAATCTTGCGCTTGGCCTCGGGCTCCTCGACGTCCACGAGCTTATCCAGGAAGCGATCAGTAGCGTCGACATAGACCAGGTTCGCATCCATCTGGTTCTTGAAGACGTCGACGACCTGCTCGCTCTCGCCCTTGCGCATAAGGCCGTGGTTCACATGCACGCAGATGAGCTGCTTGCCGATGGCCTTGATCAGCAGCGCTGCGACAACAGAGCTGTCAACGCCGCCGGAAAGGGCCAGCAGGACCTTCTTGTCGCCGATCTGCTCGCGGATTGCGGTGACCTGCTCGTCGATGAACGCCTGGGCAAGTTCGGGAGTGGTGATACGCACCATATCGTCGGGACGCTTGTTGGGATCCATGCAAAGCTCCTTTTCGGTTCGATGGGAATGCGCTACACGTATGCAAACGCACCGTCATATGTCCTCATTATATGCAGAGCGAGGTTCGTTTCCCATCGCTGCGATGGAGCTTTTTGCAGGGGCGGCAGTTTTTCCTTATGCCAAGGTCAGCTAGGCTTCGGTAGCCACCTTAAGAGCATCGCCAATAGACTCTTCCTTTATGCGTTCGGCATAATCGTAGGCGATACCCATAAATTCTAGTCCTGAGCAACAGGAGTACAATTGCTGCTATTGTTGCCAGCTGTTGGGAGATGGAAGATGGACTGCGATGGCTACCCATGCGTTCCCATGCCGTTGATGTGCACTGCCTTTGTGCCGGGACAGATCGACGCTGCGGTTGCAGGCATTTCCGACCCCGATTCGCGCGCGATTGCCACGGCAGAAGCACTGTACTTTCGCGGACAGGCCACCCTCGCTGCCAAGACGGCGCGCCCCTATCTTGACGCCACCAATCCCACACTGCGCTATTCCGCATGCTTTATCTGCGGATACGCCAGTCTGTCGCTCAACCGTATCGCCGACGCCCGCCGGTGCCTTGCTGGCATCCTCGATACGCCGGCCGACGAGGAATCGCCCGCCGCCCACGCCACGCATATCCTGTTCGCCTCGGCCGCAAGCGTCCTGTTGCACTTGCCTTCCCCGTATTCCACCGAAGAGTTTTATCCGCTTGCAGCGCATCTGCCCGAAGGCCTGCGCCTGTTCGCCAGCTACGTGATGGCGCACGCCTTGTATCTGCGCGGAGAATACGGCCGCAGCCTGGGCATGGCGGAAAACGCCCTGATTATGAAACAGGGAAACTTTCCGATCTCGGAACTGTTCCTGCACCTGGCAGCTTCCATGGCATGCATGAGCCTCAAGGGCATCGACGCCGCAAAAACGCACTTCGGAGCTGCTTGGAACATTGCGCGCCCCGACGGCCTCATCGAGCTCATTGGCGAGCACCACGGCCTTTTGCAGGGGCTTATCGAGGCATGCTTAAAATCGCAATACCCTGACGATTTCGCTCGCATCATCGAGATCACGTATCGATTCAGCTACGGCTGGCGGCGCATCCACAACCCCGATTCGGGCGAGGACGTTGCCGACGATTTAACGACCACAGAGTTCACCATGGCCATGCTCGCCTGCCGCGGATGGACCAACGCCGAAATCGCACGCCATATGGGAGTATCGCCGGGCACCGTCAAAAACCGCCTATCCGGCGTATACGCAAAGCTTGGCATCGGCACACGCGCCGAGCTGGTCGCGCACATGTTGCGTTAGCGACCGGGCTGCCAAGCGCATCGAACGCGTTCCGGAACCCGGCGCTTCGCTCGAACAATTTGGACATTTTGACCCTTGAACGGCACTACCGCCACGGGGCACCTTCTCGCAAAATTGGATTATTTCCTCCGATATTTGCGGGATGGGAGCCCAAAATGCTTGATCGCCGTTCGTTACTTATCGCCGGAGCATCCTCGCTGGCAGGCATCATGCTGCCTCGCGTGCCGGGAAGCGAAAATGCCTTCCTGCTGCCGTTCGCGCCCACCGCGGCCTATGCCGACGAAGAAGACCCCTTCAAGGTCTTGGTGCTCTCGCGCACCATGTTCGGCGTGGTGGTGGTCGACGTCGCCAACAAGAATACGCCCATCGCGGATGCCCAGGTTACACTCACATCGCGCTATGCCGCAGGCAAGCAGCTCACCGCCACTACCGATGGCGAAGGCACAGCCATCTTTGAGGTCGCGCCGCTTTCGGAAGGCTGCGTGGACGAGGCAACGCTCCTTGACGCGTACGACTTTAACGGCGGCATCTCCATTAGCATGGCAGGCTACCGCGATGTCGAGATTCCCCTCGCGCGTATCCAAGGCGGCACCGCCATAACCGCGCCCACGCGGCCGCTTTCCGACGGCGAGCCGTACTTCCGCCAGCTCACATTCGACGAATGGGACATCCAGTACGCCGACGCTACGTTCATGGCATTGCCGAAGGACGACACGGCAAACGACCAACCCGACACGCACGCCTTTACCGTGCAGGCACATCTGCCACAGGGTGGACAGGCAACGCTGCACATCAACAAGGTAATGCCCGCCACGGGTAGCTCATCCGAAACCGTCACACAAATTGGCCGTGTCAAGGCCAGTGCATCGGGCGCGGATAATCTGGCGACGTTCACGCTCGAAGACAAGTTCCTCGATGCAGCGTCAAGCCTTCTGGAAGAAGGATGCAAGCTGCGCTTTGTCCTCGACTACCAGGGCAAGACCTATACACTCTCCTCCCCCATGGCCGTTGTCACCGCGCCGGCCGCAAAGGCGGAATCGGGCTCGACCACCATCATTCCCACCACCATGGACCAAGAGGTCACTCCGTTTGATTTCCCCGCATCGTTTCCCGGCATCGGCGGTAATAAGTTCACGTGTTGGATGCCCACATTTCCGATCCTCTTCGATTTCTCATTTGCTGGATACGTGCTGTTTGGCGGAGGATACAAACCAGCCAGCTATATGAACGATTCGGGCAATCCTGATCCGGAATACTGGAAGAAATCGCCGCGCGAGTCGGGCGCCAAGCAGGCAAACCGCTACCTCGACGAAATGGAAGGGAAGTGGAATCAGTACAAGAGGATGAGTGCCGGTTCGGGCACCGATCCAAGAAACACCAAGCTCCTTCGCCACCATTGCACGCTGCTGTTCACGATGGATATCGCCACACAGCTGTACGGCTCGCTCGCCTACGATTGGGTGGGCAAAACCTGGGGCAACAACAACGACCCCGCATACGGCAATATTAAGGCCCTCTTCCAGGTAAGAACCGACCTCAATTGGACCGAGCAGTTCACCTTGGGACCGGTGCCCTTTTTCCTAAACGTCAACCCCTGGGTGCTGGCGAAGCTGGCGCTCGCCGTGGGTGCCCATACGCACGGCAGCGGCGCAGCGTTTTTCAAAAACATATCGCTCGACTATTCCAACACCTCGGGCTCATTCACCATCCAGATCGGGCTTGCCGTCACCTTTGGAGCCGGCGTTGCGGGCGTCGCCTCGTCTGCCGTGCGCGGCGCCGCATCCCTCACGCTGTTCATTGGGTACGAGAAGGCAGATGGACACCAGCTTCCGCGACTGCGCGTAGGTGCAGACGTCGATGTCGATGTGATACTCCAGTTCGTAATGTTCAAGTGGACCACCAAGGCTTGGTCGGGGTCGTGGCCCACACTCCTCGATTCGTGGAATATGTCAGTGAACAATGGCGATCAGTATGTGCTCCAGCGCTCTGAGCTGGCCTTGGGTGGAGATACGCCTTATACGCTGGATGCCCGCTTCGGCTCAGCCGGCAACGCCGAGGCAGGTGGTGTGCCGCAATTTATCGCATCGGCCACCATCGTCACCAACGCCGAGCTGCTCGCACGCGCCGAGGTTGCAGCCGCCGCGATAAACATCGCGCCTACCGTGCGCGATTGGGATCAAGCGGTCACGCGCATTGAGCTCGAGGCGGATGCAGAAAGCGACGACACGGGACAGATCGAGCATTTTGTCCATGCACTGATAGAGAACGACGAAAACGCCGCGCCAATGTATGAGTACACCTATATCGGGCAGGCGACGAACGCCGTTGCGGACCCCAACGCCAATTCTGCCGGCGTGTCGGAGGACGAGCGTGGCGGCATCAAGCCCTCGAGCGACAACGTGCTGTTTTCCGGCGTGCTCAGCGAAGCTCACATGAAGCTGGCAATGATTGCCGGCATTGAGTGCCTATTCCGTATCGCCTCGGTGCGCTACGGCGACAATGGCCGCTCACGCCTGGTGGTGCACACAAAGACAAACGGCACGTGGTCCGCCCCCACGCCCGTGGACTTTCCCCTTGGGTTTGGCGAGAACGACGTGGAGCGCGACGGCATATACGATTACGACTTCGACGTGGTGGAATATACGAACGGAAGAGAAAACCAGGACGCCTACGTGTTGCTGGTCTCGGGCGAGCGCCCCGAAGGCGACGCAACCCGGTTCGATACGGCAAGCACAGCCGGCATACTGTCCGTTGTGCGCCTGCGCATAAGCAACGACGGAGTTCATGTGGTGTCGCATACGTCATGGCGCAGCATCTCGCGCGGCCGCCTGCAAGAGGATGGCTACCATTGCCTTCAGTGCCCGCGTATCACGGTGGGCAAAACGCTTGTCGACGGACGCCTGTCGGGTGCCTACCTCCACCGCCGCGGAGCCACCGCAGAGAAGGCGCTCGGCAGCGAGGCCGAGGTTGCGCTGGAGTGCTTCACCCTGTGGTCGGACGTTTCGGGCGACAGCCTGACGTTCCGCCAAGTTCTCCGCTTTCCACAAGCACCGTCGAGCATCGAGCTGGGCGCACCAGAGAATATCAACGGCAAAATGGTGGTGCCCGTTGCGTACGAGACCGCAGACGGTTGCGGCTGCGCATCGTACGCCGTGATTGGCCAGTCCATTGCGGGCTGGGGCGTTATGTCACCAGATGCCACGGTACCCCGTGCGATGCCGTGGCCACAACATTCGGGCTTTTTGGCCACCGTCAACGAACAACTGCAGCATATTACTTGGACGCGAGGCGCATCGGCATTTGCAACGCAGCCCGTGGGTGCCGCAGGCTGTGGCCCGGCATCGTTTAGCGTAAGCAGCAACGGCAGGTGCGTGCTCTATGTAGAGAACACCGATGGCAAGGTGGGACAAACCTACGACGAAGAAGGCAACCCGGTAGCAGTGATGGGCAAGCACTTCCGCATCTTCGCCAGCGCCTTGGCAGGCGATCTGTTCACGGAGCCGTTCGTGATGTGCGAGCTGGACCATCCCGTCGATCAGTAACGACATTTTTGACGTCGGGAGGCATGCTCTCCGCGCTCGCCACGCACATTGTGAGTGCCGAGCAGAGCAAGGCGGAGCTGCACGGCATCGAAGTGCCCTTGGTGGCGTGTGCCACTCCGACGGGGGCGGTCGCTACCTCGGGCGCGGTGGTGCCCGGAGCAGCAGGCGAATCCTTCATGGTCACGGTGCGAAACGACGGCAACACCTTGCTGACCGCCGGCACGATCGACCTGTACCGAGAGGGCTCCAGCCAGCCGTTCTCCAGCGCATCCATCGGGTTCGGAGCGAACGCACGCATGGCTTCGATCTACGATCCAGAGCTTGCCGAGGACGCCTCGGCCAACGACATGGCACACGTGAAGTACGCGTTCGAGACGCTGGGCACACGTTTTGCAACGCACCCGCTGGTAGCCGACAACGGCAATGCCGTGTTGGCACCGGGTTGCACGGCACAGTTCCGCATGAGCTTTGCCATCCCCGAGAGCTGGAGCGACGAGGTGGGCAAACGCGTAACGCTATATGCGAAGGCGCGTAATCTGGTGGCGCTCGATCCCGTAACGCTCGAGGAAATTCGACCGGGCGCAAACTCGGTGCTGGGTGCCGTACTGCACGAGCTTCATGTGCCCGACGCGGCATGCGAGCGCTCAGAAGTTCAGGTCGGCGTATGCGACAGCGCGGATACGACAGGACTTCACGACGCCCCGATGACGATTGATGGCGATGGCGGCTCGAGTGGAGGTGGCTCCGGCGGAAGCAGCTCCGGTGGCGGCAGTGGCTCTGGCGGCGGCAAGGATCACGGCAATAACAAGCGCTCCGGAAAAGCGGGCGCGCTTGCGGGCACGGGCGATGTCAACGTCCCCCTTACAGCAGCCGCCGCAGCACTCGCCGCGGCAGGCGCCGGCCTCGTCGCCTACAGCGCCCGCCGCACGGCGGTCGAAACCGACACCGCCAATGAGGTCAATTTGGATAGGCCTCGCTAGCTCCTACTTACTTTTGTGAGAGACGCTGAATCGGCTCATCGAACATCAAAATGGGCTGGTTCTGGATACCCAGAGCCAGCCCATTGCACATTAAATGTCGTCTGAGGAGTCGAGTTCTGCCTCGAGCTTGGCACGGCGTCTTTTCGCCGTGAAAAACGTTGCGCACAGGACAGCAAACGTGGCCGCGAAAATCGTCGCACCGCAGAACACGCCCGTGGCCAGGTTCGCCAACCAAAAGACGCTTTCGAGCGGTACGATCTGCGCCTCAGCGACACAGCGCATTGCGGCAATAACAAGCGCGAACGCGGTGCCGCTAAGACCGCTGACAAGCAGGAAATATCCAACAGGTAGATGCTCGGTTTGCCCAAAACGATTGGTATCGACATAGCCCTTCCGCGTTTGCAGTCCTGCGCAAATCAACATCACGAGAATGAGCCACAAATACATGGCTGCCTCGAACGGCGTTGCAAAGCCATGCGGCATTTCACTGGCGTCGCTGTGAACCCACGCAACCTGTCGAGCTATAAACTGGTAGAAAAAGATCATCAACATGCCAAACGAAAGCAGCACGAAACCAATCTTGTAGATCTTCGCGTTCTCAGCCTCCAGGCGTTCATCCTTTGGGCCGGCATATTCACGCCACTTTTGCACGATTTTCAGATCTTCATATTTCATAGTGAACTCCTAAAGAGCATTAGGGTCGGCGTCGGTTTCGTCTTCCCAAAACAAGTCGTTCAACGTAACGCGCAGCGCCTTACAGATTGCCACGCACAAATTGAGCGTGGGGTTGTAGCCGCCCGCCTCGATAAGGCCGATGGTCTGGCGCGTAACGCCCACGGCCTCGGCCAAGTCAGCTTGCGAAAGGCCAACCGCCGCGCGCGCCGCCTTCATGCGTAGGTTCCTTTTGCCCGGCATGGAGTTCCTTTCGTAGTAATGGACAGATATCCGTTGCAACATGACAGAAATATATTGCATCCTTCACAAGATGTCAACTATATCTGTCATTATGGAAACCATGTCCGCCATCGCCATGTGGACATAACAATTTCGATTCGCTATTCAATCTTACTCGGACAAAACCGAGTCGGAAGGACCCGAGTAAGTGGAACTTATCAGCATGGCCAACGCGCACGCCAATAACCGGATTTGCCGGAACCATGCGTGCCCCATCGTTTAATAGCTCCGTTATTGTTCGATGATCTTCTTGACGACCGCGGGAACGCCTGCCGCCACCACGTTGTCCGGAAGGTCTTCCGTCACGACGCTGCCCGCGGCAATTACGCAACCGCTGCCGATGGTAACCCCCTGCAACACGGATACGTTCGCGCCAAACCAGCAGTTATCGCCTACAACAATAGGCAGAGCCTTCTCGAGACCCAAGTTGCGGTCCTTTGCCTTTAGGGGGTGCGAAGCGGTGTAGAAGCCGCAAAACGGCCCGATAAACACGTTGCCACCAAAGGTGATAGAGCCGCCGTCCATAAAGTAGCAGCCATGGTTTACAAAGCAGCCCTCACCAAAGCTCGTCTTGCTCCCGTAGTCAAAGTAGGCAGGCGAAAGGACCGTCAGCCCTTGCGGAAGATCGGTATCGAGCAAGGATTTCAAAGCGTCAAGCTGCGCGTCGCTTCCGGGTTTTGCCATATTAAAGTCATAGCAGAGCGCCTCCGCCTTTGCGCGTTGCGCCAGGAGCTCCTCGTCAAAGTTGGCATCATGCCACTCCCCGCGCTCCATCTTCTCTTTCTCAGTCATTGCGCCCCCTCAAACAACATGCAGTCTTGATGCGGCAATTCTACCAGCCGATAAGCCACGGTTTTAACACGAGCACCACGCCGCGCAGGGAATGACCGCAGAAGCTAAAGGTCACCGACTCCGAACGCGCGTTCGATGGAATTCGTGTTAGTTGGAATCGTCCGAGGCCCGGGCTATGCTACCTTGACTATCTATATGACTACAACGCAGCAAAGGAGCATCGAGAGAGCGAGCATGGCAAAAAACACCGCAAACTATGGTAACGACAGTATTCGTCAGCTCAAGGACGAGGAGCGCGTACGCCTGCGCCCCGCCGTTATCTTTGGCTCGGACGGACTCGACGGCTGCGCGCATGCCGCCTTCGAGATCCTGTCCAACGCCGTTGACGAGGCGCGCCAGGGCTACGGCAAGCTCATCACCCTTACCGCCTTTCGCGATGGTTCCATTCAGGTAGAGGACAACGGCCGCGGCTGCCCGCTCGACTGGAACCCCTCCGAGAAGCGCTTTAACTGGGAGCTCGTCTTTTGCGAGCTCTACGCAGGTGGCAAATACAACAACAACCAGGGCGGCGACTACGACTTCTCGCTCGGTACCAACGGCCTGGGCTCGTGCGCGACCCAGTACGCATCCGAGTACATGGACGTCACGGTTTGGCGCGACGGCAACAAGTACTCCCTGCACTTTAAGAAAGGCAAGGTCGTTGGCGCCAAAAAGAAAGCGCTTGAGATCGAGCCCAGCGACGAGGACCGCACCGGCACCACCATCAAGTGGCGCCCCGATCTTGAGGTCTTTACCTCGATCAGCATTCCCCACGACTGGTATCGCGAGACCATGCGCCGCCAGGCCGTGGTCAACGCCAACGTGACCTTCCGCCTGCGCATTGAGGGCGACGATGGCGAGTTTTCCGAAGAGGATTTTTGCTATCCCAAGGGCATCGAGGACTACGTGCTCGAGAAGGTCGGTACCGACTACCTTACCGAGCCCTTCTTTATCGAGGCTGACCGTCGCGGTCGCGACCGCGAGGACCTGCCCGATTACAACGTCAAGATCACCGCGTGCATGTGCTTCTCGCGCACCTTCATGATGCAGGAGTACTACCACAACTCGTCATGGCTCGAGAACGGCGGTTCGCCCGAAAAGGCCGCCCGTAGTGCTCTGACCAGCGCCATCGATGCCTACATCAAGCAACAGGGCAAGTACAACAAAAACGAGAGCGGCATTAAGTGGCAGGACGTCCAGGACTGTCTGGTGCTGGTGACCAACTGCTTCTCCACCCAGACGTCCTACGAAAACCAGACTAAGAAGGCCATCAATAACCGCTTTATCCAGCAGGCGATGACGGCATTCTTTAAGGAGCGCCTCTCGACCTATCTGATCGAGAACAAAGACGCCGCCAACAAGATCATGGAGCAGGTGCTCATCAACAAGCGCTCGCGCGAGAACGCCGAGAAGACGCGCCAGAGCATCAAGACCAATCTGCAGCAGAAGACCGACATGGCCAACCGCGTGCAGAAGTTCATCGACTGCCGCTCCAAGGACAAGAGCCGTCGCGAGATCTACATCGTAGAGGGCGACTCGGCAGCAGGCGCCATCCGCACCTCGCGCGATGCCGAGTTCCAGGGTGTTATGCCCGTCCGAGGCAAGATCCTCAACTGTCTGAAAGAGGACTACCCGCGCATCTTTAAGTCCGACATCATCATGGACCTCATGCGCGTGCTGGGCTGCGGTGTGGAGATCAAGGACAAGCGCATCAAGAACCTTGGCGCCTTTGACCTGGACAACCTCAACTGGAACAAGGTCATCATCTGTACGGACGCCGACGTCGACGGTTATCACATCCGCACGCTTGTGCTCACCATGCTCTATCGCCTGGTGCCCACGCTTATCGACGAGGGCTACGTGTATATCGCCGAGTCGCCGCTCTACGAGATCAACTGCAAAGAGAAGACCTACTTTGCCTACACCGAGCTCGAGAAGAACGGCATCCTCAAGGAGATTGGCGACCAGAAGTGCTCGATCAACCGCTCCAAGGGTCTTGGTGAGAACGATCCGGACATGATGTGGCTCACCACCATGAACCCCGAGACGCGCCGCCTGATCAAGGTAGAACCCGAGGACGTCACCAAGATGGAGACCATGTTCAACCTGTTGCTGGGCAACGACGAGACGGGCCGCAAGCGTCACATCTCCGAGCACGGCAAGGAATACCTGGACCAGCTGGACCTGCAGTAGCAGCAAATCGATAACGACGGCCCATAAGAAGTTCAAGAGGAAATCGTGGCAAAGAAGAAGACGAAGAACCAGCCCAAGAAAAAGCAGGTCAACGCCGAGAACGTCATCGGCCTGCACTCCGAGGTCACCGACCAGCCGATTACGCAGACGCTCGAGGTCAACTACATGCCCTACGCTATGAGCGTCAACGTCTCGCGTGCATTCCCCGAGATCGACGGCTTTAAGCCCTCGCACCGCAAGCTGCTCTACACTATGTACAAGATGGGCCTGCTCAAGGGCGAGCGCCAAAAGAGCGCCAACATCGTGGGCCAGACCATGAAGCTCAACCCACACGGCGACGCCGCCATCTACGAGACGATGGTGCGCCTGGCCACGGGCAACGAGGCGCTGCTTGCTCCTTTCGTGGAGTCGAAGGGCAACTTTGGCAAGTACTATTCGGGCGACCTGAGCTACGCCGCCTCGCGTTATACCGAGGCCAAGCTCTCCCCCATCAGCGCCGAGATCTTCAAAGACATCGACAAGGACCCGGTCGACTTCGTTGACAGCTACGACGGTGCCATGAAGGAGCCGCGTCTGCTGCCCACCACGTTCCCCAACATCCTCGTCTCGGCCAACAAGGGCATCGGCGTCGCTATGGCGTCCGATATCTGCGGCTTCAACCTCAACGAGGTCTGCACCGCCACGATGCACTACCTGAAGGACCCCGACTGCGACCTGCTCGAGTACATGCCCATGCCCGATTTCTCGACCGGCGGCGAGATTATCTACCGCCGCGAGGAGATGGAGAAGATCATCGAGACCGGTCTTGGCAGCTTCCAGATTCGCTCCCGCTGGCGCTGGATTCCCGAAGAGCGCATCATCGAGGTGTACGAGATCCCCTACACCACCAAGACCGATGTCATCATCGAACGCATCGTCAAGCTCTCCAAGGAGGGCAAGGTCAAGGAGATCGCCGACATCCGCGACGAGACCGACCTTTCGGGTCTGCGCATCGCCATCGACCTTAAGCGCGGCGTCGACCCCGACAAGCTCATGGCCAAGCTCTATCGCTCGACCACGCTGCAGGATTCGTTCTCGTGCAACTTCAACGTGCTCGTCGACGGCTATCCCCGTGTTATGGGCGTGCGCCAGATTCTGCACGAGTGGGTCAAGTGGCGTATTGCGTCCACGCGTCGCCGCATTAACTTTGACCTGGGCAAAAAGTCCGAGCGCCTGCACCTGCTGCACGGCCTTGAGGCAATTCTGCTCGACATCGACAAGGCCATCGCCATCATCCGCGGCACTAAGCTCGAGGCAGAGGTTGTACCCAACCTTATGAAGGGTTTCGACATCGACGAGACCCAGGCCGAGTTTGTCGCCGAGCTTAAGCTCCGCAACATCAACGAGGAGTACATCCTCAACCGCACCAAGGACATCGCCAAGCTCGAGGGCGAGATTGCCGAGCTTGAGGAGATCCTCTCCAGCGAGGAGAACATCAAGAAGGTCATCAGCGACGAGCTAGCAGCGGTCAACAAGAAGTACGTGATGCCGCGCCGCACGGGCAGGATCGAGCCCCATGAGGTTATCGAGGTAAGCTTGGAGCCCGAGGTCGAGGAGTACCCGGTCACCATCATGCTCTCGCGCGATGGCTACCTAAAGAAGATGACGGACCGCGTGCTCAAGAAGGCGACCACGCTCAAGTACAAGGACGGCGACAAACCCTTTATCGAGTTCCCGTCCTCCAACACCCACGAGCTGCTGGTCTTTACCAACAAGAGCCAGGTGTACAAGTGCAAGGTCGCGGCGTTTGAGGACACCAAGTCGGCCCAGCTGGGCTCGTACCTTCCGACCGATCTTGAGATGGAACCCGACGAGAGCGTCATCTGGGTCATCGACCCCGAGGACTACAAGGCCGACGTGCTGTTCGTCTTTGGGAACGGCCGCGTGGTGCGTGTCGCGCTTTCTGGATACGCTACCAAGACCAACCGCAAGCGCCTTAAGAACGCCATCTACGGCGGCAGCAAGCTGCTGTATGCGCAGGTGCTCAAGGAGGACCGCGACCTCGCGCTGGTCTCGAGCGACTACCGCCTGATGAACTTCAACACGTCGCTGCTCAAGACCAAGACGACCACCAACACGCAGGGCGTCCAGGCCTTTACGGCCAAGAAGGGCCGCTCGGTCACCACCGTCGGCACGACCGAGGAAATCCTTGGCGCCGGCGTCTCGGCCGAGAAGTTCACCGCGCAGAGCCTGCCCTCCGCCGGCGCCCTCATGAAGGAAAATGACATGCCGAGTTTGTTTGACTAAAACAACGGCGACTAAACCGTCATGGTTTTACAAAGCAGCGGGGCCCGGAGCGCAGTAAACGCTGCGCCCCGGGCCCCATGCATTACACCAGCATCATCCCTATAGACAAAATGCCGCATAAAGCGGAACAGACATAAGCCCATCATTCATTCCAAAGGGCTTAGTCGATAGCCTGATAAGGCGCACGCCCGGATGGGTCTTTTTAAGTGAGGACAGACTTCGAGATCTTGTGTTCTCCCCCGCCTTGACTTCAATCGCAGACAAGCATCCCTGCTTCTCTACTACAAAGTCGATTTCCGC
Organism: Collinsella sp.; assembly: GCA_019414265.1. Classification (GTDB taxonomy): domain Bacteria; phylum Actinomycetota; class Coriobacteriia; order Coriobacteriales; family Coriobacteriaceae; genus Collinsella. The sequence goes on along the minus strand of DXMJ01000009.1, from coordinate 9,825 downwards.
ACGATTATCTCGCGCCCAATAATGCAGTGGATAACCCATGGCTGAAAGCTGTTGGGCAACGTAGTTTTCGGTAAGTGCACCCATGAATGTGCCGCCGATACCGGCAAGAATATCGGCGCGTTGAGCACCGGCCTTGGAGACCAGCAGCCCTGTATCCGCCTGATAGATTTTAAAAGCAGAAGGGTTAACGAAGGCCTCTAAGGGGCTTTCGATCTGCCCGACTAGGCTGCAGCGCGCCACCGTACCCGACAATACAAGCCAATCGAGAGCATCTCCAAAGAGAGACGCATTGCCCCCCGCTCGCACTACCTTGTATTGAAATTTACGATTCTCTTTGGCAAGCTGCTGTGGAATGGAATTGAAGCACGCACGCGTCTTTGCACTCAAGCGTTCATCAGCATATTTATTAGTGTCGGCGGAGTATCCGTCGAGAATAATCCGATGCTTTTCGGCCACATCAATGATTGACTGATCATCGATGTACGTTTGGACCGCCTCGGGCATTCCGCCAACAACAAGATACTGCCGATAGAGCCCAAGCGCCTTTTCATGAAGGCTTGGCGCAAGAGGACCCATTAACTCGAATGACGAGCGTATCTCGTCGACCAGCTGATCGTGCCCCATCGCCCAGAGAAACTCCTCGAAATCGAGTGGAGTCATCTCGATCAAGTCGGTCTTTCCGACGGGGAACGAATACGACTGATGGTTAATGGCAACCCCAAGAAGCGACCCAGCAGCCGCAACGTAATACTCGGGAGCATCTTCGCAAAAGTATTTAAGGGAAGTGAGCGCTTCCTCGCATGCCTGGATCTCGTCAATGAACAGTAAGGTTTTGCCAGGCACGATACGCTGTCCCGTACGAGCCTCGATCGCGCGCACAATCGAATGAGGGTCAAGACCGCCCGAAAAATCCGCTCGCGCCGACCGGTCGTTCTCAAGATTAACGTAGACAACCGATTCGAAAAGATCCTGGGCGTACGTTCTGAGCAGATAGGTCTTGCCACACTGGCGCACGCCTTTGACCAGCAAAGGTTTTCTATCAGCCCTGTCTCGCCATTCCCTAAGGAGCTCGTCTGCCTTGCGACGCATACGCAACCTTCCCTCATGAACTTCTGTTTGACAACATTTTAACGCGGATTAATTTGTTTTCAGTTATTTTTCTGCGTTTAAAAATTGTTCTATACGGCGCTTGAGGGAATGCGCCCCTATTCATATACTCGCGCTACATTCGATTGCACGAGACGCCAGCGAAGGGGCCCAATGCAGAACGATAAAAACGTCATTGCACAGCTCACCCCGGAGCAGAACACGCTCTTCAACGCCATGTTCGGTATGCAGAGCTAGCCAAAATGGATGCAAGCGGTGGCTGACGGAATTGTCTGCGGGAGCATCAACGCATGGCAATCAGCACTCCTCTTGGTAAGGGCAGCAAGCATTTCCGCTAGTGCTGATTGCCATGCGCTCTTCTTGTTCATAGCTGCGCCGCCTGCCTGAAATGACCCGCAGTCAAGATGAACTGCAGGAATCATGGCGAGTCGTAACCGCTCGCAAGCCTCCTTCGGAATAGGCGCTGAGCAGCTCCTGAGCGTGGGCAAACTCGGGCCCTCGCCTCCAACCGAGCAGGCGGTTGACCGCGAGATTTCCCTGGACGTTGTGGACGAAGAGCAGATAGGCGTCCTCGCGCGAAAGCCCAGTCTCCTCCATGATCGAGGGAACCATCTGCTCGGCGCCGCGCTCGACGACGCGCTGTGCCACCCGGGCGTACGCGTCGTCATCCGAGTAGAGCAGATAATAGTCATCGTTTGCCGGCGGACGCTGGCAGAGGGCACCCGCCTCCGTTCCCTCGAGCGGCGGCACCGCCGCCAAGGCCTCGTCGATAAGCGCGTCGAGCAGGGCGAACTTGTCCTCGTAGTGCAGATAGAACGTGCCACGGTTGATATCGGCGCGGCGGCAGATATCCGCTACCGTCATCTTCGTGAAGCCGACCTCGGCCAGCAGCGCGAAGAACGCCTCCCGTATGACCGAGAGTGTATAGCGTCGGCGACGATCGATCTTCCCCGCTTCCATTACCCCTCCAATTGCAACGCTCGACAATGCCCGGCAAACGCTCGTTTATCGACAGCAGGCCGAAGCTGTTCATTGCTCTTAAGCAAATCGACATGGATACTTTTTATAGACACCTGTTTATAATAGCTGAAAGAAGGTATCCAGTGACCCTGTACGAGCAGCTCGTTATCGAGCTCACCAACCGATCGTTTTCCCTTCATGCCGCCTACCGCAGCGGCAGCACGCCCTATGAGCTGAGTGACCGCGAGCCCGAGCCCTACGACCAGCAAATCGAGGACTTCGCCCGTATGATCGAAGAAGCCGATTGCGTGCTGGTGGGCGGGGCCTCCGGGCTCTCCGCGGCGGGCGGCGGCGACTTCTACTACGAGGACAACGCGACCTATCGCAAGCATTTCGGCAAATTCGCCGAGCGCTACGGTTTCAAGGGCGCTTTCGAGGGGTCGTTCTACCGCTGGCCCACCGCCGAGGCGCGCTGGGGATACCTCGCCACCTTCCTCGACACCACGCTCAACGCCCCGCTGCGCAAGCCCTACAGGGACCTCGACGCCATTCTCGCCGAGAAGGATTTCTTCGTGCTCACCACCAACCAGGACACGCAGTTTGTGAAGCTCTATCCCTGGGAGAAAGTGGCAGAGATCCAAGGCGACCACCGCTTCTTTCAGTGCTCCCGCTGTTGCACCGACGCGGTGTGGGATGCGGTCGAGCCGGTCTCCAACATGGTAGAGGCCATGGGAGACGGCCTTGAGGTTCCGACAGAGCTCGTGCCGCGCTGCCCGCACTGCGGGGCAGAGGCGTTCCCCTGGGTTCGCGGCTACGGCAACTTCCTGCAGGGCGAACTCTACGAGGAGCAGTACCGCAAGGTGTCCGAATGGCTCGACGCGCACGCACGGCAGAGGATCCTCTTCCTCGAGCTGGGTGTGGGCCGCATGACGCCCGCGTTTATCCAGGAGCCGTTCTGGGCCCTCACGGCGCAGTTACCGCAGGCCAGCTACATCGCCGTAAACAACAAGACGCAGTTTCTCCCCCGCGCGATCGAGGATCGGGGGCTCGCCGTTCGCGCCGACATCGCCGACGTGCTTGCCGACGTGCTTGCCGACGTGCGCAAGACGCTGGGGAGGTAGCGCATGGAGACGGCGAAAGCAGTTCGCATAGGCAGGGCGCTAGCCGAAGCGGATCTTGTCATCATCGGCGCTAGCAACGGACTCGACATGGCGGAGGGGCTCAACCTTTTCTGCGCCGATGCTCATTTCCAAGAGGCGTACGGGGACCTCGCCCAGGCAGACGGCATCGGCTGCATACTGCAGGGGCTCGCTTCCCCGGATGCCAGCGTGCGACGCCGATGGGCCGAGCGGTTCCATCAAAAGGAGTATCTCGAATATGAGCCCGGCTCGCTCATGAACGGGCTGCGGCGTCTTACGGAGCACGCCGACACCTTCGTGGTCACATGCAACATCGACGGGCACTTCGCGCGCGCCGGGTTCGACGAGAACCGCGTGCTCGAGACGGAGGGGGGCATACGCACGTCGATCGACGAGCGGCGTCTCGCCCATCCAGACGCCCTCGCCACGGCCCAGCTCGAGGAGCTCGAGCGCCTTGTGCAAGCCCATCGCAACGGCAGGGTCGCCATCCTCGAACTTGGCGTGGGACTGCGCAACGGCATCATAAAGCACATGCTCGCCCAGATCGCGAACGTCTGCGAGCACGCCACCTACATCGTGTTCAACTACAGCCAGGCTATGGCGCCCGATGCATCGTGCGAGACGATTCTCGTTGACGGCGATATGGCCCCGGCTTTCGAGGAGATTGCCCAATGCCGTCTCTAGAGAGGGAAGCGTATAGGCTTCGAAGCCTTATCGACGATGCCGACGCCATCATCGTCGGCATCGGCTCGGGCATGTCAAGCGCCGCCGGGTTCAACCATTACAACCGCGCAGGCATGGCGCGCGCCGGAATGACGGACTGGCAGCAAGCCTTTGGCTTCAAGAGCCTTTTCGACGGCTTCTACCACCTCTACCCCAGCCTCGAGCAGCGATGGGCATACTATGCGCGATACATCGACTTCATGCTGCGCGAGCCGACCTCGCAGCCCTATCTCGACCTACGGTCCCTCATCGGCCATAAGGACTACTTCATCCTGAGCACCAATGTGGACACCCAAGTCGAGAAGACGTTTCCCACCGAGAGGATCTGCAACTATCAGGGAAGCTTCGCGCACCTTCAATGCAAGCAGCCATGCTGCGACGAGCTCTTCGACGCGAGCCCCTACGTCGAGCGCATGCTCGCGGGCATGGCGGGGTTCGAGGTCCTCAGCGAGGATGTCCCCCGATGCCCGCACTGCGGCTGGCAGCTTGTGCCGTGGGTGCGCGACGACACGTTTCTGCAGGGTGCGGCCTGGCGCGAGAGCCTCGGACGATACGAGCGCTTCGTGCGCGAGCGCAGCGATCGCCGCGTGCTGTTGCTGGAGCTCGGCGTGGGCGAGATGACCCCCGGCATCATCACGCTCCCGTTCTGGAGCATGACCGCGAAGCTGCCGGATGCGCACCTTTTGAGCGTAAACATCTCGGGCGGCTCGGCTCCGTTGCAGCTTGGAAGCAAGGCAGAGGCGATCCAGGCCGATTTGGGCGCCCTGCTCTCGGCGGCGCGGACGGGCGACGAGCAGCGCAGTTCATCGCGCCGTGTTTCATGCGTGGACGCTTAAATCAAAACCACCCCTAGAAGGGGTGGTTTGCTCTTAGGGTGTAACCCTTGGATTTCCGGCACGCGTCTAAAGGCGCCGGCCCTCACGGGGTTCGGGCCGCACTGCAGATTGACCCGTGACGGGCCGGTCAAACCGGCGCTATTTGCGCCCCGGCCCCCTATCGAAGGGGTCCTCGTACTCCTTGGCGCTCAGCCGGTCGAGCGCGATGTCGGCCTTCTCCTGCTCCCGGATGTACTTCGCGATCGTGGCCTCGTTCAGGCCGACGGTGGACACGCAGTGGCCCTCGGCCCAGAACTTCCTGTTGCCGAATTTGTACTTCATGTTCGCGTGCCTGTCGAATACCATCAGCGAGCTCTTCCCCTTCAGGTAGCCCATCACGCTGGACACGCTGTACTTCGGCGGTATCGCCAGCAGCATGTGGACGTGGTCGGGCATCAGGTGCCCCTCGATGACCTCTATCCCCTTGTACTGGCAGAGCTTCCTGAAGATCTCCCCAAGGTCGGACCTTATTTGGTTGTAGATGACTTTGCGCCTATACTTCGGCGTGAACACGACGTGGTACTTGCACGTCCACTTCGTGTGCGACGGGCCGTAGGCCTTCTGGGCCATACGCCACCACCGCCCTCTCGACTCGGATTCCTTGCGGCCTGAACAATCGCAAGTGTCCGGCGAGGGGGCGGCTTTGTAAAGCCGTTTGGCCCCACCCGCATAGCGGGTGGTTTCTGATGCGGCGCGCTGCGCGCCCCGCACAGGCTAAAGCCTGTAAATAAAAATACCCCCGATTCCAAGTGGAAATCGGGGGTATCTCATCGGGTGGCTTTCAAGCAGTTTGCAAAACTGCAGGTCGCAGACCTTCATTGCTAGTAGGAGAAATGAGTAGTCTCGGGTGGCTTGCCCATGAGTTGACGAATAAGTTGGAGCTTCGCCATTGGCTCAATCGCTTCGCGCGCTCGATAAACTTGTTTAGTAAAAGGCGGATCGGTCACCGATGGACGCACGACGAGAAACACGTACCTCCAGTGGTTCAAGCACGGCGCGCGTGAGGATCTCTGCAAGCAACCGCCTGGTACGCTACTGTTGCCAGCGTGGCTTAGCGGACTGGCGAATCCCGCCCCGTGCGCGTCATCATCCAATCAAATGCCCTGGCAAGCAGCAGCACCGCCAATCACACTACGTTCTTACGGCGCCCTCTGCGATAAAATTAGCGAATTGTGTTTTCACCTCGCAGCTACGGAGACATTAGATGATTACTCTGGACAATCTTCGCGACGCACTTAGGGCTCTGTGCTACGAGCCCTCGGGCGACGGCACCGTTTATCAGAAATCCTGGGAAGAGACCAGCGCGCAAATCACGGTCGATTTTTCCAAGAAACGCATCGGCTACCCGAAAGACCTGGGGTTCAAAGTCAACAAAGACACAACTTGTAACTTTTCCGATAACGAGAACTTCGTCGTACTCGCCTGCGTAACCATGCTCCTCGACAAAGGATATCGCCCCGAATCACTTGAGCTGGAGCGCGAATGGGCCCTTGGGCACGAACAAAAGAGCGGCCGCGCTGATATCTGCATTAATGACGAGAGGGGCGACACACTCGCAATCGTCGAATGCAAGACCCCTGGAACCGAGTTCAAAAACGAATTCAAGAACATGCAGTCAGACGGAGGGCAACTCCTCTCCTATTGGCAACAAGAGCGCGCGACTCGCTGGTTGGTACTCTTTGCATGCGATTTCATCAACAACGAAATCGTGCCAGACCAGGTTTCAATTAACTGCAGCGATGACGAGAACTTCATCGCGCTCGCCAAACGCGATGACACCATTGCGCTCTACCGCGACGCCCATACAGTGGAACAGCTCCATCAAGTTTGGACGGAAACGTACAACCAACAAGTCGAGGGAAACATCCTCTTTGGCGATAGGTCGACGGCATACCACCCGATGGTTCCTCCCCTTCTCAAGAAGGACCTTGTCGACTTCAGGGCCGAAGACAGCATCGTCAACCGCTTCGAGGAAATCCTCCGCCACAACAACGTCTCCGATAAAGAGAACGCCTTCAATCGCCTTATCGCGCTCTTTATCGCGAAGCTCCAAGACGAGCTCTCGAAAATGCCAACCCAAGAGATTGAGTTCCAATACCGCCAAGGACGCGACACCTACGAAACGCTCCAGGACAGGCTCCAGAGACTCCACTCAGACGGCATGAGAAAGCTCATGCGGGAAGAGGTCCTGTACGTTCCCAACGACTACGCCGAAAACCTCATAAGCAACTATACGGGCCAGCACCGCAAGAAGCTCATCGAGGAGCTGAACGGCACGCTGCGCAAGCTCAAGTTCTATACCAACAATGACTTTGCGTTCAAAGACGTCCACAACGAGGAACTCTTTCTTCAGAACGGCAAGGTACTCGTAGAGACGGTGCAACTTCTACAGCCGTATCGCATCGTAGGAACTCAAGACATTCAATTCTTGGGCGACCTCTTCGAACAGCTCCTTAATCAGGGCTTTAAGCAAAACGAGGGCCAATTCTTCACACCTGTGCCCATCACCCGTTTTATTTGGAAGTCACTCCCACTCGACAGCATCGTGCAGGACGAGGCTGGTGCCGTGCACTATCCACGCGTTATCGATTACGCCTGTGGCGCGGGGCACTTTCTCACAGAAGGATTCGAAGAAATCTCCGACGCCGCATGCCAATATGATCCGACCATAGAGGATGACCTCGGAGACGCCGACTGGGTCAGAGACAATCTCGTCGGCATCGAGAAGGACTATCGACTCGCTCGCGTTTCCAAGGTCTCGTCCTACATGCATGGCGCAGGGCAGAGCAACGTGGTCTTCGGCGACGGACTTGAAAATTATCCCGACAAGGGAATCGACAGCCGAACCGACAGGGGACGCTTCGACATTCTTGTCGCCAATCCCCCGTACTCTGTAGCGGCCTTCAAACCGCATCTCAAGCTTCACAACAACGAACTCAAAGTGCTGGAAACCATCAGCGATAGCGGCTCGGAAATCGAGACCCTCTTTGTCGAGCGTGCGGCACAGCTTGTTCGGCCCGGAGGCTACGCCGCCATCGTCCTCCCCACCTCGATCCTCGACAAGAGCACGAGCTCGAGTTTCATGGCCGCACGCGATGTGCTTTTGAGCTCCTTCGAGATCGTCTCCATCGCCAGGTTTGGATCAGGCACATTCGCGGCCACAGGAACAAACGTCGCAATTATGTTCCTACGTCGCTTTGACGAGATCCCGCCCCGCAATGCGAACGCACTTGATTTCGTTGACGCTGTTTTTGAGCGCAGGAAGCTCACTGGCTGGAGAGACGAAAGCGCTTTCAACGCTTATCTCGGCACAATTAATGTAGACGGAGATACTTACCGGGCTTTTCTCGCAGGAGAGGCTAACTGGAACGAATGGGCAAACACTCGCCACTTCAGCGTTTATTGCCATCTTTTCGAATCATCGAAGGAGCTCAAGACCCTTCGGAAGAGCAAGACTTGGAAGGCGGCCGACAAGAACTCACGGCTCAAAGCAGAGAACGAGCTGTTCTATCGCCATGCGCACAAGGAAGAGCGCAAACGCCTGCGCGTTTGGGGTCTCGTCTGCGGTGAACAGACGCTCATCATCAACTCACCTAACACGACCAAGGAAATCGCCTCTTTCCTTGGCTACAAATGGAGCAATCGCAAAGGCAACGAGGGGATACAGCCCATCGATGGTGAGGGCGTGCTCTATTCGGACAACGAATCGGACGACACGAACTCGCTAAGCGGCATCATCAGAGCATGGTTCTCCGGCGAGCAGGTTGAGCCCGGCGACCTTGCCCAGTACTACTACTATGCCAAGACCGCCGATTTCATTGACTTTGATGCCGATAAGTTCGACGAGACTCTTACGATTCCCCGCTCTTTCTACAAGCCCCGCTCGTTCGCCCAGGGCACCGTAGTCAAGACGCTTAGAGACATCACATCCTACGTTACCAACAGCGTGGCCCAGAGTTCCATCACCACCGACACTTACGTAACAACGGAAAACATGGTCAAGGACCGTGGCGGCATAACCACCTATAGTGGAGAGCTTCCGGCAAGTGCTGGCACCGCATACAAGAAGGGAGACACGCTCGTCTCCAATATTCGCCCCTATCTGCAGAAGATTTGGCTCGCAGACCGCGATGGGGCGTGCTCCAAGGACGTTTTGGTATTCCGAAGCATAAATACCGACAGCCTATTGCCCGAGTTTCTCCATCTGCTCCTGTGGCAGAAGGACTTCTTCGACTACGATATGTCCACCTTCACGGGAACCGGCAGGCCTCGCGGAGACAAGGATGAGCTGCTCAAATACCCCATCCCAGTCCCGACGCTCTCCGAGCAGAGAGCCCTCATCGACGATTTCAATCGCTTAACAGATGAAATCAATAGCAAACGACAGCAAATCGCCGCTCTCAAGGAGAGCGTCAAATCACGGTTTGTAGAGGTATTTGGCGATCCGGTCGATGGTAAAAAATGGCCTTTCGTTAGGCTTGAAGACCTCTGTACCAAGTTGGGTTCCGGAGCAACGCCACGAGGTGGCAAAACGGCATACAAGGCCGAAGGTGTTCCGCTGGTCAGAAGTACGAATGTTCACAACGGTCGTTTCGTGTGGAAGGACCTTGCTTGTATTGATGATGAACAAGCCGCAAAACTAGAAGGCGTCACGCTGATGAAGGGTGACGTGCTTCTGAATATTACTGGCGCTTCGGTTGCTCGTTCATGTCTTTTGCCAGATGAATTGGCTGGTGGACGTGTTAATCAGCATGTCTCAATTGTCAGAGTCGACCAAAAACGGATGCTGCCGGTGCTATTGAACACGGTGCTGATCAGCGATTCGTATCAGAGACTCCTGCTAAACGGCTCAAGAGCGGCTGGAGCAACAAGGGAGGCAATTACCAAAGAAGCTCTAAAGAGAATGACGGTTCCCTTGCCTCCCCTTGAGCTTCAGCAAGAGTTCGCCTCTTTCGTCGCTCAGGTCGACAAATCGCAATTTGCACTCGAGCAAGAGGTCGACGCCCTTTCCGCAGAGCGCG
>DXMJ01000008.1 GCA_019414265.1 Collinsella sp. | reverse complement strand
ACCAGTGACGCCACGGGTATGAACCGTGTGCTCTAACCAACTGAGCTACACCGCCGGATGGAGCCTGCAACCAGACTTGAACTGGTGACCTCTTCGTTACCAACGAAGTGCTCTACCGACTGAGCTATACAGGCACTTGACGGGTGGGAGCTATAGGATTCGAACCTATGTAGGCAGAGCCAACGGGTTTACAGCCCGTCCCCATTAACCACTCGGGCAAACTCCCAATCGTTCAAGTATCCGCAGGTCCTTTGGTCTTTTGGACCGCCGCCCCCGCGAACGAAAAAGATAATACGATGCAACCTTGGGGGCTGTCAACGAAAACCTCTAGATACACGGTTCCGGGCGTATCTATATACCTTTGACCTGCGGTTTTGCTGTGTTTGGATATGAAGGATGGTGGATTTGCATGTAGCGGTAACATTTCCCGAGGGAACACTTTGTCGTAGTGGAGTACGCTGGCTGGAACGAACTTCGATAACGACTCATTTGCACCTATATATAGGTCGAGATCGGGCTTCCCTGGATCGATCGAGCGTGGATAATCTCCCGTTTGAAATCGAGCGTGGATAATCTCCCACTTTTGGTGTGCCCCCAAGGCCAAAGTGGCAGATTATCCACGCTCATTCTCCAGACGGGAGAACTATAGAGCCGCAACTACTCGGGCCAGGCCAAAGTAGACCCATAGAGCGGCTCACCCTTGGTGCAGGGGTAGCGACTCAAGTAACACGACGATAGCAAGTCGAAGAAATAAGTCATGGCATATTTCGAATAAACGCCGAGTCGGTCAATTCCGTTTCCCGCATTACCAAGACGATATATACGGTCAAAAGACCTCGATTTGTCATCGTTGCTAAACGCAGTAATTAGAATCTTCCTGCCCGAACGGCAATCAAGATACTCACGCGCCTGTGACGCAAATAGCCCGGAGACCGATACGAGAATTATCAATGACTGCGAAGCATCTCCCATGTTTTACAATTCCGCGACGTTAGCCCCAGCAACTATGCGAACTATCTTGCCCGCATAAAACATTTCCTGCTGAAATCGTACGAGATTGGCGCTCACATTATTGGTGCACCAGATTTCAACGTTTTTATGGCCATCAATTTCGTCGGCAAGGTGCTTAATAGCAATATCGGACACGCCGCTTTCAACCTCAGCGAACATCTCGATCATGCGAACGTCGAGCTCTGCCCTGTACTCCTCGTAGCCAAATTCCTCCTCTCGATGGCTTAAGTCGCTTGGAAAGACTGATTGAGTAAATGATTCTTTCAAATCGCTAAGAGACTGGTAGCCCAATCGATTGCAGAAACGACGAACAGCGGAACGGGTCACGAATGCATCGCGGGTTATTGCGGCAACATTGATTTCGCTCGAACGCCTAATGTGAGCGACGAGATATCGAGCGATGGCGGCATCGTTTGACCCAAACTCGCTGTTGATGATGGAGCTAATGCGATTGAGCACATCGAAGTCATTGATATTCACGTGATCCCTCTTTCCGCTCTCCTCGAAATCATAGTTCATTTATTGAATCAAACAGCTTTGGTCGTTCTCCTATGATTCAAATCAGTTGACGTCATCTTAATCGTAATTCCGCCACACGTATCCACCGTGTTGAATGATGGAAAGGGGATTCATGGGCAACGTGAACAACATGCCGTTTCTCTGGGGTTCCGCCACGGCGTCTTATCAGTGCGAGGGTGCCTGGAACGAAGACGGCAAAGGCCTTGGCGAGTGGGATTTCTTTAGCCACACAAGCAATAAGAACATCAACCATGTTGACGGTGATGTATCTTGCGACTTCTACCATCGCTATGAAGAAGATATCCGCATGATGAAAGAAGGCGGACAAAACACCTATCGCTTCTCTCTTTCATGGAGTCGAATCATCCCCACGGGTATCGGCGAAGTGAATGAAGAGGGTATCGATTTTTATAATCGGGTCATTGATTGCTGCCTCGAAAATGGCATAGAGCCCAACGTTACGCTGTTCCATTACGATCTGCCATTCACGCTTGCTTGCAAAGGCGGATGGCTGAACAATGACATGGCAGAGTGGTTCTGCAAATACGCCAAGATTTGCTTTGAGCGCTTTGGAGACCGCGTCAAAATCTGGGCTACCGTTAACGAGCCGCATTTCTACAGCTACTGCGTAAACATGTTGGGCAACTATCCCCCCAATCGATCGCTCGACGTTCAGTCGTACATGCAGTTTCAGTACAACCTGATGCGCGCAAGCGCACTCGCAGTCCGAACATATCGTCAAATGGGCTACGACGGCATCATCGGCGCCGTCCACGATGGCGGCGTTGTCGAACTCGACCCGGCAACCGAGCACCCTGATGACGTATTTCGATACGCAGACTTTTTCGCCAATCGCATGATTCTGGCACCAGCGCTTCAGGGTCAACTGCCGCCAGAAATGGACGAAATCCTTGAAAAACTTGGCGTCTCGCTCTATCGATCCCCAAATGACGTAGAAGAATTCAGAGACGGTAAAGTCGATTTTATTGGACTCAACGTGTATTGCCGAGAGTATGTAACCGACTGGCACGGTGGAGAGCTTGCCGTTTCGGCGAACAATAAGGGCGGTTCGAGCAAAAAGGTCGAAGGAAAATGCATTGCGCCCTTGTTTGAAAGCGCCCGCGACAGCAATGTTCCCCGCAATAAATGGGGCCGCGAAATACTCCCAGGTTGCATGTATTCAACCATCATGGATGTCCACGAGCGCTATGACGCGCCCCGCATCTTTATTACGGAAAACGGACATGGCGCCTATGAGCAACCAGACGCAGACGGAATGATCCACGATGATGACCGCATCGAGCTTCTGGGCCAGTTCATCGAGCACATGATGAGGGCTAAGCGCGACGGCGCGCGCGTTGAGGGCTACTACCTCTGGTCGACGATGGATCTGTATAGCTGGATCAACGGCTACGAAAAACGATACGGACTTGTCCATATCGACTTCGAGAACAATCTGGAGCGCACCCCCAAAAAGAGCTGGTATTGGTACCGAGACCTTATCTCGAAGTATCAGGAGCAGGAAGGTTAGGAGAAAGAGATGAAATATCAGGCAATGTCCGAAACAGTCCTAAAGGCTGTTGGCGGCAAAGAGAACATTACATCGGTAACTCATTGTGCGACGCGCCTTCGCATCGACGCACGAGACACCTCGATCATCGATCTCCAGCTCGCCAAATCGGCCGATCAGGCGCTCGGGGCAGTAGTCAGCGGTGGCCAGCTTCAGGTGATCATCGGCCCCAACGTCACCGAGGCTTACAACGACTTCCTCGACTTCGCGGGAATCGAAGTCGGCGGTGGCACGGTTGCCGACGATGCCCAAACCGCCAAAGACCTTGCAGAAGGCATTAAAAGCGGTAACACCGCCATGGGCTTGATTGAGAAATTCGGGAACGTCTCTGCACAGGTATTCATGCCCATCGTCCCGGCGCTCATCGTTGGCGGACTCATTCTTTCGATCAAGAATCTCCTGGTCAATTATTGCGGATTGAGCACCGATAGCGGAACCGCCCAGGTCCTGTTGGCGATCTTTAGCGCTTCGTTTAGCTTCTTACCCGTTTATCTTGGTTATCAGCTCGCGGCCGTCATGAAGATGCAGCCCATCATGGGCGCATTGCTGGGCGCGATCATGATCAGCTCGTCCATTAGCGGTGCCGAGGGTCTCGACTTTCTTGGTATTCCCATCCCGACGAACGACTATTCGAGTACGGTAGTGCCCATCGTACTGGGCGTTGTATTCATGTACTTTGTCGACCGCGGCCTTCAGAAGATTATTCCCGACGTTACCAAACTGTTCTTGAAGCCGCTGCTCACCATGATCATCGTCGTGCCCGTCGAGCTTATTATCCTTGGCCCCGCCGGCAGCATGATGGGCTACGCGCTGAGCGATGCCGTCACGTGGCTTATGGACAACGTGGCATTTATCGCTACTCCGATCCTGGCAGCCCTTAACCCCTATTTCGTCATGCTCGGTCTCGATAAGGCTTACATCGCAATCGAAGTTACGAGCCTGGCGCAGCTCGGTTGGGCACCCATTATCTTTGGATTCATCTCGAACCTCTGCATTGGCGGCACGAGCCTCGCCCTGGCAACTGCCATGAAGGGAAACAAAGAGAAGAGGGGTATGGTCACCACGGTTGCCGTCACCGCACTCTGTGGCGTAACCGAGCCCGCGTTCTACGGTTGCCTCATCGAGCGTCCCCGCCTGCTTGTCGGCACGGCAATCGGCGCGCTCTGCGCTGGACTCCCTGCAGGCATCTTTGTTCTGAAAGAGTATGTTGCGGGAGCATGCCCCGGCCTTCTTTCGGCACTCATCTTTATCGCTCCCGATGGGTCCATGGGTAACTTCGTGCTGGCATGCGTTGTCGCCATCATCGCCATCGTCGTCTCCTTCATCGCTGCACGCGTGATCATCAAGAAGAACCCCAGCTATATTGAGTAGATGCCCGCTGTTTGCATTGGGGACATCCTCGGCAGACCATTAGCAAGAACCCAAGAAGTTCCTTAGGAGCTCGATTAATCCATTCGGATTCCTGAGGCACAAACGGCCCCGATTCCACAATGAAATCGGGGCCGTTGTTTCTAAAGCCGTCGATAGACAATCGGTGTTTACCTTAGCTCCCTATCCAAGTTAATTATCCACGCTCGTTCTCCGGTCGGGAGATTTTCTTCGCTCGCGTATCCAGAAATCCACGCTCGAGCAGGACATCCAGATCCGCGCCCGCCCTTGTCTCGATCTGCAACAGCAAGAGGCCTATTCCGCTTCTACATGTTACAGATCAAGATATTCCTAAAACACCCTAAGTTTCATCTCAATCTGTAACAGTTAGATGCCGAATATCGGTCTTGGTGTTACAGATTTAGACAAACTGGAGGACGAGACAAACCAAAAACGGGATGGGCGCTAACCCGATGGCGCACCACCTAAATAGAAACGGGCTCTGTCCCATATAGAGACAGAGCCCGAAACTCTCATGGAGCCAGTGACAGGAATCGAACCCGCAACCCACTGATTACAAATCAGTTGCGCTACCGTTGCGCCACACTGGCACACTTGGCGCTTTCGCGCGAAGCCTGTTTAGGATAAAGGAATTGAGGACGGGGCGCAACAGGCCCTTCGACCGACCACATCTCAAAAACCGTTCGTCAGAACGAACAGTTTTATCTGTTCGTCAAAACATAAACCTATTCGTTTTGACAGCTGCAAACCCGCAACCCACTGATTACAAATCAGCGGGTAGACCAATCTAGGAAACGGCTCTCTGCCGCAACTCCCCTACCGTCCGCGCAGGGCCTTGAGCTTGGCCAGGGCATCGGGGCTCAGGCGACTGCCCAGGGTCATCTTGATCTGCGGGGCTTCCTCGGCCTCGTGAACGTCGTTGTCGATCTGTTTGATCTCGTCCACCAGCATACGGCTCGAGATGCGCGTGACGCCCTTGCCCATGACGACGGCCTGTATTGTGCCGTCACTCGATACCACGGAGCACGCGCGGCCTTCCTCACGCGCCTCGATGCAGAGCTTCTGCACCACGGTATCGGCAGAGACGCCCGTCGGCGAGAACTCGATGCGCACGCCGCGGGCCGGTAGGTTGGGGCGCTCGTTGGAGATGTTGCCCGCGCCGTCGAACACGATCACGGCCTCGTAACGGCCCTGGGCAAACGCCGCGACATCGTTGATAAGCGCAGTACGAGCCATATCGTGGACGTCGCTGGAATATGGATCGTCGGAATGGTCGTAGACGAGCTTTTCGTAGCGCGGCGTGCAGTGAATCACGTTGTAGCCGTCGACCACCAGCAGCTCGGGCTTATTGGAGTGCACCGTCGAGACCGGGTCGGCGATGGCCTGCGCAAACGCATTGCCGCCCACGCCATAGGTCGCGGCCGAAACAATCGGCTTGGCCGAGCCCTCGCCAAAGCGCTTGGCCTTGGACTTGGCGCGGTTCTTCTTGGACATGCGCTACTCCTCCCCCATGAGCTCGCCGGCATTGCGGCGCAGCCACTCAAAGCACAGCGCGGTGGTCGCCTGGGCCACGTTGAGACTCTCGGTCATGCCGCGCTGGGGAAGCTTGGTCAAAAAGTCGCATTTCTCGAGCACCAGGCGCGAGATGCCGTCGCCCTCGGAGCCCATGACGAGCGCAACGCGGCCCTCGAAGGGAGCATCCCAGCAGCTGCCCTCGGCGTGCTCGGAAGCACCGCCCACCCAAAAGCCGGCGGCCTTGAGGTCGTCAAGCGCTCGGGCGATATTAGGAACCTGCGCGATGGGCAGGTGCATGACGGCACCAGCGGAGGTTTTGTAGCTGCCCACGGTCACACCGGCGGCGCGCTTGTTGGCAATGATGACGCCCGCTGCGCCCACGACCTCGGCAGAGCGCACGATCGCACCAAAATTGCCATCGTCGGTCACATGGTCGAGCACGACGACGAGCGCCGGTCCTTCACCCGCGCGATCGAGAATATCGGCGACATCGGCATAGGGGAAATTGCCCACCTCGAGCGCAATGCCCTGGTGAGCGCCATGGCTCGACAGCGCATCGAGCTGCGTGCGCGGCACATACTTAATGCGGACGTCCGCGGCGTTGAGGTCGTCGACCAGGCGCGACAAGGCGGCATCGCGCTCCCCGCCCTCGGCGATGAGCGCGCACTTGACGGGAAAGCCGGTACGCAGTGCCTCGGCGGCAGCACGACGACCTTCGATAAACTCGCCCTTGGGAACCTGAACGTTGTCGCGGTTGCGATCTCGCTGCGAACGCGCAGCCTGGGCTTGGGAGCGCTCGCGCTGGCCCTTGGGAGTGGCAGCGCGGTCGTTGCGGCGAATCGGACGCGAGCCAGAAGCAGCCTGCTTGCCTCCACGCGGTGCACGTTTGCGATTGTCGGCCATAAAACGGCCTCCTTAAATAGATAACGAACAAGAATCGACCGTCCGAGCCACGGCACCTTGCCTTTCAATCGTTGGGCATGACCACCAGGTCTATGCCCTCCTCTTTCAAGGCAATCTGCCGCACCTCGAACGGTCGACAAATACTAGAGACTCTTAATACGAGTACCCGCGGCCGTATCTTCAATCGTCAGGCCCAGGTCCTTGAGCTGGTCGCGGATGGCGTCGGCCAGATCCCAGTTCTTGGCGGCACGGGCCTCGGCACGGGCCTCGAGAATCTTGGCAGCGGCCTCGTCCACGTCGTCACCCGTGTAGGCGACCAGGCCGGCGGCAACGCCCAGCAGGCCCAGCGGCAACTCGACCTTGGGCTCGGGGAGCTCGACGCCAAACGTATCGAGCAGCTCGACCAGCGTATCGGCAGCAGCAAGCGCAGCGGCCTTGTCGGCAGCGTCGCCCGCCTGCTCCAGGTACTGGTTGCACTCGGTCACAAAGCCAAAGACAGCACCCATGGCACCGGCAGTGTTAAAGTCGTCGTCCATGCACTCCTTAAAGGCGGCACGGGCCTCGGCGGCCTTAGCGGCAAACGCCTCGGATGCTGCCTCATCGGCATCGGCCGTCGCATGGTTCGCGGCCCAGCGCAGGTTCTCGACCGTACCGGCAATGCGTGTGAGCGAGTTCTCGGCACCATCCAGACGCTCCCAGGAGAAGTCAAGCGGCGAGCGATAACTCGTCTGCAGCATCAGCAGGCGCAGGGCCGCGGCAGAGTGCTGTTCGAGCACCTCGGCCAGCGTAAAGAAGTTTCCGAGCGACTTGGACATCTTCTCGCCGTCGACCAGCAGCATGCCCGTGTGCATCCAGGTGTTGGAGAAGCCCTGGTGCCAGGCGCAGGTGGCCTGAGCGCACTCGTTCTCGTGATGCGGGAAGGCAAGGTCGGAGCCGCCGCCGTGGATGTCGATCGGAGTGCCCAGGTAGCGATGCACCATGGCGGCGCACTCGGTGTGCCAACCGGGACGGCCTTCGCCCCAGGGGCTCGGCCAGCTGGGTTCGCCGGGCTTAGCGGCCTTCCACAGGGCAAAGTCGAGCGGATCGTTCTTGTCCTCGTTCTCCTCGATGCGCGCGCCAACCATAAGGTCGTCGATGTTGCGGCCCGAGACCTGACCATAGTTGGGATCGCTGCGCACGGCAAAGTACACATCGCCGTTATCGGCTGCGTAAGCGTGGCCCTGCTCGATAAGCGTCTTGATCATGGCGATCATGGGGCCGATCTCCTTGGTGGCGCGGGGGCGCACATCGGGATCGAGCACGTTGGCGGCGCGCATGACGCCGATAAACTTGTCGGAGAACTCCGTCGCGACCTCGGCGGCCGTTCGGCCCTGCTCGTTGGCGCGCTTGATGATCTTGTCATCGACATCGGTGAGGTTCTGGGCGAACGTGACCTCGTAGCCGCTCGCGATGAGCCAGCGACGAATCACGTCAAAGCTGATGAACGTGCGGGCATTGCCGATGTGGATGTTGTCGTAGACCGTGGGGCCGCACACGTACATGCGGACCTTGCCGGACTCGATGGGCTGGAACTCTTCCTTTTTATGGGTAGCGCTGTTGTAGATACGCATTCGTTACTCCTTAACGGTTTTCTGTAGCAGGCAGACGGCCCAGGCACCGATTCCCTCGCCCTGGCCTTCCCAACCGAGCTTTTCGGTCGTAGTGGCGGCGACGCCCACGTTTTCGACGTCAACGCCCAGGGCATGGGCAAGGTTGGCGCGCATGGCATCGCGGTGCGGAGTGATCTTGGGTTGCTGACAGGCAATGGTGCAATCGGCATCGACAAACTCAAAGCCCAGCTCGCGCGCATAGTCCATCACGCGAGCGAGCAGCACCATCGAATCGGCACCCTCGTAGGCGGGATCGGTGTCGGGAAATAGCCTGCCGATGTCTCCCCCGCGGCAGGCGCCCAGAATGGCGTCGGCCAAGGCATGCGCGAGCACATCGGCATCCGAGTGGCCCAGCAGGCCGCGCTCGTAGGGAATGTCGACCCCGCCGATGATACATCGACGCCCCTCCACCAAACGGTGGACGTCGTAGCCGTGGCCAATGCGCAGGTTACTGAACATGGGGAAGGTCCTCTCCCTCGGCCATGCGGCCAAGCAGAATCGCGGTTACGGGACGCAGGTCCTCGGGCACCGTCACCTTAAGGTTATCGCGCGGGCTCTGGACACAGCGGACGCGGGCGCCCATGCGCTCGACCAGCGAAGAATCGTCGGTCCCGATAAAGCCCTCGGTGATAGCTGCGGTGTGGGCGCGCTTCATGGCGTCGACGCTAAAGATCTGCGGCGTCTGCGCGGCCCAGTAGAGCTCGCGCGGCGGCGTCTCGACGATATTGTCGCCGTCGACGATCTTGAGCGTGTCGATCGCGGGCTGGCCGCACACGACGCCGTCGAGCGAGCGGTCGCCCACAAGCACGTCGATCGCATGATCGATGGCCTCGGTCGTGATGAGCGGACGGGCGCCGTCGTGGATGGCGACATATTCGAAACCCGCCGGTACCGCATGCACGCCGGCACGGGTGGAGTCCTGGCGGGTATCGCCGGCATCGGCAAAACTGATGGGCGTGTCATAGTCAAACGGGTCGATGGCCAGGCGGCGCATCTCGGCACGGCGCTCGGCAGGGCACACCACCACGATGTGGCCGACCTTGTCGCTACGATCGAACGCGCGGATGGACCAGCTCATAAGCGGACGACCCGCTACATTGACGAGCTGCTTGCCACCGGGGTTACCAAAGCGCTGGCCGCTGCCACCGGCAACGACCACGGCGCATACGGGCGCCATTATGCGTTCCCCTGTTTGGTGCCCTTCATGCGGTACAGGGAGTCCGCAAGAATGGCAGGGTTGTTAACGCCAAAGTCGCCCAGGCGCTCCGGATCCTCGCTGATGTCGTCCATGAGCTCCTGCAGCGATCCATACTCGTCGACGATTTTCTCGGCCACGCCGTCGCGCACGACGGACACGCGCGAAAGCGTGCGCAGGCCCAGCGGTGTCATGACGGAGTCCTCGTCCAGGTCGTCGTAACCCAGAACCGCCGCCACATGCTGCGGGTCGGACAAGTCCTTGGGCGTCATACGGCTCAGGTTGGCGCGGATCTTTTCGGCATTGGCCTCGGAAGAATCGCTCGCGTAGTCGCGAATCATCAGGTCGTACTCGGTATCCATGCTGGAGCCGGCGAGCTGCTCGAGCTGCATCTGCACGAGCTTGCCCTGGTTGCCCAACTTGACAATGCAATCCTTAAGCTCAGTCTTTGCCTGCTGCATGATCTCGAAACTCGAGAAAATGCCGGTGATGTCGGCGAGCGTAACGTAGTCGTCGAGCTCGAGGGCCGTCAGGCGCAGCAGGGAGCGATCGAGCGACTGACGGGTAGTCTGGAGCGTGGCGACGAGCTGGTTGACCGAGCTCATGATGGTGGTGACGGGCTGGATCTCGTAGCTCTTGCCGTGGACGTACACGTTGACGACGGCACGACGAGCCGAAACCGAGATCACGATGGCGTCGGTGAGCACCGACATGCGAGCGGCAGTACGGTGACGCATGCCCGTTTCACTCGTGGCGAGCGAGGGATCGGGATTGAGGTGGAAGTTGGCGCGCAGGATCTGGGTGAGGTCGCCATCGATGACGATGGCACCGTCCATCTTGGAAAGCTCGAACAGGCGGTTCGAGGTAAACGAAATGTTGAGCGGGAAGCCGTCGTTACCGGCAGCGAGTACGTTTTCGGTGTCGCCGACGCAAATAAGAGCGCCCAGGTGACCAGCAATGATCATGTCGAGGGCGGTGCGGATCGGCTGGCCGGGGGCAGTCAGGCGAATAGCCTGTTCCATACGCTTTTGCAGCTCGTTCTTATCCAAGGCATCGCTCCCATCGTATACGCTCCATAAACGCTAAATAGTTTCTCACGGTTTGCCCCCGCAGCGCTTGCGAAATCCGATGCTTACAGAATGAGCGAACACCGCTGGGGTAGTCAAAAGAGCCCCAACCCAAATGAGCTGCTTATGTGGTAGCATCGGGATTCACATGAATGAGGGAGTAGTCGCGTGACCGGGTTCGCCTCCGGTGGCGCGGTAAGTCAACACACTGGCCGATGCGGCCTGGCTTGCCTTAATGAACGAGACTCGTGGCTGTGCGCGCAACGCGTACGCCACGGGTCTTTTTTGTTACTCCCCCAAGAGGTACACGCGGGCCCGCCCGCAGAGAGGGAGTCAGACTATGGGACTCGCAGAGCTCGTGCTGCTCGCCGTTGGCCTTTCGATGGACGCCTTTGCCGTATCCATCTGCAAGGGCCTTGGCATGAAGAAGATCGACCTTAAAGTCGCCGCGGTGCTCGGCCTGTTCTTTGGCGGCTTTCAGGCCGGCATGCCCGTAATCGGATGGGCGCTTGGCAGTCAATTCATGGGCATCATCGGACCCATCGACCATTGGATCGCCTTTATCCTTTTGGCCTTTATCGGCGGCAAAATGCTGTGGGAAGCCTTTACCGAGGACGAGAATGAAGGCGACGGCAAGGATGCCGAAAAGATTGACCTGGGCGAGTACCTGATCCTCGCCATCGCCACCTCAATCGACGCCCTAGCCGTAGGCATCTCATTTGCGGCGCTCTCGGTTGACATCGTTCCCGCTGTATCGCTTATCGGCGTCACAACGTTTATCTTCTCCATCGCCGGCGTAGCGATCGGCCACACCTTTGGCGCGCGCTACGAAAAACCTGCCACCATCGTGGGCGGCATCGTGCTCATCCTCATCGGGCTTAAGATCTTGCTTGAGCATCTGGGGATTTTGGCGCTGTAACGCCAAACGCAATCGCTCAAAACTCAACGCCAGTAGCATCACGAATAGTCCCCGCCCAACGGGGTTCTCCCCTCCGCAGGCGTTTCGAAACCCGCCCCCATCCCGGATTCCCACGCAGCGGCCGCGTTCACCGCCGACACGGGGACCCCTAGCTCCCCCGCGACGCGGCAGACCCTCGGCTGCCCCTCGTAAAGGATGCAGAAGACGCGCTCGAGGTCCGACGGTTCGACCAGGCTGCACCGGCAGTCCGCGTACAGCGCGCAGCCCCTCCCGCGCGGGTCGCCGCCCGAGCCCTCATCCGGCTCGTGATGGCGCACCTCGACCCAAAGGCCCTCCGACACGTCATCGAACCCGAAATCGAGCTCCGCCTGGACGCTCTCGCCGAACGCATCGCCCAGGACGAGCTCCGGCACCTTCGTCATACGGCCGTCCAGCCACTCAATCTCTATCATCGTACGCATGGTGCAAGCCTCTTCCGGCACGGGATTGTCAGCTCAAACCGACCCTTACCCATACGGACGAACATAGCTCGCCAGGGGAAGCCCCTGAAGGCCGTGCGCCACAACATGAGGCCGAATCCGCCCCCGGCTGGACAGGCCAACAACGAAGGAGCACACGGAACCGGCGCGGCGTTACAACCGTCCCGGCAAGCGTGTCACTTGGTCAAGTCATGATGCCGACAAACCCGGAAATGCTCCAACGGAGCGCCGAACGAGCGTAACAATATAAAGCCGTGCAACACGCGTTGGACGACCAGAACATCCCAAACAAAGGCCTGTCGGTCCCACCTTCAAGCCCAATAGCAAAATGTGCATCAGCGGAATTGCAGCGATACAAGTCTCAACCATCACACCGCAGCGCGCCTAGTCCCACTCATCCTACTGCAAATGTCCCAGAACGAGAAAACGACCAGCTTAACATGCCAACCTTTATATCCGCACGCGCGTAATTCAACTCATAAGGACCGGTTATCCCTTACCTGTGACACAATCTCAAACGCACAGAACAGAATCATCAGTCCAATCATCGCATAAGAGGCAGCCGAACCTTCAAACACTATTCCACAAAGAACAATCTCCGCGCCGCCAATAAGAACTGTTATCAGGCGCTCTGCCTTTTTGCTCTCGCCGCTCGCATAAAAAGGCGGCAAAGCGCACAAGATCACATATAGCCCGGGAAGGGAATACAGGATCGATAGTCCAAGCCCCCCATCAACCGCAGTGTTTTGCGTAAGAATCAACTGAACCCAAACGGCAATTATCACTGAGCAGGTTGTCGATAAAAGAAGGCTAGAAATATAGCACGCAAGAAAGTCCCGTCGCATTCGAACAGAGAAATCCGCGAACTCTCTTCGCCGCGTGGAAACAATAAGGTACACAGAAATTGCAATAGAACCAATCAGAGAAAACAGCGGAACAACCAGCAATTCAAGCTTATTACCCCATCGATCAACCACACCCCCACTCCAATGAGCGGGAATTGTATCAGGGAGGGCTGACCAAGCCGCCCATAGAATCAGAAATGGAAGAATAGAGAGGATGAAAGATGATAACACTGCAGTAATTTTTTTCGAGGCTCTCATCGATTCCGCATCTCCTTGTGCGCTCACATTCCACTCCGTCTTAAATCAAGTAAAAATAATAGCTTGAATGCAAATTTGTTTTAATTATTGGTTGATCTCATTTCCATTCTTAATAATTGTTATCTTGATTTTATATCGATTATTCGATATATAGTAATATAAATTGTGTTCAAGGAGGGCACCATGATCCGTATTCGCTCCATAGAGCTCTCAAATGTGAAAAACGTTGCTAACGGCACGATCGGCTTCAAGGACAGCCCCTTCGGTTCCAGCGTGATGGGAATATACGGTCAGAACGGATCGGGCAAGACCGCCGTCGTCGAATCCCTCGCGCGAGTCCAGGATTTGATGTGCGGCTTTCCGCTCGACCGTGAAAGCGTCGATCTGATCGGCCCCTCTGCCGAGTGCGCCAAAATCAGCATCGAGGTCGAGGTGACGGAGGCTTCCCCTTCCTCGCTCGGCTTCGTAGGCGGGCTCGGCGGCACCGTAGCGGCCGGGAAGCCCTTCACAGTTTGCTACTCGTTCTCCTTCGACAGGCTCGACGACAGACCGCGCCTCCTCTCCGAGGACCTCTCCGTCCGCGCCGAGGGGCTCGTCAAGAGAAGGCTCGCCGCCTACGATGCGGCCGATACCGAGGACAGCCAGAACCTGAAGCCCGTCAACAGGTGGCGGGCACTCAGAAATCTCGCCGGAAGGGAGGCCGACCTCGACCTCACCGTCGCACGGCGCTCCCCCGACCTGCAGGGCTCCTCGAAGCTGTTCTCGAACGCCATGGTCGCCTTCGCGGTCGCCGCGAGAAAGTCCTATCTCGAGCGCCTCGGAAATAACTCCCTATCCGAGGCGGCGAGGACGGCGTACGAGAGCGTATTGGTTCCACTCATGGACTCCACGACGCTCCTGAACAGGTTCGCCGACGATAAGATGAGGGTCTGTGACACGCGCCGAAGCGCGGCGCTGGCGTTCAACATCTTCCTCCTCGCCTCCCCGGGCAGCAGCACAGGCGGATGGTCACCCGAGGAGGCCGGAAAGGCCCCTGTCATCCGCGACGTGTCACTCCCTATCGATCAGACAACGGTCCTCCCCTCAGAAGTCTGCGACTCGGTCCGCAAGACCGTCGAGACCATCAACTGCGCGCTTGGGGCAATCGTTCCGGGACTCAGCATCCAAGTGAACACCCTCCACGGCGAAACGATGGAAGACGGCACACCGGGCGAGCGCGTCGAGCTCCTATCATGCCGGCAGGGGGTACGCGTCCCCTTCAGAACAGAATCGGAAGGAATCAAGAAGATCGCATCGATGCTCGGCTGGCTGATAAACGTCTTCAATGACGACAGCGCCTGTCTCGTCGTTGACGAGATCGACTCCGGAGTGTTCGAGTTCCTGCTCGGCGAGCTCCTCGAAGTCGTGACCGAGCAGGGCAAGGGCCAGCTCATCTTCACCGCTCACAACCTGCGAGCGCTTGAATGTCTCCCGGTCGGATGCCTCGTCTTCTCGACCTCCAACCCCAACAACCGCTACATCGGGTTCCGGGGCATGGCACCCTCGAACAACCTCAGGAACCAATACCTGAGAGCCATCAACCTCGGGGGGCAGAAGGAACAGCTGTACGAGCCGACCAGAACCTCCGCGATAGGCTCCGCCCTCCTTGAGGCTGGAAGCCCCCAGGCCCTCGACTTCGACTCCCTTCTGTCCTCCATGGGAGGCGAGTGACCATGGCAAGGGAGAAGCGGGTCGTCCTGATTCTCGTGGAGGGGCCGAGCGATGAAAACGCGCTCCTCGAGCCCATGCAGGCCGCGCTCAACTTCGCCGCAAACGGTGCACCGCCCGAGGCGAGGGCGCTCGCCTTCCACTGCGACGTTACCACGGTGCGACCCTTCTCATGGGAGGCCTCCTTCGCCGTCAAGGACAGGGTGCGCGACACCGTGCGCCAGTTCGTCGTCGACCGCATCGCGTCGCGGCACGAGTACGAATGGACCGACCTCGACCGGATCATCCACATCGTCGACCTGGACGGCGCCTTCATACCGAACGAGTGCATCGTCGAGGGGGACTGCGATGGATTCGTCTATGGCCGCGACTCTATCACCGCCCGGGACACCGCTAGGGTGGTAGACAGAAACGAGAGAAAGTCTGCCGCGCTGCTTGAGCTCGCGGGCACGCGCGAGCTCAAGCACAGAAAACACGCAGTCCCCTACAGAGTCTACTTCATGTCCCGCAACCTCGAGCATGCGCTCTACGGCTCCGTACGCGAATTCAGCGATGACGAGAAGAGGCAGCTTTCCGCAGCCTTCGGCAAGAAATACCGGAACGACCCCGAGGGTTTCATCAATCTGCTCCGAAGCGGGGACGTAAAGGTTCCGGGCGATACCGTGGAGTAGACATGGCGCTACGCCCGGGAAGGCACTAATTCCCTCCACCGGGGCTCAAGCCTTCACCTCTTCTTCTCTGACTCTGAACCGGAATCTCCGCCCCGGCCATCCGCTCCCTAGGATCCGAAAGCCCGAATGTCGTGCTGGCGCTTGTGCGAGACGATCAACTTTCGGCAGTCGCTGCTCCCCGTTTTGATCGCATGGCTCTTCCCCGTCGCCCTCCAGCGCCGGGGGTTCCCCTCCATCGCGAAGAGGTAATCCCCGTCCGGCCTTGCCGTCTCTGTAACGCCGAGCCTCCCGACGCGCCTCAAGGAAGGCGGGGTCGTCCCGGGAGAGTGGACAAAACTATAGAGACACGTTCCAAATTGACTAAAGGGTGATATGGGTTAGACGCCAGGCAATTTCCCATTTCTTAAAAGAAGAGAGGGGGCACCTGTCGCAAAAGACCGGGTGTCCCCTCTCGTAATGTCATTTGCAATCCGCTAGCACGTGGCTCGGACCGCTGCCGGCGTGACCTTTACGCGGCAAGGCGCTTGAGGACGTCGATGAGCAGCTCGTAGAAGCGCTCGGCAGAAGCGAGCTCCATGCTCTCGTCCGGGGTGTGGACATCGGAGAGCGTCGGGCCCACGGCGATGGCGTCCAGACCGTGCAGGGCCTCGGCAAACAGGCCGCACTCAAGGCCGGCGTGAATGGACTCGATGCGCAGCTCGGAGCCAAAGAGCTCACGATAGCTCTCGACAAAGACGTCGCGGACCGGCGAATGCTCGGCATAGCTCCAGCCGGGATACTCGAACTCAAACTTGGCGTCGAAGCCCAGGACATCGGCCAGCGTCTGCAGGCGGTCCTTGAACTCGTCCTGCAGCGAGGTGATCGAGGAGCGCGGGGACAGCATGATCTTGACCTCGTCGTCAGAAGTGGCAACCACACCGATGTTGGAGGAAACCTCGACGGAGCCGTCGGTGGCGACGTTGCGGCGAATCACGCCGTTAGGGGCAAGACGCAGGGCGCGGATGAGGGCAAGCGCGGACTTCTGGTCCATGGCCTCGACCTCAGCGTTATCGGCAATCTCGACGGTGCAGGTAAAGCCGGGGTCGAAGACCTCGAGCTCGGCAGTGACGTCGGCGATGATGCCCTTTGCGATCTGGGCCGCGGCCTCGGCGGCAGCGTGGTCGGCGTAGACCAGAACAGCCTTGCACTCACGGTTGATGGCGTTGTCCTTGGTGCCGCCGTTAAAGCTAACGATGGCGGGCTCGCCGGCAACCATCAGGCGGTCGATGATGCGGGCCATGATGAGGTTGCCGTTGCCGCGCTCTAGGTTGATATCGTTGCCGGAATGACCACCCAGTAGGCCGGAGATGTCGAGCGTGAGGGTGCTGCCGGTCTTGTGCTCGCGCACGATGGGGCAGGCGTAGGTAACAACGACGCCGCCGGCGCAGCTGACGGTGGCAACGCCCTCTTCCTCGGAGTCAAGGTTAATCATGGTGCGGGCGCTAATCTGGGACTTGTCGAGCGTCTCGGCACCGACCAGGCCAGTCTCCTCGTCGGTGGTGAATACGCACTCGAGGGCGGGGTGAACGATCGAATCGTCATCGAGAACAGTGAGCATCAGAGCGACAGCAATGCCGTTGTCGGCACCCAGGGTGGTGCCGTTAGCGGTGAGGACGCCGTCCTTGACGACCAGGTCGATACCGTCGGTCGTAAAGTCGTGCTCAACGGAGCCCAACTTGTCGCACACCATATCGATGTGGCCCTGCAGCATCACGGCCGGAGCATTCTCGGCGCCGGCAGAAGCGGGCTTGCGAATGATGACGTTGTAGACCTCGTCCTGGTACACATCGAGGCCGCGCTCCTTGGCAAACGCAACCAGGAAATCGCTGATGCCCTTCTCGTTGCCAGACCCACGGGGGATCGCGCTGACCTCCTCAAAGAAATGGAACAGCTGGGCGGGCTCGTAGCCGGTAATCTTGTAATCCATGGTGCCTCCTTGGCGCAACTGGTTAGACAGTAAGACATGCGCCTTGTATATTCCCAGACTTTGCGTGCATAAACCAGTCGAAAACGCCGAGCGCCCTCGCATCATCGGCTAACGGCGGGGAAACGCTACTTTATTAAGATAAAGCAGGTTAGACGGGCCGCACCGAAGGGGCGTTGGACCCTTCAACCAACCTCAAAGCTTGATCAACGTTTATGCATACGCCATTGGTATGTTTAATGAGGTTTTTGTCCTCCGTCACGACGTAATCGGCATCAATGCGATTAGCGACGCCCAGTATCAGGTCGTCCTCAAAGTCGTTGTGATGATACTTGAACACAAAGGAGTCGAAGACCTCATCTGCACCGACCGGGGCGATGAGGGCTAGCTCGCGCATCTGTCGAACGCATGCCCAGGCCGTTTCGTCTGCCGCCGCAATGGCGTTATCGCTCAGTGAGCCAGTCTTTCTTCGGCACTCCTGCTTGATTGCCGCCGAGACAAGATATGAAACGTCTTTGACCGAAAGCGACGAGGCAAACAGGGCAATCCGCTCCGAGGCGTCGGCAATCTCGATCAGATGGGCGACATTTGCCGTACGGTCGGACCTGCCAGAAAAATAATCCATCCATACGTTGGTATCGATTAACAGCTTGAGGACGCCTTCTGTGCTCATAGTTCCACCCACTCGGGATAGCGCTCCGCCATGGCCTCCTCATAGAGGTCGTCATAGTCTCCCGAGAACTCAGGGATGGGGATGCCGTATTTGAGGCACGAATCGCGAACGATATGGCTGCCTTGCGCGGCCCTTGACTCCATGCGCCGGGGCTCCACTCCGTCAGAAACTGGAGCCGCCGCGTCTCCCTTCGAGGGCATATGTCCGTTAACGACCAGATACTCCCAAAGTGTCCGAACGGCTTGCGACGGCGTCATGCCAATCTGTGCCAAAACGGCGTCCCCGGCATCCTTGAGTTGGCGATCCATGCGCACGTTCATCTGAACCGGCCGTGAGTCTAGTATCGACATAGACATGTTGGCTCCTTTTGCTATACGCTTTCCTTTACTTAGTATAGCATTTAGGATGAATGCCGCCTTTACCAGAAAGGGGACGTCCCAGCTGGAACATCCCCTTCATTCAGACTATTTCACACTTTACAGCGCGCCAGAGCCGGCTTGCATCATGCCGCCGGGGCCCGAGGTCACGCCGCCGCTTACGGGCGTGGCGTTGCCGGTGTGCGGCGCCGCCGGAGCGGTATCGCCGCCGAGCGCGCCGACCGGACGCGGTGCCGGAATCTCGCCCGTGCCGTGGCTAAAGACAAACTTGCCGTCGGCCACATCGCACAGGACGGTATCGCCCTCGCCCCACTCGCCGGCCAGCAGCTCCTCGGACAGCGGGTCCTCAATGAGCTTTTGGATGGCGCGGCGCAGCGGACGCGCGCCATTGGTGAGGTCGGTGCCCTCGGCCACAATCTTGTCGTAGGCCGCATCGGTGAGCTTGATGTTCATGCCGTTGACAATCAGGCGTTGACGCAAGTCGTCCACCAGCAGGTGCGCGATCTTGGTCAGATTCTCGCCCGAAAGCTTCTGGAACACCACGATGTCGTCGATACGGTTGAGCAGCTCGGGGCGGAACAGGCGCTTGAGTTCGCCCATCGCACGGCCCTTAATCTCGCTCGAGGTAAGGCCGTGCTCGCCGGTGGTGCCAAAGCCAACGCTCGCATCCTGCGCAATCTCGCGGGCGCCCACGTTGGACGTCATGATGATCACGGTATTGCGGAAGTCGACCGTCTTGCCTTGGCTATCGGTCAGGCGGCCCTCCTCCAGCACCTGCAGCAGAATGTTGAAGATATCGGGGTGCGCCTTCTCGATCTCGTCAAACAGCACGACCGAGTACGGATGACGGCGCACGGCCTTGGTGAGCTGACCGCCCTCGTCATGGCCAACGTAGCCCGGGGGGCTACCGATAAGCTTGGAGACCTCGAACTCGCTGCCAAACTCCGACATGTCGAAGCTGATGAGCGCGTCCTTGCTGCCAAAGAGATACTCGGCAAGCGTCTTGGCGAGCTCGGTCTTGCCCGTGCCGGTGGGACCCAGGAAGATAAAGCTGCCGCCGGGGCGACGCGGGTCCTTGAGCGGCGAGCGACTGCGGCGCACGGCCTTGGCAACGGCCTCGACCGCCTCGTCCTGGCCGATAATGCGGGTCTTGAGCACGCTTTCGGTCTGCAGCAGGCGACGGCTCTCGCTCTCGGTGAGCGAAGACACCGGCACACCCGAGGTCACGGAGACGATGTCGGCGATCTGGGCGACGTCGATGGTGAGCGGGCTCGCGTCGAGCTCGGCCGTCCAGGCAGCCTTGGCCTCGGCAACCTCAATCTCGGCAGCCTTTTGCTGCTCAGTGATCTCGGCAGCCTTGTTCATGTCGTCGCTCTCGGTGGCCTCCTGTGCGGCAGCCTTGAGCTCTTCGACGCGATGCTCGGCCTCGCGCACCGGCTCGGGCGCGCGGTTAGCGGCGATGCGGGCGCGGGCACCGGCCTCGTCGATAAGGTCGATGGCCTTATCGGGCAGGAAGCGGTCCTGAATGTAGCGGTTGGAGAGGTTCGCGGCGGCCTCGATAGCACCCTGTGTGTAACGCACATGGTGGTGCTCCTCGTAGCGCGGCTTGAGCGCGGTCAGGATCTTGACCGTGTCCTCGACGCTCGGCTCCTCGACATCGATTGTCTGGAAGCGACGCTCAAAGGCCGGATCCTTGGTGAGGTACTTGCGGAACTCCTCGGCCGTGGTGGCGCCGATGATCTGGAAGGCACCGCGTGCGAGAACGGGCTTGAGCATGGAGCTCGCATCGATAGAACCCTCAGCAGAGCCGGCACCGATGATGGTGTGCATCTCGTCGATAAACAAGATAACGTCGTCGGCTTCGGTCGCCTCCTGGATCACGTTCTTGAGACGCTCCTCGAACTCGCCGCGATACTTGGCGCCCGCAACAAGACCCGGCAGGTCGAGTGTCCAGATATTCTGGTTCATGAGGTTCTCGGGCACGTTGCCGGCGGCAATCTGCTGAGCCAGGCCCTCGACGATGGCTGTCTTGCCCACGCCGGGATCACCCAAGATAAGCGGGTTGTTCTTGGTGCGGCGCGAAAGGATCTCCATCATGCGCTGGACTTCCTTTTCGCGACCGATCACGGGATCGAGCTTGCCGTCGCGCGCCTTCTGTGTGAGGTTGGTGGCGAACTGCTTGAGCGTGTCGGTGCCGTCCCCCTTTTGCTGTGAGGCGTCCGAGCCGCTAAAGAACGGCAGGCCCGCACCGGGGCGGCCGGCGCCAGCTCCGGCGAGCGGACGCTTCTTGTCCTGGTCCTTGGCGGTGAGCTTTTCGATGGCCTTTTTGATAGAAGCGGACGAAACACCCAGGCGCATGAGGATGTCCATGGCCATTCCGTTGCCCTCTTCGACGATACCGATGAGCAGGTGCTCGGTCGACACATAGGTCTGGTTGTTCTCGCGCGCCACACGGAAGGAACGCTCCATCACGCTAATGACGAGCGGCGTAAAGGCGAGCTTGGCGGCCTCGGTCTCCTCGCTGGGCTCGGGAACGGTGGTCTGGACCTCCTTGAGGGTGTCCATGATGTCGTCGTAGGAGATATCGAGCGAGCGCAGTGCCTCGGCGGCAATGCCCTCGTCCTCCTTAGCGAGCGCGAGCAGCAGATGCTCGGTACCCACTTTATTTGAGTGTAGATCGAGCGCCTCTTGCTTGGCCATGGACATGACCTTGCGCGCGCGATCGGTAAAACGGTCTAACATGCTAGTTCCTCTTAGACGAGCTAGTTTTTTCAAACGCAAAGCGCCGCCCCGCGGCAGCGCTTTGGTCTCTTTACCCATATGGAGTATATGTTAACCGTTGGGACCTTTTCCGCACGGAGCCATACGACAACGTCTACAAAAAAGGAATCGCTCCGGTCTGTTTGGGGGTCTGGTTCTGAGCGTTGCCTAGCAGGCAGGCTCGACGTCCATGCCCTCGGAAATGTTGGCAACCTCCTCGGCAGCGGGAGCACCCGGCATGTGCACGAGCTCCATGTGCGGCTCGGCAAAGACCGTGCCCATGGGGAAGGCGCGACGGAAGACAAACCGGGCAACCGGACCGGCCACCAGCAGGTTCCAGGGCAGGGCCATGATAAAGTTGCGCGGAATGTTGACGAGCCACATCATCGGCAGCGCCTGCAAATTGGCAAGCGGGCCGCCGGGCATATGGAACAGGCCCTCGCAGGCGCCGTAGAGCGACATGATGATGACCATGGGGACGACCATGCAGGAGCTGACGGCGAGCGTCATAGCGAGCGGCGAGCTCTTGCCCGGAGTAACCAGGAACTTGAAGGCGAAGCCTTTGGCTGGCGGGCTGGCGATAAACCAGTCGCAGCACATGGCAAAGACGTAGGCAACGGGGAAGCCAAGCCATGCAGCGGCAACAACCTCGCCGTTGATGGCCCCATGCTGCAGGGCAACGTTGTAGATGCTCATCCAGAGCACCATACAAAAACACATGATAAAGGTGAACAGCAGGCTCTCTCGTTTGTTGATAGGCATAAAGGGCGAAATCCTTTCTGTGTTACGCCGCGGCGCGTGCAAAAAAACGGGCAGGCGAGATGGAGTTACTGGGACTTCATCTCGCCCGCCCGCGGTACGTGCGTCTGCGACTACTTATGTGGTGGAACTACCCTAACACGAACAACACGCGCTTCGTAAGCGTTGAGTTTGTGGAGATGCTCGGCGTATTGGTGCAAAGTAACCTGTCCCCCTTGCACCAATTAGCTGGTGTGGCGCCAGCGGGGATCGGTGAGAGTTCTCGCTACGCTCAGGCCGACGGGAAGGAACGCCACGATGAGCACCGCACGCACAAACCAGCCAAGCATATTAACCGTGTCAAACGTGCACATGTAGTACATCGAGCGATACAGATACAGTCCCGGCACCATGATGACAATCGATGGCACCGTGAGGGCGATGCGCGGGTACGTGAGCTTGATTTCGGCCAGGCTCGCAAGCAGTCCCGACACCAGCGCGCCGATAAACGCCGCCGCCTCGGGAGGCATGCCTGCACTCAGGCCCAGAAAGGGAAACAGCGTCGGCGCATCGACGAGCGTAAGGCGCAAGGTATTAGACACGGCACCGATGAGCCCAGCCGCCGCGGCCATCTTTATCGGACTGTTGAACATAACCGAGAAGCCAAATACACCGATAAAGCTCATCAGTATGCGCAAGAGCGTAAGAGCCAACGGTGAGAGGCCGAGCGGGGCGAAGTCATCCGGCGCCAGTCCCACACACTCGGCAACCATCCAGCCTACGAGGGTCGCCATCACAATAATTGACACAGCATACGAAAGACGCTCGATGCCGCTTCGCATATCGAGCTTTGCGATGTCGAGGCCTGCCGTAATGAGGGGAAAGCCGGGGATGACAAAGAGCATGGCGCCGATATAGCCTTCTTGGTGCGACATTGCCCCCGGAATGACCTGGCCAAGGCCGAGCAACGCCAGTAAATACGAGATACAGGCCAGCGCGACGCCAATCGTCAACGCGCTAAACTGGCCGAGGCCCTGCTTGAGGATATGAGAACGGGCAAAGTTGCCGACGCCCGCGCCCACGAACGCACATGCCATCTCAATGGGACCGCCACCAAGTAAAAAGACAAAGGCGCCACAGGCGCAGGCCGCCGCAAGGCCCTGTTGCCAAGG
Source organism: Collinsella sp. (assembly GCA_019414265.1). Lineage (GTDB taxonomy): Bacteria > Actinomycetota > Coriobacteriia > Coriobacteriales > Coriobacteriaceae > Collinsella. The sequence goes on along the minus strand of DXMJ01000008.1, from coordinate 50,478 downwards.
CGCGTAATCAGGTTTTGAACTCTCAACGGTCTTGAGCATCTCGTGATACTCATGCACGGTAAACCGGCGCCCATAAGTCTCGATTTCCTTTAGGAAGCTCTCCATCATCCAAATGCGATGAGTGTTGACGCCCGTTGTTGGCAGGCTGACGACCTCGTTAAAGCAGTGGCCGCCTTCGATGCAGGTGCACTCAAACGACAGGAGACTTAAGTCAACGTGGATGGTGACACCGAGTACGGCGGCGACGCGGTTCATGGTATCGCGTACACGCCAGGCACCCGTTCCGCTCGCGAGCATAAGCATACCGGTGCGGCAGATGATGGATGATTTGTCGGTAAGTGGCGCATCGACGGCAAGCTCATCGCCCGCGGTCACGATCTGGCGCCAGTCAGTTTTCATATGGAGCGCGCCGGCACGGACACCGTGGTGCATGGGGGCTCTCGAAGGCAGTGAGTCAAGGCGCGAAGGCTGTGGGGGTTCCGTCGATTCATCCTCAACCTCATCAGCCTCTTCATCGACCAGATCAAAGGAATCAAGCGGCGCTGGCTCGCGACGGTCGATCAGCTCCTCGTCCTCATCATCAAAGTAATTGAACTGATCGAGCATGTCCTCTTCGATCGCGCGCTCGCTCGCATCGTCCATACAGACGCTCCCTTCCTGCCGACTAACTCCCATCCTAGGCAGCGACGGCTAAAGGAAACATAAAAGAGACAACTGTCATGTGAGTCATGTACGCAATAGCCGTTAGGTAGTCGTTGGGGACGTTCTTGAATGGCTAGTCGTTTAAGAACGTCCCTAAGTGCCAACCAAGGCAACGCCGCAGGTAGAGGACGGACAGCGAGCGACGTCCAGGGCGAACAAGTTGGCATGAAAAAGGCAAGACATAGACCTTCTGGTCATGCCTTACCTTTTGAATGACAAATTGTCGCCCTGGGCGGCGCGCAGCGTCGAGCCGTTACGCGGTTCGTAGAACCGCGTAACTAGTTAGTACATCTTTGCGCCGGCGGGGATGGAAGCGTCGAGCTGAATCAGGTTGAGGCGCTCCTCGCCCTCCTCCTCGTGGATGGCGCTGATCAGCATACCGCAGCTGGGAATACCCATCATCTTGCGCGGAGGCAGATTGGTGATGGCGAGCAAGGTCTTGCCGACCAGGTCCTCGGGCTCATAGTAGCCATGGATGCCGGAGAGGATGGTGCGGTCGGTGCCGGTGCCGTCGTCGAGCGTAAAGTTCAGCAGCTTCTTGGACTTCCTGACGGCCTCGCACGCCTTAACCTTCACGGCGCGGAAATCGCTCTTGGAGAAGGTATCGAAGTCGACGAACTCCTCGAACAGCGGCTCAACGGCGATCTTGGAGTAATCGAGCGTGGGCTTGAGCGGCTTGACGAACGGGCTTTCGGCGTTGCCGGCCTCTGCAGCCTTGGCGGCAGCGGCACCGGACTGGAAACCCTTCTCGGGCTTCATGTGCGGGAACAGCAGGACGTCGCGAATGGAGGCCTGGTTGGTGAGCAGCATGACCACGCGGTCGATACCGATGCCAATGCCGCCCGCGGGAGGCATACCGTACTCGAGGGCGCGCACGTAGTCCTCGTCGTACTCCATGGCCTCGTCGTCGCCGCCGGCCTTCTCAGCCATCTGGGCAGCAAAGCGCTCGGCCTGGTCGACCGGGTCGTTGAGCTCGGAGAATGCGTTGGCGTACTCGTGGCCGGCGATGACCAGCTCAAAGCGGTGCGTCAGGCGCGGATCGTCCTCAAAACGCTTGGCAAGCGGGCTGACCTCGATGGGGTAATCGCATACGAAGGTCGGGTTGACGATGGTGTCCTCGCCCAGCTCATCGTAAATCTCGGCGATGATCTTGCCAGCAGTCCACTCGGGCTTAATCTCCAGGCCCTTCTCGCGTGCGGCGGCGGCAAGCTCCTCGACCGGCGTGTCGATGGTGACCTGCTTGCCGAGCACGTCCGAGACGATGTCGGTCATGGGACGGCTTGCCCACTCACCGGAAAGATCGATGGTCTGACCCTGGTACTCAATGACCTCGGGGTTGCCGATGGCCTTGTTGGCAGCCTTGATGACACCCTGGGCGAGTGCCTTCATGCCCTCGAGATCGGAGAAGGCACGATAGGCCTCCATCGTGGTGAACTCGGGGTTGTGGGTGAGGTCCATACCCTCGTTGCGGAAGATGCGGCCAATCTCGAAGACGCGCTCAAAGCCACCGACGATGCAGCGCTTGAGGTGCAGCTCGGTAGCAATGCGCAGGTAGCACTCCTGATCGAGCGCGTTGAAGTGCGTGATGAACGGCTTGGCCGTAGCGCCGCCCTGAATGGTCTGCAGGATGGGGGTCTCGACCTCCATGTAGCCGTCAGATTCCATGAAGCGGCGGAAGGTGGAGAGAATCTGCGAGCGCTTGCGGAAGGTCTCGCGAACATCGTCGTTGGCAATCAGGTCGACATAGCGCTGACGATAGCGGGTCTCCTTGTCGGAGAGGCCGTGGAACTTCTCGGGCAGCGGGCGAACGGCCTTGGAGAGCAGCGTCGCGCTCTTGGGGGCAACGGAGAGCTGGCCGCGCTTGGTGCGAACAACCACGCCGGTCACGCCCAGGATATCGCCAAGGTCGAGAGCCTTGAGCGTATTCCAAGCTGCCTCGTCCATGTCGTTGATGCGGCAGAACAGCTGAATCTCGGCGGTAGCGTCGCGCACGACGATAAACATGATCTTGCCCTGACCGCGCTTGGCGACCACGCGGCCGCCGATCTTCACGACGTCCTCAGTATCCTCGCCATCGGCAAGATCGGCATATTTGGCCTCAATGTCGACGACATAGTCCTCGATCTCGGAGTGCTCGGGATAGGGGTTCTGGCCCACCTCGAACAGGGCGGCGCGCTTTGCCAGACGCGTGGCGCGCTCGTCGTTGAGCGTCGAGGCCTGATCGGCGACGTTCTGGTTCTCTGCCATAAGTTAGCTCCTCAAACTAAAACGCTCCCCAGGATTCGGTCCCAGGGAGCGAAAACATACCTTTACGCGGGACCGTGGTCTAGCGTGCGATCTTGGCGATGGTGTAGACGCGAGTCTTGCCAGAAGGCGTAACGACCTCAACGGAGTCGCCCTCGCCGTGACCGATGATGGCGTGACCGACCGGAGACTCGTTGGAGATCTTGTGCTCGAGCGAGTTGGTCTCGGTGGTACCGACGAGCGTGACTTCCATGACCTCACCGTTGGGATCGATCAGAGAAACGGTGGAACCGATGGAGACGGTCAGATCGCCCGTGGTGGCAGCAACCTGAGCGTTGGCGAGGATGGCCTGAATCTCGGCAATGCGAGCAGCATTCTGGGCCTGCTTGTCCTTGGCGGCATCGTACTCGGAGTTCTCCGAAAGGTCGCCGAACGCGCGGGCTTCCTTGATGTCCTCGACGATCTCCTTGGCGTAATCGCCCTCACGCCAAGCGAGCTCCTCGACGAGCTTCTGGCGGCCCTCAGCGGTCAGTACGATCTGGCTTGCGTCCATACGGATATCTCCCCAACTATGATGTAACGATCAACTGTCAACAAAACGAAAAAGACCGGCTAGCCTGCGGGCAAGCCGGTCAGGTGCTCACCCCAAAGGGATGGGACTACTCTGCGTCCGCGTCGCTGTCCTCTGCCTGCTTTTTCTTGGCAGCAGCGAGCTTGGCCTCGAGCTCTGCGATCTCCTTGTCCTCCTTGGACTCCTCGACCACAACGTCCTCGGCCTGCTTGGTTTCGCCCTTATCGTCGCCCTCCATACCCTCGCGGATATTCTTGACGGTAGAGCCGAGAGACTTGCCGAGCTTCGGCAGGTTCTTAGGCCCGAAGATGATCAAGACAACGATGAGAATAATGATGAGCTCAGGAGCCCTCAGTCCAAACATGTAGACCTCCACAATACAGCGAGACAAGCTCGAATGAGTATACCGCGGGTGCCGCGGTATCACAACAATAGCTAAAAAAAGGGACCGCAAGAAGCGGTCCCTCCTCATGCTCTGGTCGGGTTGACTGGATTTGAACCAGCGACCCCTGCGTCCCGAACGCAGTGCTCTACCAAACTGAGCCACAACCCGTTAGCTCGACTATAGTAACAAAGATTTTCGCCGCGTGCTAGAGAAATTTTTATTTCTTTGGCGCGTCGATTTGAACCGTGTTGGGAATAAGCTCAGTCGTGCAGGCCCACCAGCCATTTTGCTGGGCAGCTCCCGCAAGATGGGCTGCTGCAGCGACGGTATCACAAATGGCAAACGAGCAGGCACCCGAACCGCACACGTCCACGGCAACGGTTCCCTCCTGTGCGCGCAGCCAGTCGAGAACCGCCTGGATCCGCGGCTCCATCTGCGCGGATATGACGCCCAGATTGTTATGAACGAGCGCATATGCCGCCTCGGCATCGCCGGCGCGTAAGACAGAAGCAATCGCATCGGGTTTTTCCGCGGGCACCGGGCTCTCATCAAATCGTCGATACGCTTCAACCGTTGAAACGCTCGTCTCGTGCGGTTTGACCAATACGACAGGTGTCGCCGGAAGCACAGGATACTCAGTGGCCAGCACATCTCCCCCGCCGACGTAGAGTGCGGGACTCGTGTGCAAAAAGAACGGCACGTCGGCGCCGATACCGCGAGCGATGTCATCGAGCGCGGGGTCGGCACGGTCGATACCCCACAGCTCGGCCAAGGCAACGATGACCGCAGCGGCATCCGTCGAGGGGCCTCCCAGGCCGGCGCACAGCGGGATACGCTTTTCGATCGTCACGCACACGTTGGCATCGCGACCGTAACGCTCGGCCATAGCGATTGCCGCCCGATAGGCCGTATTTTTTTGCATGGGAAAATCGGATGCCGGAACCGTCTGGACGGTCAACGCCTGCGCCGGCGTGACCGTCACGGCATCGGCTAGACCGACGGCTGCCATCAGGGAATCGACCCTGTGATAGCCGCGGGCGTCGCGCTCGGTATGAACCCCCAGATAGAGGTTAATCTTTGCCGGCGCGGTAAGGATGAGGGACCGATCGGTCACCGTTAGTGCTCCTCGAGCTGGTTGCCGAGCGGGGTAAAGATATGTTCGCCGCTCTCGGGGTCGAACAGTTCGACCTGGCCGGTAAGGACATCGATGTACTGGTAGGACTGACGCGATTTGCGGCCGCGACGCTCGTCAACCTCAACGATAAAGACAGCGGGGTGGACGCTCTTGATGGTGCCCATGCGCTCGATGACGCGGGTACGGCCCATGTTGGCCTTAACCTTGACGCGATCGCCCACCATATCGGTCAGCTTCTCGTGGATGTCGTCGACGTGATTGACTTCCATCTCTTCCATGAATAGGGCCTCCAGAGGGTGCAATTCAAAAAGGGGATAATACCCCTAAGATAGACAAAACTCTAATACTATAGCACCCTGTTGCAGCCATACGCAAGCAGCTAAAAAAGCCCGGTCCCAAATTGACTACTTACAGACTATCGGTGTCGAGGACGATGGTGAACGGACCGTCGTTGACCAGGTCGACCTTCATATCGGCGCCAAAGATACCGTGCGCCACATGCTCAACGTCCTGAGCGACGAGTGTCAGAAAGTACTCGTAAAGTTCGTTAGCGACATCGGGCGCGCCGGCGTCCGTAAACGACGGACGGCGGCCGTGGCGGCAGTCGGCAAACAGCGTGAACTGCGACACCACGAGCACCTCGCCGTCGACATCCGCCAGCGCCAAGTTGGTCTTGCCGTTCTCATCCTCGTTGATACGCAGCCCGCGGAGCTTGCCCCACAGCTTGTCGGCTTCGGCGCGTGTGTCGCCGTGGCCCACGCCCAGCAGCACCAGGTAGCCGCGTCCAATACGGCCCACGCACTCGCCGTCGACTGTCACGCCGGCGTTGAGCACGCGCTGTACCACCGCACGCACGGCCTACTCCTCGCCCGTCAGCTTAGCGGACAGATGCTCGAGCGCATGGAAACGATGGCTGATGGCGTTCTTCTCGTCCGTCGTGAGCTCGGCCATGGTCTTGCCCGGCGTATCGACCGGCAGGAACAGCGGGTCGTAGCCAAAGCCGTGATCGCCGCGGCCCTCGTGCGCGATAACGCCCTCGCAGGCGCCCTCGCCATAGGTGACCAGGCCGTCCGTATCGATAAGCGCGACGACGCTCATAAAGCGCGCGGTACGATCCTCGTCTGCCACGCCTTCCAGGTTAACGAGAAGCTTGGCGTTGTTGGCGGCATCGTCGCCATGCACGCCCGCATAGCGCGCGCTATACACGCCCGGCTCGCCGTCCAGCGCGTCGACGACCAAGCCAGAATCGTCGGCGATGGCCATAAGGCCCGTCTCCTCAACGGCAGCCTGCGCCTTGATGATGGCGTTCTCCAAAAACGTCGTGCCGTTTTCCTCGGGGTCCTCAAAATCGCCCAGCTGACCGAGCGCCACAAAGCGCACCTCGGGCATGACCTTGCCCAAAATGGCCTCGATCTCGGTGAGCTTATGGGCGTTGCCGGTTGCCACGACGATGGTCGCCGCCGGGTCGAGAGTGTCGATGTCAATCTTCTCAAGTGCCATAGCTGGCCTCCTTTGTCTCTATAGCAATGCCGAGTTGAGGACGACGAGGACTTCGGCCTCTCTCCCGTCTCAATCAACGGCAGTCTTATACTTCGACGTTTTCCCAGATAAAACCTGCCAAAATAAACCTGTCCCTTTTTGGCAGGTTAGGCGAGGGCTTGGCGCTGAAGCTCGATGAGCTCGGCGATACCCTTGTCACCCAGGTCGAGTAGGGCGTTGAGACGCTTGCGATCGAAGGGCGCCTGCTCGCCGGTACCCTGGAGTTCGATCATCTCACCGGAATCGGTGGCGACGAGGTTCATGTCGACCTCGGCGTGGCTGTCCTCGGAATAATCCAAGTCGAGCAGGGTGTTGCCGTCGACGACGCCCATGGAAATGGCGGCAACCTGGCCCGTGAGCGGGATGCGCTCGAGTTTTCCCGCCTCGACCCACATGGCAAGGGCGTCGTGCAGCGCCAACCAGGCACCGGTAATGCTCGCCGTACGCGTGCCGCCATCGGCCTGGATCACATCGCAGTCGACGGTAACGGTGTACTCGCCGAGCGCCTTCATGTTGACGACGGTACGCAGGCTGCGGCCGATAAGCCGCTCGATCTCCATGGAGCGGCCCTTGCGGTTGGCATGCTCGCGCTTGCAGCGTTTACCGGTCGAGGCCGGCAGCATCGCATATTCCGCCGTTACCCAGCCGGCCTTGGCGCCCTTGCGCCAACCCGGCACACCCTCCTCGATGGTGGCGGCGCACAGTACGCGCGTGTCGCCGAACTCCGCCAGGCACGAGCCGTGGGCGTACTTCATGACGCCGCGGGTGAGCTTAACGGGGCGCAGCTCGTTTGCGGCGCGGCCGTTGGCGCGGTTGACCTGCATGTATTCCATGGAACTATCCTTTCGGCAAAAGATGTGGCGAAGCCTCCGGCGACATTGCGAGCCTAACCGAGTTCGTCGATATCGACATGCTCAATGCTTTTAAGCGGCTGGCCAAAGATAAAGCTACCCGCCACCGCAAACTCGGCAATGTTGTCAGACGTGGTGGCAAAGCGATGCTGTGGCTCGGCGGTATCGCCCGCCAGCTGCTCACGGCGCGTGAGGATATCGGTCAGCTCGCGGGTGGTCTCCTCGGCGGAGCTCACCACGCGCACCCCGGGTCCCAGCGCATGGCGGATGGGACCCACCAGCAGCGGGAAGTGCGTACAGCCGAGCACCACGGTATCGATGCCGCGATCGTGCAGCGGCTCGACTGTGGCGCCGACCAGCGCGCGAACGGCTGGCGTATCAAAAATATCCTCGTTCTCGAGCCACTGCTCCTGCAGGTGCGCGCCCGAGGCGAGCTCGTGCTCGACGACCTCGACAAAGCTCGAGGCCGGACAGCCATACACATCGACACCAGCATCCAAATCCTGGATGGCGCGCGTGTAGGCGCCCGAGCGAATGGTGAGGTTGGTGGCGAGCACGCCCACGCGGCGCGTACGCGTGCTGTTGATGGCGGCGCGTGCGCCCGGGGCGATCACGCCGATCACGGGAACGTCGAGCACTTGCTGAGCCAGACGCAAGGCCGCGGCGGTCGCCGTGTTACAGGCGATGACCATGATCTTAACGTCGTGCCTCGATAGCCAGCGGCCCGCCTGCAGCGCAAACGAGCGAACCTCGTCCTCGGTGCGGGTGCCATAAGGGCAGCGCTTTGTGTCACCGAAATAGTAGACGGACTCGTGCGGAAGCGCCGTTGCGATCGCGCGCGCGACCGTTAAGCCGCCCAGGCCCGAGTCGAACACGCCGATCGGACGCGTGTCCCCGGCCAGATTATCGATATCGGACATTACCTCACCAGATTCTCTCTCGAAAAATGCGACCATGCGTGATGCGTCGCGCTACGAACGGGCCGCGACCAACAGCTCGGCCGTTGCCGCCCAACCATCGACAATCTTGCCGCGCGTTACATAGGCATTGTCGCAGGCGTCCAAGAACTCCGGGGCACCGGCGCTCGTCAGACCGTTCTCGACCAGGCAGAACATGCCAACATGGTCGGCCATGTAGAAGTCGGACTCGGAGTCGCCGAGCGCAAGCGTCTCCTCGCGCTCGATCCCCAGGTGCTCGCAGAAGCGCGCAATGGCAACGCCTTTGTTGAGACCCGCCGGATTGATGTTGAAGGCGCGGCCGTCCTCGACGCGATTAAGCTCGAGCGTCGTCGGCTTGGACAGGTGAGTCAGATGGCCGTTGCAAGCCCAGACCAGACCGCAGCCGGCCTCGTCCAGGATGGCCTGGACCTCATCGTCGGGCACATCGCCGCGCATGCCGACGGTGACCTCACGGTACTTGTAGCCGGTCGACATGTCGTTGTGGTATTCGATCTTGTGCGGCCAGCGGGCAAGGATCTTCTCGCACACGCCGGTCTGCTCGATCATCTGGTGCGGCGTGAGACCGCAGGCGGGGTCGTAGGGCATGTCGCCCGTCAGGTACTCCCAGTCGTTGGCCTTGAGGTCGTACATGACCAGGCCGCCCATCTCGCCGATGTAGGAGTTGAGGCCGAGCACGCGGGCGTCCTCATGGATCATGGTGCGATTGCGACCCGAGGTGGGGACCACCTGGATGCCGGCACGAGCGAGCGCGACAACCGCCTCGACGAGCTTGGTCGAGGGATTGCCGTCGTTATCGCGCAGTACACACGAGCCGGGGGCGAGCATCGTGGCGTCCAGATCGGTAAAGACATACTTGACCTTGGCAAGGCGCTCGCGCACCTCGCCCGAAAGCTCGGCAACGGTCGGCAGGATGTTGTGGGACATGGTCACTCCGTTTACATAGAAGGGGCTGGTCTAGGCGTCGTACGCCGCAAGGGTGCGCTTGAGAATCGAACCGTCGCGCTCACAAGGCTCGGGTCCGTTCTTGCGCAGCATACACTCTTCCTCGCCCTTACCGGTCACGATGACCACGGCAGGACGGACAGTTTCGCGCACGGCAGTCTCGATAGCGGCAACGCGATCAGTCACGATTTGCCAGTTATCATTTCCCTGCGCTTGAACGTTGCGCGCGATCTCGGCGCAGATGTCCTCGACATCCTCGGGGCCGGGGTCATCCTCGGTAATCACGATTCGGTCGGCATACTTGCCAGCGGCGATGCCCATCGTGGTGCGTCGATCGACACCCTTACCGCCCGTAGCGCCAAATACAACCGCCAGCTCGCGCTCGGGATAGTTCTCGCGCAAGTCGCGCAGGAGTGTCTCGAGGCTCATGCCGTTATGTGCAAAATCGACGATGCCCAGGATTTTGCCCGATACGGACGGATAGAGCTCCATACGACCGGGAACGAAGACGCCCTCAAAGCCATGGACGATACCCTCTTCGGAAATGCCCAGGGCCTCGGCGCAGGCAATAGCGGCAAGCGCGTTGGACACATTGAACTTAACCGGCGTGGGAATCACAATGTCACGCGTAAAACGGGGCGTGCGCACCGTTGCCACCACGCCGCAGTCGCCATTGCGAATCGCCAGCGCAAGCACGTCGGCACGCTCGTCGGTCAGGGAGAACGTCACCGTACGTTCGCAACGAGATGCCGCCTCGAGCACGCGATCGACCTTATCCATATCGAGATTGACCACGGCAAAACGGCTCTGCAAGAAGATTTTGAGCTTGCTGGCAAAGTAATCCTCGAGCGTCGGATGCTCAATCGGCGAAATGTGATCCTCGCCGATATTGGTAAAGGCGCCGACTTCAAAGTCAATCTTGCCCGTACGCTCGTATTTGAGGCCCTGACTCGATGCCTCCATAACCAGCCACGGGGCACCCGCCTCCGCAGCATGCGCGATGCGAGACTGCAGCAGGAAGGATTCGGGGGTCGTCAGCTTGGAAGGGCCCGTCTCGATGCCGTCGTCGAACTCAATGCCCGTATTAAGAGCGGGTCGATGACAGCCCGTAAGCTTGGCCTCGTTGGCGAGGATGCCGCGCAGATAAAAGCTGCAGGTCGACTTGCCCTTGGTGCCTGTAAAGGCGCAGACCTTCACCTTACCCGACGGGTGCCCATAAAAGGCATCTGCCACCACGGCGAGCGTGCGACGAATATCGCTCACAATCACCGCGGGAAGATCAACATCGTAATCGACCTCGGAAACGTAGGCCACGGCGCCATCGGCGATTGCCGAAAGCAGGTACTCGCGCTTAAACGCACGGCCTTTGCAGACAAACAACGTGCCCGGACGCACCTGGCGCGAGTCATCAGTCGCAAACTCAATGCGCTGGTCGCACGAAGCGCTCGGTCTGGAAACAACAAGGTCATCTTCCTCGAGCAACTCTATATAGCGCATCAGAGTTAGCTTCTCTTGTGTCGGACTCGACATACAAAGACCTCTCTCGCTAAATTCAGCCTTAAAGGGCAGAAGGCGTCCCGCGGCAGAAACGATGAAACATTCTGTATTATCAACCATCCTAATATGCCACCTGACCTTGCGCGCATCACAGCCTTCTAAAAAATTGCATGGACTGTGCCGTGGTCTAATAAATGGCAACGGTGTTCACCCCGTGTAAAAACAAGGAAATCTGGGTGCTGTTCTTTAACATAGCGTTCGCAACCACGTCCCGCCGCTTCGCCTGAAGATCGGGACGTGGTTTTTTCGGTTCGCTCGGCGCTTATGCCCTATCACGAAACAAAAGATTGGCATGATAGTAAAGATTATTTGACATCAGCTGCCGCAATCCTTGCGGCAGTACACCTGAGCCGTCAGCAGAAAGGATCTTGCATGTGCGGTTTTGTCGGTTTTACCGGTACAGATGAACAGAGTGAGCTGGTTCTCACGGCCATGATGAATCGCATCATCCACCGTGGTCCCGATATGGGCGGCCAGCATATCGTCGACAACGTTGCCCTTGGTTTTCGTCGTCTTTCGATTCTCGATCTATCCGAAGCTGGAGCCCAGCCCATGTCGAGCGACGACGGCAAGGTCACGATTGTCTTCAACGGAGAGATCTACAACTTCCAGGAGCTTCGCGCCGAGCTGGAGGCGGCCGGCTACGCCTTCCACTGCAACGCTGATACCGAAGTCCTGGTACACGGTTACGAGGAGTGGGGCGAGGACCTGGTCAACCGTCTGCGCGGCATGTACGCGTTCGTAATTCACGACCAGAACAAGAACAAACTCTTTGGTGCTCGTGACATCTTTGGTATCAAGCCGTTCTATTACTACCAGGCATCCGATGGCTCGCTGCTGTTTGGCTCCGAGATCAAGAGCTTCCTGGACCATCCCAAGTTTGAGAAGGCTGTCAACCACGACGCGCTGCGCCCCTACCTGACGCTGCAATTCCCCGCCACGGAGGAGACCTTCTTTAAGGGCGTGTTCAAGCTTGCCCCGGCGCATTGCTTTACGTATGACCTGACGACCAACACCATGGACATCAAGCGTTACTGGAGCTGCGACTTCACCGACGACAACTCCAAGACCTTCGAGGAGTACGTGGACGAGTGCGACAAGGTCGTGCACGAAAGCGTCGCTGCGCACCGAATCGCCGATGTTAAGGTGGGCTCGTTCCTTTCTGGCGGTGTGGACTCCAGCTACATTGCCGCCTGTCTCATGCCCGACACCACGTATTCTGTCGGCTTCGATTACAAGAACTTCAACGAGACCAACTACGCCGCCGAGCTTTCCGACAAGCTGGGCATCAAGAACGTGCGCAAGATGATTACCGCCGACGAGTTCTTTGATGCACTGCCCGATATCCAGTACCACATGGACGAGCCGCAATCGAACCTGTCCAGCGTGCCGCTGTACTATCTGGCGCAGATGGCTTCCAAGGAGGTCACCGTCGTCCTTTCGGGCGAGGGTGCCGACGAACTGTTTGCCGGCTATGAGTGGTACGAGGACACCCCCGAGATGCGCACCTTTAAGAAGCGCGTGCCGCTCGGCGTACGTCGCGCCCTGGGCTCACTCGTTCAGCATCTCCCCTACTTTAAGGGCCACAACTTCCTGACGAAATGCGCCGAGGTTCCCGAGCGCTGGTATGTGGGTCAGGCAAAGGTGTTCGATCCCTCCGAGGTCGACGAGGTGCTCAAGCCCGCTTATGACACCGGCAAGAACGCCGCCGAGATGTGCGCCGAGTACTACAAGCAGGTTCCCAACTGCTGCGAGCTTTCCAAGAAACAGTATCTGGATATGAACATGTGGCTGCCGGGCGACATTCTGCTCAAGGCCGACAAAATGTGCATGGCGCATTCTCTGGAGCTTCGCGTCCCGTTCCTGGACAAGAAGGTCATGGAGTTTGCAGAGCACATTCCCGCCAACTACCGTGTTAACGAAGAAGGCTGCAAGCTCGTTCTGCGTCACGCTGCCAACCGCACGCTGCCCGACGAGTGGGCAACGCGCAAGAAGGTGGGCTTCCCCGTACCGGTCAAGTTCTGGCTGCGCGAGCAAAAGTATTACGACTACGTAAAGGAATACTTCACCGCGCCGTGGGCTGCTGATTTCTTTGACACCGATGCGCTCATGAAACTGCTCGACGATCACTTTAAGGGTCGCGCGCTCAACCAGCGCAAGATCTATACCACGCTGACGTTCCTCATTTGGTACAAGCGCTTCTTTATCGACGAGGACAAGGGCGCTAAAGTCGCCGCTTAGTTTTCGTTATGAATTAGCGGTGAACCACGCAGGGTTTCCGCTATACTCAATCCCTGCGGGCGATTGGCGCAACGGTTAGCGCAGGTGCTTTACACGCACAAGGCTGGGGGTTCGAATCCCTCATCGCCCACCACTGATTTGATAGGCTCCCAGCTATGGGGCCTTTCGTTTTTGGGCCCATCGCATGGGATTCGAACCCGCAAGGGTGCGGAGCTGAGGAAACGCGAAGCGTTTTCCAGCGCAGCACGCGAGGAGCGAAGTAGCGAAGTGAAGCGCGGGCGGCAAAATGGACCCCTGGCGAATACCCGTGTGCAAAAAATGCCAAATATGAGTACTGCTACCTTTTTAGTAGCAGCGTTTTCGAAGTCATAAAAGGCAAATCCGGCATTAGAAAGACGATCGATAGTCCAGTTAAGCCAATTTGCCAACTACAAAACTGGACATATGTGGCCCAACTCGTCTAAAAACAACTAATTTATATGTTACGAAGTTAGTGCCCGTACTCATATTTACCACTTTTTGCACACGGCCCATCCCGGCCATGGTAAATCGATAGCAAAACGGGCTCCAGTTCGCCCAATCGTGTGCCAAACGGCACGTGACGGTCTGGAGCCCGCTTCAAATTGCTATGCCTAATAGCGCTAAGCCAAAACACCCGCCAGGATCTCGATCAGGTTGTCCACGTCGGCCTCTTCGCACACGAGCGGCGGCAGGAAGCGCAGCGTATGTGCGCCTGTAGCGTTGATCACGGCACCAGCCCCCAATGCACGGGCCACGACGTCGTGTGCATCACCCGCGGCATCATCCAAATCGCAGCCGAGCATCAGGCCGCGACCACGCACCTCTACCACATGCGGAAGCTTAGCCAGCGCCTGCTCCATATAAGCACCCACCTTGGCAACATGCTCGGCAAAATCGCCGCGCACGAGCGCAGAGAGCGTCGCGGCGCACGCCGCGACAGCCAAGCAGCTACCGCCAAAGGTCGAGCCGTGGTCACCCGGCTTAAACACGTCGGCGATCTCCTTCTTTGCCACCACGGCACCCATGGGCACGCCATCGGCAATGCCCTTGGCAAGGCTCATAATGTCGGGCTCCACGCCATAGGTCTGGAATGCAAACGGCTTGCCGGAGCGGAAGATGCCACACTGGACCTCGTCGGCGATAAGAACGGCGCCCACCTCGTGTGCCAAGTCGCGCGCCGCCGCCATAAACTCCTCGGTCATGGGGTGCACGCCGCTCTCGCCCTGAATCGGCTCGAGCATGACGGCGCAGACCTCGCTTCCCAGCTGCTTAAAGATCGAACGCAGTTCGTCGACATCGTTGGGCGTACAGGCCACAAAGCCACCCGGCAGCGGACGGAAACTGTCCTGTAGCCGATCCTGCATGGTGGCGGCAATGGTCTCGAGCGTACGGCCGTGGAAGCCGCCACGCATGCATACGATGGTGTTGCCGCCGTTACCAGCACGCTTGGCGTACAGACGCGCGAGCTTCATCGAGCCCTCGTTGGCTTCGGCACCAGAATTGGCAAAGAACGTCTCCCACACCTGCTCGTCCGCAGCCGGGGCACCGAGCGCAGCGGCCGTGGTCTCATCGCCGGCGGCAATGGCATCGGCCAGCACGCACGCACCATCTACGTCGTCGTTGGCAAGCTTGGACAGCAGCGCCGCGACCTGTCCACGCTGCTCGATGTAGAAGTAGTTAGACACATGCAGAAGCTTTTTGGTCTGAGCCTCGAGCGCCGAGAGCACTGCAGGGTTGCCGTGGCCAAGGCTGCACACACCGATACCAGCGAGAAAGTCGAGATACTCACGACCATCGTCACCGATGAGCTTCATACCGTGACCTTCGACAAACTCTACCGGCGAGCGACCAAAGGTATGCATAACGTAATGGGATTCGAGTGATTGCTGAGTTGCAAGTGACATGAGATGCCTTTCGTTGGGCGCCGTACGGCGCAGGGCTATGGGTGCAGGGACGCGACGACCGCGGGTCGGCTAGACCGTCTGGAGCTTCTCGACCTCGTCGAGGTTCTCGGTCAGACGCGCCGCAAACGTCGAAAGCGGATGCGGATGCGTATCGAACTCGTAGGCCGTCTCGGTGGAGTGGATCACGGTACCGACGCCAGCATCGGTCAGCAACTCCAGCAGCAGCGAGTGCGGCGTCGTGCCGTTGATGATGTGGGCTCGGAACACGCCAGCAGCAAGCGCATCGACGGCGGCGCGCAGCTTGGGAATCATACCCTTGTCGACTTCTCCGCCGTAGAGCATCTCGTTGACCTCGTCGAGCGTCAGGTTGGAGATAAGCGAGTCCTTGTCGCTAAAATCCTTGTACAGGCCGTCGACATCGGTCAAAAAAATCGCCTTATGCGCGTGAAGCGCCGCCGCAACGGCACCGGCAGCGGTGTCGGCATTGATGTTGAAGAATCCACCGTCCTCCCCCGCCGCGACGGTAGCGATAACGGGAATGTACTCGCTATCGAGCAAGCGCTCGATATAGTCGGTGTTGACGTGCGTCACTTTGCCCACGCGACCGAGCTCGGGGTCGAGCAGCTCGGCGATGAGTGTGCCGGCATCGCTGCCCGACACGCCTACGGCCAGGTTGCCGTGGTGGTTGATGGCGGCGACCAGCTCCTGGTTAACCTTGCCGCCCAGCACCTCGCGCACGATATCCATAGTCGCCGGCGTGGTCACGCGCTGGCCGTTCTTAAACTCGACGGGAATATCGTAATGGCTCAGCGCCTCGTTGATGGCCTTGCCGCCGCCATGCACGATGACGGGGCGCATACCGATGATCTTGAGCAAAACGATGTCGCTCATCACGTCGCGGCGCAGCTGCTCATCGACCATGGCGGCTCCGCCATACTTGATAACGACCGTCTTGCCGGTCAGGTTTTTAATCCACGGCAGCGCTTCGAACAGCAGCTGCGCGGTTGCTTCGTTGGATTCGCTCGAACGACAATCGCGTGCGAATTTCATAATCTGCCTCGTCTTTCGTATCGTTATCGTGCCGTGCTCCGCCGTCCGCAATCGCGGCAAGATGCGCAGCGTGCCTGGAATCTAGGAACGGTAGTCACCGTTGATGGAGATGTACTCGTGCGTGAGGTCGCAGGTCCACACGGTCGTTGCCGCATCGCCTGCGCCCAGGTCGGCCGAGATCACGATCTCGGGCGCCTCAAAACGTCGCAGAGCCTCGTCCTCGTCAAAGGGAACGGTCAGACCATCGCGACAGACGGGCATGCCCATCATGTCGATGGAAACGTCTTCCTGATTAAACTTCACGCCGCACTTGCCAAGCGCCATGGCGACGCGGCCCCAGTTGCAGTCGTGGCCGGCGATGCAGGTCTTGACGAGCGGCGAATTGGCGACGGCGCGGGCGGCGATATCGGCTTCCTCGTCGTTGGCGGCGCCGGCGACGTTAACCGTCACGAGCTTTGACGCACCCTCGCCATCGGCCGCAATGTTGCGCGCCAGGCTCTCGCACACCTCGTGCACGGCAAAGGACAGTTCGTCAAAGGCATCAGTGCCCTCGACGATAGCCTCGGTATCAGCGGCAGCAGCGCCAGAAGCAAGCATGATGCAGGTGTCGTTGGTCGAGGTATCGGAATCGACCGTCACCTTATTAAAGGTCTGCTTAACGGTCGAGAGCAGTAAGGTGTGGAGCGCCGCCGGCTCGACGGGGGCATCGGTAGTAATGACCGCGATCATGGTGGCCATATTGGGCATGATCATGCCCGAGCCCTTGCACATGCCGCCCACCGTATAAGCGTTGCCCGCATGGCCCGCAGCCTCGCTGCGATAGCGAACGGCATACTCCTTGGAATGCGTATCGGTCGTCATGATGGCACGGGCCGCATCGGCACCGCCATGGGCAGAGAGCGCCTCGTAGGCGGACGGGACGGCTGCCTCAAACGTGTCGATCGGCAAAATCTGTCCAATCACGCCTGTGGATGCAACTAGGATCTGCTGGGGTTCACAGCCGATGACCTGCGACGCGATATTGCATGTCTCTCGCGCGCAGGCAAGGCCGGTCTCGCCCGTGGCGGCATTCGCGTTGCCGGAGTTGATTGAAACGCCGGCGATGTTGCCATAGCCCTTGTCCGCACCGCCCAGGTTGACACGACTCACCTGCACGGGCGCCGCGCAAAAGCGGTTGCTCGTAAACACGCCGGCGCCGGGACAGGGCTTATCGGGCACGACGAGCGCATAGTCCAATCGCTCGGGATTCTTCCGGAATCCCGCATGGATGCCTGCGGCCTTAAAGCCAGCTGCCGCCGTAACGCCACCCTCGACGGCGCGAATCTTAATATCAATCAGGTCGGTATCCATCGTCCCTACGACTCCTTATATCAAATAAAAAAGCGGGCATCGGCTGACACGCCATACCGGTCGCAATTAGTAGACCAGCTTAAAAGTGGCGCCCAACTCGATACCCGACTACCAAATCGTTAACAATCGAATGTGCTACACCGGGCACGCCACTGTGGGCAAGCCTCGTCGCTCGTCAAAGCCAAAAACGATGTTGGCGCACTGGACCGCCTGGCCTGCTGCACCCTTGCACAGATTGTCGATAGCACCCGTCGCCACCAGCACGCCCGCGCGCTTGTTGAGCGCAAGGCCAATCTGGGCAGCGTTGGTGCCGACGACCGAAGCCGTCTTGGGCTGCTGGCCGGCATCGAGCACGCGCACAAAGGTGCGACCGGCGTAGAACTTCTTGTAATGGTCGACGACGTCCTCAAGGGCCAACGCGTCGAGAGCCTGCGGCGCGAGCGGCATCGTCACCGTGGAAAGCAGGCCGCGCTTGAGCGGTGCCAAGTGCGGAGTAAAGACGACGCGATCGGTCAGGTCCAGGATCTGCTCAATCTCGGGCGTATGGCGATGTTTGCCTACGCCATAGGCCTCCAGGTTCTCGTCCGCGCTACAAAAATGGGTGCGAGCGTTGCAGGACTTACCGGCGCCCGTCACGCCACTAATGGCATCGACGATTACGGGGCCGTTCTCTGCCACCCAGCCCGCACGCACGGCAGGAGCGGCAGCGAGGCTCGTTGCGGTGGGATAGCAGCCGGCGCAAGCGACCAAAACGGGCTTTCCGGCGGCATGGCTGGAAGCAGCGGTCTCTAAGTCCTGGCAGAACAGCTCGGGCAGGCCAAAAGCGCGGGTCTTGAGCAGCTCGGGGCTCGTGTGCTCGGCGGCATACCATGCCTCAAAGACGGACGGGTCGCTCAGACGGTAATCGGCCGAAAGATCAAAGCAGGAAACGCCCGCGGCAAGGAGCGCGGGCACCTGCGCCATGGCAGCCGTGTGCGGCACGGCAAGAAAAACCGCATCGCAGCTTTTGAGCTCGGGGGCGTCATGCGTGGTGAAAACCAGATTGCTTACGCCAGCAAAGCTCGGATACACTGCGGACAGCGGCTGGCCGGCATCGGCGTTGGACGTAATGGCAACAAGTTCAAACTCGGGATGGCCGAGTACGAGGCGAATGAGCTCGGCTCCGGCATATCCAGCCGCGCCGACGATTCCAACCTTCAAAGACATATCAGACTCCTTGTCTGCGATTTATGCACCGATGCGCATTTCGCAGCGGTCATTATGAGGTGGGTTGAAACTTTAGCACCAAAAGATGCATGAATACGTAAATAGCTTGCATGTTCATGCATTGAAACATTCCCGACACATTCGCTTGAAGGAATTGACAAATAGAGCGGGCCCCGTATTGACCGGCACTCCTTACGGTGCCGGGCAACACGGGGTCCGCCCATGCGAAAACTAAGTTGTTAGGATGAGCCAGCTGGCTAGAGCTCAACCGGCACCCATTCGTCATGATTGCAGATAAATGCCTCAGGATCCTCGACGCTAAAGAAGACGAGCGCGGGGTCGTTAGGCCCCTCATAGTGCTCGCTCAAGCGCTCAAGATGCTTCCATCCGGCCTCGCGCATTTCGCTCGAAGCCCGGTCTTCCAGCCCCGCACGCCCGCGCAGGATCAACCAACCATGGCCCGGCCACCAACTCGTGACCTCAAAGCGCTGGTTTTGCAGCAGCTCCTGCCACACATCTTTGGTGCGCGCTGTCACAAACCACAGCTTGCCGTCCTGAATCTGCGCAAACGAGAACGGACGCACATGCGGCTGCCCGCCCACGCTCGTCGCCAGATACCACGCCGGCACCGACGTCAGATACTCCAGCACCGTATTCAATCCGTCCACGTTTCCTCCTGTCGCCTGACCAGTCTTTTTGGAATGGGTAGTCAATTTGGGAAATTAGAGCTCGAGGCGCTCTTCACTGCCGTCGATATCGCAGAACCGTGCGGCGATGTTGCGGACCGAGAAGAATGCAAGGCGGCCATCGTTGGCGCTATCGTGTTGCTCGCCAATGCCCACCATGTGCTTAAAGCCCACTTGGCGCACCTTGTCGCTCACGAATGCATCGTCCTCGAGCGCGGCCTCGCCAGTTAACACGATCCAGCACTCCCCCGGCTTCCAGCCCGATACCTCAAACTTGGGATTCGCGCTCAACTCCGCCCACACGTCCTTGTCGCGCGACGTGCAAAACCACAGCTTGCCATCATCGACCATGGCAAACGAAAACGGCCTCACGCGGGGCTGATGCCCGTCGCTCGCATCGGTCGTGGCAAGATACCACGCCGGAATGCGCCTGAGATACGAGCAGGCGCGCTCGAGCTGAGCCGTGCGATCGGTGTCGGTCATAGAGACCCCTTTCTTGCGCTCGAATCGAGCTTAGACGAGTTGAAGATTGATAACGACAACGCATGTCACCAGCAGCGCCATCGCCAGCGCTGCCAGTACATCCCCCCGGCCAAACGCAAGCGCATGCAGACGCGTGCGTCCCCGCTCGCCGTGATAACAGCGCGCATCCATGGCGGCCGAAAGCGTCTCGGCATGACGGAACACGCCGGTGAACAGCGGAATCGCCACACTGCCGAGCATGCGCACACCGCCGAGCGGACCGCCCGTCACGCGCGCGCCGCGACTTGCCTGTGCATCGGCCGTCTGTTTCATCTCGGTGGCAAATTGCGGCATAAACCGCAGCGCGATACCCATAATCATGCCGAGCTCGTGCGCCGGAAGCCCCACGCGCGCAAATGGTGCGAGCAGACGTTCAAAGCCCGCGGTGAGGTCGAGCGTCGGCGTGGTGAGTGTAATGGCGCTCATGCCGGCCATCATCAACGTCAGGCGGCACGCCACAAACGCCGCAGAACGCAGCGAGCCCTCGCTCACCTGCAAAAAGCCAAGCTGCCACAGGATGCGGCCACTC
This sequence comes from Collinsella sp., assembly GCA_019414265.1. GTDB lineage: Bacteria > Actinomycetota > Coriobacteriia > Coriobacteriales > Coriobacteriaceae > Collinsella. The sequence continues at coordinate 30,084 of DXMJ01000008.1, read as the reverse complement.
TGGTCGGAAAACAGGTTGAGCACCGCGACCACCACGACAATCGCCAGCAATGGTGCCATCGATGATAGGACCCGGCGCAACGGCACTCGGGCTGCGACATAGACCAGCACGACAAACATTGCGACCGGAACCAACCCGCGGAAGATTCCGACAGTGAGCACGGTGATCAGAAATGCGAAACCTAGGAGCAGCTTAGTGCGCGGATCCAGGCGATGCACCGCGCTATCCCCGGGATAGTAGCTGCCAAATGAGAACGCCTCCATTAGCAGCCCTCCTCTCGCGTGGGCGCCGTGGAACCGGCCTGACACGGAACCCTCAAAGGCACGTCCGCGCAGCCCAGCAGCAAGCCGGCCAGCTCGTCGGCCAGCGCCTCAACCGTATAAAGCTTGTCGCAGCAGAGCGGCACACCGGCTTGCGCGAGCGCCAGCGCCATGCGCTGGGCGGCAGGAACGCCCAGGCCGATCGACTTGAGCTCGTTCGCGTGCGCAAAAACCTGCACGGGCGTTCCCTCGGCAAACACCGCGCCCTCGTTCATCACAACAATACGGTCACAACAATTTGCCAGGTCATCCATGCTGTGCGAAACCATGACAACGGTCAGGCCCTCGCGGTGAAGTCGACCGATAAGCTCAAGGAAATCCCTGCGCGCAGCCGGATCGAGCCCCGCCATGGGCTCGTCGAGCACCAGCACCTCGGGCTCCATGGCGAGCACGCCGGCAAACGCCACGCGGCGCTGCTGGCCGCCCGAAAGCTCAAAGGGGCTCTTGTCGCCGACCGTGGAAAGATCGAGGCCCACGCGCGAGAGTGATGACTCGACACGACGGTCGACTTCATCTTGCGACAAGCCAAGGTTGTGCGGACCAAACGCCACGTCCTGCGCCACGGTTTCGGCAAACAGCTGACGCTCAGGATACTGAAATACCACGCCGACCTTGGCCTTAACCGCAGCGGCGTCTTTCTTGTTTGATAGGTCGAGCCCCAGCGCGCGAACGGATCCCTCCTGGGGGCGAATCAAACCGTTGAGATGCTGGACCAGCGTCGACTTACCCGAACCGGTATGACCTGCCAAGCCCAGGAACTCGCCGCGACGCACCGTCAGCGATACATCGCGCAGCGCCCACGGGCTGCTGGGGTCGTTTCCCCAGAGAGCCTGTTTGCTCGATTTGCCCGCAGTGACCGAGCGCTTATGCCAGCGGCGGCGCTCGCGGGCACTCAGCGAGTAACTATGCGAGAGGTGCGAAATCTCGATGACGGGCTCCGACACGGCTGTCCCGTCGGTTGCAGAGGATCCATTGTCAAGCACATGGGAATCGGATGCGGAAGGCTGCCCTGCGATGTTCGTCCCGCTCCGCTCGGCATAAGCCTGTGCAATCTCGGCGACCATATCTGCCTCGCGCACCTGCGCGCAAACGGAAACGCCCTTCTCACGAAGTGCCCTACCTAGGCAGCACGACGCCGGCATATCCAGGTTGAGCTGCGCAAGTTCGTCCGCCCGCGTCAAGATTTCCTCGGGCGTACCGAGCATGGCAACGCGGCCCGCTTGGAAGACAGCAACGCGATCGGCCTCGGCGGCCTCTTCCATAAAGTGCGTAATCATCACGATGGTCATGCCGCGATCGTGCAACGCGCGGCAAGCCTTCATGAGGCCCTTGCGTCCACGCGGATCGAGCATCGAGGAAGCCTCGTCCAATATGAGCACGCGCGGCTCCATGGCGAGCACGCCGGCAAGCGCCACGCGCTGCTTTTGGCCGCCCGAAAGCGCATGGGTCTCGTGACGCTCAAAGCCCACCAGGCCCACACCCTTCAGCGCCTCGCGCACGCGCTGCGCAATTTGTGCCGACGGCACGCCAAGGTTTTCGGGACCAAACGCAACGTCATCTTCGACAAGCGTTGCCACCAGCTGGTCATCGGGATTCTGGAATACCATGCCCGCAGTCGAGCGGATGTCGTAGACCAGCTCGGGGTCGGACGCATCCATGCCGTTGACGCATACCGTACCCGCATCGGGCCGCAACAGTGCATTCAGATGCTTGGCAAACGTCGACTTGCCCGACCCATTGCCACCGAGGATGCAGAAAAACTCGCCATCCTCGATGTTCAGATCGACGCCGTCGAGTGCCGGTGCGGCACCGTCATAGCTAAAGGAAACGCCCCGACACTCAATCATGCGCGACCTTTGACCTGGTCCTTTTTAGGCGTGATGAGGTTGGAGACCGCCTTGTACACCGCAAGCGTCAACACCGAGTTGAGCACGGTCTTGATGAGGTTGAACGGCAGCACCGCAGGAATCATGAGCGGGGCGATCACATCGACCGAGCCATACCAGAACCATACGCCAATGGTAAGATTTGCGACCATAGACAACGCCGTAGCGGCAATAACGCCGAGCACCAGGCCAATCACGGCACCCTTATAGGTATGCATCTTCTGGTAGACGATAGCCGCGGGCAGAATGTAGCCCAGCGTGGCAACCAGATTCATAAGCGCGCCGACCCAGTCACCCGTAGTGAGCGCATGGATAACGATCGCCATGGCTGCAACAGCGGTACCAGCACCGGGGCCATACGCAAATCCGCACACCATCGCCGGCACCAGCGACGGGTCATACGTCAAAAATGGCGCCGAAGGAAGAATGGGCAGCTGCACGTACATAAACAGGGCGCCCAAGGCGCACATCAACGCCATGGTAACGAGCTGTTTGGTGCTCCACCTATTCGTGTTCTCAAAATGGATATGCTGCGACTGTTCAGACATAAGATCACCTGCCTCTTTCATCCGGACTCTAACCGTTGGTACTGGGATCTCACCAGTTCAGCCGGCATGCGAACCAACGCATGCACGGGTCGCGGACTCATCGGCTCGGTCGCAGACGCCTCGTCTGCGCCACGGCACCCCTTTGGCACCGCCCGATTTACCGCCAGTGGGGAATTTCACCCCGCCCTGAAACAGCAATTGCAAGTGTAGCACGGGCAGGTTTTCGCGCAAGTATGCCGAGGGTAATTTATGGTGGGGATCAGTTGCCGCAACAACCACGTTCCCCACCCATCCCAAAGTAGCGCGCCTTTCGCGGCAAAGCCGCGAAACAGCGACCGGGACATGTATCCCCATCAGCCACGATCTCCGTCCACGCCGACCTCAAGGCCGTAAACACAGGGGATCCGGGGGCGTGACGGGGCTTCTCTCCGGAACATTCCGCAGGACGCAAAGAGGCTCCGCAGCGCGAAGCGCGATGCGGAGCCTCTTTGCATGTCCGAGGACGTTCCGGAGAGAAGCCCCGTCACGCCCCCGGATTCCCGGTGGGAGTTCTAGACCTTGTCGGCCTTAGTACATACCGCCGCCCTGCTGACCAGCGGTGGCAGCAGAGATAGCGTCCTCAAGCTGAGTATTCTTGGGCACATCGGAGACGGTAGCCTCGGTGATGAGGATCAGGCTGGCGACGGAAGCAGCGTTCTGCAGGGTGACGCGGCTGACCTTGACGGGGTCGAGGACGCCCATCTCGATCATGTCGCCCCACTCGCCGTTGGCAGAGTTGAGACCCTGGCCGGCGGGCAGCTCGGCAACCTTGTCGACCACGACAGCGCCCTCAAAGCCAGCGTTCTTGGCGATGGTAGCGACCGGAGCGGTCAGAGCCTTCTTGACGATGTCGACGCCGATCTTCTCCTCGGGGTCGTCGATCTCGACAGCATCGAGCGCAGGAACAGCGTCCATGAAGGCGACGCCGCCACCGGCGACAATGCCCTCCTCGACAGCAGCTCGGGTTGCCTGCAGGGCATCCTCGACGCGATGCTTGATCTCCTTGAGCTCGGACTCGGTAGCAGCGCCAACCTTGATGACGGCAACGCCACCGGAGAGCTTGGCCAGGCGCTCCTGGAGCTTCTCGCGGTCGAAGTCAGAGGTGGTGTTCTCCATCTCGCCCTTGATCTGAGCGATGCGGGCGTCGATGGCCTCCTTGGAACCAGCGCCGCCAACGACGACGGTGTTGTCCTTGGAGATGGTGACGGACTTAGCGGTACCGAGCATATCGGCGGTGATGTCAGCGACCTTCACGCCCAGCTCGTCCAGAGCGGCCTGGCCACCGGTAAGGACGGCGATGTCCTCGAGGATGCGCTTGCGGCGATCGCCGTAGCCCGGAGCCTTGACGGCGCAGACGCTGAGAGCGCCACGGATCTTGTTGAGGACCAGGGTGGGCAGGGCCTCGCCGTCGATGTCCTCAGCGATGATGAGCAGGCCACGGCCGGCGCGCTGGACAGCCTCGAGAACAGGCATGATGTCCTGAACGCTGGAGATCTTCTGGTCGGTGATGAGGATGTACGGATCCTTCATCACGGCCTCCATGCGGTCGTTATCCGTGACGAAGTAAGCGGAGACATAGCCCTTGTCGAACTGCATGCCCTCGACGGTGTCGATGGTGATGTCGAACGTCTGGGAATCCTCGACGGTGATGACGCCGTCCTTGCCCACGACCTCCATGGCCTCGGCGATCTTCTCGCCGACCTCGGGGTCACCGGCGGAGATGGTACCGACGGAAGCAATCTGCTCCTTGGTCTCGACCGGCTTGGCCTGCTTCTTCATCTCGGCGACGGCGGCGTTGACGGCCTTGTCGATGCCGCGACGGATGGCCAGCGGGTTGGCGCCAGCGGCGACGTTGCGCAGACCGTCGTTGACGATGGCCTGAGCGAGCAGGGTTGCGGTGGTGGTGCCGTCACCCACGGTGTCGTTGGTCTTGGTGGCGACCTCCTTCACCAGCTGGGCGCCCATGTTCTCGATGTTGTCCTCGAGCTCGATCTCCTTAGCGACGGAAACGCCGTCGTTGGTGATGGTCGGGGCACCGAACGTGCGCTGCAGCGCAACGTAGCGGCCCTTGGGGCCCATGGTGACGGTAACGGCGTCGGCCAGGGTGTTGACGCCCTTGGCGAGCTTAGCGCGGGCATCGGTGTTGAACGTAATGTTCTTTGCCATAGTGGGTAATCCTCCAAAAGAAATGTGACTCGCGTCGCCGCTTCCGAGTCCTATGCGACGAGCGCGTTCAAAGACGAATCAGAGATTCTGACGAGACTAGGCCTCGACGACAGCGTAGATGTCATCGGCGCGCATGAGCAGATACTTCTCGCCGTCGACCTTAACCTCGTTGCCACCGAACTTACCGTAGATGACAACGTCACCGACCTTGACGTCCATGGGAATGCGCTCACCCTTGTCGTTGACCTTGCCGGCGCCAACGGCAACAATGGTGCCGCGCTGCGGCTTCTCCTGAGCGTTGCTGGCGATATACAGACCAGAAGCGGTCTTCTGCTCGGCCTCGTCGGGCTTGACCAGAACACGATCTGCAAGCGGCTTCAAAGACGACATGCTTGTCTCCTCCTTTTTGGGCCGCGCGGTTATACCACGCGAATTAACCCTTTTTGTTTGCGTACGCGTTGAATGGTACCCACGAATGGCGGGTTATACAACACGGAGTCAAAAAATCTTATTTTTTGGCACTTAGATTTTCTGAATGCCGGGGGATAACTTAACGGTGGCTCCCGGGGCGGACCGGAGGGCATGAAGTTTGCTGCTCTACAGTCCTGCGCAAGACGGAAAGCACATTAAGTGCTTTCCTTTGCGTGCGGAACTCGCGACAAACTTCATGCCCTCCGGTCCGCCCTGGGAGCCAGGTTGACTAACTAGGGCCCGGCATTCAGAAAAGTCAGTGCAGCAAAATGGCGATGCGGATGGAATGCACAAGATAGGGGGCACGTTGTTGGGACGCGCTCTTTTAAGTTGCGGTGGAATAGTTCCTGTTTTTGGGCTTGAAGGCCGATTTTAGGGACTATTTCACCGCAACTGAGGGGTGGGATGTGGGGTTAGCGCTCGTAAATCAAGTTGCCTGCCAGGTAGGTGGCTTGGACTTTGGTGGCTTGAAGTTCTTGGGGATCAACGGTGAGCGGGTTTTGGTCCAGGACTACCAGGTCGGCGTACTTGCCAGGCTCCAAGCTACCGAGGTTTTGCTCGTCGCCCGCTGCATAGGCGCTGCCCAAGGTGTAGTTGCGCAGAGCCGTTGCTGCATCGATGCGCTCGCTCGGCAACCAGCCGCCCTCGGGCCAGTGGCTTTTGGGGTCCTGGCGCGTGATAGCCGTGTAGAGCACGTTCATGCTGGTAACGGGCGTGATAGGGCTGTCGGTACCGAAGGCTTGGCGAATGCCGCGCTGCTTATAGGTTGCGAACGGCCACATGATGCGGCTGCGCTCCAGGCCCAGATCGCGCTCCGGTCCACCCGGGTCGAGTGTAATGTGGCAGGGCTGGCTCGAAGCAACCACGTTGAGCTTGCGCAGGCGGTCGATGTCCTCGGGCAGAAGGTTCTCCAGGTGCTCGAGCGTGTTATGGCCGTGCTGGGGCAGGCCGTACAGGTCGGCTGCTTCCTCGAAGATATCCAGCGCGGCATGAATCGCACCGTCACCAATAACGTGGATGCGCACGGTGTGACCGCGCTCCGCAGCCGCCAGAACCAATTTTCGCATGCGCTCAGCCGGGACTGTCAGACGGCCCTGGTCGCCCGGGAAGCGCGGATTGGTATAGGGCTCGGTGAGATATGCCGTGTGTTCACTCGACACGCCATCGAAGAACTGCTTAAAACCCGGCGCCGAAAGCAGCGCGTTGTTCGCATAACGTACCTGGAGCTCTTCTAGACGCGACTGGTCATCCAACAGCGTGGGGAACAGATGGGCACGAATGCCCAGCTTGCCGGCTGTCTGCAGTTTGTCGTAGACGTCGTCGCGGATAAAATCGCAGCCTGGCATGGGCATGAGCGACATATCGCAGATCGAGGTGATGCCCTGCTCGGCCATGCGCCTCATTTGATCGGCGTAAGCGCTTGCGATGCGATCTTCGCCCAGCCACTCAAGGCAGCGCGGCAACAACTGCATGGCAGCCGCTTCGTGAGCAATGCCCGTAAGCTCGCCGCTTGCGTCCTTGTCGTAGCTGCCGCCCGCTGGCGGCTCGCTGTCGCGCGTGACGCCGAGCGCCTCGAGTGCGCGGCTGTTGAGCCAAAGCGTGTGCCCGTCGCCCGAATACATAACGCAGGGACGATCGGGGAATGCCGCATCGAGCGACGCCTTGGTAGGATGCTCGGGCGGGTCCCAACGGTAGTCGCGCCAGCCCTGCGTCACAACCCAGGCGTCATCGGGCAGGTCCTGGGAAAACTCGAGCGCATGTTGTACCAGTGCCGCCTCGGACGCGCCCATATCCATGAGCATGTACGGCGAGGAGCCGACCGAGGTATGGAAGAAGTGCAGATGCGCATCATGGAAACCGGGGCAGACAAACTGCTCGCCGTAATCGACCACCGGCGTGGCGGCAGGTGCGGCGGCAATTACGTCATCGGGCGCACCGACTGCGACGATGCGGTCGCCCGCGATGGCAATCGCCAGCTCGCGGGCGGAATCGATGCCGTCTTGCGCGGTAAAGACGTTCTTGGAGCGAATAATCCGATCGATATGTTGCATGGGCATCCCCATCTCTGGCAGGAAATTCAACACCCCCGAGTGTACTCCCCCGCCTCGGTTACAAAATGCCAAGCGGCAAACGGCAGCTTTACCAGCCCTAGCGGCAGGTGGCATACTGGAGAGAGCCTGTACGATTTTGCGATCGAGCCAACAAGGAGCAAATCGACCATGACGAAGACCAAGGCACAGCAGATTATGGCGGCAACCGAGGTTCGCGCGGCAGACGACGTCACCGCGGCCATCCAGGATATCGCCGCCGAGTTTGAACCCTACATCATCAAGCAGCGCCGGCACTTCCATAAGCACCCGGAGCTGAGCCTTGCCGAGGAGCGCACGACTTCCGACATCGCCAACCAGCTCGACGCCATGAATATCCCCTACGAGCGTCCGCTCAAGACGGGCCTGGTGGCGACGCTTCGCGGCACCGCGCCGGATGCCTACCGCGAGGACGGCACGCCGCGCCGCCGCATCCTGCTGCGCGCCGATATCGACGCCCTGCCCGTCACTGAGCAGACCGGCGAGGAGTTCGTCAGCGTCAATGAGGGCTGCATGCACGCCTGCGGTCACGACTGCCATATCGCCATGATGCTCGGCACGTTGCAGATTCTGCGCCACATGACCGATGACATCCACGGCGAGATTCGCATCGTATTCCAGCCCAGCGAGGAAAACGGCCAGGGCGCCAAACTCATGATTGGCACGGGTGTGCTCGACGGCGTCGATGGCGCCTACGCCGCGCACATCTGGAGCGAGGTCGACGCCGGTACCGTAAGCTGCGAGCCCGGCCCACGCATGGCAAATACCGACTGGTTCCGCATCGACGTCCGCGGCACCTCGTGCCATGGCGCCATGCCCCAGCGCGGCCACGACGCCGTTATGGTTGCGGCAGAGATCGTCAACGCCCTGCAGACCATCGTCTCGCGCGAGATTAGCCCCTACGAGCCGGCTGTCATCACCGTCGGCGAGCTGCACGGCGGCACCGCGCGCAACGTTATCGCCGGCACGGCCTACCTCGCCGGCACAGTGCGCACCTACGGCGATTCGACCCACGAGGAAATGCCGGAGCTCATGCGCCGCATCGTGGAGCATACCGCGGCAGCTCTGGGCGCCGAGGCTGAGCTCACCGACTACACCATCGCCAACTACAAGGTCGAAAACGAGGTCGCCTCGAGCGAGCGCTGCCGTCAGGCTGTAATCAAGTGCCTGGGCCCCACCGGTCAAGGCCATTACCGTGGCACGCTTTCGGGCGAGGATTTTTCGGAGTACCTGCGCCGCGTGCCGGGCGTGCTCGCCTTTGTAGGTACGCGCAACCCCAAGATTGGTGCCACGTACGCCCAACATTCCTGCTTCTACAAGATCGACGAGACCGTGCTGGCAAAGGGCTCCATGGTGGCCGCCCAGTATGCTATCGACTTTTTGGCCGAGCCCACGCAAGAGGAGCTCGACGGCCCCACGATCGCCGCGGTTGCCGAGACCAACCCCGACTTGGCCGCCAAGCTGCGCTCTGCCAAGGCAACAGCCGCTGAGGCGCGCGACGCCATGCACGATGCTCGCACCGCTCGCCATGCTGCAATCAAGGGCATCCACGATGCGCGGGCTGCCGCTCGCCACGAGGAGAAGCGCGACGAGTAGCCATCACGCCCACCCATAACAACCTGGCTAGAGCAAAGCGGGGGCGAACGTTATCTCAACGTTCGCCCCCGCTTATGTGTCGACCGCTTTTCTAGCGCGTCCTCCGTCACGACAGGAAAGAGCGAAGGATGGTGAGCCAGCGTGGGGGTTCGAGGTGGATGATGTCGTCGGGGACTCCGGCGGGCGCATGGCCGCCAAAGAGTAGGCCGGCATCTACCGGATTGATGAGGCGCACGATCCATACGGCGATGACCAGCATGCACAACACGGTGACTGCAATGTCGACACCACGCTTTAGCTTGCTCGATGCCACCTCCTCGCGCACGAACGCGAGCACAAACGCAATCGGCACCACCCAAAACAGCGGATGGTAGGCAAAGGCCGCCGCAAAATCGAGACGCAGCGCCGCCAGCCACGCCCTCGTCATGCCGCATCCCGGACAAGGAGCGCCCGTCATCATTCGAAAAATGCAGCCGATATCGAGCAGGTAGAGCGCGAGCCAGGCGACAAAGAGCGCGCCGGTGCAAAAAAGGGCGCGGCGAAGGAGCTCTGCCGTGCCCCTATGTCCCTGGGAGCTGTTCACGCCGCCCTTATTGTTAGGCACGAGCGCCAAGGCGAGTGTTGTAAGCCGTTGCCATGGCATTGGTATTATTGATGATGATGTTCATAGCGAAGATGGGACCAAGGCCGCACAGGAGCGCGCCGAAGATCTGCCACAGAAGAACGGTGGTGCCGTTTTCCTGGAACACCAGGCCGTAGCGAGGAGCGTTGGCCTGCAGGCGGTTGCCAATCTTGTAATACCAGTAGTACGCGTAGAAGCCGCAGGTCACAAACGATAGAAGGATGAATTCCGCCAGACCCGGCGTGTAATCGCCGTCATCCTGACACAACGTGTTGACGTCGCGTGCCAAGCAATACAGGAAGTAGAACGAATAGATACCGCAGGTCACAAGAGAGAGCAGCAGCCAGCCGATCAGGCTGCGGTCAGCCTTAATGGGGCCATAGCCCATCGGAGCGGATGCGGACTGTTGGGCGTATTGACCGGTGTACTGCTGCTGAGGCTGGGGCACGGGCTGAATAGCCTGGGCCGGAGCGGGCTGGGGCTGCGGGGCCGGAGCGGCAGAAGCGGCACCAACGGCGGATCCGCAAACAGGGCAGAATTTGGCATCATCCGAAATGGGAGAACCACAAGTGGGACAGAACATGAGCCTCTCCTTTTCCTAAGGCGTCGCACGCCTTCAAACCTTACACGTCTACGTTCTCAACAATAGCCGCGACGTTGTTGCGCAACATTGACCAATTTCCGAGAAATTTTGCTGCAACCGTTTTCCCAGGCATTTTCTTGCTTTCGCAGTAGAAAAAGGCACCCCGGGCTCAGTTGCCCAGGGCGCCTCGACCGGCTATTCGGTTTGATTGTTTTCGGCAGCAGGATTATCGCCCGGCTCATCCGCCGGCGTGGCAACGGCATCCCAATCGGGCTCCGCAGGCGTCGCCTCGGACGCCGGTGCGGGGACAGGAGCAGGTGCCGGGGCAGGTGCAGGCGCGGGTGCCGGGGCAGGCGCAGCACCAGTGGCTGCCGTGGGATTGAATCCCGCAGGAGCAGGCTTCTTCTCACCCGGGAGCACAAAAGTCAAAACGTCGTCCTTGTCCTCATCGGCCCATTCGCTTGCATAACGTGCAGCCCAATAGCCAACGGCACGGTGCTTGAGCATCTTGCCAAAGACCGTAAGGAACACCGTGACGAATGCAATCAGCACCAGGAACAATACGAGCGTGACACCACCGGCGGTAACAATCGCCTCGATACCCGTGGGGCGATAGTAATAGCCGTACGCGCCAATTCCGGCGATGGCACCAAAGACAGCTGTCAAGATCCACGTAATGGCGTTGGAAACCAGGCCCGTCAAAAACTCGGGGAGGAACGAAGCGCAGAACAGCTTGGTCTTGTTGTTCTTAAAGGCCGCCCAAACCTTATCGAGCGAAAACGCGCTCTCGACGCGACCGGTCACCGCAAAGTGCATCACGGCAATGTCGGCGAACATCTTAAAGAAGACCCCCAGGACCACCGTGGCAATCATAGCCAGGACAAGCAGGCCAAGCGAGCCAAACAGCGCAGCCTCGAGCGCATAAGAGCCGTAATAAGAATACGAGCCCGCGGCGCCAATTACCACGCCCTCCACCAGCGAAAGCACTACACCGATAATGGGAATGGCAGCGATAAACTCGAGTACGACCGAAATAACGCTCGAAAAGATTCCGAGACCAAACGACGTGGAACGCATCAACGGACGACCCATGCCGTCATCGATCTTAAGCGACAGGTCGCGACCCCACTCGATACCAAAGCCCGAACCGCACACGCTCGCCACGTAGGCAGCCAAAAAGCCGATGGCAGCCGCAATACCGCCGATAACGGGGATGAACAGCACGAGTACCGACACGACACAGATAAGCGCCGGCAAAAAGGCAATCTGGCACACGCGCTGCAGCACGCCCGGAGTCTTGGTCATATCCTCAAACGCCTGAGCCGTGCAGCCCTTGGACGCGTTCGCGACAGGTTGAGGAACAAACTGCTGAGGCTGAGGCTGACCCTGAGGGGTGGAAGCTGCAGCACCGACATTGGGGGCACCACACACGCCGCAGAACTTGTCGTTATCGCCCATGGGGGCGCCACACTGCGAACAGAACATCGAAATCATCCCTTCGTATCTAGAGCGAATCACCTGGATCGCAAACGATGTCTTTGGCATCATTATCACCCAATGTGAGGACAAATACTCTTAGATGACGTATTTGCAACGCGCGAGGCGCTTTTCGATTGTTTGATGAGTGTGTCCGCGCTAGTTCGTGCCGCGGAAACCCTTGCCGACGATCTCGGAGCTGTCGACAATCGTGATAAAGGCACCCGGATCGACCTCGCGCGCATAGCGGCGCAGTTGCACGGCCTCGCGACGGCTCAGCACGCTCATGATCACCGTCACGCACTTGCCCGAAAAGGCACCGTAGCCGCGGCTGATAGTCGCCGTACGGTTGAGATGTTTGACGATAAACTCCTCAACTTTGCGCGGCTCGGAGCAAATGATCGTGCAGACTTTGCGCAGGTGAATGCCCTCGATGGCCTTGTCGACCACAAGCGTCTTGGCAAACAGGCCGAGCACGCAGTACAGACCGACGCGCGGACCGTACAAGAAGGCCGCGATGGTCACGATGCCGATATCGACCAGCAACAGCGCGCGGCCAATCTCGAGTGTGGTACGGCGTTTGAGGATCATAGCGAGGATGTCCGTGCCGCCCGTCGAGGCGCCGATATCAAAAACGATGGCGCTGCCGAGCGCCGGCAGAATCACGGCAAAGCACAGGTCGAGCCACATATCGCCCGTCATCGAGACATCGGTCGGAATAAAAAGCTCAAACAGCGAAACATAGGCGGACAGCGCAAACGAGGCGAAGACGCTCCACAGGATTGCCTTGCGCTCCAAAAAGATAAAGCCCAAGACGACGAGAACCGCGTTGATAATCCACATAAAGACGCCGACGGGCAGGGTCGGGAACAGCGTGGACAGAATGACCGACACGCCCGAGGTGCCGCCAAAAGCAAAGTGATTAGGGGTTTTAAACGCAACGATGGCAAAAGCCGTAAGAATCAGACCTAGATTGAGCTCGGCGAAAAAGCGCGGGAAGCCTGGCTCCTGGCTGCGCTTTTGGCCGGCACGCTCGCCGCGCTCGATATCGGTGCGATCGACCACGCGCTCCATCGGCACCACGGGAGGACGATGTAGCTCCTCGGCAGCTCGCGATGCCGCCTCTGCCGCGGCGGCCTCAATCGCCCATGCCTTGCTTTCTGTTTTGCGCTCGTCAGCCATTACGGCAACCCCTCGTTAACAATTTGGAAACAATGCGCCCATTAGGGTAACGCGGAACGTGACGATTGCAACCCCTAGTTAGACGAGCGGTATGCCTACATCGGGGGCATACAAATAACGGCCGGCCGCACATACATCCGTGCGACCGGCCGTTTGACGTTTTCGCAGATAAAACCTGCCAAAATAAACCTGTCCCTTTTTGGCAGGTTACCTTTTTGGTAGGTTACTCGTGCTGGTTGGTGCGGTGCTCGTACTCCTCGGGGGTGATGACATCCTCGATGCGCAGGTTGACGCCTGCCACCTCAAGGCCGGTCATCGCAGCCAGACGCTCGGTCACGCGCGCCTTAACGTCGTCGAAAATCGCGGGCGCATAGGCGCCGTACTCGATAATGACGGAAATGTTAACGACCACGCGGTTGTCATCGGTGACCTCGACTGTCACGCCCTTGGTCAGATTCTCGGCACCAAACTGCTCCTGCACAAAGTGCATGAGGTTGCCCTTCATGCCCAGGACGTGCGGTACCTCGCGGGTGGCCATGGCGACGATCTTCTCGATCACACCGTTGGAATAGGTCAGCGAGTCCTCGGACTCGTCCGCTTCCCCATCATCCTCGTCCGCATCGTCGGCGGGTTCGGCCTCGACGAGCGCCTCGTCCTCGAGCGTTACGTCCTCGGCCTCGGCGGTGACGGTCTCGTCTACCTCGAGCTCGGTATCGGCCACATCGACCTTCGTGTTAAAAGCCATGGTTCCTCCTTATGCCCACCGCACACGCGGCGGTCGAATACATGCTAGCGGCCGCTAAGCAGACGGCCGAAGAAGTTGACGATCCCGTTCTCGCCGTCGCGGATCTGGCCAATCACGGCGCCGATCAGCACAAAGAAAGCGATGACGAGCGTATCCCACAGGCCGAGCGTGAGCACCAGCACGGCGAGCACAAAACCAGCGACGGCTCCAAGCGTGGTGTTGGGATGACGGACGGCATAGCTCCAGATGGCTGCCCCCGTACCCTTGATGAGACCCATGGCCTCATCAAAATCATCGGCGACCGCGTCATGTGACTCGGTACCCTCTACCTTGGGATCGACGACCTCGCCTGCCGGCGCGGCGCTCTGATCGATAGTCAGGCGCGGCGTGCGGGCGGTCTTGTCTTGATTGGTATCACTCACCGGAAACCTCCACGGTCTGGACGGTAGTCTTGGACGGCAAAAAACGAACGCGCGCAGTCGTGCCCGGCGTGCCGAGCATAGTGTCGCAGGCCTCCTCGATACGTTGCTGCATCGCGGCTGCAAGGGAGGCCACGTCCCGGTCGTCGAGCGCGATGGCGTCAACCTTAAAACGGACGTGCGATTCGTCGGAGCCCTGCACGCGCGCCTCGACATGCTCGATCATCACTCGGTCGTCGCGCTCTGCCGCGGTGCGGGCACACGAGGAGAGGGCAGCGAGCGTGACCTCGATATTGCGCTCCCCCGCCGGATGCACGCAGGACGGCTCGCGACGAGCAAACATCAGGCGGAAGAAACCCACGAGCACGCCGAGCGCCACGACACCGCCGCACGCCGTAACAACGATGCGAGGCAGCGGATCGCGCATCAGCAGCATAAAGCGATAGGTATATGGCCCCCAAAACTGGCAGACTAACGTACCCAGCGCCACGACGGCGGAGGCAAGATACACGATCGCCAGGGCTCGTTTGAGCACGCGCATGCAGCGCTCCCTTCAAATCTCGATCCACAGAATGCAAAACGATTCGCATCATTATAAAAGAGCCGGGTCCGGTGCCTCATGCACGCGGATCCGGCTCATCTATTCCACGAGGCTTGCATGCTCGCTTCATTATGCCCAGATATGCACGGCTCAATCCGTGCGGGCGCTACTCCTCCTCGAGGGCAGCGATGACCTCGTCGGTCATGTCCATGGTGCTGTAGACGTCCTGGACGTCGTCGAGCTCCTCAAGACGGTCGATGAGGCGCTGAACCTTCTTGGCGTCGGCACCGGAGACCTCGGTCGGAGTGGTCGGAACCATGGTGGTCTCGGAGCCCTTGACCTGGACGCCCTGCTCCTCGAGTGCCTTGGAGACAGCCATGACGTCGTTGGCAGCGGTCCAGACGATCCACTCCTCGCCGGCGTCCTCGTAGTCCTCACCACCGGCCTCGGCGATCGCCATCATGAACTCATCCTCGTCACCGGCAGCACCGTTGGCGATCATGGTCTCCTTCTTGGCGTTCTCGTCCAGGATCTCCTTGGCAACGACGATCTGGCCCTTGCGCTCAAACTGGAAGGCGACGGAACCGGAGGTGCCCAGGTTGCCACCAGCGTGGGAGAAGGCGGAACGGACGTCGGCAGCGGTGCGGTTGCGGTTGTCGGTCAGGCAGTCGACGTAGACGGCGACACCGGCGGGACCGTAACCCTCGTACACGATGTTCTCATAGACGGCGGCGTCGGCACCCGAACCAAAGGCCTTATCGATAGCAGACTTGATCTTGTCCTTAGGCATGGACTGAGCCTTAGCCTTGGCAACGGCAGCGGCGAGGCTGGCGTTGTTCTCGGGCAGCGGGTCGCCGCCGAGACGGGCAGCAACGGTGATGTTGCGGCTGAGCTTGGAGAAGAGGGCGGAACGCTTGGCGTCCTGCGCGCCCTTACGATGCTTGGTTGTGGCCCACTTAGAGTGTCCGGACATACGTGTCTCCTATCGGTTTCGACCTAAAGCCCAGCGCGAATGCTCGGGCAATATAAACAAACGCTATAAATGATATACCTACTGGCCTGTGAGATAAACAAAAAAATGAAGGCGTCGTGATGATGCCCCCTTTGGTGCAAAGAGACCTGACCCCAATGCACCAAGTTAGGACCAGAGGAAGTCACTGCAGGTGACGGTGGCGCCGATGGCGAAGGGCATGCAGGCGATGACCGGATACAGGTAGCGCATATAGGTCGAACCGTTGCAGGGACCAATCAGGCACACGGCGAGCACGCCCAACAGCGGCACCCAGATCGCCAGCGCACGCCATGAATGACGACGCAGCAGGTAGACCACCACGGCGATCATAATCCACACATAGGTGGCCGAGCTCATGGTGAGCGAAATAAACGGGATGCGCTGCACCGCCACACGGTACAGATTGATCAGGTGGTCGCACCAGCGCACCACGTTGCTGTCAACCGGATGGAAGTCGAAGTACTTGAGGTTGTCGGGACGCGCCATGATCTCGGCACTACGCGCCGTGCTGTAGACCCAGGCATCGCGCGCGCTCGGATAAAAGTAGCCGTAATAGTTATTGATGAGCGCCGAGATATAGCACTCGGGATCCTTTTTGAACATCTGCGCCCAGACCTCAAAATAGGCCTTGATGTCCTCCTGCGAGGCGTACTCGTTAAAGCAGTTCTTGACGGCATCCGACTTATCCGGGTTGTAACGGCGGCCCAGATTCTCGTACTTGAGCACCCGGTCGATCACGGCGTGCTCCTCGTCGGTCACCAAGCCGTCGCAAGGAGCCTCCACGATGGTGCCGTCCTCCTTTACCGTGGGGTTGACGCCCGAGTTGAGGCCGTCGTGCTTTTGGACGAAACGAGCCGTCTGTTGGAACGGAATCGAGAGGATTTCGCGCTTGGAACCAGGCGTGATATCGTGCGCCGGCATAAAGACCTTGGTGAAGTACATATTAGAGGCAAGGCAGAGAGCAAGCACCGCAAGAACTCCCACCCAGCGGAAACGCGGGATGGCGCCCGAAGGCGCAGCACCAGCCTGCTTGGCTGCACGACGAGCCACATGCACGTCCCATGCGCAAAACGCCGCCGCAATCACGCAGGCCGCCAACGGAAAGACCAGACCGCCATTGCGCAAAAACGTGGAACCCATGGCAGCCAGCGCAAGCAACAGCCAGTCGTGGCGCGCAAAGAGCACGGGCCTCTGTTCGCCCGCACGCTCGGCATTGGCATCACGACGGGGCAAGCCACATGCCACGAGCTTGACGGTCTGTACCAGCAGCACCAAAAACGCGTCGGCAAAGAGCACGTCTTTGGTAAGCAGGGCCGCGTAGTTAGAGAACATCGGCATAAACGCAAAGAACAGCAGGATCGCACCGCGAACCGGCAGGCTCACGCCCAGTTTGCGCAGCGACGAAATGGAATAGGCCATGCAGGCAGCCGTGATGACAAATTGAGCGCAGGTATAGATGATGAGGCCCGCGTTAGCGCTGTTGAACAGCGAAAGCCCCAGCTGAACGCACGAGCCGATAATGGCCGTGTGCACTACGGGATGATGCCCGTTGAGCAACACATTAGGATTGAGCAGGCGTAGGTAGTCGCTCGTGCCGTTGGGATAGTTGAACCACTGACGAATCTGCGCGCCGGTGTCCCCCATAAAAAGGCCGGGCAGCGAAGCGATGAGCGTGGGCGCCCAGGCGATCATAAACACCAGGAAGGGCCCGGCAAAGGGATGGACCGAGAGCACGGCGTGAGCCACACGCCATATGCGGCCAAAGTGCGCCTCGGAAAACGGGATGCGCCGAGAGCTCAGCCAATCCAGGCACTCAAAGGCAAGGTAGAAGGCCACGATCGCTAGGAGCATCCAGCCCGCGCCGCCAATCCAGGCGCAGATGATGCGGGCCTTGTCGCCAAGAACAATCTCGGCCGAGTCGGTGAGGTCGTAGCTGCGGCCGAACACCATGCAGATGGCGAAAAACAGCGACGGCAGAATAATCGATGGGCGCCAGGTGTCGCCACGGCCAAAGAACACGTAGCGAAACGGCAGCGTGAGCAGGCAGGCAAGCGCAAGCAGCATGACCGCGTCGGTATGGCCGGCAAATGAGAGGAGCACCTCGTAGCACACGTACAGCATGCCCGAGGCTTTGGGGTCAATCGCCAAGACTGCGTTGCTCGACACCGGGGCGGGATCGATGGAAAACGCTGTGGTCGCCAACAGCGCGAGCAGAAATGCGATGAGCGTCTGCTTGGCGGGGTAGCGCTTAAACCAGACGATGCGGGCAGCGTCGCGCGCAGCCGTTGTGGAGAGGTCGGAATCCTTCACAGTCCGAATAGCCTTTCTAGAAACCTGCCAAAAAGGGACAGGTTTATTTTGGCAGGTTTTATCTGGGGAAACGTTACGGTTCTGTCATCGTTGCCCGGCAAAACCACCACAAAGGTGCCTGTCCCCCTTGTGGTGACATGTGGTGGCTAGGCGTCGAGGTAGATGCGCTGGGGGCGATTGCGGTGTCGGGCGAAGATGATGAGCGCCAGTCCTGCGATTACGAGCGGCAGGCTCAGCAGCTGACCCATGGTGATGACGCCGCCCAGCAGATAGCCCAGCTGGGCATCGGGCACGCGCACAAACTCAACGAGGAAGCGGACGATGCCGTAACCCATCACAAACACGCCCATAAACGTACCCTGGGGCAGCAGCGGTTTTTTGCGGCTGAACACCTGCAGAATGCAGAAGAGCACAATGCCCTCGAGAAATGCCTCGTAGAGCTGGGAGGGGTGACGTGGCATATCGCCCGCGGCGCCGCCGAAGATCACACCCCAGGGCAGATCGGTCGGCTTGCCCCACAGCTCGCCGTTGACAAAGTTGGCGCAGCGCCCCAGGCACAGGGCCAGCGGAGCACCGATAACGGCAAGGTCGGCGATAGTCCAGGCATCGAGCTTGTACATACGGCACACGAGCGCGCCACCGATGATGCCGCCCACCAGGCCGCCATGAAAGCTCATGCCGCCCTCGTTGGTGGCAAAGATCTCGAGCGGATGTACCCAGTAGTAGCCGTCGCCGTAAAAGATGACGTAGAACAGGCGGGCGCCGATGATAAGGCCAAAGACCACGCCGACCACGACGCTTGTCAGGTCGTCGCCTGTAATATCGAAACCCCAACGGCGCTGTGTGCGGTACATGACGACCGCCGTGAGCAGAGCTCCGACCACATAGGCCAAGCCGTACCAGTAGATGGTGATGGGCCCCGCCGAAATGGCGACGGGATCAAGCATATGGTAGAGGTCGTTGAGCATGTCGACCCTCCTACTCCCTACATACAAATGCGGCCGCGGGCCTTTCGCTCGCAGCCGCATATTTGGGCGTAACGTCTATGCGGAGTACGCCGTCCGCAGCTTTCGCATCTTAGAACGGCGCGTACTCGTCGTACAGGTCCTCGGTCTCGCCGGAGGCATTGACCTGCTCGACACGGGTAACGCCGGGTACGTGCTCCTTGAGAATACGCTCGATACCCATGGACAGGGTCAGTGCGCTCATAGGGCAGCCGGCGCAGGCACCCTGAAGCTCAAGCTGGACGACGCCCTCGTCGTCGACGCCCACATACTCCATATCGCCGCCGTCAGCCTGCAGGTTGGGGCGGATCTCCTCAAGAACCTTCTTAAGCAGCTCTTCGTTAACAGCCACAGGGGCTCCTTTCTCACAATAACGCGGGCACGCCCGCGGACAGGGGCTATGTTACTACAGCCATGTACCCGCTTAGGCGCCAGCCATGCGTGCGGACACGACTTTCACGAGCAGTCAATTTGGGACGGGGCTTTTTTAGCTGCTTTTGCCGACGCCCGGCGCTAGCACACGCTGCCGCTACTGCTGAGTTTGTTCCCCGGTGCCGATGTGGACATCGACGATAACCTGGCGGTAGCTAATGCCGCAGGAGTCGAGAATGCGACGGCTGATGCGGCCGTCGTCGGTGTCGGCGTACTTATTGTCCAGGTAGACAACCTCGCCCACGCCCACCTGCGCCAGGATCTTGGCGCAGTCATGACACGGGAACAGCGTGACGTAGACCGTGGAACCCTCAAGGTCTTTGAGCGAGCCGCGGTAGTTGAGCACGGCGTTGGCTTCGGCATGGACTACGTAGTTATGCTTGTCCTGCAGCGGGTCATCGCTCGTGCCCCACGGAAAAAAGTCGTCGTTGAGTGCCGAGGGCGTACCGTTGTAGCCCACCGAAAGGATGCGGTGGTTGGTGCTGGCGATGCACGCGCCCACCTGCGTATTGGGATCTTTGCTGCGGCGCTGCGCGGCGATGGCCACGCTCATAAAGAACTCGTCCCAGCTAATAACGTCGCGGCGCTTGCCCGACGCAGTTTGATGAAGATCGTCCGACATGGCAGACACCTCCGAAATCGCAATAGTTTGACCCATTGTAGCAGGTGAAAGGTGGAGACGTTTTTGTTCCACCGCCCCCATCGCTACGCGCGACGGGGCTTTTGATTGATGTGGTAGAGCTCGGCCAGGCCGCGAAGCGTCAACGCGTCATCGACCGTCAGGCTGTGGCCGACCAACGCCGCGAGCGCCTCGGCATCGTCGCCGGTGATGACGATGGGCACGCTGCCCTCCCCCGCCGCCTTGGTCGCGCGCATCTCGGCAAGCACCATGTCGAGCATGCCGTCGATACGGGCCACCTCGCCCAAGACCACGCCTGAGCGCATGGCCTCGCGCGTGTTGCGACCGATCACATGCGTGGGTGCCGAGGGCTCGACCTGCGGCAGGCGCGCCGCAGCGGCCGAAAGCGAGCGGGCGCCAAGCGCCAGACCCGGCGCGATAACGCCGCCGACAAAGGTTCCGCGCGCATCGATGACCTCGATATTGGTCGTAGTGCCCAGGTCGATCACGATGCACGGAGAGCCGTAGACGGCACGGGCCGCCACGGCGTCGGCGATGCGGTCGGGGCCGATCTCGGCCGGATCGTCGTAGTGCACGGGCATGCCGGTCTTGAGGCCCGGCCCCACGGTGAGCACGCGCCCCGTGCAGGTGCGGGAAAGCGCCGCCTTCCACGGGCGCTCGAGCGCCGGCACCACACAACTCAGCACGGCCGCCGCGGGAACGAGCACACCCGGCATGCCCGCATCGATTGCTAGCGCGCCCATGACCTGTACGAGCCTCATACGCGCCTCGTCGGCCGTGATGCTCGACGGCGTCGTGATCTCGCACGTCGCAAGCGGGCATTCCTGCGCCGCGGCCGAATCCTCGGCAAACAGGCCAAAGCGAATGAATGTGTTGCCCACGTCGACCGTCAATATATATGCGCACCCATTAAGCATCGTCGGCGCTCCTTTCGTCTGCCCAGCAGTATATCGCCTACCCAAACCAGCTAAAAAGCCCCATCCCAAATTGACTACCTTGCGGCTATACTGATGCGCGGTCGTACGTGAGCTCACGCGTCGGCCCTTGGTAACCCGACTTCCCGCGCCGTATCCGTAGCGGCGCTCCCGGGGGAAGCGGATATACGCAAAGGAGTTCTATATGAGCAATCCCTCGAACCGCACCTCGATGCGCGGTCAACTCACGCTGCGCGGCGTCGTCATCGGCGTCCTTGGCTGCGTGATCATCACGGCAAGCTCGGCCTATACTGCCCTCAAGATGGGCGCCCTCCCCTGGCCGATCATTTTCGCTGCCGTCATTTCGCTGTTCTTCCTGAAGCTCATGGGCAACGCCAGCCTCAACGAGGCCAACGTCACCCACACCATCATGTCCGCAGGCGCCATGGTCGCCGGCGGTCTGGCGTTTACCATCCCGGGCGCCTGGATGCTGGGCTATGCCGACCAGATCAGTTGGCTCGACATGTTTATCGTGGCACTCGCCGGCACTATCCTGGGCCTACTGGCCACGGCACTCATCCACCGTCACTTTATCGTGGACGCCGCGCTGGAGTTCCCCACCGGCAACGCCGCAGCTCAGACCCTACGCGCTACCGAGGCCGGCGGCAAGACCGGCAAGCAGCTCTTTGGCTCCATGGCCATCGCAGGCATCTACAGCGTGCTGCGCGACGCCCTGGGCGTGGTGCCCAGCATGCTGTGCACGCTCAACATCCCCGGCGTGACCTTTGCCATCTACAACTCGCCCATGTTGCTGTCCATCGGCTTTTTGGTGGGCTTCGCCCCCGTCGCGTTCTGGTTTGCCGGCGCGCTGCTGGGCAATTTTGGCATCATCGTCGGCGGCACCGCTGCCGGCCTGTTCGATGTTGTGACCGCGCAGGGTATCGTCAAGTCCCTCGGTATGGGCCTTATGATGGGCTTTGGCGTCGCCGTCGTCCTTAAGGACATCCTGCCGCAGGTCGCCGGTATCGTCCGCGGCCTCGCCGCCGACAGCTCCACCGACACCGACGAGCAATCGCTCATCTCGGGCTCGCTTAAGCTCGACGCCGGCATCATCGGCCTGGGCACCGCCGCCATCGCCGTGATCGTTGCCATCGCGCTCGACCTCGGTCCCGTCCCGGCCGTCATCGTCACGCTGTTCACCTTTGTCACCACCATCATGAGTGCGCAGAGCTGCGGCCAGACGGGTATCGACCCTATGGAGATCTTTGGCCTCATCGTCATGCTCATCGTGGCAGCCTTCGCGCAGCTCGCACAGGTCAAGCTGTTCTTTATCGCCGGCATCGTGGCCGTGGCGTGCGGCCTTGCGGGCGACGTCATGAACGACTTTAAGGCCGGAGCCGTACTGGGTACCAACCCGCGTGCACAGTGGGTCGGCCAGGCCATTGGCGGCATCGTGGGCGCCCTGGTCGCTGCCGCCGTCATGGTCGCGCTCGTCACCGCCTATGGTCCGGACGCCTTCGGCCCCGACAAGAGCTTTGTGGCCGCGCAGGCAAGCGTGGTCGCCACCATGGTCTCGGGCATCCCGAGCGTGCCGTGGTTTGCGGGCGGCTTTATCGCCGGCATCGTCATGTACTGGCTCGGCATTCCGGCCATGATGATCGGTCTGGGCGTGTACCTGCCGTTCTACATGTCGCTCACGGCCTTCTTGGGCTCCTGCGTCAAGCTCGCCTACGACAAGTGGGCCGCACACCGCGACGCCGAGGCAGGCCTTTCGGACGAGGAGAAGGCTGCCAAGGATGCCGCCTTCCAGGAGCAGGGCCTGGTCGTTGCCAGCGGCCTGCTGGGCGGCGAGTCCATCGTCGGCGTTATCCTGGCGTTTGTCTCCGTGGGATTGAGTCTGCTGGGCTAAACCCAACAACAACGTACCCGTGCAGAGCGCGGGGTCGGAGACCATCCGGCCCCGCGCTTTTTTTTGTATCTGCCGAAACCCTCGGCTTCAACCTCATTTGACGCGCCCCCTTTACCTACTCGTCTAAGTTTCACGTCAAGATGACCACCCCGCCTGCCGCGGTGTAGAGTAGAGACAGCGGGCGCGATGCATAGCCCGCGGCGAAGCGAGGTGAACATGAAACTCGATAACCAGCAGCTCAAGCGACTGCGCGAGCGCCATCACCGGCGCCACGGCATCCGCCCTGCCTATAGCGAGGTCATGGAGAACGCCGGCCGCTTCCTGAGGCGCGCATTCAACATTCGCGAGGGTCGCGCCCCCTATCACGTAATTCGTAAGCGCTTTGTAAACGGGGCGCGCCTAACCGGCTCGCACCTGTGCATCCTCATTATCGCCATGCTGATCGCGAGTGTCGGCCTCGATATCGATTCGGACATCGCCATTGTGGGCGCCATGCTCATCTGCCCGCTCATGGGCTCGGTCCTTGCCATGGCATACGGCATCGCCACGCTCGACCGCGAGATTACCCTCGAGGCAATTGCCGGCCTCGCGCTGCAGATGGTCCTTTGCCTGATCACTTCCACGCTGTATTTTAAGCTCTCGCCCCTTGGCACCACCACGGCCGCCATCATCGATAACTCGACACCCACCGTATGGGACCTTGCCGTCGCGCTCGCGGGCGGCTTTGCGGGCGGGCTGGGTAACTCGCGCGACCAGGAGCCTTCGACGCTCATTGCCGGCGTAGCCGTGGCGACCGCACTCATGCCGCCCCTGTGCGCGGCGGGTTACGGCATTGCCATCGCGAGCGGGTCGCTGTTCCTCTCGGCCCTCTACGAGTTTGGCATCAATGTCGTCTTTATCGCACTGGCTGCCGAAGCCGTATTGCTTCTTTTACGTGTACCGCTCAAGCGCGACCTCAACGGCGACGGCATTGTGACCGCTGAGGAAAATGCCGAGGTCGATGAGCTGTCGCACAAGGTGCGCCGCCGCATCATCGTGGGTACGGTGATCTTTGCCATCCCCTGCATCGTTATGACCGCGGGGTCCATTGGCTCGGCGCAGGCCGGCGTGCAGGACGGCTACGGCGTCACCAAAACTACGCGCGAACTTGCCGCGGTGCTGCCGGGCTTTAAGGATTACACCGTCGCCGTCGAGACTTCGGCTACCGAAGGCGAGGAAGAGGGCCTTGTCGAGCGCGAGGTTGTCGCTCACGTGACGACAAGCGAGGCACTCGGGGCGCACGACCGCCGCGTTGCCCGCAAGCTCATCGACCTCAACGTGCCCGAACTCGATCGCGTGGAGTTTGATGTGAAGTGATGCCGGCGCGGGATGAATGCTCGCACGGACGCAAGTTACGACGAGGCGCAGACGCGATACGGACACGAGCAAATTGCGGGGTGCAGTTCACACCCGAGTCCCGCTCGCTGTTTTATTGCCGTGAATCAGACGTCTGCATCGACATCGCCAGACTCCACCGTAAACGCCGGATCGGTGCTCACAAGATAAAATCGGGTCACCTTGGTATCTCTAAATAGATAGAGCTGGCCCTGCTCGCGTCGGCGTGACATATACGCCACGTGGACCGTACCGAATTCTTCGCCGTTTTCCTTCTTTAATATCAGGATGTTGGGGTCATCCGTACGCTTAAACTGCCCGTCTGTGCAGATTCCGTCTTGGTCGATCAGCTGCCATCGACAGTTGTCCTCCTCAAGAAAAGCCAGGGTTTCCCGACTCGTTTTGTCATCCCGATAGTAACCATCAATGACAAAGCCTTCGGAAGCACATTCCTGCATATAGGATGTTTCTCGACTTATAGCAAACAGCCCCGTAGCGCCTAAGAGCACAGCCAGGCAGACCACTGCAAGGGTTATCGAAATAACACGGCGATCCATGTTAGCCCAACCGATAGTTGTTTAACGGAGCACGAAACATACCCGGAACCTCCGATATCAGGGGGAACGTCGCCAGCAGGCTGGCGACAACTATATGTTTCTGACATCAAACCATATGTCTGCCACTCGCGGAGGGGGCATCGGCGAACGGCGTGTTTTCATACTCCATTGGTCAAACCTAAGCACAGCCCTACAGCTCGTACTTGTACACGCGGTAGATATACTTTTCGGCTTCTATCTCGTAGGTGGTGATGGCCAGACCGTACCGATCGTACTCGGTGAAGGTCTTGGCCTGGCCCGAAGCCACGAGCATGCTGTTCGAATCGCCGACGCGCTGGGCACTGCTCACATAGCCCGAAAACGGCACGGCGATCTGGTCTTCGAGCCCGTAGGCGCGCGGCCTCGTCCACCGTAAAGATTCGCCCAAACGAATGCGTTCCCTTGCTGTAGTCGGTCACCACCGCGGCGCCCAGCTGACCCCAGTCGAACTTGGGATAGCTCTCGGCCGTACCAAAGTTGTTGTCGTACAGCAGCACCTGGTAGCGACCGGTCATTGCCGTGTCGGAACTTGGCAGATAGGTCACACTGTACTGGCCCGCGTCGAGCGAAAAATCGCCCTGGGCCCGCAGCAACTTGTCCTCAAAGCCCGGACCGGCCCAAAAATCGGGCAAGCCCATGGAAGGCTGTAGCAAGGTCATTTGCGCAACATATGTCCAGCAAAAACGGGTGGTAGCCGTACCGGCTACCACCCGTTTGTCTCATATCCAGCCCAAAGCAGGCCAGCTACTTCTTAATGCCGCGTCCCAGGCGCTCAGCGACCGATGCCACGGCCTCCTCGCTGGTCGGTCCGCAGCTCACGCAGCCGTCGTGGGCACGCATCTGGCCGGTGACCTCGTCCATCGCGAGTGGCGCCACCTTCTCGAGCTTAAAGCCCTTGCCGGCGCGCATGTTTTCCTTGGCCACGCTGATCATGAGCTTAATGCGGTTGAGCTGATTGACCTCGGACGCGCCGGGGTCGTAGTCCACCGCGACAATGTTGCTCTCAGGGTGCTGGCGGCGCAGCTCCTTAATCACGGCCTTACCCACCACGTGGTTGGGCAGGCACGCAAAGGGCTGCGTGCAGATGATGTTGGGCGCGCCATGGTCGATCAGGTCGAGCATCTCGGCCGTGAGCAACCAGCCCTCGCCCATGTTGTTGCACACCGAAAGCACCGTACGGGCCTTGTCGGCCATGGTGCCGATACGCTCGGGCGCCTCAAAGCGGCGGGACTTTTCGAGTATCTCCTCCACCGGCGTACGCATCCAGTCCACGAGTTTGATGAGCGCCTGCATGCCCGCACGCGTGGTAGCAGAGCTTCCCAGCTCGTCCTTCTGCAGCTCGGCGTTGCTCATGGAGTACAGGAAGAAGTCGAGCAGACCCGGCACCACAGCCTCGCAGCCCTCACGCTCGATAACGTCGACCACGTGGTTGTTGGCCGTGGGATGGAACTTGACCAGAATCTCGCCGACCACGCCCACGCGCGGCTTGGTGCCCTCGCCCACGAGCGGCATGGTGTCGAACGCGCGGATGGCCTCGCGGCACAGCTTGGTGTAATTGTGCCTGTTGAACTTAGGCGCCAGCTTGCGGGCGCGCGCCATGTACTCCTCGTAGAGCGCGTTGGCGGCACCGGGCGTGGCCTCGTACGGGCGGCAGCGGTAGAGCATCTGCATCATCACATCGCCAAAGAGCACCGCGTACACGGCCTGCTTAAGCAGCGCCGGCGTAATCTTAAAGCCGGGGTTGTCCTCGCCGAGTGCCACGGCCGAAAGCGAGATCACCGGAATCTCGGGGTGGCCGCTCTCACGCAGGGCCTTGCGAATGAGCGCGATGTAGTTGGTGGCACGGCAGCCGCCGCCGGTCTGGCTGATGACCACGGCGGTCTTGGACAGGTCGTACCGACCGCTCTCGATGGCCTCCATAATCTGACCCGTTACCAGAATCGACGGGTAGCAAATGTCATTGTTCACATAGCGCAGACCGGCCTCGACGGCGTCGTGATCGGTCGAGGGCAGCAGCTCCAAGTTGTAGCCGGCACCGCGGAACACCTCTTTGACCAGGTCAAAGTGGATCGGCGCCATCTGCGGGCACAGGATGGTGTAGCCCTCGTCGCGCATCTGCTCGGTAAAGGGCACCTTGGGCCACGCGGTCGAAGCACTCTCGCGCTGAGCCTCAAACGTGTACTTGCGGCTCGCGAACGCGGGAGCATCCGTGGAGGGCGCCACCGGCGCGGCATCGCCCTGCTCGCAGGCCTCGCCCGCGGCCGTGGCCTCGGCCAAGCGCTCGGCCTCCTGGTCCTTGAGCGCGGCCATGAGCGAGCGGATGCGGATGCGCGCGGCGCCCAGGTTGGACACCTCGTCGATCTTGAGCACGGTGTAGATCTTGCCGCTGGCCTCCAGAATCTCCTGCACCTGGTCGGTGGTCAGAGCGTCCAGACCGCAGCCGAAAGAGTTGAGCTGGATCAGGTCCAGGTCGTTGCGCATCGTCACAAAACGGGCCACGGCGTAGAGGCGCGAGTGGTACATCCACTGGTCAACGACGCGGATCGGGCGCTCGGGCTTCACCAGGTGTGCGAGCGAATCCTCGGTAAAGACCGCAAAGCCAAAGCTCGAGATAAGCTCGGGCAGGGCGTGGTTGATCTCGGGGTCGTTGTGATAGGGACGGCCGGCGAGCACAATGCCGTGGCCGCCGTGGTCCTCGACCCACTTAAGGGCCTCCTCGCCCATGGTCTGGATGTCCTCGTGGAAACGCGCGTCGGCCTCGTAGGCGGCGTTGACGGCGGCATCGACCTCGGAGCGCGTGATTTTGGGACCGCGCACGCGACCGCGACCAGCCTCGGCATCGGCCACGCGGTCGACGGCGAGCACCTGGTACAAGCGGCGCTTGAGCTCGGTCTTATCGTGATAGGGCACAAACGGGTACAGGAACTCGATGTTCTGCTCGCGAATCTCGTCGATGTTGAGTGCCAACGCCGTGGGGTAGCTCATGACGATGGGGCAGTTGTAGCAGTTACCGGCCGTCGGGTCCTCTTTGCGCTCCCAGCGCACGCACGGCATCCAGATGAAGTCGACATCGCGGTCGATGAGGTTCATCACGTGGCCGTGGCTCATCTTGGCCGGATAGCACACGCTCTCGGACGGCATGGACTCGATGCCCGCCTGGTAGGTCTTCTTGCTCGACTGGTCGGACAGCTGCACGCTAAAGCCCAGGCGCGTAA
This sequence comes from Collinsella sp., assembly GCA_019414265.1. GTDB lineage: Bacteria > Actinomycetota > Coriobacteriia > Coriobacteriales > Coriobacteriaceae > Collinsella. The sequence goes on along the minus strand of DXMJ01000008.1, from coordinate 1,997 downwards.
AGAACGCGTGCCAGAAGGGGTAGTTCTCGTACATGTTGAGTGCGCGCGGGATACCCACGGTGCCGCGCGGGGCCTCGTCGGGGCTCAGGACCTCGCGGTTAAAGAGCAGCTCGTTTTTCTTTTTAAAGAGGTTGGGGGCCTCGGTCTTTTGCTTTTTGTGCCCGGCGCCCTTTTCGCAGCGGTTACCGGTGATAAAGCGCCTGCCGCCGCCAAAGTCGTTGACGGTGAGCTGGCAGTTGTTGGAGCAGCGGCCGCAACGGACGTGCTTTTGCGTCACGGTGAGGTGCGCGATGTCCTCGGCCGAAAGGATGGTCGAGGTGCCGTCGGCGCCGGCGCGATCGCGGGCGAGCAGGGCCGCACCGTAGGCGCCCATGCAGCCGGCGATGTCGGGACGCACGGCGTGCACGCCGGTGAGCTGCTCAAATGCACGCAGCGTAGCATCGGACATAAAGGTGCCGCCCTGGACGATCACCTGACTGCCGATCTCCTTGGGGTCGCGCAGCTTAATGACCTTGAACAGGGCATTCTTGATGACGGAATAGGACAGGCCGGCCGCGATGTCGCCCACCGTGGCACCTTCCTTTTGCGCCTGCTTGACGCGCGAGTTCATAAAGACCGTGCAGCGGCTGCCCAAATCGACCGGGGCCTTGGCATGGATGGCAGCATCGGCGAACGCGCGCACGTCCATGTTCATGGACACGGCGAAGCTCTCGATAAAGCTGCCGCAGCCCGATGAGCAGGCCTCGTTGAGCATAATGTGCTCGATGACGCCGTCCTTCACGCGCAGGCACTTCATGTCCTGGCCGCCGATGTCCAGGATAAACTCGACACCGGGCAGGAATGCCTTGGCGCCGCGCAGGTGCGCGACGGTCTCGATCTCGCCGGAATCGGCCTTGAGGGCCTCGATGAGCAGCGCCTCGCCGTAGCCCGTGGTGGTCACGTGGCCGATGGTGCAGCCGGCAGGGATGTGATTGTAGAAATCGGCCATGATGACCTTGGCCGTGCCCAGGATGTCGCCGTTGTTGTTGCCGTACCAGGTGTGCAACAGCTGGCCGTCCTCGCCCACGAGCGCGGCCTTCATGGTGGTGGAGCCGGCGTCGATGCCGATGAACACGCGGCCGGTGTAGCCGTCGAGCTTACCCTTGGGGACGACTTCCTGGTCGTGGCGGTTCTTGAACTCGGCAAAGTCCTCGTCGGTGGCAAAGAGCGGATCCAGGCGCTCGACCTCGGCACCCTGCGTGTCACCCAGGCTGTCGATGGCCTCGATAAGCTGCGGGAACGTGCTGAGCTTGTTGGACTCGTGCGCCATGGCGGCGCCGCTCGCCACAAACAGGTGGGCGTTTTGGGGCACGATACGGTGCTCCTCGTCCAGATTGAGCGTGAGGTAGAAGCGGTGGCGCAGCTCGGAGAGATACTGCAGCGGGCCGCCCAGGAAGGCGACGTTGCCGCGGATGGGACGGCCGCACGCCAGGCCCGAGATGGTCTGGGTCACGACAGCCTGGAAGATGGAGGCGGCCACGTCCTCGGGGCGGGCGCCCTCGTTGAGCAGCGGCTGCACGTCGGTCTTGGCAAAAACGCCGCAGCGGCTGGCGATGGGATAGATGGTGGTGGCGTTGGCCGCGAGCTCATTGAGGCCGCTGGCGTCGGTGTGCAGCAGGGTTGCCATCTGGTCGATGAACGCGCCCGTGCCGCCGGCGCAGGTGCCGTTCATGCGCTGCTCGATGCCGTTGTCGAAGTAGATGATCTTGGCGTCTTCGCCACCCAACTCGATGGCGACGTCGGTGGCCGGGATAAGGGTCTCGACGGCGCGCTTACTGGCGATGACCTCCTGGACAAACTCCAGGTCGAGCCACTGGGACAGCAGCAGGCCGCCCGAGCCGGTGATGGCGCAGGTCATCTGGGCCGTCGGCAGCACGGTAGCAGCGCCCTCGAACAGGTCGCGAGCGCAGGCACGGACGTCGGTGTGGTGGCGCTGGTACTTGGCGTAGACGATCTGG
>DXMJ01000007.1:39167-81596 GCA_019414265.1 Collinsella sp. | reverse complement strand
CATCGAGACGCTGCACCAGGCCGAGCTCTGGGTCGAGCGCTACCTCGACTGGTGCGGGTTCTGGGCCGACTTCCTGGAGGACAGGACCGTGGTGGACGGCAGGAGGGTCTACACCCACGAGAGGCTGAGGCGGGCGCGCTCGTCGCTGTCGTCGCTGGTGTCGGCGGGGACGCTGTTCACCTACCTCGACCCCGCCCTGGCCAAGGCCGGCCCGCTGCCGTCGACCAACAACATGATCGAGGGAGGGGTGAACTCGCAGCTGAGGGCCGTCCTGCGCAACCACCGGGGGCTGACGTCGGTCAAGCGCGTGAAGGCGGTATTCTGGTGGTGCCACGCGCACTCGGGGGACGCGAGGACGGCGCGCGAGAAGCTCGCCACGATGCCGACCGACGCGGACATCGACTTCCTGTTCAGCGTCTACTCCGCCTCGCCGTCGCGTGACGACGGAGGGCCGGAGTGGGGCGACAGGGCAGTGTGGGGGGACCTCCACCACAGGGACCCGTACCCGTTCTGGCTGGATTAATGGATGGAAACGGGTGTTCTATCGGGACACACATTTTGTCCTATAAGCCTTACTTGCAAATGCGAGCGTTAGTTGTTCTTGGTCAGACGCTCGACGTCGTGGGCGATCATGTATTCCTCGTCGGTGGGGATGACCATGACCGTGACGGCGGAACCGGCGGCGCTGATGACCTGCGGGCCGTTGCCCACGGCCTCGCGGTTCTTGTTATTGTCGATGCGCACGCCCAGCCACTCAAAGCAGTCGCAGAAGGCCTTGCGAATCGACCAGTCGTTCTCGCCGATGCCGGCGGTAAAGGTGATGGTATCCACGCCCGCCATGGAGGCGATCATGGAGCCGGCCTGCTGCATAGCCTTGTAGGCAAACATATCGAAGGCGAGCAGGCAGCGCTCATCTCCCTCGGAGGCGCGCGTGCGGATGTCGCGGGCGTCGTTGGAGATGCCCGAAATGGCAAGCAGGCCGGACTGCTTGTTCATCATGTCGTCGACTTCCTGGTAGCTGTAGCCGCCCTCGCGCTGCAGGTAGCACACGGTGGCCGGGTCAATGGAACCACAACGGGTGCCCATCATCAGGCCGTCAAGCGGCGTGAGGCCCATCGTGGTATCGCGGCACACGCCGTCCTCAATGGCGGCAAGCGAAGCACCGTTGCCCAGATGGCACGAAAGCAGACGGTGGCAGCGCGAGCCCAGGATCTCCTTGGCCATCATCCACTCGTAGCGGTGGCTCGTACCGTGTGCGCCGTACTTGCGCACGTGGTACTTGTCGCACACGTCCTTGGGCAGCGCGTAGGTGTAGGCGACCTCGGGCATGGTCATGTGGAACGAGGTGTCGAAGACGGCCACGTTGGGCAGCTCAGGATACTTCTCGCGGCAATATTCGATTGCCGCGGCCTCGCCGTAATTGTGCAGCGGAGCGAGCGGGGCCACCTCAAGGATCTTAGCCATAACCTCGTCGTCGACGACCGCGGAATCATCGAAGTGCCAGCCGCCCTGAACGATACGATGGCCAATGCCACCAATCGTAAAGTCGGTCTTCTCGAGCTCCTCGAGCACGCGAGCGATAGCAGAGCGATGATCGGGGAAAGGGACCTCCTCGGTCTGCTTGGCGCCACCGTTCTCGGAGTGGCCAAAGATGCCCATGTCCGAACCGATACGTTCGCAGTTGCCCTTGGCGAAAACCTCGCGGGTATCGGTATCCAAAAGCTGATATTTAAGGCTTGAGCTGCCGGCGTTGACAACAAGTACGTTCATGAGACTCCTTTGCAGTGCAATACGGTCGACGCAGACCCCTTAAGGCGGCCGCATTTTAATAAGAAGTTATCACAACTTAATAAATAACTATCAGGCATATCGCCCAACGAGCGCAAAAGAGGGGCTGAACGGCACTTGGTCGTCCAGCCCCTCCCCTCTTGCAATTACTTGCCGTTGACGATGCGCTCGACGTCGGAAGCGATCATGAACTCCTCGTCCGTGGGGATGACAAAGATCTTGACCTTGGAATCCTTGGCAGACAGGCACCAAGCGCCGTCGCCACGCAGGGCGTTACGGGCATGGTCCATCTTGACGCCCATAAAGGCCAGACGGTCGGCAACGCCGGCGCGAACGGCCGGAGCGTGCTCACCGATGCCGGCGGTGAAGACCAGCGTGTCCATGCCGCACATGGAAGTGGCCATCTCGGCAGCCTTGGCGGCAATCTTGTAGACGAACATGTCGAAGGCGAGCTGAGCCTCGGGGTCGCCAGCGGCGGCGAGCTCCTCGACGTTGCGGCAGTCGTTGGTCTTGCCACCGGTCACAGCCAAAAGACCGGACTTCTTGTTCATCATCTCGTCGACCTCGTCGAAGGTGTAGCCACCCTCGCGCTGCAGGTAGCACACGGTAGCCGGGTCAATGGAGCCGCAGCGGGTGCCCATCATGACGCCGTCGAGCGGGGTGAGGCCCATGGTGGTATCCATGCACTTGCCGTCCTCGATGGCGCACAGGGAGGCACCAGAGCCGATGTGGCACACGACGACCTTGCGGGCCTCGCCGTTGGTCATCTCGGCGACCTTCTTGGAGATGTAGCGATAGCTGGTGCCGTGGGCGCCGTACTTACGGATGTGCAGCTTGTCGCAAACATCCTTGGGAAGGGCGTAGGTCTTGGCAACCTCGGGCATGTTGAAGTGAAAAGCGGTGTCGTAGACCGTAACGTTGGGCAGATCGGGATACTGCTCCAGGCAGTACTCGATAACGTTGGCCTCGGGGTTGTTGTGCAGCGGCGCCAGCGGGGCAACCTCGCGGATCTTGGCGAGGACGTCCTCGTCGACGAGGGAGGAATCACCAAAGTACCAGCCGCCCTGAACGATACGGTGACCAATACCCTCGATCTTGACGCCGTTGGCCTCGAGGTCCTTCAGGACGACCTCGATGGCGACCTTGTGGTCGGGGAACTCGATGTTCTCGGTCACCTTCTTGGAACCGTTGGCAGCGTGGGTGAAGGTACCGCCGGTAAAGCAGACGCGCTCGCAGGAGCCCTTTGCGGACACCTTGTGGGACTTGGTATCGATGACCTGATACTTAAGGGTCGAAGATCCTGCGTTGACGACCAGAACGTTCATGTGTCTCCCTACTAACAGGCGGTGTGGCGCCGCCAGGTTACATACGCTTCAATAATAAACCCAAACGCCCTCGCGCTCGGGTTTATTGCGTTGATATATAAGTTATCGATGTCCAAATACTCACGGCCTTTGACTTGTAAGACGAAAGAGCGCGGGGATATACACCAAGGAAGAAATCCCGAGCGCAACAAGCAATACGACTCGAATGCCTGCAACGCTACTCAACACAGCGTTGAGCAGATAGAAAAGAACGGCACCCACCGCCACCATCTGGCTTTGAACCGAAATCAGTGAACAGCGCATCGAAGAATCGGCAGCATTTTGAAAAACTGAGTATTTGATTGGGGCAAACAACGAGTACGCAACCGTCTGCAGCACATAGAACACGGGCAGCAAATTAGCCGGAGTAAGGGGAATCAAAAACAGGGCAGTCAGGGAAAGGCGCACAATGCCGCAAATACGCGCAAAACGGCCCTTGTCGACATGAGCAATCACATTGGGCACAATAAGCCCCATGGAGGCCGAGGCAAGGAGCTGGACCGCAATGGTCACACCCGAAGCGACGGCATTCATTCCGCGACCCGCAAGCAGCAGTGAGAAAAAGTCTTCTAGGGCGACAAAAGCAAACGCCTGAGAACAGTCCATGATGAACGCCGAACGAAGAATGCGATTGTACGCAATAGCGGCTCCGATCGTCTTCGGGCTAATTCCACGCTCAGGTGTCGCCGCAGTGCCCCCTCTTCGCATCTCAGGAATGCAGACAACGACAACCAACGTCAACACCATTGCGATGATATCTGCCGAAAGACCAATGAGATATGCACCGACAGACGAAATGAAACCGCCCGCACAAGCGGAGATGGCATAAGAGGCATAGAAAACAAATCGCTCAACGACATTAAGTCTTACGAGCTGGTCCTGAGAGACACTGTCAATGTAAATTGCTTCTATGGATCCGCTCACACATGCAACGGCAAAACCCTTGAGAGCAAACGCGCCGATTAAAAGCAGAGGAGAACGGACGAAAAGCAGGGCGGCGTAGTATCCAAGCATTCCCACGACGCCAACGAGACCGCTTGTCTTTCGTCCAAACCTATCAGCAATATAGCCAGTGGGAACTTCAAGGATGAACTTGCTCACTTGATATGCAATCATCATGCTAGAAATCGCCACCATCGAGAATCCGACGAATTCAAGGTAAACCGTCAGAAAATACAAAATGGTGCTGAAGTTCGACAGAAAAACAAACGTCATATAAAGCAAAACCGTACGGTTTTTCATGCTCCGCCCTCCAAGAGTCAACAATCTAAATCGGAATCTTGGAAAAGCATGAGGGCAAAGCCGTCAGTCATGTGTTACAAGGCGTCAACATTCACTTGACGACACGAGGCCAAATGGCCTCACGAAGCAAGATGACGCAATAGGTGAAGAAATACCGTCTGGTGTCGATCGGTCCAGGCATTTTGTCGATAGCAAAAGTAGATGGGCAAGGCTACGTCATGCGAACCTTCAATAGAGTACTCGCTCACTTCCGACCCATCTGATGCGAGAGAAGAGCCAGAAAAACCCAATATCAATCCCCCGGCTTGAAGAAACTCAGCCTGCGCTCTGTTTCCGTATTCGACGTCGCGGAAGCGGAAATTAACCAGCTGAGCTTCGGGGCATTGATTGATCGCATTGAGACAGGGCGACAAATTAATGGGAACAGCTAACCTGCCGCCCAGTAACTCACGAACGGTCATAGCACCCACAGATTGATGACCCGCTGGGCACGAAAGAACCTTGAGCTCCTTTTCACCCAAGTATTTCGAAGAAAGGACACTGTCCCTTGGTTCCTCAAATGAGATGGCCGCATCCGAAATGCCAAGCACAAGTGATTCAAAGCATGTAGCCGTTGGCTGATGCCACACATCAAGGTGAATCTGAGGGTGCGAGCTTTCAAACGAGTCGTACCAGTTTTCGGAAAAAAGACGCCCCCGCCCGTGAAGACAGGGGACGTAAAGACGAAAGTGGCCGTCGGGCGAAACGCCACCGTTCCCCGATTGGGTGTACTTTTTGAGATCGTCGACTTGTGCCAGGATCACGCGTGCACGACGCGCAAATTCTCTGCCCGCCGGAGACAAAACAGCCTCCCCCGCCGATCGATTGAGCAAAACGATCTGATACTCAGACTCCAGTTTCTTAATTGCCGACGAGACAGCCTGTGGGCTCACGTGAACGGCGCGAGCCGCTTTACGCACGCCGCCGTAGTTCGCTACCGCTTGAAGGTATTCGAGTTGAGAAAACTGCATAGGTTACTCCAAAGGCAGCCAAGGCGACGGGCCGTGCGTCCTCAGATGAGGTTCTCGCCCAGGTTCTTGCCGCCGAGGACGTGCATGTGGAAGTGTATGACGGTCTGACCGGCGTTGACGCCCTTGTTGGAGATGACGCGGAAACCGTCCTCCAGACCCTTGGCCTTGGCGACCTCCTGGATGGCGTGGGCCATGGCGCCCATGGTCTCGGCGGGCACGTTATCGGCGATGTCACTGTAGTGCTTCTTGGGGATCACGAGCGTGTGGACCGGCGCCTGGGGATTGAGGTCGTCGAACGCGATGACCTGGTCATCCTCGTAGACGACGGTCGAGGGGATCTCGTGGTTGGCAATTTTGCAGAAGATGCAATCACACATGGTTGGTTCCTTTCTCACAGACCAAGGTAATTATATTTGGTCGGGATGGTTAGAACGAAAGGTTGTCGTCGGTGTTGGCGGCTTCGCCGTCGGCGAGCACGTCGTTGCCGTCGACGTCCTTCAGGAGCACCGAGACCTTCTGCTCGGCATCGGACAAGCGGGTACGCAGGCTCTTGAGGAGCTCGACGCCGCGGGTATAGCTCTCAAGCGACTCCTCGAGCTCCATATCACCCGACTCCAAGCTGCGGATGATGAGCTCCAACTCCTGTGAAGCCTGCTTGTACGTAAGCTGCTCGACCGGGGTCTTCTCTGCCATAGCTGTTTCCTTTCCCAAAGGTTTATCACTGTAAAACGCGGTCTATTCGACCGTATTGACCGTTGCTGCCACGTTGCCGTCTGCCATGCGCACGCGAATGGCGTCGCCCGGCTTAAAGGTCTTGGCACTTGTAGCCACGCCGTCAACGCTGTACGCGATGGAATAGCCGCGGGCAAGCACCTTGAGCGGCGACAGGGCATCGAGCGAAGCCGCTGCACGGCCCAGGTCGGACGCTGGCTTGTTGAGCATCGTGCGCCCCTGATGCTCCAGGCGGGAGCTTGCGAGCGTGAGCGCATGGCGCTTGCCATCGAGTCCTGAGGTGCTTGCGATCAAGCGCTCGGGCAGACGCTCAAAGTTGGAGCGGAATGCCCCAACCGAACGCGTTATGGCGCCGGACAAACGATCGGCCGTCAGGGCAAGCTCAGACTCGCGACGCTCAACCATAAACGTTGGGTCGTTGAGGCACGGGCGGCACGCAGCCGCATCGAGCGCATCGCCCAAGCGAGCCGTATAGGTATCCCAGGCACGGCGACCGCGCTGATCGAGCATCTCCAGGTCGACCTGGGCCGACCCAATCATCGATGCCATCGCGGCACCCAGACGCTGATAGCGCGCCTCGAGCACATCGGCCAACTCCGTCATAGCCGGCGCCACCGATTCGGCCGCCGCCGTAGGCGTGGAGGCGCGACGGTCGCTCACCATGTCGCAGATCGAGGTATCGGGCTCATGGCCAATGCCCGTCACCACAGGCACGGGACAGGCTGCCACCGCACGGGCAAGCTCCTCGTCGTTAAAGGTCATGAGGTCCTCGAAGGAACCGCCGCCACGCACGAGCAAAATGCAATCGGGCGCCGGCGTAATGGCAGCGGCGCGGCGCAAGCCTTCAATAAGCTCTGTCGGCGCACCCTCGCCCTGGACCTTTGCGCCCACGCAGACGAGCTCGACGAGCGGGTTGCGTCGGCGCAGCGTACGCTTGACGTCGTCGATTACCGCACCGGAAAGCGAGGTGACAACCGCCACGCGTGAGCAGAACACCGGGATGCGGCGTTTGCGCGCTTCGTCCATCAGGCCCTCGCGGCGTAGCTTTTCGGCCAGTTGCGCCACTTGTTGACGCAGCAGACCCTCCCCCGCCAGCGAAAACGAGCGAGCGACAAAGCTCATACGACCCGTGGGCTTATAGAGGTTGAAGCTGCCCTTAAAGCTCACCTGCATGCCGTCACGCAGATCGAAGGTACGCTTGAGATAGGCGCCCTTCCAGATGATGCAGTCGACGGCGGCCGAGTCGTCTTTAATCTGGAAGTAGCAGTGGCCGCTTCGGGCGTTGGGACCACGGAAACCCGTGACCTCGCCCAGGACACTCAGCTGCGGAATGGCATCGAGCGCACCAGCGGCGATCTCCACTGCCTGGCTCACGCTGAGCTCCTTGCGCTCCTGCTCATCCGAACCGTCAAACTCGGCGGAAACGGCATTGCCGGTTAGATTCCAGCCTGCCACGCAGCCTCCTTTCGCCATCGTGCACAGAGGCTCCGGCCCTGCGCAAATTCAAGTCCAACACATAGTACAGCGCCGCGGGGACACGAATCCCCGCGGCGCCTGCTTGTCCCATTTGTTATCGGTTGGAGTTTCTGTTGTAGCGAGCCATAAGATAGAGCAGCTGAATAATCGAGGTGAGCGCAGCGGCAACATAGGTAAGCGCGGCGGCCGTCAGCACCTTCTTGGCACCGTTGACCTGCTTGGAACTCATACCCGACTGCTCGATGTACGCCACGGCGCGTCGGCTGGCGTCAATCTCGACAGGCAGCGTAACGAGTTGGAACAGCACACTAAACGAGAAGAAGATCAACGCGAGGGATGTGAGCCCGGCAATGTTCATAAACAGGCCCAAGAGCAACACGATGGTCCAGGTGCTCTGGGTAAAGTTGACAACCGGGACCAGGGCGGTGCGCACCTTCATCATGGCATAGCCGCTTTGACGCTGAGCGGCGTGGCCTGCCTCGTGACAGGCGACGGCAACGCTTGCGACCGATCCGCCCGAACGGTTGGCATCCGACAGATACAGGTTGTTGTCCTGCGGGTTGTAATGGTCGGTGAGCTCGCCAGCGACACCCTTGATACCCACGGCGCTACAACCGTTGGCATCGAGCATGCGGCGAGCGACTGTGGCACCCGTATCGCCGTCCGAGCGAACCTTGGACCAGGTTTTGTACGTCGAGTTGATATAGTTCTGTGCGGCAAGGCCAAGCACCGTGCAGACAAGAACAACCAGCAGGTACAGCGGGTCGATGCCAAAGCCGTATCCATAGTAATAAGGCATGCGAATTCCTCCGAATCGAGTTACACGTTGGAGGCATTTTACCCACTCAAACGGCTAGGCTTCCTTACAGCAATTCGATTTTTCCGTCCTTCACCGTCAACCCCATATTGCCGGAAAGCAGATCGTCCAGGCGCGAGCCCACAAGCTCAAAGCGCCAGCCTTCGCGCAAGGGGCTCTGCTCGGGATGCTCAATATAGTCAGCCAGGTCATCGCGCGAGGCAATGACCGAGGTCGCCACGCCCGAGCGCTCGGCAACCAGGCGAATGAGCGCATACATCAGGTCCGTCACGCTCTCCAACTCCGGAGAGATCTGGCGATGCCCGCGCACCATGAGCGGCAGGCGATCGTGCGGGCAGCTCGCGCCGCGCTTGATGGCCATGAGCGCACCGTCCACGTCGCGCTCCCCCAACTGATCGGTACCGCGAATGCTACGGAACTCCTCAACGCGTACGGGATTGCGCTTAACGAGCGCAAGCAGCGTGTCGTCGGACATGACCCACTTGCGCGGGATGTTACGGCGCTCGGCGCGGTCCTCGCGCCAAGCGGCGAGCTCGCGCGCGATGCCCAACTGGTGACGGCTACACGAGTTGATGCGCTTGACCTTGCGAAATGCCTCATGGCGATCGGCACGGTAGTGCGACTCGTCGGCCAGAGGACGCAACTCGTCGAGCACCCAATCCACACGGCCCAGCTCGCGCAGGCGGCTCATCATCTCGGTATAGGCGACGATCAGGTACTTGACGTCATCGATCGCATACTCAATCTGCTTATCGGTCAGCGGGCGGCGCGACCAGTCGGTCAGCGACTCGGTCTTGGGCAGCGATACGCCGCAGAACGTCTGAACAAGCGCGCCATACGAAATCTGCTGGCGCTCGCCCAAAAAGGCGGCGGCGACCTGCGTATCGAAAATCGGTCGTGGCAGCACGCCCACGGTATGGAGCATGACCTCCATATCCTGCGAGCACGCGTGGAAGACCTTGGTCACGCTCTCGTCGGCCATAAGCTCGGCCAGCGGCGATAGGTCGTCGATTACCAGGGGATCGACCGCTACGCTCTCGGCAGGGGTGGCAATCTGAACCAAACACAGACGCGGATGGAACGTGCGCTCGCGCAAAAACTCGGTATCGACGGCAATCGCGTCGAACTCACGGGCGCGCTGGCAAAAGTCGAGTAGAGCCTGATGTGTGGAAATGTACATATCAACCCATCGAATAAGGTTAGGCCCGAAAAACACGGGTAGGATATCGGCATTGCCTTACAACTATACTCGGTTAGTCACAGAACGGGAACGTAAGTATGCGCTGCCTTATCATCCACAACCCGGCATCGGGCCCCAGCTCAGATGAAATCTTCGCATTCACGCACGCCCTTGCACAGGGCGGCGACGAGGTCGTGATGCGCTTTATCGGCGATGGCATGGAACCCGAGGACGCCGTGGCAGACGTGCGCGAGTTTGACCGCGTGGTCGTTTCGGGCGGCGACGGCACTGTCTCCAACGTGCTCGACCAGATGCGCGGATGCGGTGTCCCCACGCTCGTCTTCCCCTCCGGTACGGCCTGCCTGTTCTTCAACAACATCGGTAATGCCCCCGAGGCAGCGGCGCTTGCCAAGGCTTGCCGTGCCGGTCGCACGGTCAAAGTCGACATGGGCGAGCTCTTTTGGCTCGACGAGAACGGCAACGAGAAGCGCCACGGCTTCATCATCATCGCCGGCTCGGGTTTCGACGCCGAAATCATGATGAAGGCCGCCCCCACCAAAAACGACATCGGCGAGATCGCCTACTTCCTCTCTGCGCTCGCCACGCCCAACCCTACGGTAGCGCACTTTACGATTGAGCATGACGGCATTGTCGAGGAGCTCGACGGCATCTGCTGCATGGCCGGCAACACCTCGGTCATCCAAAACGACATCAACCTGTTCCCCGACTGCCGCATGAACGATGGCATGGTCGACATTGCGGTCATCGAACCCGTGCGCACCGTGCAGCTGCTGCCTACTGTGATCACCGCTGCGCTTGACCCCGCCGGCAAGGTACTCGGGCGCCCGCAGTTCAAGATCATCCAGACCAAGGAAGCCAAGATCACCTGCACCCCGTCGCTGGGCATGCAGTTCGATGGCGAGATTATCTCCAGCAATTCGGGCGTCTTTGGAGCCCGCGCGCTTCCGCAATGCCTCGACCTCATCGTCGACGAATTCTCCCCGCTCGGAAAATAGGAGGACCCTATGAACGACAATCCCCTGCTCGGCTTTATCATCATCGTTTTGGCCATGCTCGTCGGCTATGCGATCAACGTGATCCACCGCCGGAAGAAGTAATTCCACATTGGTATGATATTCATCCAGTTATCGACTCTCCCGTTGTTTATGCAAATCCTAAACAGCGGGAGAGTTTTCTTTTTGAGCATTGTCTGGCGCTTTATTCAGCTACAGTAAATGCAGGGTGCCTTTATTTAACTAAAGCACTAAAATGAGTATTATTATCCGCTCATCGTATATTTCTTCACGCTCATCGAGTAAAAGCTGTTGTCGAATGAATACTCTTTACACTTCCTTTAGGCTAGTAGATGTATTTATTAGCTGAAACTCCGTACGGTTTCGCGGGGTTTCAACAGTTGGGAGGGATCATGAGGTTTACTCATCCTGTCAACACGCTCAAGAAGCTCGGCTGCGGCCTTGCATTTGGAGCAGCGGCCATTATGGCCATGCCGACTTCGGCGCTCGCTTGCACCCAGATCTACATGGGCAGCCAGCTCACGGCAGACGGCAACACGTACTACGGACGCTCCGAGGACTTCGGCCCGCGCTACATCAAGCACTTTGGCATCGAGCCCGCACACAAGGACGGCAGCAAGTACACCTCGGTCGAGTCCGGCTTTGAGTACAAGTCCAAGGGCGCAACCTACCGCTACACCTTCGTTCGCGACAACCCCTCTCAGTGGGAAGATCGTTACGACGCATATTCCGAGGCTGGCATCAACGAAAAGGGCGTTTCCTGCTCTGCCACGCTGAGCACCTCCTATAACGAGAAGGCAGAGGAAGCCGACCCCGTCACCGAGGAGACCGGCATCGGCGAGTACAACTACGCCAGCGTCATTCTGGGCGAGAGCGCCACGGCCCGCGAGGGTGTCGAGCTCCTCGGCAGCCTGATTGACGAGCAGGGCGTCTGCTCCAACGACCAGATCATCATTGCCGACAACAACGAGACCTGGTTGTTTGCAGCGCTTTCCGGCCACCAGTGGATCGCTATGAGGCTCACCGACGATATTGCCTCACTCAACCCCAACATCGGCAACCTCACCTATGACGTCGACCTCGACGACACCGAGAACTGCCTCCACTCCGAGGGCATCGAGTCCATGCCTAAGGAGAAGGGCTTTGCCGAGTACACCGACGGCAAGTTCGACGTCGCCAAGACCTACGGCGAGGAGATTAGCGAGGCCGGTATGCACCAGTGGTCGCGCTATGTCCAGGGCCGCGATTACTTCATGGCTCCGCTTGCTGAGGGCACCGACTATGAGATCGTCAAGGACGAGCGCGAAGACGCTCGTGCGACGACCGGCGCCCTGGTCCACGAGATGCAGCCGCTGTTCTTCCAGCCCGGCAAGTCCGACTGGAACACCTTTGAGATGATTCGTTCCTTCGCCGCTCGCGGCGAGAATGTCGCCGGCCTCAACGCCAACACCGACGGCGCCTATGCCATCGGCTCCAACCGCAACACCGAGATCCACACCTTCCAGATCCGTCACGGCATGGACCCCGAAATCGCGACCATCCAGTGGGAGATGCTCTCCAACGCCGAGTTCTCCGTCGCTATCCCCCTCTATTCCGCACTGCTCACCGAGGTCAGCCCCTACTTCAGCGATCAGGATGTCTCCTTCGATCACTGTGAAGAGGAAGACGTCGTGAACAACGAGGAGCCCAAGAACTCCATCAACTACGTCCTCATGGACATCAACACGCTCGCCTATGAGAACCGCGACAGCTGCGCCACCGGCGTCCGCGCCTATCTCGACGCCCTGCAGAAGGAGCTCATTGAGCAGAACCTGACCGTCGACGAGGCCATGCAGGCCGCCAAGGACACCGAGGCCCGCACCGCCCTGGCCAACAAGGCCGGCAAGGCAGCGACCAAGAACACCTACGTCAAGTGCAAGGCCATGCTCGAGGAGATGCGCGACTACCTCAAGAAGGGAGACTTCTCCGAGAAGTTCGTCCCGAGTGACTACGATGCCGACAACGACTGCCTAGTCGAGTCCATCACCTACGCCGACGAGGCCCTCTCCGATGAGGACGTTGCCGAGCCCGAGGTTGAGGAAGAGGCGACCGAGGAGAAGTCCGAGGGCAACAACATGGCCGCCATGGCCGTTGGCGCCGTCGTCATCATCGGTGTCTGCGGCTTCGTGCTCTATCGCCGCAAGAAGGCCTAAGACCCTCGCGTTCCAAGAGACGGGCGGGGTCGCATGAGTCATCCCGCCCGCTCAGCCTGCCCTTTTGACCGGCAGGAAACGCCGCCGAAATCTTTTCAAAAAAAGATTTCCCCGCACACACTTCGCTGTGCTATAGTGCAGCGCAACAGCAACGAGGTGCAACCGCGCCAAGGCATCACGAAAGGAGCCACCAAGATGATGAACACAATGAAGTCCCTCAACAACTGGTGGTGGCGTGATGCGAATACGATCGGTCGACAGTGAGTCCCTCACGCCTGTTTTTGCGCTCTAGGTGATTGGAAGGCCTCCGGTTTCGACCGGGGGCCTTTTTCTATCTCGAGCCCGATCGCATTCGCATCACGCGCCTCCGTTTTTCTCTTACACTCCCCTTTTTGAAAGGACTTTTACCATGTCTCAGAACACCACCGCCACAGCCCAGCCCCGCACCGTCCAGACCGCCGACCGCGGCAAACTCGATATCCACGCCCTTGTCCTGCTCGCCATTCTGCTTGCCGCAGGCTTCATCCTCAACTTCACCGTCGGCAAGGCAATCTCGGGCATCTCGGGCGGTATGATCAGTCCCGAGTTCATCATCTCGGCCTTCTGCCTCACCATCCTGGTCGTTCGTCCCAACATTGGCCAAGCGCTCGTCATTGGCCTCATCTCAGCGGCCGTGATCCAGATCACCACCACCTCGCCGTTTGTCGATTTTGCCGCCGAGGGTATCGCCGCCATGCTCATGGCCGTCATTGTCAACGCCGCCGCCAAGGACGGCCAGGTTAAGCCCGTCGTCGCCATCGTCGCAACATTCGTGACCACCTTTGTCTCCGGCGTTATCTTCATGGTCATCAAGATGGCCATGCTCGGCGTGGTGGGCGAGCTCGCCGCAGCCATGCTACCCGTCGTCGCCATGACCGCCGTATTTAACGCCATTCTGGTCGGAGCCCTCTACGTGCCCATCCAGAAGGCCCTTAAGCTCAATTAACCTGCTCGGCTTTACCACCAAAGACTGTCCCAAACAACGAGCATTTGGGGACGTTGCTAAACGACCAGTCATGTAAGAACGTCCCCAATGACTATGAAAGGTATCCATGGAAACGATCATCAACGTCGACGATGTCTCGTTCTCCTATGGCACGCAAACCGAGCAGGCGCTCAGCCACGTTTCGCTCAGCGTGAACAAGGGAGATTTCATCGGCATCATCGGGCCCTCGGGCGCTGGTAAGTCCACACTTGCCGCCTGTCTGTCGGGCGCTGTGCCTCACCATTACACCGGCGCCTTTTATGGCTCCGTGTTAGTTGACGGCCACGACACCTGCGAGGTCTCGCTCACCGACATATCGCAGATCGTCGGCAGCGTGCTGCAGGACATCGACACGCAGGTGGTCGCTTCGGTCGTTGAGGACGAAATGCTCTTTGGCCTCGAGAACTTTGGCGTTCCGCATGACCAGATCGAGCAGCGCGTGAGCGAGACGCTTAAGACCGTCGGTATCAGCGACCTGCGCGACCGCGAGATCGCCACCCTCTCGGGCGGCCAAAAGCAAAAGGTAGCTATCGCCGCCATCCTCGCCATGCGTCCGCACGTCTTAGTGCTCGATGAGCCAACCGCAGCACTCGACCCCGCCAGTTCCACCTTGGTCTTCGAGACGCTGCGCGAGGCAAACCGCGCGCTCGGCATCACCATCGTCGTCGTTGAGCAAAAGGTCGCTTTACTTTCGGAGTACTGCAACCGCGTGTTGGTGCTCGATCACGGCCAGATCGCGCTGCAAGGCGAGCCGCATGAGGTCTTTGCGCGCACCGACGAGCTTCGCAGCATCGGCGTCGATTGTCCGCGCGTCACACGCATCTTCAACAGTCTCGAGGCCGATGGCTTGGTAAGCGGCACGCCCTGTCTGGATGTCGACGAGGCAGAACGCCTGATCACGGAAATCGTCGACCCTGACCGTGCGACAAGCGATACCCAGGCGCCCGCAGGCTCCCCGCACGCGCCGTCGCTGCGCCCGCATGCGAAAGACGCCGAGCCGGTGCTCACCTTTGACCATGTCGAGTTTTCCTACCCCCATGGAGGCGCCGCCGTCCACGACCTCAACTTGACGCTCTACCCCGGCGAGCTCGTGGGCATTGTCGGCCAAAACGGAGCCGGCAAGACCACGCTCACCAAATTGCTTACGGGCTTGCTCAAGCCCGCATCGGGCAGCGTACGCGTTACGGGCCTGGACACGGCATCGGTTCCCACGAGTCGCATCGCCCGCGAAGTCGCAACCCTCTTCCAAAACCCCGACCGCCAGATCTGCAAGGACACCGTGCTCGACGAGGTCGCCTTTGGTCTAGAACTTGCCGGCATCGACCGTGCCGAAGCCCTGCGTCGCGCCCAGCTGGTCATCGACCGCTTTGGTCTGCCCGCCGACGAGGCACCGTTCTCGCTGTCGCGCGGCCAGCGCCAGATGGTGGCGCTCGCCTCTGTTGTAGTGGTCGAGCCCAAGATCGTGGTGCTCGACGAACCCACGAGCGGCCTGGACTACCGCGAGTGCATGACCGTCATGGAAACCGTGCGTACCATGGCCGAGCGCGGCTGCGCTGTCATCATGGTCTGCCACGATATGGAAGTCGCATCCGACTTTGCCGAGCGCATCGTGGTGATGGCCGACGGCCGCATCCTCGAGCGCGGCCGCACGCACGAGCTGTTCTCGAACATCGAACTCATGCAGCGTGCCTACGTTGAGCCGCCCCAGGTCATCGAACTCTCGCGCCGTCTGGCATCCACCGTCTCGCCCGCCTTTACACAGGTGAGTGAGGTCACCGATATCGTTCGCATTACCGAGGAGATGGTCCGCCGTGGTTAACGTCATCGACTACATGCCGGGCGACACGCTGCTGCACCGCCTGAACCCCGTCATCAAACTGGGCCTCGCCGCCGCCATCATCATCGGTATCTTCTTGTCCGACACCTATGTGGCACTGTTGGGCTTTCTGGCGCTTACGCTCGCGCTGGGAACCTACGCCGGCGTCGTCGACCGCCTGCTCGCGCTGCTCAAGCTGCTGATTCCGCTCGCGCTCATCATGCTGGTGCTGCAGCTGGCTTTTATGCGCGATGGCAACATCGTGTGGGGCTTCGTTACCGACACGGGCCTCGTCACCGGCTCCAAGGCCTGCCTGCGTCTGCTGGGCGTGGCGCTTCCGCTTATTCTGATGCTCATGGTGACCAAGCTCAACGACCTTGCCAACGCCTGCGTGGAGGTATTGCACGTGCCGTATCGCTACGCCTTCACCTTTACCACGGCACTGCGCTTTGTGCCGGTGTTTGGCCAGGAGATGAACGCCATCATGGAGGCGCAGACCGCACGCGGCGTCGAATATGACACCAAAAACCCCATCAAGAAGCTCAAGCTCATGCTGCCGCTGTGCGTTCCACTGCTTATATCTAGCGTGGGCAAGACCGATGCCACCGCGCTTGCCGCCGAGCAGCGCGGCTTCTACCTGCGCACGCGCGCGAGCTCGTACAAGCGCTACCCCATCAAGGGCCAGGACATTGCCATGCTTATTGTTAGCATTGCCCTCATCGTCCTCGGCTTCCTGTTCTAACCCATCGCCACCGGAAACCGACAAACGAAAAAGGCCGCGGCTCGCATCAAACGAGTCGCGGCCTTACTGTTTTCGCAGATAAAACCTGCCAAAATAAACCTGTCCCTTTTTGGCAGGTCGAGGGCTACAGGCGGTAGGGGGCTCCGCTACGGATGATGGATTCGCGCACCAGGACGTCCATGGCATCGAGGGTGATCTCGGGCATCTCGCGGTACTTCTGCAGCACCGAGAGCTCTGTACAGGCCAGGATAACGCGATCGCAGCCGCTGCGAGCGAACTCCCACATCACACGATCGAACTTATCCATATCGGGCTCACGTCCGGCCTTCACGTCGTCGTAAATGAGCGACATCACGTCGGCCTGACGCTTCTCGCTGGGATAGACGACTTCGACACCTGCCGCCTTACACTCGCGCCCGTAGACGCCGGCGCCCACGGTGCCGTCGGTACCCATAATGCCGATCTTGTGCACCGGCTCGGCCGGCATGCTCAAGTTAGGGTCGAATTCGCACTCCCCCATCACCGCGCCCGCCAGGGCATAGCGCACCGACTCACGCGGCATATGGATAATCGGCACCTCGGTAAACGACTGAATCTGGTCGTAGAAGTAGTGCGATGTGTTGCAGGGAATGGCGATATGCGCACAGCCCAGCCCCTCGAGCGCCTGCGCACATTCCTTCATGGTCGCCAGCAACTCGGCATGCTCGCCGGTCTTGATGGCCAGCGTGCGGTCAGGCATGGTCGATTTAGAGAGCACCACCATGTCGATATGTTCCTGATCGCAGGCGGCCGCCGTGTGACGCACTACCTGGTCGTAGTAATACGACGTAGCCTCGGCGCCCATACCGCCGATAACTCCCAGTTTTTCCATCGCCGCCTCCTTGATGACGCTCGCACAATTGCGCGTATCATACCCGCGCCCGCCCGATACAAACCGGGCGGGCGCGACGTTCATTCTATTTGTAATACGTCTTGAACAGCTTAAAGTGGCGCAGCTTGGTGTGCCACATGCGCAGCCAGCGGTTAAAGACAAAGTCGCCCTTCATAAACGATGGATCGGCAGCCTTGCCTTCCTTAGCCAGACGATGTGCCTTCGCACGCAGTTCGGGATCCTTGACGTACTTGTCGACGACGCCCATGGGGACGACCATCCACAGCGCCTCGTCCTGCGCCGTCACAAACTCCGGCTCAAACGGGCGGTTGTACACGTACTCATCCACCACGTACTTGGCAACGTTAAAGCCACTATTGGTGACATAGTAATTACTGCGGCCCTGACGCGTGTTGAAGTCGAAGAACTTAAACGAACCATCGCGCTGGTCGTACTTGACGTCGAAGTTGGAGAAGCCCGTAAACTTAAGGTCCTCAAGCAGCTTGCGCACGCCGCCCATGAGCTCGTCGTTGGGCTCAGTGATGATGCATGCATGGTTGCCGACGCCGTGAGGCTGGTGCTCCTCGAGCAGCACGTGACCCAGGCACATCATGCGAACCTTGCCGTTGCGGTCGGAATAACTGGTAAGCACGCGCATGTACTCGTCGTTGCCGGGCACGCGGTCCTGCAAGATGAGGTCATCGGTGTAGCCACTGGCGTACACATCGCGAATGACCTGCTCCAGCTCGGCGCGATCGGCAATCTCGTAGGCCTTCTTCTGGCCCTCGAACTCGTGCTCCCACCACATGATGCCGTCAGAGGGCTTCAGAATCATCGGGAAGGGAAAGTCGATCTGGTCGAGCACCTCGGCGGAAGCCTCGCCCTGGGCGTTGAGCATCGCCATGGTAAAGGTAAACGTGTGCGGATAGGGTACACCGTGCTTCTCGCACAGCTCGTAGAAGATCTCCTTCTTCTGGCACTGCTCGAGCATACTGTAGGGCGCATAGGGCGCGATGACGTTGGAGGCAAGCTGGCCGGCATCCTGAGCCTGTGCGGCAAGCGCGACGTAGTTATCGCCGCAGCCCATGAGGATAATCTTCTTATCGGGATTGGCCTGTGCAATGCCGTTGACGGTCTCGATCATGACCGGCATAGTGTCGATATCCACATTGGGCGTATAGTCGATAATCTGGCTGCGGTATGCAGGACCCGTCTGATACTTGCCAAAGACCAGGCTCTTGACCTGATACTCCTCGTAGAAGGCGCGCGCCACCGAATAGGCGTTGATATCGCCGCCGAGCAGCACGGGTATAAACTCGCGCTCTGTAAACTGCAATGCCATGGAAACTTCCTATCATCAACTGCCCGTACGATGGGCGGTCTTTATGCAACTGGTTTATTCTAGCGTGCCAAACTGCCGCTTCCCAAAGTTCCACCATATCTATGGCAAGCAGGCGCTTATGATCGAGCCCGCAGGGTTCCGTAACGTTAAAGTTGAACTCTATGGTTTCTTAACAATTCACTATAACTGCAGGTCAAGACCAAAACCTCAAGTTCAACTTGACCCTTTAGAACCTTTAAGGTTCAAGTTGAGGTCGAAAGCAGTAGTAGAATACCTTTCGAACTATAACCTACGATTGATTGCAGAGGGACTGGATGCAGCATTCGAACCATCGCACCGCAGCGCTCATCGCGTCGAAGCCGGCTCGTATCATCACGAGCGCCGCGCTTGCCGTTACACTGACGGCCGCGCCGATGCTCTCCCCCGTCGCAGCCTATGCCGCCTCGCAGGCAACGCAGGATCAGCTTTCCGCTGCCCAGCAGAAAATCGAAACCGCCACGAGTGCCTACAACGAAGCCCGCACCAAGCTCGAGGATCTGCAGAAGCAAATCGACACTAACGAGGCAAGCATCGAGAAGATCGAAGCCGAACTTCCCGATCAACAGGCCAAGGCGAGCTCCGCCATGCGCGATCTGTATAAGTACCAGAAGGGCACCAACCCCATCGTGAGCTTCCTGGTCAACGCGCAGAGCCTGGGCGAGTTCATCACCACCTGCAAGTACACCAACCAGATCACGAGCTCGAGCGTCGACGAGATCGAAGAGCTCAACAAGATGCAGACCGAACTCGAGCAGAACAAGACCGAGCTCGAGCAGGCCAAGTCCCAACTCGAGACCGAGCAGAAAACCGCCGAGGACGCACTGGCACAGGCCCAGCAGCTTCGCAGCGAAGCCCAGGCAAAGGCCGAGCAGGAGAATGCCGCCGAGCTGGCCAAGCTCGAGGCCGACAAGGCCGCTGCCGCCGAGAAGCTCTCGGGCGAGGGCGTGAGCGGCAACAACTCCAACAGCCAGGCCAATAACGCCAACACCACTATCGACACCACGGTGAACAACTCCAATACCGGCAACTCCGATTACGACTCGTTTATCAACGAGTGGACGAGTCGCATCGACAACTACCTCGCCGGCTCCCCCATGGCAGGCCAGGGTTACAACTTTGCCGTGGCAGCCTGGAACACCGGTGTTGACCCTCGCTGGTCTCCCGCCATCGCCTGCATCGAGAGCAGCAAGGGCCTCTATTGTGCCGGCTCCTATAACGCCTGGGGCTGGAGCGCCCGCGGCGGCGGCTGGCGGAGCTTTGGTAGCTGGAGCGAGGGCGTCTCTGCCCACGTTGCCTACCTGGGCGCCAACTATGGCTCCACGCTTACCCCGGCAGCCGCCAAAAAGTACTGCCCGCCCACGTGGCAGGACTGGTACAACAAGGTTGCAACCCAGATGAACCGCATCTAAGATCAACGTCAAAGGGCCCCAATTGGGGCCCTTTTTCTTTTACGCGACGGAGGTATCGACGACGCCAGTCGCGTTTGCAATGGCAACAATGATAATCATTGCCAACAAGAGCACACCCATAGCCTTGAGCCAGAGCTTTGCAAGCTTTTTACCGCGGTATCTATCGAGTAGCTCAAACCGCCGGCGAAGGCGGCGTTTGTCGAGCATCACAAAATGGATGAGCACTACGAGACCGTCGACGAAGATAAAATACTCAATCGCGAGAAACCACATCGGGTAGTTTTGGTTGGCGCCCGTAGGATGAAAAACGGCAAAATGGCTTCCGGCAAAGAAAACAAGTAGCGAAAGATAGACGAATGCGTTCCAAATGCGCCCAACGGTGTCGGGAATGCGGGAGAGTAAATTCGGGCGCTCAGGCACCAACGGCAATCCACCCTGAGACTGATCCGTGGGGAGCACGGGCGCAGGGCACACGGCTCGCCGCTCCGGAGGCTCTTGAAAGGAAGCAGCATTCGGCGCGGACGACGCATACGATGCGCGTGCAGCGTGCCCTAGCGCCTTCGCGCTTGCAAAGCGCTTGTCCGGATCGAGCGCCATCGCCATGCAAATAACATCGGCAAGCGAGGCGGGGACGTCACGTGCCTCGCATTGCTCGCGTATGTTCCGACCTGGCTTGGGATCGGCCCCCGTCAGACAAAAGAACAGCAGGGCACCGAGCGCATAGACATCGCTGCGCACGCTCGTCTGGCCAAAACCATACTGCTCGGGCGGCGCATAGGGACGCGTGCCAAACTTAACGGTATCGGCATCGGCTCCCTCGCGCCACACGCGAGCGATTCCCAAATCGATAATCACCAGCGATGAAAACGTCATGCCTGTATCGGGCGTATAGTTTGCGCCCGACACGATGATATTCGAGGGCTTTAGGTCGCGATGGATCACCGGAGCGGCCATCTCCCCCGCCGACGCAAAGCCGGCATGGAGCTCCGCAACTGCATCACAAAGGGCGCCAAACAGCTCACAAGCATAATCGGGCGTCGCACCCAAACGCCCCACCAGGGCCCCGAGCGTTTCGCCTTCGATGTATTCCATGACCACGCAGAGCTCATCGCCCGCGCGGCGGCAATCGACAATCCGAGGCAAGTGCTCGTAACGTCGCCCGGCACGCTGGGCCGCAAACAGGCGTTCATACGCCCCGCCAATCTGGGCCGACGCGTCGATGCGCTTGCGAACAAAGGGGCCAAGAGATCCTCCGCCGGAGCCCTCAAAGTACACGAGCTCGGTCGTCTCGACGTCGGAGTGCTTGAGCACACGGTCTACGCGATAACTGTCATCACGCTCAAGTGACGCCAGGTGTCCGGCGAGCGCAGCGGTCAGCTCATCATCGGAATATGTTGGGCTCTGAGTATCCATAGCGTCCATAATAACGCAGGGCACGGACGCCCCATGACGCCCGTGCCCTGCACGTTCTAAATATCGTGAACGGCGCTTCCGCCGGCAGCCAACCGTTAGCTCACCGTCTCCTCACCAAAGCGATACAGCTCCTCGTTCACCTTTTGCAGGCTGCAGCCGCGATCGATACAGAAAATGATGATGGCGTCACGGCGGTCCTTGCAGTTGAGGACATTGGCGCCCGCCGCCGTCAAGGCTCGGTTGGTCTCCTTGAGCGTCAGCGCCATGGCAAAGGCAATCTGCAGCACCTTATTGCGGCTCGGATGCCGCGCACCGGTAAAGATCTGATAGCCAAACGTCTCGTTGAGGTCGGCCATACGCACCACGCGCGAACGCTCCAGCCCCTTTTCTTCCAAAAGCTGTTTCAGATACTCCGAAAGCGACGGGGCGGTAAAGTCGTGCTCTTTGATATAGCCCTCGATACTCGGGGCATCAAGCAGCTCGTTGAGCAACTCTTCGGTTAGCTTCTTATCGGGCATATGGCCTCACCCCCAGCTCGCATAGTAACCATGTTTTTAATTCTAGTTAAAAACCGCTCACGTCAGAACGTTCCCAGCTGGCAACCTGGTCGGGAGATACCGTGCTCATCGCTTCGAACTTCCAGGTGCCGCCCGCCTTGAGATGGTTGGTGTTCGCAAGAGCCGTTCCCACCTGATTGCCGTCTGCGTCATACAGAACATACTCAATCTGAATGTAGCTTTGCTCTTTATCCGTATTATTGGTCAACGTGCCAGTGATCTTATACGCGAACTGATTAGACGTATCCCCGGCCTCATCCGAAACCGTATAGGGTTCTTGTGCCTCTTTTTGCTCCTCGACTTGCTGGGTCTGTTCGGCAGGCTTTGCTGCTTCACCCGTTGACGAATCGGACGAGTTACCACCCATAGAGCCTACAACGCCGGCAACAACGAGCACCACGATGACACCCAAAACGATCTTGCCGATCGGCTTCTTTCCCTCTTTTGCCATTATGCATCCTTCCTACGATCCGGCTACCGTGCCGGCACACAGCACATCGTAGGAGGCAGCGAGCTCAAATTCATTAGCTGGGAGCTAATGTCGCAGCACAGCTTGCCATCTGGCACTCATTGAGTCTTTTTTTCTTCACCGAACTCACTCCTTTGTTGTTGACTATTAAACATTTAGACGTAAACTGCTTTGTTACCTTGTCAACATCTGAAAGGAACCTCATTGGGAAAAGACGTACTGGTGCAGCAACTCGTCGACTCATTCGACAGCTGGCCCGCCAAAAATTCCGGTTGCGGATCGTCCCGCATGACACAAGAGCTCTATCCTTTTGACAAGCTCTTCTCTCCCATCAAAATTAACAAGCTCACCGTCAAAAACCGCATTGTCATGGCACCGATGGGCAATATCGACATGTGCGAGGAAACTGGTCGTCCCAGCGACATGATGCTGCAGTACTTTTTCGCCCGCGCCAAAGGCGGCTGCGGCCTCATCACAACAGGACTCGTACCGGTAAGCCACGGCATCGATACCACGGTCACCGAGCTGGACAAGCTCACCTATTTCCCGCGCATCGATCGAAGCCGAACCGTTATGGCAGGCTGGCGCGACCTTGCCCAAGGTGTCCATGCCTTCGGATCGCGCATTTTTGTCCAGCTTACGGCCGGACTCGGCCGCGTGGGCAACCCGCAATGCCTCATCACGCAAAATAAGTTTCCGGTCTCGGCGAGTTTCTTGCCTAACTACTACATCCCCGCCATTCCATGCATGCGCCTCTCGGATCAAAAGCTGCGCCGTATCGTAAACAATATCGGCCAAGCGGCGGCCGATGCTCATGCCATGGGCATCGATGGCGTCTATTTGCACGGGCACGAGGGTTATCTTATCGAGCAGCTCGGAAACCCCGCCTTTAACCATCGCAAGCTCGGACGTTATGCCGATTGGCGTCAATTTGGCCTCGATATGATCAAAGAAATCCGTCGCCGCGTTGGGCCCGACTACCCCATCATGTACCGCATCGACCTTTCGCTTGCACTCGAGGAAACCTATGACGAGCAGGTCATGAATTCGACCTATCTGGGACGCATGCGCGGCGGCCGCACAGTCGAACAGACCCTGGGTTATATGGAAGAGCTCGTGGCGGCGGGAGTAGACATCTTTGACGTCGACCTTGGTTGCTATGACAACTGGTGGATGCCCCACCCGCCTGCGAGCATGCCCGCAGGCTGCTTCGTTCCCGTAGCGCGCGCCGTTCGGGAGCGCTTTGCCGCCGACAATATCCGCTCCAATGCCGGCCTTCCCATACCCGTTGTCGCGGTGGGTAAGTTGGGCTACCCCGACATTGCCGAACGCGCCCTTCGCAATGGCGACGCCGATATGATCATGCTCGGACGCCCGCTGCTTGCGGATCCCGAGTGGCCCAACAAGGCGTACGCCGGTCGCGTGGCAGATATTCGCCCCTGCATCGGATGCCAGGAAGGATGCCTCAACGAGTTTGTCGAAGGGGGCCATCCGCAGTGTGCCGTCAATCCACGCTGCAGCTTTGAATACCTCATGCCCCAGACACCCGCTCCCGCCATAGAACCCAAACGCATAGCGGTGATAGGAGCCGGACCCGCCGGGATGGTCTGTGCGCTAATCGCCGCGCGTCGTGGCCACGACGTAAAGCTCATCGACGCCGAAGATGAACTTGGAGGAAAACTCCTCTCCGCCAGCACCGCCCGGATCAAGTTCGACCTCGATAATTACCGCTCCTATCTTGTTCGACAGGTGCGCGAGCAGACAGAAAAACCCAACGGGAACCTGACACTCGAGCTTGGACGGGCAGCACGCGCCGAAGATCTTGCAAAAGCAGGCTTCGACGCAATCGTGTGTGCAACAGGCACTTCTAATGCGATACCGCCCATCCCCGGCCTTACGGAGCTTGCAGCATCGGGCCATGCCGTGCAGGCAACGCAGCTACTGCGCCAACCCGCGCCGCTTGGCAACGCCAAAACCGTCGCCATCATTGGCGGAGGGGCCGTGGGCTGCGAGGTTGCCCAATGGCTCACCGTCGAACACGGCATACCACAGGTCAGCGTAATTGAAATGCTGCCTCACATGATGCAGGGCGCCTGCACGGCAAATCGCGGCCACCTACTCCATACGCTCAGGGGACGCAATGTGCGGCTCCTCAATATGACACGCGTCGAGCGCGCGGAAGTCGGCGGCAAACGCGAGTCTGGAGCCCCATCGAGGTGTGCGCGTCTCCACTTGAGTCGCAACTGCCACAAAAACGTTCCCGACCCCTACGTCTCGTGGTCACCGGTCTTGCCCGAGAACGTCGAAAACCCGCTTGCACCCAAAATCGGCAACGACTGGAAGTCACTCGAGCTAACCTGCGACTTGGTAATCATTGCCTGCGGCGGACACCCCGACGACGCGCTGTTCTACAAACTGCAGCAGACGCACGCCGCTGACGAGCTGCATAACATCGGCGATGGGTTCGCGCCCGGCCGTGTGCTCGAAGCGGTCCGTGCGGCATACCGACTCGGCACCAATATCTAACACGAAAGGATGGGCTCACAGATGAACCTGACCTCCCAACAACAAGCCCTGCTCGACGGCGCCAAGGGCCCCGCCATGGCCAAAGTGGTCAAGACCCTCGTTATGTACGGCGAATGCTTTGGCGCCGAGCATATGGTTCCCGTGACCGGCGCAAACGGTCATCTTGTCACAAGTTTTGGCCTCTCCATGCTCGGTCCAGTCTATGACCTTATGGATGAGCTGCTGAAAGACGGCGCCCTGTCCGGTCAGTCATTCTCGGTCGACCCGAGGCCCCTCGACCCCGCCGTCCCGGCCAACCCGCTGCAAAAGCTGCTGTTCAAGATAATGTATTCCAAACAAGACGATTATGAGGCACAGCTGCGCAGCATGGGTCTATTGGACAACGATGCTTTCACCTGCACCTGCTACCAGCCCGAGGTTGGCAATCGACCTCGGCGTGGCGACATCCTAAGCTGGGCAGAAAGCAGCGCCGTGGTCTTTGCCAACTCCGTGCTGGGCGCTCGCTGCAATCGCAACTCCGGCATCATCGAGATGTTCGGCTCAATTGCCGGCTTTGTCCCGGAATTCGGCCTGCTCACCGATGAGGGCCGCAAGGCGACCTGGATCATCGAAGTCGACTGTAAGCGCAAGCCCGAAGCGCAAGTGCTTGGCAGCGCCATTGGCATGAAGGTGATGGAAGACGTCCCTTACATTAAAGGCCTCGACCGCTGGCTTGGCCGCGAACTCACACCCGGCACGCAGGACTACCTTAAGGACATGGGCGCCGCCAGCGCATCGAACGGCGCTGTCGGGCTCTACCACGTGGACGGCATCACGCCCGAGGCCGTCGAACAAGGCGAACACCTCATAGCACCAGACGCCCAAATCTATCGCATTGACGACGCCGAGCTGGAACGCATCCGCTCGAGCTACCCCGTTATGTGGAAGAACCCGGGCGCGCGCCCCAAGCTTGCCTTCATCGGCTGCCCCCACCTCTCGTCTGCACAACTCGCCCATTGGGCAGACGCCATCTGCGATGGGCTGAGCGCCTCCGGCAAGTGCCGCGTGCAAGTACCCACCGTACTGACCGCCGCCCCATCCGTGGCAGACGCCTTCCGCAAGACTGCGGCATACAGACGCCTCTCGACTACCGGTGCCGTCGTCTCGAGCATCTGCCCGCTTATGTACACCAACAACCCGCTGTGCGGCAGCATGCCCATCATCACCAACTCCAACAAGTTGCGTACGTACTCGGCATCGCGCTACTACACCGACGACGAGGTGCTCGCCTACGTCACCACCGGAAAACCAATCAAATAGGAAGGCGACTCCTCATGGAAAAAATCTTTCACGGCCGCGTCGTTGTCCCCGGAACTGCCCACGCCAAGGCACTTGTCTCTCACGGAGGACTCAACACACTCGCATCGTTTCAGAAGGCACTGATGTTTGGCGACAAAAAGGCCACGTGTTCCGACCAAAACAATCCCGACTTGTACGGCAAACCTTTGGCGGGATGTGCCTTGTGTCTTCCGCAGACTATCGGCTCCACCACAGGCGGCATGGTGCTCTTCTGCGCCACCAAAATGGGGCGCCAACCCGCATGCCTGCTGTTTTCCAAACCCATTGACAGCCTTGCCGCCGCTGGCGCGATCCTCTCGGGTGTATGGACCGCCACCCCCATGCCCACCATTGACAACCTGGGCGATGAGTTTCTCGATGCTGTGTCGACGGGAGACGCCATCACCGTGACCGAAGACGGCACGGTCATCGTCGGCTAAGGCTATCCGACCCGCCGCCCGCAGATGAACAACGTGTTTCGCCATTTCCCACGCGCGGTGCGGGCGATAATCTTGACGTATTCGATATACAACACGAAAGGAGTCCCACCATGGGAGCATCGGTATCGGTCGCACAGGGCGCGCCTCTTGATGCAGGCACCTACAAGGCAGACGAGGCAGCCGTCGAGCGCTTTTGCGAATTGCTGCGCATCCCCACCGTTTCGCGTGAGAACATCGCCGAGCGCGACGATGAGCCCTTCAGCCAGTGGATTCCCACGCTTCAGCGACTTTACCCGCATTTCTTTAAAATCGCCGAGCTCACACGCGTCGACGACTTTGGCATGCTCCTGCGTTGGCCTGGCGCCGATTCCGCCTTGGACCCCATCGTCATGATGGCGCATCAGGACGTCGTGCCCGTCGAGGGCCAAGACTGGAAGCACGATCCCTTTGGAGCCGAGATCTTCGACGGCGAGATCTGGGCCCGCGGATCACTCGACACCAAGTGCATCGCCTCGGCTTTCTTCGAGGCCGCCGAGCATTTGATTGCCCAGGGCTTCGTTCCCCCGCGCGATGTCTGGTTCTTCTCGAGCGATGGCGAGGAAATCGCCGCACCTACTGCAACCCATGCAGTGCAGTGGCTTCGCGAGCATAACATCCATCCCTACATGGTGCTCGATGAGGGTGGCGCCGTGGCAACCGACGCCCCGCTCGGCGTCACCGAACCCGTTGCCATGGTAGGCGTGTCCGAGAAGGGCCACGTCGACCTTACCGTCACGGCGCGCGCCGACGGCGGCCATGCCTCTACGCCTGCGGCAAACGATGCCTGCCGTCTTCTCTGCCGTGTATGCGAGACTATCTCGGCCAACCCCGGCAAGCCGCAGCTCACGCCCGCCGTCGAGGCCACATTGACCGAGCTGGGTGCCCGTAGCAGCGCGACGTATCAGGCAATCTTTGGCAACCTGTGGCTCACGCGCCCCGCGGTTACCAAGATCATGGCCGCCAGCCCCGAGACCTCGGCCATGCTGCGCACAACCTATGCGCTCACGCAGCTCGAAGGCTCCAACGCGCACAATGTGCTGCCACCAGTTGCTCGCGCCAACTTCAACGTGCGCATCGCTCCGTTCGAGACCATCGCCGATGCCGTTGAGCGCGCCCGCAAGCTCGCCGCCCAGCAGTGCCGCGCCTCGGGCGTAAGCCCCGACCATGTCACCGTCGAAATCAACGAGGCGATTCCCTACACCGAGCCCGCGCCCATCTCGCCTTACGAAGACGATGCCGCCTTCAACTACATCCATCGCTGCGTGTCGGGTGTCTATCCCGAGGCCGGCTTTGCTCCCTACGTGCAGAACTCCTGTACCGACTCGCGCGAGTTCAACGAGATCTGCGATCGCGTCTACCGCTTCTGCGGCTTTATCTACTCGGGCGAGGCGCGCAAGCTCATCCATGCCGCCAACGAACGCATCGGCGTCGACGTCTACAAGCGCGGCATCGAATTCTATGTGGCGTTTCTCGCCAACCTTGAACAACTGTAGAACGGGGGCCGATAGCACCCCTCCCCGCTTTTACCGACCAGGAGAACCAGCATGACCCAACCAAATCTTAAGCGGGCGGCCCGGCTCGACACCAAGGCCGTCGCCCTCGCCTCCCTACCCTTTATGGGCATGATCAGCTTTTGGCAGGTCTACGACGGCATCGTTCCCAAGATGCTCACAGGGACCTTTGGCCTATCCAACTCGCTCACCGGCGCGATCATGGCCATCGATAATGTCTTTGGCCTGTTCCTGCTTCCGCTCTTTGGCATCCTCTCGGACCGCTGCGCAAGCAAACTCGGGCGTCGAACGCCCTTTATCTTGGGCGGCTCCGCGGTGGCAATGCTCTCCGTCCCGCTCATCGCGATCGCCAACAACATGGGCAGCCTACCTCTGCTCATTGGCGCAATTATCCTCACGCTTTTGGCAATATGCGCCTACCGCACCATGACGGTTGCCATTGTGGCCGATATTACGCCTCGCCCACTTCGAACCAAGGCGGACTCAATCGAAAAGATCGTCGGCTATGCGGGAACGGGTCTTATGCTCGTCGCCATCTCGGTCATGGTTCCCAAGGCCGACAAACCTGATTATCTTCCGCTCTTTATCTTGCAGGCCGCCTTTATCCTCGTGTCAGCCGTTGTCTACGGCATCTTTGTCCGTGAGCCCGCCCTCGTCGAAAAGATGCGCGAGAAATCGCTGTCAATGGGCATCGACGAGGATCAGATTGACAAAGACGACTCCCCCGAGGCCGGCGGTAAAAATCGCATTGCAGACGCCGGCGTACGCCGCTCCATCATCATGCTGCTCGCCGCAACGTTTTTCTATTACATGAGCTATAACGCCATGACCACCAATATCAGCCGTTATGCCGATTTGTTCTACGGCATGGAGGGCGGTTCCTATGCCATCATCAATATCGTGACGATTGCAGGCGCGCTGCTAAGCTACGTACCCCTGGCAAACCTTTCGCTCAAAATCGGCCGCAAAAAGGTCGCCCTGGGCACCGCCGTCATCATGGTTTTGTGCCCCGAGCTTCTTTGGCTGGCACCCGGCTTCTCGCCCGTGTTGTACGGCGTCTTTTTGTTGATGGGCGTCGCGCTGGGCGGCGTGGACCTGTGCGTGTACACGATGATTCTGGAGTGTTGCAGCTCCCAAAGCGTGGGCCGCTACTCCGGTTACTACTACACCGTGAGCATGGCGGCTCAGGTGGCGACGCCGATTCTCTCCGGCATCGTTATGGACGTGGCGCCGTCGATGCTCTTCGCCTACATCACGGCAATGGGCATGATTATGGCCGCGAGCATTGCCGCCGCCAAGCACGGCGATGCCATCTTGATCGACGAGGTCGCTCGCCGCGAGGCAGCCGAGTAGAAGTGCACGCCAATATTGAGCAATGGAGCCGGATGGGGGTATTTCCCATCCGGCTCCATTTTTTCATCCTCAAGAGGCTCGTCGAAGCCTACCCCACCGTGACGGATTCCCCGGTAAAGGCACTGATCATCAACAGGACAAAGAACACCAGGTAGCTGACACTCAGCAGGTACGCAATGATCAGAAAGAAGACCCATCCGACATTGGTCTTGCCATTGGCACGACGTTGCTCGCGAGAGCGGCAAAGCCAAATCGTCACGCCAATGGCCACAATCAACAGCACAAGTGCCGCTGCGGCCAGTCCAGCAAGCGCAAACATCACGCCAATGCTCACAGCAATAACCGGGAGCAGCAGCAAGCCGCACCCGCACCCACCAGGACTGTACACGGCAGTCTGTCGGCGTCGTTCCATCGTCACTCCAACCTCAACATCTTTGAGCGCTACAGCGCAACGGCCTGCTGAACGGGAACGATCTTATCCAGTTCCGGTTCGATGCGCCTCTTCTCTGCCTCGAGATCAAACGCCATCTGGGCTCGAAGCCAGTAGCCATCCATCAGGCCAAAGTAGCGGCAAAGGCGAAGGTCGGTGTCGGCCGTCACGCGACGCCTTCCCAAGATAATCTGCCCAATGCGTTGAGCCGGAATCCCGGTCTCCTTAGCAAGGCGATATTGAGAAATGCCCATAGGGGCAAGAAATTCCTCTTTGAGAAGCTCGCCAGGAGTCACCGGCGGCAGCAAATCAGACGCAGTCTCATCACTTGTGATAATCGACGATTTCGACATTCCAAGCCATCCCCTGTCTCCACTCAAAACAGACCCGATAGCGCTCATTGACACGGATACTATATTGACCGGCGCGATCGCCCTTCAACGCTTCAAGACGATTGCCTGGCGGAACGCGAAGATCATCAAGCGAAGCGCAGATCTGCAGTTGGCGAATCTTCCTCAAGGCGACCCGCTCAAAAGGAATGAACTTCCTAATCCGCACACCCATTGCAAAGCGTTCAGTGTCTTCATCTTTATATGATGCAATCATAGTATCGCCTTACGTTAATAACGTCAAACGTTTCTATAGAGCTACATCTCTATTATAGCGTACATCTGTTCGTATTTTCGAGAAGATGCGTCCCCGTCGACTAACAAAGCAAAAGCAATCGTTTGTAGACATCGAGGCCTTTAAGCAAGATTTCCTCGTCAAAGAGCATGGTATCAGTGTGAAGGGCACTCTTCGCATAAGCTGGGCAGCCGTCTGCGTCGATCGGGTTTTCTTGCGCCTCCGGCACGCCCGTGCCCAGCAAGAAGAACACGCCCGGCAGATAGCGCTGATAGAAAGCGAAGTCCTCGGCAATCAGCAAAGGCTCATCCACGAGCTGCAGCTCGGGCAAGGCAGGCACGACATTGGCAAACAACTCGGGGTCGTTGTCGACCGGTGGATAGCCCTCGGCAAAGTCGAGATCGTACGTGCAGCCCGTTGCAGCGCACGCCTCGTCGAGTACACGGCGCACGCCTTCGCGCGCGCGGTCGAACATACCGTCCGTAAACACGCGCAGACTGCCGGCAACATGGGCCTCCCCCGCCACCGCATTGCAGACGGTACCGGCCTGCAGCAGGCCGAACTTACCAATGCAGGGTTCATCGGCACCCAACTCGTCCATCAATTCACACTCGGCAACCAAGAACTTGGCAGCTGCCAGCGCCGCATCGTGCGATTCGTTTACGGGAACGCCGTAGGTCTTGGCGATATGGATGCTTGTCCCGTGAATGTGCACGTGCGTCTCACTCGAGCGCGCCAGCAGCGGGCCGGAACAACTCGCCAACGTGTTCGCAGGCAGATCGGGCCACACGTGAAAGCCAAAAATGCGGTCGACCCCGTAGCGCTCGAACACACCGCTCTCGCATACCGTCTTGGCACCACCGGTCGTCTCCTCGGCAGGCTGGAACACAAAGAGCACGTTACGCTTGATGGCACCTGGCTGCTCACGAATCGTGCGATCGACAAAGGTTGCCGCTGCAAGTGCCATGGCCATGTGTCCATCGTGTCCGCAAGCGTGCATCTTTCCGGGATGCGTCGAGGCAAAGGCCGCACCCGTCGCCTCCGCGATAGGCAGCGCGTCCATATCGGCGCGAATCGCCGTGGCATGCGCGGCGCCCGTGCCAGCGTCGAAGAAAGCACAAACACAGCTGGGGCAAGGATGGGTCACTTCACAGGCAAGCGAGGCGAGCACGCCCTCGATATAGGCTATGGTTTGAGAAAGATCGAAATCGAGCTCCGGAATGCGATGCAGGTCGCGACGATAGCGACGAAGTTCTTGGAGCTCGGTCATAAAGGATCCTTTCATGGGGCATTTCCATTCACACAATATTGTGATGCAAAATTGTGACGCCCTTGTTTCTAGCATATCCCTGCATTTTTTAAACGTTATATACGAATACTCTTGTTTGGTAAAGTGCAACGTGGTAGGGTCTTTACCACTTGATAGAGGCGCGGGCACGAAGATCCGCGGGCGAGCCGGCAGGCTTTGACCCCGTGGGGAGGCGAAACCCGCCGAACTGGGTTTTTCGGGCACGAACAACCTGGTGGGCCTGCGGGAAACACCCGCAGGACTGTCTGCAGCAATGCGGGAGCGCTATCCGGACATTGGGTCCACGCTATGCGGATTCGATGCGCAGGTAGCGCCGTCTGGATAGCGAGGTTTACGGGACATGGCATTGACCCCCAACGAAGCGTATGCGGCCAAGCAGCCGTTTGTGGACAAGGAGACGCTCGAGCATATCGTCGAGCAGTTCCCCACGCCGTTTCATCTATACGACGAGACGGGCATCCGCCGCAACATGCAAGAGGTGCGCGACGCCTTCGCATGGAACCCGGGCTTTAAGGAATACTTTGCCGTCAAGGCCAATCCCAACCCGGCGCTCATCTCCATTCTCAATGAATACGGCTGCGGCTGCGATTGCTCGAGCTATACCGAGCTCATGATCGCCCGCTCGCTGGGTATCACGGGACACGACATCATGTTCTCGTCCAACGACACGCCGGCAGCGGACTTTGAGCTCGCCGACAAGCTGGGCGCCATCGTCAACTTTGACGACATCAGCCACATAGAGTTCTTTGAGCACGTTGCGGGGCCCATCCCCAAGACGGTCAGCTGCCGCTTTAATCCGGGCGGCCTGTTCCAACTCTCCAACGGCATCATGGATAACCCCGGCGACTCCAAGTACGGCATGACCACCGAGCAGCTCTTCGAGGCCTTCCGTATGCTCAAGGCCAAGGGCGCCGAGGACTTTGGTATCCACGCCTTCCTCGCTAGCAATACCGTCACCAACGACTACTACCCCAAGCTCGCGCGCATCCTCTTTGAGCTTGCCGTGCGTCTGGAGCGTGAGACCGGCGCACACGTCGCCTTCATCAATCTATCCGGCGGTGTCGGTATCCCCTATCTGCCCGAGCAGCAGGCCAACGACATTCACGCCATCAGCGAGGGTGTGCACACGGCCTACGACGAGATCTTGGTTCCCGCCGGTATGGGCGATGTGGCCATCTGCACCGAGATGGGCCGCTTTATGATGGGGCCCTACGGCTGCCTAGTCACCAAGGCCATCCACGAAAAGCAGATCTACAAGGACTATATCGGTGTCGATGCAAGCGCCGTCGATCTGATCCGTCCCGCCATGTATGGCGCCTACCACCACATTACGGTGATGGGCCAGCCGGGTGGCGACGACAAGACCGCGGCGCCTGTCACAAACACGTACGACATTACGGGCAATCTGTGCGAGAACAACGACAAGTTCGCCATCGACCGCGAGCTACCGCAGATCGACATGGGTGATGTGCTCGTGATCCACGATACCGGCGCGCATGGCTACTCCATGGGCTACAACTACAACGGCCGTCTGCGCTCCGCCGAGGTGCTGCTGCGCCCCGACGGCTCGGCCGACCTTATCCGCCGCGCCGAGCGCCCGGGCGATTATTTTGCCACGCTCGACGTGCTGCCGTGCGGCCGTGAGCTGCTGGCCAAATCGCGTGCCGAAAGCGCTCGACGTCGCGCTCAGGACGAGCGCTTGGCCGTCGCCGCCCAATGGAATAAACGCATCCAGATCGCGGAAGCGAAGGAGAAAAACATGGATATCCGCAACCTCGAGGGCTCAATCGTCGCCCTTGTCACGCCGTTTAAAAAGGACGGCAGCGTCGACTTTGACGCACTCGAGCGCCTTATCGATTTCCACCTGCAAAACGACACCGACGCCATCCTCACCCTGGGCACCACCGGTGAGAGCGCCACGATGACCGATGACGAGGACAACTCCGTCGTCGCCGCCGTGGTCAAGCATGTTGCAGGACGTGTCCCCGTCATCGCCGGCTCGGGCTCCAACTCCACGCAGACCATGCTCACCAAGTCGCTCACCTACCAGGGCTTGGGAGCCGACGGCCTGCTGCTCATCACCCCCTACTACAACAAGTCCAATGAAGAGGGTATCTATCAGCACTTTAAGACCGTCGCCGATGCCGTGGACATCCCCTGCATCCTGTACAACATCCCCGGCCGCTGCGGCTGCGGCATCAGCGAGCGCAACGTAGAGCGCTTGGCTGCGCACCCCAACATCATGGGTATTAAGGAAGCCTCGGGCAACGTCGCCTACGCGGCCAAGATCGCCCACCTGCTGTCCGGCGACTTCCGCATGTACTCGGGCGAGGACGCACTTACCGTACCGCTCATGAGCCTGGGCGCTTCGGGCACCATCAGCGTGTGGGCCGATGTTCAGCCGCAGCTCGTGCATGACATGTGCCGCGCCTATCTGGACGGTGACGTGGAGCGCGCCCGCGATATCCAGATTGCCGGCCAGCCGCTCATCAGTGCCCTCTTTAGCGAGGTCAACCCCATCCCCGTCAAGGAAGCGCTCGCTCAGATGGGTATGATCGAAGCCAACTACCGCATGCCGCTATGCCCCATGGCAGACGACACGCGCTCCGCACTTACCGATGCTTTGAAGGGAGCTGGTCTGCTTGATTAAGACCGTCATTATGGGAACGGGCCGCATGGGCTCGCTCATTCGCACTACCGCCGAGGGCATTGTCGATGCCGCCGGAGAGCCCGTTTTCGACATCGTCGCCCAGATCGGCTTCGACTTGTCCGAGCTCGAGAACGCTCCGGCAGCTGACGTCATCATCGACTTCTCAAACGTCGTGACCTTCGATGCCGTCGTCGCCTATGTCGGGCGCACGGGCGCGGCGTTGGTCTCGGGCACCACGGGCTATACGCCCGAGCAGATGGACCGTCTGCGCGAGCTGGGCCAGAACGCCCGGGTCATGCACTCGGGCAACTACTCCATCGGCATCGCCGCCCTGCGTCATCTGGTGGCCCAGGCCACACGCGAGCTGCCCGGCTTTGACTGCGAGATCGTCGAGACGCACCACAACCAAAAGGTCGACGCCCCCAGCGGCACTGCCAAGTTGTTGCTCGACGCCGTCGTCGAAGCTGAGCCCGAGGCAGGCTACCATCCCGTCTATGGCCGCGAGGGCATGTGCGGAGCGCGCGACCCCAAGGAGATCGGCATGCACTCGCTGCGCGGCGGCACCGTCGCTGGCGTGCACAAGGTGAGTTTCTTTGGCCAGGACGAGGAAGTCACGCTCACCCACCGCGCCACGAGCCGTCAGATCTTCGTCAACGGCGCCCTGGCAGCCGCGCAGAAGCTCGTCACCCGCGAACCCGGCTTCTATACGTTCGACCAGGTCATGTTCGCCTAACTGGTTATCAACCGTACCCGCTCAAAGGAGAGACAGCACATGAGCAACGCAGCCGAGATGAATGCGCAGGAGATTATCAACTACATCGCCACCGCGCCCAAAAAGACGCCCGTCAAACTGTACGTGCGCGAGAAGCCGGGCATGAAGGTCCAGTGGGGCAATGCACACGTCTACGGCGGTCGACGTGGCAAGACCGTCTTTGGTGACTGGGATGAGCTTAAGGCCATCCTGGACGCCAACGCCGATTCCATCGATTACTACGACGTTGAAAACGATTGCCGCAACTCCGCCGTGCCCATGCTCGACCTTAAGGGTATCAACGCCCGCATCGAGCCGGGCGCGATCATCCGTGACCGCGTCGAGATCGGCGATCGCGCCGTCATCATGATGGGCGCCATCATCAACATCGGCTCCGTTATCGGCGAGGGCTCCATGATCGATATGGGCGCCGTGCTGGGCGGTCGCGCCACCGTGGGCAAGAACTGCCACATCGGCGCCGGCACCGTACTGGCAGGCGTTGTGGAGCCCGCCAGTGCCACGCCCGTCATCATCGAGGACGACGTTATGATTGGCGCCAACGCCGTGGTCCTGGAGGGCGTGCACGTAGGCAAGGGCGCTGTTGTCGCCGCCGGCGCCGTGTGCGTCGAGGACGTCCCCGCCGGCGCCGTCGTGGCCGGTGTCCCCGCCCGTGTCATCAAGATGCGCGACGAGAAGACCGACAGCAAGACCGGCCTCGAGGGAGGTCTGCGCCAGCTCTAGTAGTTACGCGGTTTTGACAAACCGCGTAACAGGTCGACGCTGCAAACGCCCCTAAGCGGCAATCTGACGTTCAATCGTCGGTCGCGTACCAAAGTACGCTTCCCTCCTCTTTCACGTCACCTTGCTCGCTTAGGGGCGTTTTCGCTGACTTATGCTCAACCTGTAGCGTAATTAAGCCCCAAGTAAAAAGGCCGACGCCCTCATCCGAGGCTTCGGCCTTTGTTTTTCTGCAGAGTCCAAGCGCAGTTTATCGATTCTCGATGCTGCCGATATTCTTGAGCTCGATGGAGATGAGGCCGTTGGGTTCGTTGACGAACTCGATGTACTCGGAGTTCGAGCCCATCTCGGCGGGGAAGCTGATCTCGATGCCCGTGTCGGTGCGGATCTTGTGATTGCGAACTGCCGCGCGCTCGACCTGCTTGCGCTCCACGGGCACGCGCTCGGGCACCTTCTCCTCGGTCAACGCCGCGCGCACGCTCTCCTTGATGACCGGCTCGTCCTC
This sequence comes from Collinsella sp., assembly GCA_019414265.1. Taxonomy (GTDB): domain Bacteria; phylum Actinomycetota; class Coriobacteriia; order Coriobacteriales; family Coriobacteriaceae; genus Collinsella. The sequence continues at coordinate 44,886 of DXMJ01000007.1, read as the reverse complement.
AAAGACCTCGTCGACGATATCCCAAGGCGGCAGCTCCTCGTCATCCTCAACCTTCTCGGCAACGGCAGCCTTAACCTTAGCGAGCGCTACGGCCGTATTGGCACCGTGCTCCTCGGCGACTTCCTCGACCACGCGCGTCACGGTGTCGATGACCTCCTTGCCCGACACGCCTGTGTCGCACTGCAGCAGGCCATCGGGAATAAGCATACGGTCCTCGCCGGCAATCTTGCGTTTCTTGTCCACGTAGCCGATCTCCATGGTGCTCGCGCGCACGATGGCATAGCTTGGCACCTTTTGCGAGGGGTTTGGCAGAATAGCGTAGTGGCGCGCGATGTCGTTGCGCACCTCCCCCTCCTCGCGGCCCACTTCGTGCATAAAGGCCTGCTTGGAGCCCAGCAGCATCACGGCAAACCAGCGGGCATCCTCATCGTCATCAAAATCAGCCACGAGCACGTCGGTGGACTCGGCTTTCTCAGCCTTGGTGAGCTCGGAGGAGATAAACTCCGCAATCTGCTGCGACAGGTCCACGAACTCGCGCTCGCCAAAGAAATAGCCCTTGAGCTCGCCGCCAAACGCAGAGTTCTCGGCAAAGGTGGCACGTTTATTGTCAGCCGAGGTGCGTGCGCGGCGCAGATGCGTGGTCACGAAGTTGCGCACGGTACGGCTTTCGATATCGAGCTCGCGCTGACTCATAACGTTGACGGCAGAGTCAAAGTCCAGGATATGCAGAATCGCGTGATTGATTTTCATATACGGCATTCCGTTCTAGATCGATTTCGGCACGAACCAGTATAGCGGTCGGTCCCACCCCAGGCGCATCAGAGATTGGTGCATCGGGGACAGGCTGCTTTGCACCAATGGCTAGCGCAGGAGCTCGGACTGCCAAGCCTCGAGCTGTTCTGCCAAGCTCTTGCCGGCAGCGGGCATGTCGATCTGGGGACGTTTGGGCAGAAGCGCACACTTAAGAATCGCAACGATAGTCTGCGAGACAAAGCGTCGCGTATCCTTGTCAAAGCCTTGCGCAGCCTGGAGCATCACGGGCAGGCTCTCGCGCAGATTCCCAGCGATATCCGCAAACCGCTCAGCACCCGTAGCCTCAAACACGGAGAACAACGCATCTACAAAACGCTCGCGCTCGCTAGGTGACACCGCAAGCAGCATCTCGCGAATGGAGCCATCAACGTATCGAGCACCGGCAGACAGGCGCTCACAGTACACGAAGTCGCGACCATCAACCACCCAGCTAAAGGGATTGTGCTGCAGCAGGCTGAACTCGGTGCTCTCAACGATGGCATAGTCCTCCTGCGTCTCGAACATCATGCCAAAGATCGACGACCGAGGCAGCGTCTTATCGATTCGACCGGAAAGATCGGCAAAGGCGCTGCCGCTCAGAAACTCCTCGACGAAGCCCGGACCATCATGGGAATACGCCCGTTCGATTCGCCCACGGGCGACATCGGAGCACATCGCCGCACCGTACACCGCAAGGTTTCCGCCCTTGGAATGACCTCCGCACAAAAGCGGCCCGTCAATCGCATCCACCGCCTCGTCCACATAACGCGCCGCGGATTCCTGGGCCGGCACAGGACACCGGAACGCCATGTTAAAGTCCTCTTTCCAGCCCACAATCGTGCTGTCGGTCCCCCGGAAGGAGAGATAACTAAACCCCGCCGGAAACCGGAACGCCATGGCTGCAAACTGCTCCGTCGTCTCGGCATCACTCACGGTACGATAGCCGCAAACGCGAACGCCACGGTAGCGAGGGCTTGCTGCCACAGCCTCCAACAAGGCCCTGCTCCCCTCCGGATCCCACAGGTCGCCAATCATGTCTTGGTAGCACTCGGCGCGCAGCAGCTCGCGTACGTCAAGGCCCTGCCAGTTCGTCAGCTCCGCCATATCACCCGGCAAACGCAGATATGACAGCCATGCAAACACCAGGCTGTCCACCGCACAGAACGACCGTTCCTCAAACGAATCAAGCGTCGTCTGGGCATAGGTCAAAAAATTAGACGAATCCGACATGGCCCTCCCATCAACTATGGTGCATTGGGGTCAGGTTACTCTGCACCAAAAAGGCGCCCGGGCCGTGTGGGCCCGGGCGCCTTCATTGTAGCTTTTCGCTCTAGCGAGCTGGATTTAGCAGGAGAAGTCGACGCTGTCGATGATGTCCTTGAGGGCCTTGGCGGAGGCGGTAAGCTCATGCTGCTCGTCATCGTCCAGCGGCACGGGGACGCGGCAGACAACGCCGTCGCGGCCAACGACGGTCGGCATGGAGATGGCAAGATCAGACAGGCCATACTCGCCCACCATGAGCGAGGAGACGGGCAGAACGGTCTGCTCGTCACGCATGACGGCGGTGCAAATGCGCTTAACGGCCATGGCGACGCCGTAGTAGGTAGCGTGCTTCTTCTCGATGATGGTGTAGGCGGAATTCTTGACGTCCTCGGCGATACGCTTCTCGGCGGCTTCGTGCTCCAGGTGGCCGTGAAGCTCGCAGAAGGTGTTCAGCGGAACGCCGGCAACCTGAGCGCTGGACCAAGCGACAAACTCGGAGTCGCCGTGCTCACCCATGACATAGGCCTGAACGTCGCGCGGATCGACCTCGACGTGGGCGCCGAGCATCTGCTGCAGACGACCGGTGTCGAGCACGGTGCCGGAGCCGATGACATGGCCCTCGGGCAGGCCGGACATCTTGATGGCGGCATAGGTCAGAACATCGACCGGGTTGGAGACGATGAGCAGAATGCCGTCGAAGCCAGACTTCTTAATCTCGGGAATAATGGACTTGAAGATGTTGACGTTCTTGTTGACCAAGTCCAGGCGGGTCTCGCCGGGCTTCTGGGCAGCGCCAGCGGTGACGACGATCATGGCGGCGTCGGCGACATCGGAATAATCGCCGGCATAGATCTTCATCGGCTCGGCAAACGTCATGCCGTGCGCGATATCCAGGGCCTCACCCTCGGCGCGGTTCTTGTCCACGTCGATGAGGACCATCTCGGAGAACAGACCGCTCTGCATCAGCGCGAACGCCGAAGACGAACCGACGAAACCACAGCCGACAATAGCGACCTTCTTCTCGTTAACCATTACTTTCTCCCATCTCTCTCCACAAACAAGCCGCCCGGGAACGACCCAAGCGGCTTGCCGTAATCCCAATATAGCCAATCGGGACTTTGATTATGCTCCTATTCGCAGCCAAAAATCGACCGTTTACCGAAATTGTTTGCAGAATTCGTAAGATAACTGCCCGGAATCGGTTTCGAACTATTGACGCGTCTAAATGTCTTTTTAATACAGACCCGCCTCGCGAATAGCCTCGACGGCCAGAGCGATCTGATCGGGCGGCAGGACCAGCGCCATGCGCACGTGCCCCTCACCCGAAGGCCCAAAGCTCGCACCCGGCGTCACCACAACGCCGGCCTTCTCCATGAGCTCCTCGCAAAACGCCATGGAATCGGTACGGCCGCCGGGAAGCTTGGCCCACACAAACATAGAGCCATGCGCGTTGGGACGCTCCCAGCCCAGTCCCTCAAGACCGTCGCACAGGGCATCGCGACGCTCCTGGTACTTCAGACGCTGCGCCTCGACCTCATCGCGCGGGCCGTTCAGGCAGGCGATAGCAGCCTTCTGGATCGGGAAGAACATACCAAAGTCGATCTGGCCGCGCAGCTTGGCAAAGGCAGAGACCACGTCCTCGCGGCCGACCAAAAAGCCGATACGCGCACCGGTGACGTTAAACGACTTGGAGAGCGAGAAGAACTCCACGCCCACCTCGAGCGCGCCGGGATACTGCAAGAAGCTGCCGCCCGGCTCGCCGTCGAACACGATGTCGGAATATGCGTTGTCGTGAACGATCAGCAGGTCGTGCTCGCGGGCAAAAGCGATGATCTCCTCGTAGACCTCGGGCGTGCCCACCGAGCCCACCGGGTTGGCGGGCAGCGACACGATCATGTACTTGGCACGATCGGCCACCTCGGGATCGATGCCCGCCACATAGGGCAGGTAATTATGCTCGGCGACCAACGGATAGTACTCGAGCTTGGCATCGGCGATCTTGGCACCCGCCTCAAAGACCGGATAGCACGGATCGGGAACCAGAATGGTGTCGCCCGGATCGAGCAGGGCCAGGCCCAAATGGCCCACGCCCTCCTGCGTGCCGTTGCACGACTGCACCATAGACGGCGTAATGCCCGAAACGCCAAAGCGGCGCTCGTAGTAATCGCACACGGCCTGCTTAAGCTCGGGCAGGTCGCGCAGGGCGTACTTCCACATCTCGGGGTCCTGGGCCGCCTGCGTGAGCGCCTCGACAACGTGGTCGTACGGCTTAAAGTCGGGCGTCCCCACGCTCATGTTGTAAATGGTCTTGCCCTGAGCCTTCAGCGCGAGAAGCTTGTTGTTGAGCGAGGCAAATACCTCCGCGCCAAAGCGGCCGAGACGCTGCGATGCCTGCATGGTGCCACCTTTCGATATAAAAAACGCGGCGCTCCGACAAGAGCGCCGCGCGATACGGGCCATCAGATTGCAAAAGTGTACCGCTTGCAACCCCTATATTGGTTCAATTTAGCCAACCTTAGTCAATTGGATTGAGCGCGTCGATCTGCGCAAGCCACAGATGCGAGCTGGCGTCGCTCGGCATGCGCCAATCGCCGCGCGGGCTGAGCGTCACCGAGCCCACCTTGGGACCGTCGGGCAGGCAGCTGCGCTTAAACTGCTGAGCAAAGAAGCGGCGGTAGAACGTACGCAGCCAAGTATGAATCGTCACCTCGTCATAGACGCCCCCAAAGCTCTTGAGCGCCATGCGGTAGATCTTGCCCGGCTCAAAGCCAAAGCGCAGCAGGTAGTAGAGGAAGTAGTCGTGCAGCTCGTAGGGGCCCACCAGGTCTTCGGTCTTCTGGGCGATCTCGCCGTCGCCCGTGGGCGGCAGAAGTTCGGGAGACACCGGCGTATCGAGGATGTCGAGCAAGACCTCGGCAATACGCCCGCCAAAGACATCAGCCGCATAGCGCACCAGATGGCGCACAAGCGTCTTGGGCACGCTCGCGTTGACGGCATACATGCTCATGTGGTCACCGTTATAGGTAGCCCAGCCGAGTGCCAGCTCCGACAGGTCGCCCGTGCCGATGACAAAGCCGCCGGCCTGATTGGCCAGATCCATCAGAATCTGCGTGCGCTCGCGGGCCTGGCTGTTCTCGTAGGTCACGTCCTGCACGGCCGAATCGTGCTCAATGTCCTTGAAGTGCTGCTCCACGGCCGCGTGGATCGAAACCTCGCGGAAGGAGACACCCAGGTCGCGAGCGAGCGACTCGGCATTGGACTTGGTGCGGTGCGTCGTGCCAAAGCCGGGCATGGACACGGCCGTGATACCGGTGCGCGGCAGGCCCAAGGCGTCGAACGCACGCACGGTCACGAGGAGCGCCAGCGTGGAATCGAGGCCGCCCGAAAGGCCGATGACGGCCGCCTTGGTGCCCGTATGGGCAAGGCGGGTCTTGAGGCCCGCGGTCTGCAGGTCAAGGATGGTCTCGCAGCGCTCAGCCAGGTCACCATGGTCGGCAGGCACGAAGGGCGCGCGGGGGAAGACACGGTCGATGCCGAGCGCATCGCGCAGGACAGGCTCTTCGGCGAGCGAGCCCTCAAACGAGAACTCGACGGTCGCGGCCTCCGGCGCATCGTCCGAGCGCGTCCACGTCGTCGAGCGACGGCGCTCGGCAACCAGACGATC
>DXMJ01000007.1:0-39157 GCA_019414265.1 Collinsella sp. | reverse complement strand
CCACCGCCATATCGCAGGTAAGCAGTTTAGTGGCGGCGAGCTTGGATCCGTTTTCGTAGATAAGGTTCTCGCCCGCAAAGACCATGTCGGTCGTGGACTCGCCCTCGCTCGCGTCTGCATAGGCATAGGCACAGTACAGGCGCGCGCTCTGATTGGAGATTAGGCTGCGGCGGTAATCTGCCTTACCGATAATCTCGTCCGAGGCCGACGGGTTAAGGATCACCGTGGCACCGGCAAGTGCCATCTCAGTCGAGGGGGGCGCCGGCACCCACAGGTCCTCGCACACCTCGATGCCCAGCACCAGATCCTCGGCACCCTCATCACAACAGCGGTAGACAAGCCCCGAGCCAAGCGGCACCGGGCCCTGACCGGCAAACTCGACCCACACAGGATCGGCGGGCGCCGGAGCAAACCAGCGGCGCTCATAAAACTCACCGTAGTTGGGCAAGTATTTTTTGGCCGTAAGGCCCAAGAGCTCGCCTGCACAGCAAACGGCCGCGCAATTATAGATGTTTTCAGCCACCGCAACGGGAAGACCGATGGTAAAGATGATCGGCAGCTCACGGGTTTCATCGAGGATGCGTACCAGCGCCGCCTCGCAGCCATGCAGCAGCGTGCGGTTATGGAACAGATCGGCCGCGGTATAGCCGCACAGGTTGAGCTCGGGCAGCACCAACGCACGAACGCCACGCTCGGCGGCTTCGCGAACAGCCGCCAGTGCAACCTCGGCATTGCCCTCGACATCGGCCACGCGAATCCGCGGCGACGCCGCCGCCACACGCAAAAAGCCATCGTTCTTATTAGCCGAAACGCAGCATTGCCTTGTTGATCTGGACACTGGAGGCCCCTTCTACCCTGAGATTCAGTCTAACGGACGTTCACATATCTCTAACTAGCCAAAGCAACCTCCCAGTTTACTGAGACGCCAACCTGTGCTAAGAGCATGAATTCCAAAAATATCTTTAATTAAAAAAGGAGAAATCGATAATCGACTTCTCCTTTAAGCGAGGCAAGTTAATTCCGAAACTAATGGCAGAATTTATCCATGTAGTCCTCAAAGTCGAACACTTCTACCACGACGCCCTCTTCCTGAGACTCTTTCAGTTGCTCCAAGAGATCTTTGTTAATAACGTCCATGCAGAAACCTCCTCTATCTAATCAATTGTAGTATATCTGCTTTCATGCAATTATCAACCAACTTGTTTAATTGCTCCTCGTTTGTCGATAGTCCCTCTTTTTTCAAAATGTCGCGCACCTCGTTCTTAGTAATCGGCTTTTCAAACAACGAAAGCAAAGCGAACGAAAAATCATTAACCGCACACATTCTATGGGTGGCACAACTCAGCAGTACTCTTAACCCCTCTTTTGAGCGTCCGACTTCTTTAACAAACGAACTTTTAACCAATTGAAAACCATTATCGTGCATTACATAATCGGCATCGATATTTGTATTCAGCAATCCATAATGCAACAGTTCTTCTATCGCCCTTGTCAGCTCGAGGTCGCCCTGATCAAGAATAGGAGAAATGCTACAATCGGCCTCCAATAAACGGGCCAACTTAAGGTATACCAACTGGGAAACAGCATAGACATGATGGTATTCAGAATTATAGAAGTAGGCAAATGGCTCAACGAGCACGACAGAGGTCTTGGAATCCAGCCAGATTCGATCAGCTGGATTTAGACTAGTTAGCCGTCGCTTTACTTTGGTCAAATGTCCCTTATACCTGACAGCGTGAATAGAATCTAGGATCCAGGTCACCTCTGAAATATGAAGCCGCTGGGGCAAGTCAATTGTGTCGCTACCGTTTATGACCTCTTGCATATAAAAATCAATATGATGCTCATCAGATAAGGATTTTGCTTCATTTAAAGTTAAACCAGTGCCTGAAACATAATCCACTTCGAGGCGCAAATCCTCATATTGGGACTTCGGCATTACAGAGACACCATACTTATCGGGATGATTCCAAACATCCGACCCCATAACGAGACCAAAATTCGTAAATCCTCTCGTGGAATATGGAACACCACATACCTGTTTTGAATAATTCAAAACATTCTCTGTATAAGCTAAGGTGTTCAGAGCCTCTTCTTTAGTTTCGGTCGGAAAGCCAATCATAAAAAATAGATGAACAGGAATACCGGCATTGAGGCAATCATGGATATTGCGATCAATCCAATCAACTCTCGTGTTCTTCTTCATTAGATCAAGAACTCTTTGGTTGTATGACTCGAGGCCAAACTGAATCTGCCTACATCCACTTTGGTATATCTTGTTAAAAACGTCTGTACTTAGGGTTGGAGAGAACCTCGTTTCTCCATGCCAGAAAAACGTTTTTCCCGATGCGTTTATTTCATCCGCGAGTTGCTCCATTCTTTTGCCTTCGAATGTTTCATCCACAAAAGAGAAAACTCTCGTGCCGTATTTTTCATTTAACCGACACATTATTTCAAATACTCTCGATATAGGCATCTTTCGGTAACAACCACCGGTAGCACCGGGAATGGTGCAGAAGGCGCAATGATTAAAACACTGCCTAGAGGAATAAACCGGCAATATTAGCTCAGGCATGAAGTATTTAGAAAAGGCGAAGCCATCGAAATCGGGAACTGTATCGTTGATAAATGTTTGCTCAATCCGATGGTTTTTATATATCTTTCCACCTTTAGCATGGCAAAGGTTTGGAACACAGTCGAGATTGTCATCACCAGAGTCAAGGGCCTCAAGAAGACGTGCAAGCGGCTCTTCGCCGTCATACATCATTATCGAATCAATGTATTCAAAAAAGGGATGCCATTCTTTCATGCAGTCATCTGCTAAACGAGTAATGTAATTGCCGCCCAATGAGACGTGTTTAACAGATGGACATTCTTCTTTAATCAGTTTCGCTAACGTAACTGCAGAAATCAATTGGAAACAGCCGCTCACCGAAATCCCAATAAACTCGATTTTTTCCCTCTGAATACGCTTAAGGAAGGCAGTCTCATAGAAGGAAATAAACGGATTATGCAAGGTATCCGCAAGCGATTTCATTATTTCTGGTGTCGAATAATAATCATAGGGCAGATCTATGGAGTTGAACGTGTATTTAACTCCATATGAGACGTGATTTATGATATAGAGTGCATTTCTAAAAATGTTTTCAGCATATTGTCTTTCTTTTAGATTAAAGTATCTCTTCGATCTGAAAATATCTTTTGCCTCGTCAACATTAAGTGCCGACTTTTGTATCAACTCGATTGTTAATTGAACATTCGAACTAAACGAATCCTTTGTTTCCCGATACCTTTTACAGCACTCTTCGACATGTCTAAAAGATAGGAGGTCATCGTAAAATTCCACGTTTAAGTCAACAATGTCAACTTTGTATTGTTCAACCTCTTGAAGATATGACTTCAAAACAGGCAAGGCAAGATACGGCCCCACTGGACTCCATCCTGGGGGAAATACTAAAAGCGTTTTAGGCATATCAACGTCACATCTTTCGCAAATAATTCAATTGAAACACAACTACCATCATAATTGAAAATACACCAAGTCCTGTAACGAGAATTGAGAACATCGCGATGCTCGTGAACAGCGAAACAAGAAGTGTTGAAATAACAACAGCAACCGATTGCAAAGATTCCCTAATTGAAAACAGGCTTATCGATTCAGATCCGTCTCTCGCCAAATCCTGCAGCGATGTTATGAGAAGCACATCTTGAATGGCGTTTCCGGCACCGACGATAAAAAGGAAAATAAACGATATCCCAGACGCATAGCGATAGCCAAACGCCAGATACGCACCGAGCGCAAGATACGTCACAAAACAATATGATTTAACGCAATCGGAACCACTGATTAAACGACCATATATTGTATTTCCGAACAACAGTCCGATTGTAAGACTACTCTGAAGGAATCCGTATTGTATCGATGACGAGTCAAATTGCAATTGCGCTATAGCTGGCAAAAGAGAATTCAGAGAGCCGAATGCCACGCCACTAGAAATATCGATTAATAGGAAACCAATTGCCAAGTGCTTCGCGCTAAGATCACTAAATGCAGTCCTGTTTTTTTCATTTTTGCTTATTCCCTCTTTATCATTAACCTCGATAACCGACGGAACATCTCGCAGCAACCAGAACGACGCGGCAAAAGAAAGCGCGTCTAATGCAAGAACAGCCTCCGCCCCAAATTGAGCGACAACAAAACCGCCGGCAACTGGCCCCAGAACCATCATCAAATTCTGCAGGAACCCAAACGAATTATTAATTACGTCGCGATTGATACTATTCGTATTGGCTCTTAACAACGAGTAAAAGCAGGGCATTTCTACCGTTCGGCAAAGCGATACCGCGCACGTAATAGCAAACATACTCCATTTACTATCAACAAAAATATAGCAAACGAATAATCCCGCGCGAATTAAGTCTGCCAATCTCATGGCCTGCAGTGTCCCGATACCCATCTTCTGAGGCAGCTGCGCGAGCGCAACTGAAAACAGAGAGGGGGCAAATCTGCAGCAAACCATCAAAGCAGTTGCAGAAACATCGTGAGTTACCTCGTAAATCAGCATTGGCAAAGCAATATTCGCACACCAATTGCCTATTTCGCTTATCCCTCTAGCAATATATAGGACCCGAACCGGACGGCTAGCTCTCAATACCGTGAACATCACGATTAACCTCGTATTTCAGGCCTCGTTCATCCCTTAATAGGAATCCATAATCAACCAAGTACCGCCTCAACACGGCATAATCAGGATAGAGCTGTGACAGCACACGATTAACCTGAAGCTCCGTATAACTTGTATTTAATTCAAAGAAAGAGACGGCCCATAGCAGCATGATTCTTTTATAGCTTTCCTTTTTTGGAATTGAAACCAGCTCGCCATTCTTGAGAAATCGTTTTTTAAAGTCTATTAGCTCATCCATTCACATCCTCCATTTCATACGCATCTAATACTAAAAATGCATACGCTTTAGCTCATCGCATTCAGCTTCTTTATTCGAACTAAACTCGAACTAATCAGAATTATTTGCTCAGACACTCTTCGAAAGCTCGTTTTTCACTCTGAGTAAAATGCCCTTCCCAGTCAGTCCACGAACAGGAAGGCAACTCACAACGAGCGGAGTCGAAGCCCTCTGCCGTCGGTCGCTCAAAATGCACGATAACCTTTTTGATATCGCCATCTGTAATCAGGTCAGAATGAATGACCTCGGTTCCATCTTCGAATGTCATATACGGGTACATCACGTAAACCACCTCGCAAACATAAATCCAGTTTAGCATCAAGCTATTGCACCAAAGACAGCAGGCCCCCTTGATGAGTTGATGGTATCTGTTAAATGTCACGTACGATTCACATCTGGTGGGTACCCTGATGGCTACACGAAACGAAGCAGATTTACACCGGGAGGACCCCGTATGACAACCAAGTACACCGACGCGCCGCGCACGCGCGTCATGACGCCGGCATCGCTCAACAACGGCGTGCACGAGAACCATTCCATCGGACAGACCATGGCCATCGCGCCCAAAAAGGGCCTGTTCGATGACATTTCCATTCCCCAGATCATCGCCGGCGCCGCAGCTGCCGCCACGAGCGTGGCGCTTGCCTCCAAGATTGGTATCGCTGGTTCAGTAATTGGTGCCGCCGTGAGCTCGGTCATCACCGTTGTGTCCTCGCAGGTCTACCGCCACTTTATCTCTGCCAGCGCCGAAGCCCTCAAAGGTACGCACGCCGCCGTCGACTACCCCGCCGGCGCCTATGAGCCCGTTGAGCTTAATGCCGAGGAGCACCTGGGCGGCGCCGCGACTACGCAGGAGATGCGTCAGGTCGCGGGACGCGCGACCACGGCGCGCGTCGCCCCCAACAGCCTGCGCGCCAAGGCGGCGGAAGAGCGCAGCCAGACGCAAAAGAAGGTCATCATCTTCTCGATCGCCATCGCCATCGTCGCGGTTATCGCCTGCGCCGGTGCCATCCTTATAACCACCGCCGGTGAGGGTCTGGGCGAGCGCCCCGAGCCAATCCTTTCGTCGCGCACGACCGAGAGCGATGCAAATGGCAACACCCAGTCTCAAGATCAGCAGACACAGGCGGACGGCACGCAAGACAGTTCTACCTCTGCCGATTCGTCCTCGAACACCCAAAACCAATCGCAGGGCACCGATTCCTCTACGGCCAACAGTGGCGCGCCGTCCGACACGACCAACTCAAGCCAAACAACTGACGGTTCACAGCCGAACACGGGAGGCCAGACGAGCGACACCACGTCGGGAACGGGTGCAGCAGACAGTAGCAACACCAACAGCTCGAGCGGAACCGCTTCCGGCACGGCATCTGACAGCTCGAGCCAAGGCACGGCATCGGGCAACTAGGCGCTTCATCCCCAGATAGGCAACCTGTACAACGGGCGCGAATCGACAGCGGTTCGCGCCCGTTTGCCTTGGGCGCCGCCATGACGAACGCTCTGCGATGGTAAGATGCTTTACATATGTAAAGAGGAGATTTGCCATGAGCAAGACAATAGTTAGGCCCACGCTTGCGCTGGGCAACCACATCTATCTGTATCGCCTGCTACGCGATGCAATCGGATGCGGCAAGCAAACATTTATGACGCAGGTCGAGGAGGCGCTCGCCGCAGACGACATGACTGCTTATGACCTGGGCTTTGAATCCACGCGCGAGCTGCTCGAGGAGCTTAACGACTGCATTAAGCTGACCGTCTTCAAAGGCGGCCGCCTGTATGCCACCGTCATCGCCAACGAGGCATGGGATGCCGCCCTTGCCAAGGACGAGGACAAGCGCAAGGCTACCAAGGGCGCCAAGCAGTCCTACAAAAAGAAGAAGCGCGGCAAGAAGGACCTGAAGGCCGTGCGCCCCAAGCACGTTAAGCGTCCCGAGCCCGAAGCCATGGTTGGAGCCGTGCCGGAACCCGAACCCGAGACAGAGATCGAAGTCGCTATTGGAGCAACAGCAGAGGCCGAAACCGAAATCGCCGCCACGACCGATCCCGAAGTCATATCCGAGCAGGAAGCCACTGCGGAGCTCAACGAGGCATCCAAGTCGACAACCGAAGAGGCGGCTGGCCAGCCCGAGGCGCCCGTGTTCCAGAACCACGATGTCTTTAGCGACAACACCGAGGACAATCAGTCCGACGAGCTCGCGGATCAAGATGCTGCCGAGGCAACACCGGAGCCCGAGGCGCCCCAGCCTGCCATCTCGCTCACGGTTGTCTACGACCCCGAGAACGCCAACGCCGGCATCACCACCATGGTATCCACGCCGGTCGAGGCCAAGCCGAACGTCGAGGCAGAGGACACTCCGCAGGCCGATGCCAAAACCGGGACCGAAGACACGTCCATCTCCGTGGAACCGACAGATTCCATAGCTAAGCCAGAAGCGGCATCTGAGTCTGCACCTGTCATTGAGTCCGCATCCGCACCCGCCTGTGACCAGGCTCCCACACCTGCACCGACTCCGGTCCCCAATTCAGCACCGGCCCCCGCTCCCGCAGCACCGACCATCCCCGGGGACTTCCCCATCGATTTCGCGACCGAGGTCTTCTGCCCTAGCCCGCTGCTGCACCAGCTGTCGACTTATCTCCCCTACGGCGCCGACACCCTCGGCATCGTCGGCGAGTACTACTGGATCGCTCGCGAGCGCGGTGCCATCGAGGCCGGCCGTAACCGCGCGAGCTTCCCCCTGCGCTACACACAGGCCGGCGAGCGCCACGAAGTCACCGTGCGCATCCGCCGCAACACCACCGGCGGTCTCGGAGCCACCTGGGCCATCGATAAAGTCGAACCTTCTACCAAGTAACAAAAAGGGACGATAGCCCTCAAGGTTATCGTCCCTTTCTCATTGGGTCACCTGAGCTCGACTAATCGCGCGTCAGCTTGCGGTGAATACGATGCGGCTGGGCTGCGTCCTCGCCCAGGCGCTCGATGCGGTTGGCCTGATAGGCCTCGAAGTTGCCCTCGAACCAATACCAGTTGCCCGGATTCTCGTCCGTGCCCTCCCACGCCAGAATGTGCGTGGCGACGCGGTCCAGGAACATACGGTCGTGGCTAATGACCACCGAGCAGCCCGGGAACTCGAGCAGCGCCGCTTCGAGCGAGGACAGCGTCTCGACGTCGAGGTCGTTCGTGGGCTCGTCGAGGAGCAGCAGGTTGCCGCCCTGCTTGAGCGTGAGCGCCAGGTTCAGACGGTTGCGCTCACCACCGGAGAGTACGCCAGCGCGCTTCTGCTGGTCCTGGCCCTTAAAGCCAAAGCTCGCCACATAAGCACGGCTCGGAACCTCGGTCTCGCCGACCATCATGTGGTCCAGGCCGTCCGAGACGACCTCCCATAGGTTCTTGTCGGGGTCGATGCCGGAACGGTTCTGGTCGACGTAAGAGATCTTGACGGTCTCACCCACCTCGAGCTCGCCCGAAGTCAGCGGCTCCAGGCCCACGATGGTCTTGAAGAGCGTAGTCTTGCCCACGCCGTTGGGACCGATGACGCCCACGATGCCGTTGCGCGGCAGGGTGAACGAAAGGTCGTCGATGAGCACACGGCCATCGAACTCCTTGTGCAGGTGATGAGCCTCGAGCACCTTGTTGCCCAGACGCGGGCCCACGGGGATGCGGATGTCGGTCCAGTCGAGCTTCTGGCTGGCGCGGGCCTCGGCCTCCATCTCCTCGTAGCGAGCCAGACGGGCCTTGTTCTTGGCCTGACGAGCCTTGGGCGAGCTGCGCACCCACTCGAGCTCGGCCTCCATGCGCTTGGCGAGCTTGGCATCGCGGTTGCCCTGAGCCTCGATACGCGCGGCCTTGGTCTCCAGATACGTGGAGTAGTTGCCCTTGTAGGGATAGAGGTGACCGCGGTCGACCTCGCAGATCCACTCGGCAACGTTATCCAGGAAGTAGCGATCGTGTGTGACGGCAAGGACCGCGCCCTGGTAGTTGTGCAGGAAGTGCTCGAGCCACAGGATCGACTCGGCGTCCAGGTGGTTCGTGGGCTCGTCGAGCAGCAGCAAGTCGGGAGCCTCGAGCAGCAGCTTGCACAGGGCCACGCGACGGCGCTCGCCGCCGGAAAGCACATTGACCGGCATGTCGGAATCGGGTAGCTGCAGGGCGTCCATGGCCTGGCCGAGCTTGGAATCGATATCCCAGCCGTCGGCGGCATCAATCTCGTCCTGGAGCTTGCCCATCTCGGCCATGAGGGCGTCCATGTCGCAGTCCGGGTCGCACATCTCCTCGCCGATCTTGTTAAAGCGGTCGACCTTGGCAAGCATATCACCAAACGCCATGCGCACGTTCTCGATGACGGTCTTGTCGTCATCGAGCGGCGGCTCCTGCTGCAGGATTCCTACGGTGTAGCCGGGGGTGAGCCTGGCATCGCCGTTGGAGACTTCCTCGATACCGGCCATAATCTTGAGCAGGGTCGACTTACCCATGCCGTTAGGACCCACGACGCCGATCTTGGCCCCGGGGTAGAAGCTCAGGGTCACGTCGTCAAGGATTACCTTGTCGCCATGGGCCTTGCGAGCCTGATACATCTGGTAGATAAACTCTGCCATTTGCCTGTTTTATCCTTTCTACCTGCTGTTTCCCTATTCTTGTTTCGTTTTAGTGGAAACGAAATGAGGAAACCAGCTCTGAAACTTAACGAAAAGGGGCATGGTTGCCCACACCCCCTAATACTACCTGGGAAAAGTCCCCCATAACATGCTATGAACTGCGTACGCTAGTTTTCCGCAACCTTAGCGAGCGGCTCGCTGCGATTTGCGCCACAGCAGATACGAGTAAACATAGGCAGCTCCGGCCGAACCAAGCGCCAGAACCGCAATCACCGCAGCGACGACTTCGCTCGAAAGTACGCTACCCGCCACGCCCATCACAATCAGGCCAACACCCAGCACCATAAAGCAGGCACCGCCAAAACGCTGCGTACGTCGCCAGTTCTCGGGGTCGGCAAGCGCCCAGGGCGTCTTGATGCCAAGCGTGTAGTTTTGCTTTACGCGCGGCAAGTAGTTGCCTACGCCGATGAACAGCAAACCGACAGCCCCGGAAATCAGCACGTTGACCGAACCGACCGCCGGCACCACGCCCCAGACCGTAAGCTCTCCCAGCCAGCTTATGGCGCACATGAACAAGGTGAAAGCGATTACGAAGCCCTGATAGAACTTGCCCGAGGTTCGATATGCCTCACCTTTGGGATCGATGCGCGGCACCACGCAGAACATTGCGAGAAGCACCAGAGGCAGCACGCCGAGCGCGGAGGCCATCCAGCTGGGACCCCAACCGTCGACGGCGCCGTTCGCGCCCCAGTGCGTGGGAATCTGCCCAGGCAAGCTCGGCATCACCATGAGATGCGCTACGACATTGGCGACGCACAGAGCGACCAGCGCAATCCACACGCGCGACGATACCCCCGTGGGGTGAATGCCCTTGTTTTCGTTATTCATCCTTATCACCTTCCGCGTTTGTAAAGCCCATAAACCAACCGATCAAGTCCTGCATGACGGTAGTGTTTAAGCTGTATACGATGTTTTGACCATGACGTTCGTCGGTTACCAACCCGGCGTTTTTGAGCGTCGCCAAGTGATGGCTCAGCGACGGCTTACTGATATCGAAATGCTCGGCAAGCTCCCCCGCCGTGCAATTGCCCTCGCGCAGCAACTCCAAAATGCGCCGTCGCGTTGGATCGGCAAGCGCCTTAAAACCCTCTCCCGGCATAAGACCCCCTTTCATCATCTCTCATGACGCGCACACTATACTCGATATTTAGATGTTTGTCTAACTATCTAATACAGGAACATCTATAGAACATTCGTTCGTATTTAGCTACAATGGAAGTTGAAGCAGATGGGCCAGCTCCCTCTACCCGAGAAGGAGATGGACTATGAGTATTTACGATGTCCTGACGTTGTTATTGCTTGTAATCGCGGCTGTGGAGCTCGGCATCCACATTGGAGGTCGAATGAAATAGCCGCCCCCGCGTAATGCGAAGACGGCCACTTCTCACGCTACAAACGTGTTTTGGAGTTGGCCAACCCGCTGCAACGGGTGCCATCTGCTTCAATCTTATGCGAATCCCGACCCCATTTCAACAAGCCCCAAGGGCTCAAATGAAATCGTGATAATACCTATAATGACGATAACTAAAACACGATTCGCTTCCCCATCGGAGGATGTCTATGACCGAAACTGCTGCTCTCGTCGAGACGCGCGATACCAAGCTCGAGATCATCATGGGCCGCGAGGCACTTAATAAACTCGCCAACGCCACGGTGTTGGTGCTCGGCTGCGGAGGCGTGGGCTCCAATTGCGGCGAGGCACTTGCCCGCGGCGGCATTGGTCATTTTGTAATTCTGGACAAGGACATCATCGCGCCCAGCAATATCAATCGCCAGGCCATCGCCTTTCACAGCACCATCGGCAAGCGCAAGGTTGACGTGATGGAAGCCATGATTCGCGATATCAATCCCGCCGCCACCGTTATCAAGCGCACCGAATACCTGCTGAGCGACAACATCGACGAGTTCTTCGCGAGCGTTTTGGAGCAAACAGACGGCAAGCTCGACTACGTCGTCGACGCCATCGACACCATCTCGGCCAAGCTCACCATTGCCAAATATGCTCAGGACCACGACATTCGTTTGGTTAGCTCCATGGGCGGGGCCAACAAGCTCCATCCCGAGTGCCTCCGCTTTGCCGACATTTTCGATACGGTACGTGACCCCATGAGCCGCATCATGCGCAAAGAATGTAAGAAGCGCGGCATCAAGAGCCTGCATGTACTGTTTAGCTGCGAGGAATCGGTTAAGACACAGCCCCGCGACCCTTCCAATATCCACGAGCGCACCGAGTTGGGCACCGCCAGTTTTATGCCGCCCATCATGGGCCAGATGATTGCCGGCGAGGTTATCCGCCAGATCAGCGGGCGCGGCACCGAGCGCGTACGCGCCGACGGCCAACGCCTGGACTAGCAGGATGTCCTGCGATGGAACCGCAATTCTTTGACACGCATTGTCATCTTGATTTGATGCTCGGCCCCGATGCTGCAGCCAGTGAGTCGGCGGCGTTGGGTCTGGGGCTCTTTGACTGCGGGGTCGACCCACGCGACTTTTCGGCCGCAAACGAGCGCGCCCGTCGCCTACCAGGCATCATCGCTGGCGTTGGGCTCCACCCCTGGTGGCTCGCCGACGGCCGCTGCGGTCCTGCCGAAGTCGATCTGCTTTGCGAAGTTGCTGCCCAAGAGCGCTACATCGGCGAGGTGGGACTCGACTTTTCCGCACGCTTTGCCGGAAGTGAGCCGCTACAAATACAGGCATTTGACCGGCTCTGCGATACGCTCGTGCAGCATCCTCTTACCGGGCGCGTGATATCAATTCACGCCGTTCGTTCGGCAGGAGCCGTACTGGACGTCCTCGAATCGCATGGACTACTCATCCCAAACCCCGACTCCCCCGTTATCATCTTCCACTGGTTTAGCGGCACTTCGGACGAACTCGTCCGCGCGCGTGATGCGGGCTGTTATTTTTCCGTCAACGAACGCATGCTCGCGTCTAAACGAGGACGCGAATACGCACGACAGATTCCACTCGATCGTTTACTGCTCGAGACCGATGCACCAGCGGAGGCAAACACAGAAACAAGCGCGCAGTCGCTCATCAAATCGCTCACAAGGACCTCAGAACGCATCGCCTCACTCAAAAACTGTGACGCTAAGCACATTGAGTCGGCAGTTTTAGCAAATGCGCGCTCTGTATTTGACCTTCGCTAACCCCTGTGGGCAAAAAATGTCAAATATGAGTACTGTTGCAAATCCAGTAACATTATTTTACGGCAAAATAGTGCCTTGATAATGTACGGCTATCCATTATCAAGGCACTTTAAGGTGGTTAAAGTCATTTTTAGCAGGTTTTAATCACTCGCAGACACCCAACTAGGCCCTCAATAGCTTAATTTCGCTGTTACTAAATTAGTGACAGTACTCATATTTAGCATTTTTTGTCCATGGAGTCCCGGGGGGCGACAATTCGACTCCCCGGGACTGCTCACCTATTCGGAAATCGGCACTCCATGGCCCCAGGAGCCTTCCATGCCGCATACGGTCGAAGCAAACCCCGCCGCAAAGTCGAGTGCACGCTCGATGGCCTCGGCACCATCCTCGCCACGCTTGACGGAATCGAGATAGCACATCAAAAACGAGGTGAGGAACGAGTCGCCCGCCCCCATGGTGTCCTTCATGTCCGTTACCGGTTTAGCCAGTTGGCGGTAATAACGATCGCCATCATAGGCAATGCAGCCCTCAGCGCCAGCCGTTGCCGATACGAAACGCGGACCTAGACCCCTCACCCATGCCAGACGCTCGCGAATCTCATCCTCGCTCGCGGCGTCTGCCGCGCTAAAGAATGCGAAGTCAACGTAGGGAGCAATCTGCTCGTAGTACTCGTCGGTCGAATCGTCCGAGAAGTCAAACGAAACCGTGATGCCCGCGGCCTTCAACTTGGGAAGTTCGCGCTCGGTAAAGCAATAGTTGCCCGAGTGGACTACGTCGAACTGCTTCATGTACGCAAGGTCAAAGCGATCGAGCACATAGCGAGTATCACCACGGATGCCACCCTCATTGGAGCCAAGGAAAACACGGTCGCCGTTAACGACGGTCACGCGCGCAGCACCATTCTCACCGATGAGCTGCTTGCATTTGGCTAGTTCAACGTCCTCATCCTCAAGACTCGCAATCACGTGCTCGGCAGCAGCGTCATTACCAAAGATGCCCATATACGCGGAGCGCGCGGCTCCGCATTTCTTGGCATACACGGCAAAGTTCACCGCATTGCCACCCGGATACATCGTGCGAATATGCTCGTAGCGGTCGACGACGTTGTCGCCAAACCCCAGTGCGCTCACGTTAAATGCCATAGCGCGCCCCTCTCTTATGCCAACGGAACCACTGTTGTGACAACAATGCCGCCCAGAATCTACGCGAGTTCCAGCAGCTCCGGCAGCTGGTCGATAATCTTGTCCGCGGCATCCTGGCTAAAGCCAAAGCGCTCCTCGCGCTTGGCAATAACCGTCAGGCCGGCTCGCTTACCCGCGGTAATGCCCGGAACGGAATCCTCAACGCAGCAGCAGCGATTCGCGGGCAGCCCCAGCAGGTCCAGCGCATGCAGGTAGATGTCGGGCTCGGGTTTGCTCTCCTTAAACTGCTCGCCGCTCACCACATACTCAAAGGCATCAGACAGCCCGCATGCGTTGAGCACTTCCTCGATGCTAACCATGGGAGACGAGCTGGCAAGCGCCACGCGAACGCCACGGCGCGGCAGCTCTCGAATCGTATCCACGGCGCCTGGGTTAATCAAAGCCTGATAGTCACGCGGACGCTTATGCGCCCACTCGTCCCAACGGGCCAACGCTTCCTCGCCAGTGAAGTGCCCCTTACCGGCGCGCTCAAACCAATCGACCAGCATATGCAGGAAGAACTGATGCGAGGTACCGACCTGCCCATTCAACTCCTCTTGAGTCAGATTAAGCCCAAGCTCCTTGGCAAACGCGGCAGTCTCGCCCAAGTAGTAATACTCGGTATCGACAATGACGCCGTCCATGTCAAAGATAACGGCGTCGAACGGAAATGCGGACACGGCACCCTCCCTAACAAAAGGACGCCCGCAAGCAGGCGCCCGAGCCATGCATTAATCGGCGATTCTAACCCAGCAGCTTATCCAGCGTCACCGCAATGCCATCTTCGTTGTTATCGGCGGTCACCATCTGGGCTACAGCCTTAACCTCTTCGACGGCGTTACCCATGGCAACACCGGTGCCGGCCCACTCAATCATGGACTTGTCGTTCTGGCCGTCGCCAAACGATACGACCTCACTGGCATCGATGCCGAGCTTGGGCAGGGCACCCTCGAGTGCGCGGGCCTTGTCGATACCGGGCGCCGTGTACTCAAAGTACCAGTCGGCCGTAAACATGCCCGAAAGCGTCTGCTTAAAGGGTGCATACATCTCCTCGTAATGCGCCTGCAGGTAGGCCGGATCGCCCGCCGTCAGCAGCTTGTCCACGGGATAAGCATCAGCGACCTCATGCAGGCTCTCCACCTCGCGAATCTTAAGATCGCACGCGTCGCGCTCATACTTGACGATATTCTTCTGCGAGCCGTCAGGCAGCGTGATCATGCAATGGTACGAGTCCTCGACGTGCAAATCGCGACCGAGCGAAATCATAGGGATCACGTCAAAATTACGCAGGTGATCAATCAGGCGATGCAATTCGTCGGCAGGCATAGCCTGATCGAACAGCACCTCGTCGGTCTGGGCATCGACGACGTGTGCGCCGTTAAAGGCCACCAGCAGACCGTCATGGTTTTGAAGGTCGAGCTCTTGCGCCAAGGCGTGCAGCCCCCATGCGGGACGGCCCGAAGCCAAAATGAGCTTAATGCCCGACTCCTGCGCCGCGAGCAGCTTCTCGCGCGTACGCGGGCTAATCACTTTCTGATCGTTGGTGAGCGTACCGTCGATATCCATCGCGATGGCTTTGATTGCCATATATGCCTCCCTGTCATTGAACAACCTTGTCTGAGCCATCATACAGAACACCCATCGCGACTCCGTTTACAACGGGCAAAAAGTCATATTGTCTCGAACATGAACAGCGTGTGGTCGTGAAGCTTTATCGCTCAGGTCAAATACGTCTGCTAGCGACGCTCATCCGTCGGTGCGCCCTCGACGATCGTGATGCCCGCCGATGCACCTAACGCGCTGGCGCCGGCCTCGATGAATGCGCAGGCCTCTTCGTAATTATGGATACCGCCCGCCGCCTTGATTGCCACGGCATCGCCGAGCACCTCGTGCATCAGCCGCACGTCCTCGAGCTTAGCACCGCCAAAGCTTCTGCCGGTCGATGTCTTAAGGAATCCCGGCTTGGCCTCCAGCGCGATCTCGCATACACGGCGCTTGGCGGCGTCGTCGCCGTCCAGCTTGCACATCTCGACGATTACCTTGTCAGTGATGCCATGCGCGCGACAAAAATCAGCAATGGTAGTCATCTCGCGCTCGATGGCATCAAAATCGCGGTTCTCGATCGACCTCTGATTCAAAACGTAGTCAATCTCGGTAAAGCCACACGCAGCGTATTCCTCAAACCTCGCAAGCTTCTCCTCGAGCGCCATAGTGCCCTGGGGAAAGTCGATAGCGCCGGCAAGGATGATGTCAGAGTCCTCGAGCATGGCGCGGCCCGTCTCGTACTCCTGCAGGTTCGCAAATACGCAGCGAAAGTTGTACTTTAACGCCTTCTCGACATATTGCTCAAACGTGTCCTCGGGGGCATCGATATAGTCGATGTATTTGTTGATGGGTTTGGCAAGCGTCATGCTGGGCCTCCTTGTTCAGGACTGACAACCGATTCGTGGTTTCACGCGAAAAGCCACGTTCAATGTACGCCCGGCATGCAAGGACAGCGTCCGCATTCCGACAAGTGGTATGAAATTAGCTTTAAACGTATATTTACAGACAGCGAATGGCACCGCACGCGGATGCCGACAGCAAGACATCCCCCTCCTCAATACACCCTCATGCCCCTTTACTGTTTGCGACCAGAAATGATGAGCTGCACAACGTCGTTAGCGGTCGAATTCGACCTCTGACGACGTCACGCGACCCATCGTATCTAGCCGACAACAGAAAAGGGGCCCGTATCCCAACGGATACGGGCCCCTTTCGGCCGTGACCTATCTCAGCAACAAAGACTACTTGCGGTGAGCGCGGTAGAACTCGATCGCACCATCTTATCCGAGCCGGGGCACGTTCGCATAGCGTGGCGCGTGACGGTTGCAAAACCACCCCATTTGAAACAAACGCAAAAAAGTACTTGCAAAGACACGTTCCGACATATAAGTTGATAAAAGACCGCCGTTGCGGTTTTAAGTAGATCGAGCATATGAAGTTTCAGTTTTTAGCGTGTAAGAGAAAGAAGATCGGCAAAGTACAGCCCCAAACGCAATGACAACTTAATGAGGTAACTGCCACATGTAAGGCACCCAGGGCATTGCTGTCTCGATTTTGAGCACGATGCCTTCCGCCTTGCATGGGCCGTTCCATCCCGCCCCTGCAGCAACCGCCTCACGGGCTCATTGAAAACCGCATAGCACCCCAACGTCAGCACATCACCCACGGCAAGCACATCACTCACGACAACCAACACATCAACAAACAGCACGAACATCAACCGATTGGAGAAGCTATGACAAACCACCACGCTGAAGACGGCGATAAGAAAAGCATTCTGGATGCCCGCATTGAGCGAGCATATGCAAACGAATATGACGCCGCCTTTGCCGCCGCGACCATCAAGAACTACGCGTCGCTACCGCTCGCGACGATCTTGGCCGACCACCCTCAACTGCTGAAGCACTGCACAAAGATCATGGGCGACCCCGACATTCGCAAGCTGACAGACCCCTATGCCCCAAAACGCGACAACGATTCGTGCGTTCTTACCGTAGGCTGCCTAGCCCATATGCTTACGGCGCTCGACACGAAACTCAAGCTCGAATGGGAACCCGACGAGCGTCATGAACTCGAAAGCAAGCGGAACACCCTGCGCACCGCACTGTTCCTTCCGTTGGACGGCCTCAAGCGCTGCAACGTCGAGCTCAATACACAGGCGCGGCAAAAGCCTGGGACCACGGGGCAGAAAACTCCAAGACCCCATGCGGCCATCGTCGACCGCAACCGATATAACCGCATGACCGCGCACTTTTCCGCCGAGGGAGCAGCCATAAGGACGCTGATCGACCTGCTGTGCCTCCTGAGCATCAACGAGCTATTTGAGGGCTATCTCGCCCTTGTTCCCGCGACGGCACCCAAGTCGGTAGCAAAGATCATCGAGACCTGCAGACGCCAGTTTGAGCGCCATCGCAATGGCAGCGAGATGAACGCCAGCATCGCGCAGTACTACGCGGCTCATTACAAAAATGACGGATGTGCCCCTGTCGAGCATCAGCTGCGGCTCGCCTACACCACGCCCGTCGCAACGCTCCATCGCTTTGGAGCCCTTGGCGCTTGCGAGCCGCACGAACAGGCAGCCTGCCCCACAACCGAGCTCGATCTCAGGCTCGGACGAACCCTGTAGCCCGCCAGCCCCTCCGCGGGCAACAATCCTATTCCACAACACAACCAACAGAAAGGAGTCCTCATGGACACCAATCATTCCCCCATCATCAGCCCCCTCACCATGCGTGAATCCGCCCGAGGTATCACGCTTACCAGCATTTACGATGAGATGCTCGCCCGTCGCGAGCTCTCCGTCATGGGAAACATCGAAACCCCGATGGCCCACGACCTATGCCAGCAGATCCGCCTGCTCGATGCCACCGACCCCGGCCGCCCCATCACCATATTTGTCGCCAGCGCCGGCGGAAGCATGCGATCGGGTCTTGCGATCTATGACGCCATGCGCCTCGCATCGTGCCCCATCCGCACCGTCTGCCTGGAATTCGCCGCGTCCATGGGCGCCGTGATCTTTATGGGCGGCGACGATCGCCGTATGGCGCCCCATGCAGAGCTCATGATTCACGACCCGCTGATCCCCCAGGGGGCAGGCGGCTCGGCACTTGCGCTGCAGGAAACCAGCCGGCGTCTCATGCAGACCCGCAAGACCCTCACGAAAATCCTCTCGGACCGCAGCGGCCTCACGCCCAAGCGCATCCAGTCCCTCACTGCAAAAGACACCTACCTTTCGGCCGAGCGCGCCGTCGAGCTCGGCTTTGCCCACGAAATCCTCTCGACCACCAAGGAGGTCGCCCATGTCTAACCTCACCAGCCGCCTCGCCGCATCTGAGTCCGCATCGTCCACCATCCTCGCCAAGGATCGAACGCTTTCCTGCGACACCCGCCAAACGGGACTCAACAACAACGCACTTGTGATCGGCCCCTCGGGAGCCGGCAAGACCCGAAACGTCCTCAAGCCCAACCTGCTGCAAATGAACGCAAGCTACATCGTGCTCGACACCAAAGGCACGCTCTGTCGCGAAGTGGGACCCGTGCTGGCAGCCCACGGTTACCGCGTGCAATGTCTCAACTTCGCCGACCTCAACACCGTCCCGGCCCTTGCGCCCGGCATCGAGCGCTGCGGCTACAACCCCCTAAGGCACATTCGCCGCAAGGCGGACGGCAGGCCCAACCAGCAGGACATCCTCCCGGTGGCAAAGGCCATCTGCCCCATCGAGGACAACAACCAGCCTTTTTGGGATCATGCGGCGGCAAACCTGCTGTCGTGTCTTATCGCCTACGTCACCGAACAGCTACCCGCCGACGAGCAGACGATCAGCTCGGTCATCAAGCTGATCGAGCACCTGCAAGACGGTGCCACGGGTCGATTGTTTGACGACCTGATCACGACCGACCCCCAAAGCTATGCCCTCTCGCTATGGCGGCGCTACGCCATTACGCAAAATGCCGAGCGCATGCACGCGAGCATCGTCGGCATCCTTGCCGAAAAGGTCATGTGTCTGGGATTCGACGGTGCGGCACAGCTCTATCGTGAGTGCCATCAGGTGGACTTCGCTTCCATGGGACACACCCCCTGCGCCCTGTTTGTAACCGTGAGCGATATTGACCGCAATCTCGATCCGCTGACCGGCCTCTTTATTTCACAGGCGTTTATGGGCCTCATTCGTGAGGCCGATAGACAGCCCGACGGCAGCCTGCCCGTGCCCGTGCGCTTTATGCTCGATGACTTCGCAAATCTGCAGATCCCCCAGATCGACAACGTACTCTCGATTATCCGAAGCTGCAACATCTGGGCAACGCTGCTGCTGCAGTCGACCAACCAGCTCGATGCGCTCTATGGCGAAGCACGCGCACGCTCCATCATGGGCAACTGCGACACGCATCTGGTGCTGGCGTTCCAGGATCCCGAGAGTGCCCGGGTGTTTTCCGACCGCGCCGACGCGCTGCCCAGCACGCTCATGGCGACGCCGATTGATCGCTCGTGGCTCTTTGTACGCGGTCGCACTCCCGAACAGGTCGAGCGCTTTAGGCTTGAAGACCATCCGCTCTACGGGGAGCTGCCCGAGGCGCAGCGAGGCCATGCGGAGGCCGAGATCTAGGCGCAGGGTTCTCGCAGCGCGCGGCGCCCCGGCGATGTTCCACAAAGGCCGTGCACCCCGGGACCACGGCAAAGCAAAGGGGCCCGCATCCGATAGGATACGGGCCCCTGACTATAAGGAGCGATGCGTTAACAGCAGCGACTACTTGCGATGCGCGCGGTAGAACTCGATAAGCGCCTGAGTCGAAGCGTCCTGCTCGGCCTTGGCGGCGTCGTCGTGGAAGGCTGGGGTGATCTGCTTGGCAAGCTGCTTGCCCAGCTCGACGCCCCACTGGTCGTAGGAGTCGATGCCCCAGACCGTGCCCTCGACAAACGTGATGTGCTCGTACAGGGCGATGAGCTCGCCGAGTGCGAACGGGGTCAGCGTGTCGCCGAAAATCGAGGTCGTCGGACGGTTGCCCTCAAAGCAGCGGGCCGGGACGATCTGCTCGGGCGTGCCCTCGGCACGAACCTCGTCGGCCGTCTTACCAAAGGCGAGCGCCTTGGTCTGGGCCAGGAAGTTGCCCAGGAACAGCTCGTGGACATCCTGACCGCTGTCGGTTGCGGGGTTGGCGGTATTGGCGAAGGCGATGAAATCGGCCGGAACCACCACGGTGCCCTGGTGCAGCAGCTGGTAGAAGGCATGCTGGCCGTTGGTGCCGGGCTCGCCCCAGAAGATCTCACCGGTGTCGGAGGTCACGGCGCTGCCGTCCCAGCGGACATGCTTGCCGTTGGACTCCATGGTGAGCTGCTGCAGGTAGGCCGGGAAACGATGCAGGTACTGGCAGTACGGCAGCACGGCGTGGCTCTTGGAACCGAAGAAGTTGACGTACCAGACGTTGAGCAGACCCATCAGCGCGACGGCGTTGTTCTCGAGCGGGGTGTTGCAGAAGTACTCGTCGATAGCGTGGAAGCCCTCGAGGAACTGCTGGAAGCGCTCGGGACCGAGCACGACGATCAGCGACAGGCCCACGGCGGAATCGACGGAGTAGCGGCCGCCGACCCAGTTCCAGAAGCCGAAGGCGTTGGCGGGGTCGATACCGAAGGCCTCAACCTTCTCGAGTGCGGTGGAAACGGCGACGAAGTGCTTTGCCACGGCCTCGGCGTTCTGCTCATCGGATCCGTCGATGGCGCCCTGGGCCTTGAGTTGCTCGAGCATCCAGGTCTTGACCTCGCGGGCGTTGGTGAGGGTCTCGAGCGTGGTGAAGGTCTTGGAGACGATGATCACGAGCGTGGTCTCGGGATCCAGGCCCTTAAGCTTCTCGGCCTGGTCGTTGGGGTCGATGTTGGAGATATAGCGGCAGTCGATACCGGCGTCGGCATAGGGACGCAGAGCCTCGTAAGCCATGACCGGGCCCAGATCGGAGCCGCCGATGCCGATGGACACCAGGTGCTCGATCTTCTTGCCGGTAACACCCTTCCACTCACCGGAGCGCACGCGCTCGGCGAAGGCATACATGCGGTCGAGGACCTCGTGCACGTCGGCGACGACATCCTGGCCGTCGACGATGAGCTGGCCCCTCTCGGTTGCGGGGCGGCGAAGCGCGGTGTGCAGGACGGCGCGGTCCTCGGTGGTGTTAATGTGCTCGCCGGAGAACATGGCGTCGCGGCGCTCCTCGAGCTTCACCTCACGAGCAAGATCGCACAGCAGCTTGACGGTCTCATCGGTCACCAGGTTCTTCGACAGATCGAAGTGCAGGTCACCGGCGTCAAAGCTCAGCTTGTTCACGCGCTCGGCATCGGCAGCGAACCAGGCCTTGAGGTCGATACCCTCGGCCTCGAGCTTCTCCTGATGAGTCTCGAGTGCCTTCCAAGCGGCAGTCGACGTAGCATCGATAGGTGCGGCAACAGTTGCCATAGAGTCCTCCTCAGCATACGGGCGCACGCCTCCATGCGCCCGGACATTCAGATGCCACTATTCTAGCGCAGGTCAAGACTACAATCAGCGAGCGTTGCCAATCGGCCCCCAAACGGCAACCGATCAAAAGGGACAGGCTTATTTTGGCAGGTCAAACGCTTTACCAACCAAAAATAACCCGTCCTTTTATGGCAAATATTAGGCCGCGGCGCAGACGCTACCGAGTAACTCACGCAGAGGAGACCCGATGCCCTCCAGCAGTTCGGGCGCGATAATGGCAAAAACGGGAACCTCGCCGGTGCCCACGACAGCAGGCACCTTGCCCTCCGAGACAATGCATCCATAAGGCACAAAGCCGTCTTCGCCGGCATCGAGTGCCGCCATGCGACGCGCGAGCTCGCGCGCAAAGCCAGCAGTATCGGCATCGCCAATCGCCAGGACAAAGTCCACGCCTTCGTCGGTCGCCAGGGCCACGGCTTCGTCGATCAGCTCGTCTCCCCCGTCGCCCTCAAACGAGCCGCAGCGGAAAAGCACACGCTCGAGTAGGGCTCGATCAAGCGAGCCAAGTGCCGCCGAGACAAGCTCATCGCGCGTATGCTTGTCACCGCCCAGCACAACCAGCGCCTTGGTGCCACCGTAGTGAGCGACCAATCGTCCGCACCAGCGAGCCACGTCTCCATCCGCAACAAGGCGCGTCGGCATACCAAACCCATAATTGACCATCTTTTCCACAACCCTTCCGTGCGTATAGGCGGTATCAATCGTTAGGCTCATGCTACGAAGCGAGGTTTTCCGAGCTGTTTCGCACTCTTTAGAGCTGCGTTAAAACCCGATCCAACCGCACGACCATACCTACCAAAACAAACCAGTCCCTTTTTGACAGGTTTTGACGATGTCCGGACGAGCGGGTATTATCGAACAGGTATTCGATAAGAACATGTGTTTGATGAAAGGACACGGATGGCGCACGAGCAGCACACCTATATCTGCATCGACCTCAAGACGTTTTATGCCAGCGTCGAGTGCGTCGACCGTGGGCTCGATCCGCTCACCACCAACCTGGTCGTTGCCGACGAATCGCGCGGGCGCACGACCATCTGCCTCGCCATCACACAGGCCATGAAGGACCTCGGGATACACAATCGCTGCCGTCTGTTCGAAATTCCCGATGACATCGACTACATCACGGCCGTACCGCGCATGCAGCATTACATGGAGGTGTCGGCGAAAATCTACGGTATCTATCTGGAATACGTCAGCCCCCAGGACGTGCACGTCTACTCCATCGATGAGTGCTTTATCGACGTGACGCCCTATCTGGACCTCTATCACACCGATGCGGAAGGGTTCGCCTGCACGCTGCGCGACGAGGTCCTCGCGCGCACCGGCATCACGGCGACGGTCGGCATCGGCCCCAACCTATTCCAGGCCAAGGTAGCGCTCGACATTACCGCCAAGCACGTACCCAGCCGTATCGGCATACTCGACGACGAGACCTTTCGCAAGGAGATCTGGCCCCATCGTCCCATCACCGATATCTGGGGCATCGGTCCCGGCGTGGCAGCCCGCCTCGAGAAATACGGCGTCTACGATCTGATGGGCGTCGCGGCGCTCGACGAAAACCTGCTTTACGACGAGCTCGGCGTCAATGCCGAATATCTCATCGACCATGCCTTCGGGCGCGAGCCGACAACCATCGCCGATATCCAAGCCTATCGCCCGCAAGCAACTTCGACCACCACAGGACAGGTGCTCTCGAAGGGCTATGCCTACGAGCAGGCCTACACCGTCTTGCGCGAGATGGTCGACAACGCCGTGTTGGACTTGATCGATAAGCACGTGGTCTGCGACAGCATCTCGCTCTTTGTGGGCTACGCGAGCGAGCGCGCCGACATACGCAGGCTTGATGCCAGCGGTACTGCACAATATGTGGACGGATGCGGACACCTGCGCTCGAGTACGTCGAGCATCGAACCCACCGCAACCGCCGGCCCCGAGCTCGCGCCCCGTGCTCCCAAGCCCGTCCAGCGCGATGACGAACGGCGCCGCCTGGTGCGCGAAGCGCAGGCAATCGATGGCATCTTTGTGGGAGAGCATGGTGGCAAACCGCGTGGTGGCTATGCCGCGCTCTTTGCGCACTCCAACGCCTCGCGCAAGCTGCCCGAGCGTACCAATTCGTTTAAGAAGATCATGGGCTATTTCGATGAGCTCTGGGCGCAGACTGTCGATCCCAAACGACCGGTCAAGCGCATCAACCTGGGCTTTAGCAATCTTGTGCCCGAGGAATTTGCCACCATCGATCTGTTCAGCGATATCGAGGCCGATGAGCGCGAGCGCGACCTGGCGCGCGCCGTCCTGGCCGTGAAAGGCAAGTACGGCAAGAACGCGCTCGTCAAGGGATTAAGCTTTACCGCCGGCGCCACCGCGCGCGAGCGCAACGATCAAGTTGGAGGACACCGTGCCTAAACCCAAACAACAGCCCATGCGCCCGCCGACCGCCTTCGAGCGCCTGGCGGACCCCGAGGGCAGACGCCGCGCAGCCGACCCCAACCTCACTGCCAACGGTGCCGTGCGCGCCAACCGCGCCGCACAGTTTATGCCCTTTGCCGCCCTCACGGGATACTACGAACTCGTGCGCAAGCAGGAAATCACCGTCGAACAAAAACGTGAGCTCACGGAAGAAAAAGCCCTCGAGCTTTCGCAAAAGCTCGAGGGCCTCAAACGCGGCGACTTGGTGCGCGTCACCTATTACGATACGTACGGCTATCGCAGCCGCACCGGCATCCTTGACGAGGTACTCCCTGCCTTCAAGCTCCTCAAGCTCAAAGACATCGCCATCGACTTCGACGATATCCAAGACATCGAACTGCGCGGACGAGCCTAGACAAGGACGCGCATCCAAGGCAAGGCCTACAGCGTCATGACGTAGTAACCCGCATCTCTCACGGCCGTCTCAAGGACACCGCGATCGATTGGCCGCTTGGAGCGCACGCGCGCTGTGTGGTCCGCGTACGTTACCGTTGCCCACACGCCGTCCAGCGCATTGAGGGCATTGGCTAC
Source organism: Collinsella sp. (assembly GCA_019414265.1). GTDB lineage: Bacteria > Actinomycetota > Coriobacteriia > Coriobacteriales > Coriobacteriaceae > Collinsella. The sequence continues at coordinate 14,167 of DXMJ01000007.1, read as the reverse complement.
GTTCTGAGCGCAGCCGTCACAGCTCATGCCACCGACGAGCAGCTCATCGCTATAGGGATAGTGTGACGCATCGGTATCCACCACAACAACCTTTTTGGCCTTCTTGCCGCTCGCACCGTCGCTGCAGCAACTCTTCCCGTGTGCCGAAGCGGCAATGCGACGCAGTCCAAAAAACATGCCGACGGCAATGACGGCCAGCACGATGAGATTCGCAGGGTTGAGCAAGTCACTCATGCGCTCCCCTTTCAAGTAGCCCTATCTAGATACCCCCATGGGGTGTCTCCATCTTAACCCAAAATCATGTCCGTTCGGTCAATTAGTTTCCCTATTCAAACTTTTTAGTTGACCAAGGCTTACTTTCGTGTATAAGTTTTCCTAGGCTAACAGTTTAGATCCGTAAGGAGCGCCGTGACCCGAACCATAGACATTCCAACGTTTCAGGCAGCGGTCGTGCGCAACTGCTCTCCCACGCTCGCGGGCATCAAGCCGGCATCGCTCTTTACCTATCCCGGCGTTTACGCCAACCAAGGCGGAAAACCCGGCGCCGCCCATATCGAAGAGCGACGCTCTCGCCTGCTCGCGGTCATTGCCCAATGCAACCGCGAGCTCCAGCCACTCGGGATCCATATGAGCGTTTTGGTCTGGCGCCCCTGCGGAGCGCTCATCTATGTGTACCGCCCTGCGGACCTCATGCGATACCTCTCCGACCCCCGCGCCACGACGGCGCTTACCGCCGAAGGTTACGATGTCCACAACCTGCCCGCATCCCTGGTGCATCTCGCCGCGCGCATCACGCTGGCAAGCAGCAATGCCGCAGAAAGCGCCTATGACAGCAGCGTCTGCGCACTCGCGCGAAATAGGCACTGCGATACGGGGTGCATGTGCGAGTTCCCCCACGAAATTGGCTATTTTTTGGGCTATCCCTACGAAGATGTCCATCAGTTTATCGTCCAGCACGGCGAAAACTATAAGGTCTTTGGCGCATGGAAGGTATACACAAACGTTGAGCAGGCGCTCACGACCTTCGATTCCTATCGCGCATGCACGCAATACCTTACGTACATCTATCAACAGGGCTGCACCCTGGGACAACTTGTCCAGGCAACCCGATAGAGCATACAAAACGCGGCCGCACGCCGCACAACCGAAAGGACTCAATATGAGCAAGATCGCCGTCGTCTACTGGAGCGGCACGGGCAACACCGAGGCCATGGCAAACTTCGTTGCCGAAGGTGCAACCGATGCCGGCGCCGAGGCAGAGGTCATCTCCTGCGCCGATTTCTCTGCAGACAAGGCCGCCAGCTATGACGCCATTGCCTTCGGCTGCCCCGCCATGGGTTCCGAGGAGCTTGAGTATGACGAGTTCCAGCCTATGTGGGACGAGGTCAAGGAGACCCTCGGCGATAAGAAGGTCGTCCTCTTTGGCTCCTACTCGTGGGCCGAGGGCGAGTGGATGGACAACTGGAAGGCCGACGCCGACGAGGCAGGCGTCAACGTGGTCGACTCCGTCATCTGTTACGACGCCCCCGACGACGAGGGCGAGACCGCCTGTCGCGCGCTTGGAGCGGAGCTGGCCTAGCGGCAATGAGCTCCGCCCGTAACGCGCTCTGCACCAAAACACATTCGCGTCCCAACAAAAACGGGAGCCGGATCACATCCAGCTCCCGTTTTCTGCTATGCCAGTCATATAAAGCGACTACGAGATATTGCCCAAGAACGCCTTGGTGCGCTCGCTCTTGGGGTGGTCGAAGACCTCGCTCGGCGTACCCTCTTCTACAATGACGCCGCCGTCCATAAAGACGACGCGGTCGGCGACATCGCGGGCAAAGCCCATCTCGTGCGTCACGACGATCATGGTCATACCGTCGTGCGCCAGGTCGCGCATGACGCCCAGGACATCGCGCACGAGCTCAGGGTCGAGCGCCGAGGTGGCCTCGTCAAAGAGCATGACGTGCGGGTTCATCGACAGGGCGCGGGCGATGGCAACGCGCTGCTGCTGGCCGCCCGAAAGCTGACTCGGCATAAAATCGATGCGCTCGGCAAGACCGACCTTGGTCAGCTCCTCGACGGCGATCTTCTCGGCCTCTTCCTTGCTGCGCTTGAGCACCTTTTGTTGCGCAAGCATGACGTTCTTTTTGACCGACAAGTGCGGGAACAGGTTGAACTGCTGAAACACCATGCCCAGGTGCGTACGCACTTTGTTGAGGTCGACACCCTTGGCGCACACATCCACGCCCTCAACGATAATCGAGCCGCTCGTGGGATGCTCCAGACGATTGATGCAGCGAAGCATCGTCGACTTGCCCGAGCCCGAGGGGCCCAAGACCACAACGACCTCACCCTTGTGCACATCCAGATCGATATCGCGCAGGACCACGTTGTCGCCAAAGGCCTTCTGGAGGTTCTTGATGCTGACGACGACCTCGTTCGAGTTATTGGTTTCGCTCATGATAGGACCTCCTTACAGACCGGCGATGTGATCGGCGGGCGTCGCGACAACCTGTCCGGCGCTCTTGGCGGGACGCTTCTTCTTGGTCTCGGCCGTGCCCAAAAGCCTCGCCTCAAGACCACTCACCAAGCGAGCGAGCGGCAGGGTGATGACCAGATAGAACAGGGCGGCAACCACGTACGGTGTAATGGAGCCCGTCGTGGCCACGATGGTACGGGCGTTCATGACGATCTCGACCACACCCACGGCGGCAAGCAGCGACGTATCCTTGTAAAGCAAGATAAACTCGCTGGTCAGCGTAGGCAAAACATTGCGGAACGTCTGCGGAATCATGACATAGAGCAGCGTCTGGAACGCGTTCATGCCCAGCGAACGCGCAGCCTCGTTTTGGCCCTTGGGGATCGATTGAATACCGGCACGGAAGATCTCGCATAGGTACGCAGACGAGTTCATGGCCATGACGATAACGCCCAAGACATAGTCGTCCACCTTGACGCCGGCCAACGGCAGACCGAAGAACGCGATATAGATCTGCAGGAACGCCGGCGTACCGCGGATGATATTCACATAGATGCCGGCAAGGCAACGCAGGATGCGCGACTTGGAGATGCGCATGAGCGACAAGGCAAAGCCAAAGGGAATTGCCAGCGGAAACGCCACAAGCACGATCGAAAGCGACATAAGGAAGCCCTTGAAGACGATCGGCAGGCTCTGGACCAAAATGACCGGGTTTAAGAACAGGCGCAGGAACATATTGGAGTTCCAAGCCTCGACCCACGGCTGCTCCTTAAGATCGGCCAAGAAGTTATCGAAGGCCGTCACGCCCTTGATCTCCACCGACGGAATCTTGGAGATCTTCTTGGTCGACCCGTCAGCGAGCGTACAGGTGCCGCTAAAGGCCTCATCGCCGCCCTCGACGGGGAAGCTCACGCCGTAAACCTCGACACGGAAAAAGCCGCCGGCAGGCGCCGTCTCGCCAAAATCAATCTTGAGCGTCTGGCCGTCAGCCTTGCACGTGGGCTTCATGGGCGTACGATCCATGAGGTCCTCGCCCGAGAGCATCGTCAATCGCGTGTCATCGGTACCAAACGTCGTGCCGTCGACAAACGTCAGCGAAAGACCGCTCAGCTCCTCATCGGCATCGGCCTGGACCTCCCAGGTAATGCGCGTCTCGGTACCGCCGACCACAGCGCTGCCCGAACCGGTGTTGGGTCGAGCGGTAATCTTTGCGGTCTCAAGCGCCTGGGCGGTCGTGGGCGCATATGTCCCCACACACACCAGCGCGAGCGCCACGGCCATGACGCAGACTAGCTTTTGGAGCAAGGCGGGCAGTGGAAAACGCTGCTCCGCAGCCCCTTTGTTCAGTCGAGACAAGGTGGCTCCTATCGTAGAAGTTGTCGGCAAAACGAGACGGAAATGCTCTCCGTCAAGAGAAGCGCAAAGGCCCTCTCCGCCAAAGCGGAAAGGGCCCGCGAGCAATCAAGTAGCTATTTTACTTGATGTTGTACTTAGCCATGAGGGCGTCAACGGTACCGTCATCGGTCAGGTCCTTGATGGCCTGGTTGATGTCGTCCTTGAGCTTGGTGTTGCCCTGGTTGATGGCGATGGCGTACTCCTCGCCGGTGCTGATCTGCTTGATGGTCTGGCAGGTGTTGAACTGCTCGGCGGTCAGCTGGCTGGCAACGGAGCGGTTGGTGACTACGGCGTCGCCCTTATCGGACTGCAGGGCGCTGAAGCACTCGGTGGCGTCCTTGTAGGGGACAATCTTGGCCTTGGGGAAGTTCTCCTGGGCAAAGGACTCGGCGGTCGAGCCAGACTGGACGATGATGGTAGCATCGGCGTTGTTGAGCTTCTCGCTGTAGTTGTCGGCCGTGATGTCGGTGTTATCGACCTTGGTCACGATAGCCTGATCGTCCATGTAGTAGGAATCAGAGAAAGTGACTTCCTTCTCACGCTCGGGCGTGTCGGTGATAGCCGCAATGGAAACGTCATACTTGGCGCCCGAAGCGACACCCGGAACCAGCGTGTCAAAGTCATTGTTGACATACTCGACATCCAGGCCCAGCTTGTCGCCGATGGCCTTGATGAGCTCAAGGTCAAAGCCCTGATAATCGCCGTTGTCATCCTTGTACTCAAACGGAGCGTACTCGGCAGAGGTGCCGACGGTGAGCGTACCATCCTTGACGAGCGCGTACTCCTTGGAGCCGTCGACCTTCTCGACCTTAGCGTCGTCAGAGCTGCTGGAACCGGCATCAGAACCAGAGGTGGCGTTGGACGAACCACAGCCCGTCAGAGCAAGAGCGAGCGCCATAGCACCCGTGGCGGCAAATGCGCCAAGCTTCTTCAGCTTCATAATCAGTCTCCTTCCGGTGACCTCGTTTGATTCAGAGGTCTGCAAAAACTGTTGGCTATTATGCACCCGTTTGGAAGAATCCGCAATTAGAAAACTGATTGAAACAAACCCATAACGTGAATGGAACACTCCACTTTATGACAGTCATTACTGCTGCAATGACCTTAACAGTTTGATTTCAGCCGCATAACCTGCAAGTTCGTTCGGTGTCTCCAAAATGAATGGCAATGCGCGCAAGCGGCCATTCGATACAATATTCTGCATAACCTGCATACCGCCGCCAAACTCCTCGCTGCCAAGGTAGCCCTTGCCGATGCACTCGTGACGATCTTTATGGGCACCACTGGGGTTCTTCGAATCGTTGATGTGTACGGCACGCAAGCGGTCGATACCCACCACGCGGTCGAAATCGTCGAGTACGCCGTCCAGATCATGGATGATGTCGTAGCCGGCATCGCTCACATGGCAGGTGTCCAGACACACGCCCAGCTTGTCCGATAGCTCTGGACGCCTGGCGGCAGCACCCTCGATAATGCGCGCCAGCTCTTCAAAGCTACGGCCCACCTCGGTACCCTTTCCCGCCATGGTCTCGAGCAGCACCGTCGTCTGCTGCCCCTCAAACATCACCTGACACAAGGTGTCGACGATCATCTGAATGCCGGCATCAGTCCCCTGCCCCACATGCGCGCCGGGGTGGAAGTTGTAGTAGTTGCCGGGCAGCGCTTCCAGACGCTGCAAGTCCTCGGCCATTGCCTCCAAGGCAAACTCGCGTGCCCGCTCTTTGGCAGAACAGGGGTTGTAGGTATAGGGGGCATGAGCCACAAGCGGGCCAAAGTCGTTTTTCTCCATAAGCTCGCGCAGGGCCGCCACGTCATCCATGTCAAGATCTTTCGCCTTGCCGCCGCGCGGGTTGCGCGTGAAGAATGCAAAGGTGTTGGCGCCAATGGATAGCGCCGTCTCCCCCATCGCCCGATAGCCCTTCGTCGTCGAAAGATGACACCCAATCGTCAGCATCTCCAGCTCCCCCTCATCAGTTGCGGTGAAATAGTTCCTGTCGATGCCCTATTCTGCCGCAGACAGAAACTATTCCACCGCAAGATATAAAAGGGGCATCAGGAACGCGTTTTGCAAAAGGCTTTAAGCGCGGCCGTTACGGGGCCAGGCTGGAAACGTCGGCGCACATCGTCGAGACGCTCAGGAATATCGATGTGCTGCGGGCAGTGACGTGCGCATTTGCCGCATTTGACGCAATTGCTCACCAACTTGGGCTCACTCGTCCGCACCGCGCTCGCCGTAAAATACTGCGACAGGCCCGTAAACCAGCTGTGCGCATAGCTTGCGTTGTAGGCGGCGAAACACCCAGGGATATTGATGCCTTTGGGACACGGCATGCAGTAGCCGCAGCCCGTACAGGGCACGCGATTCGATTTCTCAAACTCTCCCAGCACACGCGCGATGGTATCGAGCTGCTCTGTCGTCATCGAATTCGGCAGTGCGCGATCCGCCAATGCCGCGTTCTCGTCCACCTGCGCGGTATCGGTCATGCCCGAAAGCAGCATCGTGACTTGAGGATGGTTCCACACCCACGAAAGGCCCCAGGCGGCAGGAGTGCGCAAATGCGGGTCAGGGGCGCCATCGAGCACAGCGCGGGCCCGCGGCGGCAGCTTGCCCGCTAAACGCCCGCCCAGCAGCGGCTCCATCACAAACACCGCGAGCCCGCGCTCCGCAGCCGCCATGAGTCCCGCCGTCCCCGCTTGGTAGCGCTCTCCAGCGTAGTTGTACTGGATCTGGCAAAAATCCCAGTCATACGCGTCAAGCATCGTGAGGAAGTCCGCCGCACTGCCGTGATACGAAAAACCTATCTGGCGAATACGCCCCGCAGCCTTTTGGTGCGCAATCCAGTCCTCGATGCCCAACGCCACCACGCGCTCCCACTGGGCGGGCGAGGTGATGTTGTGCATAAGGTAGTAGTCGATATGGTCGGTCCGCAAACGGTGCAGCTGCTCGTCAAAAAAGCGGTCGAAATCCTCCGCACATTTGCACGAAGCGTGCGGCAACTTAGTCGCCAGCAACACCCGGTCACGCAGCCCCAAGCGCTCAAGTGAGGCGCCCACGCATACCTCGTTACCGGGATAAAGATACGCAGTATCCAGATAATTAATCCCCTGTTCCACCGCACGGGAAATGATGGCATCGGCCGTCTTCGCATCGGGGTGTCCCGGCGCACCGGGAAATCTCATGCAGCCCAGACCCAGAGCAGATATTCGGTTACCACTTTTGGGGTCAACGCGGTATTGCACGGCCCCTCCTTTCGCCATCAACGCCCCGGCAAGACGAAACACAATGGTCACGCGGCCGAAACATCGTGGAATCGCAATCGAGAACGTATCGTAACGCAGCAGAAATCGAGCTGTCACGGCACCGCTTTAACATCAGCAAAAAGCCCGATGAAAGGAGCAACAAACAAATACGGCCATCCGGTGCACGCAGCATGGTCCGGCGGCATACAATCCATCAGGCGCCCCTTACGCGGGTGCCTTTTATATGGGGAGATGATTCGCATGCAGATCAACAAGGTCGCCTTTATCGGCAAGTGCGGCGTCGGGCTACTCTACGGCAGCATGATTGCCAAGGCCCTCGGCAATGACGCCGTCGAATACGTTATGGATGACGCCCGTTTTGAGCGTCACGCAAACGATGCGCTCACCGTCAACGGCAAGCCCTGTGCGCTCAAGTCCGTCCGCGCCAGCAAGGCAACGCCCGCCGATCTGGTCATCCTGACGGTCAAGACCACCGGTCTCGACCAAGCACTCAAGACTATGGAGCGCGTCGTGGGACCCAATACGCTCATCGCCTCGCTGTGCAACGGCATCACGAGCGAGCAAAAGATTGCCGAGCGCTTTGGCTGGGAGCATACCGTTCTTGGTATTTGCCAGGGCATGGACGCTGTGTTTCTCAACGGAGAGCTCACCTTTACCAACACGGGCGAAATCCGCTTTGGCGCGGCGGCCGGTACGGATCCCGCAGCCATCACCGCAATCGACGAGCTCTACACGCGCTGCGGCATCGCACACACCGTCGAGAGCGACATTGCGCACCGCATGTGGGCCAAACTCATGCTCAACGACGGCATCAACCAGACCTGCATGGCCTACGGCGGCACGTACGGAAGCGCCACGGAGCCGGGCTCCGAGCAGCGTCGCTGCCTTGTTTCCGCCATGCGCGAAACGCTTGCGGTCGCCAACGCCGAGGGCGTTGAGCTGACCGAGGCAGACCTGACGCAGATGGTGCACCTCATCGAAGGAATCGATCCCGCCGGCATGCCCTCGATGGCGCAAGACCGCGTCGCGCGGCGCAAAACCGAGGTCGAGGAGTTCGCCGGCACCATCTGCCGTCTGGCGGCCAAGCACGATATCCAGGCACCGCAGAACGAATGGCTCTATCAGCGCATTCGCGATATCGAGGCAAGCTGGTAGCGCCCGACTCACCACGTCAACAGACTCAACAGCAAAGCCGCCGCAAGGGCACTCCCCTTACGGCGGCTTTCATCTTCATCTATAACCAGTAGTCGATGTCCCGACGGTCAGAGCTGCGACTCCGAGGCCTGGCCCTCATCGTCGCGACAAAGGACTACACCCGCACTTCCCAGCAGCGCGGCCGCAATCAGCGCGCCAACCACGATTGGAGCAGCCCCGCATGACCCCTGCATGCCCGCAATGAGCGCGGCCGTAGGACCAAGGCAACCAAGCACCAATGCGACGGCGGCAACGGCGATATCTCGAGCGTTCACAAGACCACTTCCTCCAAGAGAAAGACCTTATTTCTCATGAACTAGTGTGCCCCGCGCCCATATGCGCGGCGTACTGCCACGGTAAGCGCTCTGTTAACTCAAGCACGCACAAAAAACGAACGCCCTTACGTTGCCCAAAGGCTCGGTAAAGACGCCCGCCCGTCATGTCCTATTGGCTTATGGCAGATTACCAGCCAGTGTAGTAGTCGGTGGTTCCGGCAGCGCAGCCGGAGTCATAGACCTTGCACTCGCCCTTGGAACCGGTAAACGTAGAGCCTTGGGCCTTATCGCCCGCGGCAACGACGTAGTAACCATCGGAATCGCGCCAAAAGCCCTCGGAATCCTGCGTCCACTCGCCCGTGCGGTGGTGATACAACACGTTGCTGCTGTAATAAGTCTCGCGGCGGCCGTTATAGTTATTGACGCCGCTCGAGCGCGTCAGACCCGAGCCGTTCGCGTAATACGCAGCAGACGTATAAGACGAGCCGGAGCCGGCGTTGTAATACGAAGCCTGAACGGCCTCAGCGGCCTCGGCTTCGGCTGCGGCAGCCTCGAGCGCCTCGCGCTTGGCATCCTCAAGCGTGGAGCGAAGCTCGTCGAGCTCGGTCGACTTGGCGTCGACTTCCCCCATCGTCAACAGGCTACCCGCACCGTCGATGCAACCCTGCAACACAGCGCGCTCGTCATCGGTAGCATAGTCGCCATACATATTCATAATGATCTGAGCGCGCATCTCCAGGGAATCGCGCTTTGCCCCCATCGAGGCGTTCCACTCCTGCATAGAGCCATAACCGTCGCCGCGGTAGTCGACGGGCTGCACCAGCGTCGCCTCGGACGGCGCAGATCCGACCGTATCGGATAGTGTTGCCGCGTGGGCATCAGTTGCGCCGGCGCCCGCCAAAAGTGCCACGGTCAGAGCGGCGGAAAGGGCGGCGGCTTTCGGTTTTCGTGAATCGATCCTCATGTAGCTGGAAACCTCCGTAGTGCGTTTTTGCTGCGTTTGAGCTGCGTGTGATTTAATCGCGCTGCATAGTACCCCGAGCAAATCGCGACCTGCGGTTTTACTCAAAAGGTGCACGTCAATTGCGTAAAACTCACATCCTCTCAACAGGAGTTTTCCACATCTCGATTGCATAAAGCGTGTCAAAAACCCTGTTTTTGCACCCTCTCTATGCAGAAAAGACGCCTGTGCAACCATTGTTCGCACAGGCGCCTTGAGCAGGCATTTTATGCAGTTATACCTATCGAGTCGCAAGGGGTCCTTGCACAAGTCGCCTTACTCGTCCAGCGTGGCAAAGGCCTGCTTCAGATCCCAAATGATATCCTCGGCGTTCTCGGTACCGATGGAAAGACGGATCGTGGAGGGCGTGATGTTCTGCTCGGCGAGCTCCTCGGCAGAGAGCTGGGAGTGCGTGGTGGTAGCCGGGTGCACGACGAGCGACTTGACGTCGGCCACGTTGGCGAGCAGCGAGAACACCTGCAGATGATCGATGAACTTCCATGCAGCCTCCTGGCCACCCTTAATCTCAAAGGTAAAGATCGAGGCACCGCCACGGGGGAAATACTTCTGATAGAGCTCGTGATCGGGGTGCTCAGGCAGGCTCGGGTGATTCACCTTGGCGACGTGGCTGTCACCAGCCAGGAACTCAACGACCTTCTTGGTGTTCTCGACATGGCGGTCAACGCGCAGCGACAGAGTCTCGGTGCCCTGGAGCAGAACCCAGGCGTTGAACGGGCTGATGCAGGCGCCCTCGTCACGCAGCAGGATAGCGCGGACATAGGTTGCGAAGGCGGCGGGACCGGCAGCCTCGGCAAACGAAACACCATGGTAGGAGGGGTTGGGCTCAGCGATCTGGGCGTACTTGCCACTCGCCTTCCAATCGAAGTTACCGCCGTCGACGATCACACCGCCCAGCGAGGTACCGTGGCCGCCGATGAACTTGGTTGCGGAGTGGACGACGATGTTGGCGCCGTGCTCCAGCGGACGGAACAGATACGGGGTGCCGAAGGTGTTGTCGACGACAACCGGCAGACCGTGCTTCTTGGCAATCTCGGAGATGGCGTCGATGTTGGGGATGTCGGAGTTGGGGTTGCCGAGCGTCTCGAGATAGATGACCGTGGTGCTGTCCTTGATGGCACCCTCAACCTCTTCCAGGTTATGGGCATCGACAAACGTGGTCTCGACGCCAAACTGGGAGAGCGTATGCTCCAGCAGGTTGTAGGAGCCACCGTAGATGGTCTTCTGAGCCACCACGTGGTCACCAGCCTGGGCAAGAGCCTGCAGGGTATAGGTGATGGCAGCAGCGCCGGAGGCGACGGCAAGACCTGCCACGCCGCCCTCGAGCGCGGCGATACGGTCCTCGAAGACGCCCTGGGTGGAGTTGGTCAGACGGCCGTAGATGTTACCGGCGTCGGCAAGACCAAAGCGGTCGGCGGCGTGCTGGGAGTTGCGGAACACATAGCTCGTGGTCTGGTAGATAGGCACGGCACGGGAGTCGGATGCGGGATCGGCACTCTCCTGGCCAACGTGCAGCTGCAGGGTATCGAAACCAAAGGTGTGCTCGGGGTTGTTGATGAACTGGCTCATGATGATCTCCTTGATCGAACGAAAGTAAGTAAAAAGAGAGAAGTAAGTCGCTGTCTCCTGATCACGCCGACGGGCGCAAACAGGAGCCCGGCATTCGTCTTGGTAAGCAATTCATATGCGGGCCTCCTTTCGCGTCCCGATTCCGTAGTCGGCTTAATAACCTACCGCCTTTGTGTGTTTTGAATAGTACGGGCATTGTCTTCCTCGGTCAATCACTAAAAAGCGCTAACTTGTTATCTGTTTTATAGATAACTATCGAAAGGATGGCGTCGATGACCCTTCAGCAGCTTCGTTTTCTGATCGCCGTGGCAGAGTCCGGCTCAATCAACGCCGCAGCTCAGCGCCTCTATACCGCTCAGTCCAACATCTCAAACGCCGTCAAAAGCCTGGAACAGGAACTCCATCTGGAGATCTTTACGCGCTCCAGCCGCGGCGTCACGCTCACCAACGACGGCACCGAGCTTTTGGGCTATGCGCGCCAGGTCGTAGAGCAGGCCGACATGCTCGAGGCACGCTACGAGGACGGCGGCACCCCGCAAGCCCGCCTCGCCATTTCCGCCCAGCACTACGCCTTTTCGGTCGAGGCCTTTGTCAACGTGGTCGAGCGCTGCCGCGACAGCAAGTTCGAGTTCATCATGCGCGAGACCACCACATCGCAGATCATCGATGACGTCCGTGCGTTTCGCAGCGATATCGGCATTCTGTATCTGGATGACTTTAACGCCCGCGTTCTGCAGAAGGCCTTCGCCGATGCCCGCGCAAGCTTCCATCCCCTATTCGACGCGACGGTCCACGTATTCGTCAGCGAACGCCACCCGCTCGCACGCCGCCCTCAGCTGTCCCTTGCCGACCTCGCGCCCTATACGCGCTACAGCTTTGAGCAGGGAACCTCAAACTCCTTCTATTACGCCGAGGAACCTTTTAGCTATATCCCTTGCGACCGCAACATACGAATCTCGGACCGCGGAACACTTACCAACTTACTTATCACGTCGAACGGTTACACCCTGTCGACCGGAGTCCTCTCCAATGAAATGCAATGGGGTATGGCATCGATCCCGTTAGCAGACGCCCCAACGATGCACGTTGGCTACATCATGCACGACGAGCGCAAGCCCTCTCTCCTCTTGCAGCAATACCTCGACGAGCTCAACCGCATCATCCATGCCAGCTAACAGTCGGAAGACGGGGTAGAAATCGTAGATTGCTGGCCCCCGGCGGGCATGGCGCTACAATGGTCACTCACATGAAATGCACTCAAAGAAAGGAAGCCCGTGAAGGTCATCATCTATACCGACGGCTCGGCCCGATCAAATCCGGGACGCGGCGGCTACGGCGCCGTGCTCAAATACACCAACCCCGCCGGCAAGACCTTTACCTCCGAGCTTTCGCGCGGCTACGCCAAGACCACCAACAACCGCATGGAGCTCATGGCCGTTATCGTGGCGCTCGAGGCACTCAACCGCCCCTGCGAGGTCGAAGTCCATTCCGATTCGCAGTACGTCGTCAACGCCTTTAACAAGCACTGGATCGACGGCTGGAAAAAGCGCGGGTGGAAAACCGCCAACAAGCAGCCCGTCAAGAACCGCGACCTGTGGGAGCGCCTACTCACCGCCAAAAGCAAGCACAAGGTTGAGTTCATCTGGGTTAAGGGTCACGCCGGCCACGAGCTCAACGAGCGCTGCGATGAGCTCGCCACCACGGCGGCCGACGGCAGCAACCTCGATATCGACACCGGCTTTAACGAGAGCGACCTGTAATAGCGTTTTCGCACAGCTTTATATCCCCACGCGCTACACTCATCCTGTAGACCAAACAACGCAAGGGGGACGTATGCTGCGCATCGCGACCATCGGCACATCCATGATCACCGACGACTTTATCCAAGTCGTCAACGCCAACGACCAAGCCGCGTTTGTGGGCACGCTTTCACGCGATGCCAATCGCGGTGCTGCCTTTACCGCCGAGCGCGATGGCGAGCGAAACTTTATCTCACTCGATGAGCTTGCGGCAGCCGCCGACGTCGACGCCGTCTATATCGGCAGCCCCAACGCACTTCACTACGAGCAGGCCCTTGCCTGCATCGCCGGTGGCAAGCACGTCATCGTCGAGAAGCCCTTCTGCGCCACCGAAGCGCAGGCGCTGGAAGTCTTCCGCGCTGCCGAGGCAGCAGGTGTCGTGGCCCTCGAGGCCATGCGTCCCCTCCACGATCCCGCCTTCCACGCCATCGAGGACGCCCTGGGCGAGATCGCCCCCATCCGCCGCGCCTCATTGCGCTTTGGCAAATATTCCTCGCGCTACAACGAGATTCTCGCGGGACGCGCCACCAATATCTTCGACTGCAATATGGCATCGGGTTCCCTCATGGACATTGGCGTCTACACCGTCGAGCCCATGGTCGAGATTTTCGGCATGCCCTCCGGCCTTACGAGCATGACTACTCTGCTCGACCCCACCACGCGACAGCTCACGCACGGCCCCATCGATGGCTGCGGTTCCATCCTTGCCAGCTACGGCGGTGGCCGTATCTCCGTCGAGCTCGCGCACTCCAAAATTACGAATGACCTGCTGCCCTCGCAGATCGAAGGCGAGCGTGGCACTATCCAGATCGACCATCTGTCCACGCCCCGCAACGTCCGCATCGACTATCGCGGCGACGTCGTACGCGGCTCGGCGACCGAGGCGCCGCGCGAACAGGACGACAACGGCCGCGCGCTCGACCTTCCCAAGTCAAGCAACACCATGGAATACGAACTCGCAGACTTTATCACCGCCATCGGAGGCATCGATAACGTTAAGGAAGAGATTTGGGAGACCCCGGCGGGACGCCATGATCTCGGCCACTACCGCGATGTCACGCTCGTCTCGCTGCGCATCATGGATGCCGTGCGTCAGCAGGCCGGCATTACCTTCCCCGCCGATTCAGTCAAGCAGCATAGCGATGGGCCTCTTCGATACGTTCTTCTCCAGCGTCACCGGCGGCAGTCG
>DXMJ01000063.1 GCA_019414265.1 Collinsella sp. | reverse complement strand
ACCTCGCCCTTGGCGTCCACGTGCGTCAGCTCGTCGCGACGGGCGTCACGGGCGGACTCGGCGACAGCGCTGGCAGTCGGCTGCGCGGACGCGTCGGCGTTGCCAGCATTCGCCGCAGCCGTGACTTTGTGGGCAGACATCGCGGCCCTGCGAGCGGCCTTGGTGGCATCGGCGTACCTGCTCTTGGCCATATGATCATCCTCCGATTTGGGACATAAATCGTTGCGTGCCCTCAATTATCGCGTGTTCCTGCGGTTTGTGGGCCACGGCATCGCGCCAAATCGAAAGCACCTGCATATCATCACCACGGCGCAGCGCGTCACGCACCGAATACTCGGCATCGCTGAACAGGCACGGACGCACGTTGCCGTCTGCTGTCAGGCGCAGACGGTTGCAATTCGCACAAAAATGGTTGGACATGGCGCTAATAAAGCCAACCGTTCCCGCCGCGCCCGGAAAGTGCCAATAGCGCGCAGGGCCCGCGCCGGCAGGGGCGTCGTTGATGTCGAGCGGCTCGAGCTCGCCCAGACCCACCGCGGCGGCCCCGGCATTGATGCGCGCCCGCAGCTCGTCGCTCGGCACGGTATCGCTCGCATCCCACAGCGCCGGATTGAGCGCGGGCGCATGCGGGTCCACAGCGCAATGCGAGCTCGTGTGCTCGTCGCCAATAGGCATGTATTCGATAAAGCGCAGGTGAATGGGACGGTCGATAGTCAGACGCGCGAGGGCCGCCACATCCTGGTTGAGCCGGCGCACAACAACGCAGTTGACCTTAACGGGCTCAAAGCCCCAAGCCAGCGCCGCGTCGATGCCGGCCATGGTCTGCTCGAGTCGACCCAGGCGCGTGATCTTTCCAAAGAGCGTAGGGTCGAGCGTGTCGAGCGAAATGTTGACGCGGTTAAGCCCCGCGTCCTTGAGCTGCGGTGCCAGCTTGGGCAGCAGGGCGCCGTTGGTGGTAAGCGAGATGTCCTCGATCTGCGGGATCTCGCGGATATCGCGAATGAGCGGGATGATACGCCGGCTGACCAGCGGCTCGCCACCCGTCAGGCGTACGCGACGAATGCCCTCCCCCGCCACCAAGCGCACAAAGCGGGCGATTTCCTCGGCGCTGAGCAGCTCGTCGTGCGCGCGGGGCGCCACGCCATCGGCTGGCATGCAGTAAATGCAGCGGAAATTGCACTTGTCGGTAACGGCAATGCGCAGGTAGTTGATATCGCGGCCAAAGCCGTCATGTTGCACGTGCCCGTCCACGCAGCCCTCCCCTCACGCGGCGTTTTATTCTTCGGAAAACATAATACCCCACGAGAGGATCATGCCGACACCCGTACGACAGGACAGGTCGCTTCGAGCAAAACGGACTTTCCAAGCCCATCCTCAACACACAGACCATCACAACATTCGATGCTTTTCCCGTTTTTGGCAAAAAACGCCGAATGTTGTGATGGTTTGCCTGCCCACGGCACCCCGTAGAAAGACCAAAGCGCCCCTAGAGGCCGCCGTCCCAGTGGCGAATCACGAATTCTCGAAGGTCGTTCTGCCGCTTTTGGAACGCTTCGCTTCGGTCGCACTTGAGGCCCATAGCGAGCGCAATGGCGTTCATCGCCCGGTGCAATTGCAGCTGATGGGCAAACTGAGTCCCGGTGAGGAC
>DXMJ01000062.1 GCA_019414265.1 Collinsella sp. | reverse complement strand
TTCTGGCTGCCGCGCGAAGTGGCGGTGATGGAAACGACGGAGGGCAGCGCCTTGGCGGAGACAGCCTCGGCCAGCGTGGTGTCCTCGGAATCGATGGTGATCTTTTGCGTCGACGAACCCGAAGCGCCCGCCGTCACGGCATTCTTTCCGCCACCGATATCGAGCGTGCCGCTCATAATGAGTGCGATGACCAGCAGAGCGCCGCAGGCGCAACCGGCGAGCGCCGTAATAAAGATCGGCAGCTTTTTGGTCTTGGTCTTGACCACCATGTGCTTGTTCACAACCTGCTGGCCGCCCAGCGGCTCGCCGGTCTGCGTGTCATAGGCCTGCACGTAGGGAATGTTGTTACTGTCGGCAGGCGTCGACTCCACCTGCACGCGCGGCTGCTGCTGAGTCTCGCCGGCGTTGCCCGCATCCTGGGGACGCTGAGAATCGTTCTCACTCATAGCTGCGATCCTTTCGTCAAATAACCAAAGGCCCGCCAAACATGTGGCGGGCCATCATTGTTCACGTTGAGTTGTACCCCAATACGCGGGATCAAGTGTATGAAAACGCAATCTTTTAGGAAGGCTTAAGTTCTGTTGCAGACTCGAAAGGAATCCTTGCCTGCGGCAAAACCACCACAAAGGTGCCTGCCCCCTTTGTGGTGGAAATCTAGCCCTTAAACAGATAGCCCACGCCGCGGACGGTGGTGATGTGCGCCGCGATCTGCGGGCCCACCTTGGAGCGGATGCGTCGGATATGCACGTCGACGGTGCGGGTGCCGCCGCAGTACTCAAAGCCCCACACGCGGTGCAGCAGCACCTCGCGGCTGTAGGCACGATTGGGGTGCGTGGCCAAAAAGCTCAGCAGCGAGTACTCCATCAGGGTCAGATCGATGGGTTCGTCATCGAGCGTCACCTGGTAGGTAGCCAAGTTGATCTCGAGGTTATCGATGTTGAGCACATCGTCGGCGGTGACGGTCTCCTCCTCGCCCATCAGGCGCTGTGCGCGCGCCTTGAGCTCGTTGGGCGTCGCCGTGGAGCATACAAAGTCGGCATGCGAGTGATTCGGCAGGCGCAGGGTGCCGAGCGCCTCGTCGTCGACGATCACCAACATGGGAACGCCGCCACGATCGTCGAGCCACTTGGCAATCTGATCGATGCGATCGCTACGAATGCCATCGGAATCGAGGATCAGCAGGTCAAAGTCGTGCGCAGCAGTCGGCGAATCGGGGGTGGCCAGGCTCACCTCGACACCCAGGGTGGTCGTCAAGCTGCGGGCAAACTCGTGGAAGCGCGTCGTGCGCGCCATGAACAGGGCACTCTTTTCGGACATGTCGGCCTCCAAAGAAATGAGCTCAATCGTGCTGGAACAAGTCAGCGCGATTAGGAGTTCGCCAGGTAGTGCTTGATCTCCCACTGGGTGATCGTGGACTCAAACTTATGCCACTCATCGCGCTTCTTTTTAAGAAAGAAGCTATGGATGTGATCGCCGAGGGCGTCCTTCATGAACTGCGAGTCCTCAAAGACGTCGAGCGCCTCTTTGAGCGAGCGCGGCAGCGGCGTATAACCGGCCTCGACCATCTGACGGTTGGTGAGCTTGAGCGTCTCGGCCGTAGCCTCGGGCGGGAGCTCCAGCTTGCGCTCGATGCCGTCGAGACCTGCCGCCAGCGTGACGGCGTTGACCAGGTACGGGTTGGCCATGGGATCGGGGCTGCGAAGCTCAATGCGTGTGGACAGCTGCTTGCCGGGCTTGTAGACCGGAATGCGGATCATGCTCGCGCGGTTGCGCAGGCCCCACGTGGCATACTGCGGCACGGAGTCGCCACCCG
>DXMJ01000061.1 GCA_019414265.1 Collinsella sp. | reverse complement strand
CTCACCTACAGCGTTTTGCAAGCAAGATTTTTAAAAAAATGCCTAAAATGGCTCAGACTGCCGACAATTGGGAAACGGGGTGCGCTATGGCGCAGATGAGAATCAAGGACATTGCCGCCGAGGCGGGCGTGAGCCCGGCCACGGTCTCGCGCTATCTCAACAACCGCCCCGGACAGATGACCGAGGAAACTCGCGCTCGCATCGCTGAGGTCATTGAGCGCACCGGCTATCGTCCGCGTGCCGCCGCGCGCAATCTGCGCAGCTCGCGTACCAATCTCATCGGTGTGATCCTGGCAGACATCGCCAACCCGTTCTCCAGCGCCATGCTCGAGGGTCTTTCCGTCAGCGCCGCCACGCGCGGCTGCTCGCTCATGACGGCCATTAGCGGCAACGACTCCGCCAAGGAGGCAGAGTCGCTCACCAGACTTATCGATGCCGGCGTGGACGGCCTGGTCGTTAACACCTGTGGTGGCAACGACAAGGCGATTGCCGCGGCCGCGGGGCGCCTGCCCGTTGTGCTGCTCGACCGCGACGTTGCCGATGGCGGCATCGATCTGGTGACCTCTAACAACCGCGAGCTGGTTGCCGGCCTGGTAGACGCTCTTGTCGCCGCTGGCAGCGAGCGCCTGTGCCTGCTTACCGAAGCGAGCGACGACAGTCCCGTGCGCCGCGAGCGTGCCGAGGCCTTTGCCGACGAGCTCTCGTGTCGCGGCCTGGCCGGCGAGGTTGTTACCCTGGCAGACGGTGGCGCCACGGGCGTCGGCCGCTTGGACGAGACCATCCGCGAGTGCGCAGGTAAAAAGCTCGGCCTCATTGCCGTCAACGGCTTGGTCTTTCTGCGCCTGACCGAGGCGCTAGCACAGTTGGGACCCTCGTTGCCGGCGGGTCTCAAGATCGCAACGTTTGACGACTATCCCTGGAACCATGTGCTCTTTGGCGGCGTGACCACGGCTGCGCAGGACACCGTCACCATTGCCGAGCGCGTAGTCGAGCGTCTGTCCGAGCGCATCGATGTGGTCACCACCACGGTGGGCGATGCCGCAAGGCTCGCCCCCAAACGTATCGAGATTCCCGGTCACATCGAACACCGTGCTTCGACCTCACGTTAGTTTGTGTGATAATATATAGACAATGTCATACAGGAGGTATCCATGGCTGCGTCTGTACTGAGTGTACGAGTGGACTCGTCAATTAAAGATTCATTTGCCGAGCTATGCGAAGAACTCGGCATGACTTCGTCTGTAGCGGTCAATATGTTTATGAGGCAGATGCTGCGCGAGCGCTCGCTGCCGTTTGTTCCTTCACTTGGTAAAAACTCTGCGAGCGAAAACGTCGCCGCAGACATTTTGGATATTGCTCAGATTGAGTCCGCCGTCCGCGAGGCGGCCAGCTCGATTCCCGCCATCAAAACCGTGATTCTTTTTGGCTCGTATGCTCGTGGCGAGGCGCGTGCCGATAGTGACATTGACTTGCGTCTCGAAGTCGATCGCGATCGGGGCTTTGGCCTTTTCGCGTTGTCGGCGTTTGGTG
This sequence comes from Collinsella sp., assembly GCA_019414265.1. Taxonomy (GTDB): domain Bacteria; phylum Actinomycetota; class Coriobacteriia; order Coriobacteriales; family Coriobacteriaceae; genus Collinsella. Next base: position 670 of record DXMJ01000061.1, on the reverse strand, counting down.
AGGCGGTGCGCAAAGAAACCGGGAGGCAGGTCGACCTCGTCTCGAGTGATCATCTTGATGACGATCTTGCCGCGGTAATCGAGCGCGAAGGAGTGATCCTTTATGATCGCGCGTAAGTCAGACGGCCTTCGCGCTCAAGAGGTTTTGGAAGCCATCTCTGAAACGAACGAGCGCATCAGGGCTTTTGATATCACCGAGGACCAGTTTCTGCATGCGAATGACGTGCGGACGAGGGCGTTGGCGGACTCCCTTTTGATGTGTGCGCTTAGGGTGACGGAAGAAGCGGGTAAGTTGTCGGAACGCTCGCAGCGGCTTCATCCCGAAATCGAATGGCGTGGAATTATCGGCATGAGAAATTATCTTGCGCATGATTACGGCAATGTCGACCGCTCGGTTGTATGGGATGCAGTGACGATGGAGTTCCCTACGCTGGAACGAGCTTGTAGACAAATTGTCTCCGAATCTGAACGCTAGCCACTCGTTCGCAACTGCCTGTTCGCGCACGTTTTTTGAGCGCTTGATACGCTTTAACCCTGCGGAAACATTTTTCTGCGATAGTATCTGCGATATAGACCAGTCGAAACCCGCCCGAAAGAAAGGGGAGCGACATGAACCAGCAGAACATCGATTACGTACTCCGCTCCGTAGAGCAGCGTGACATCCGCTTTGT
>DXMJ01000060.1 GCA_019414265.1 Collinsella sp. | reverse complement strand
AACGCCGACCACGCCACCGCCGCCGACGTCGACGAACTCATCCGCGACATCCAAGCCAAAGTCAAAGAGCAGTTCGACGTAGACCTAGAACCCGAAGTCCACCGAGTAGGCGAATTTTTATAAAAAGAAGGCCCCGAAAGGGGCCTTCACTTTCTTTAATTCAGACAACCAGTCCGGTGTGCCGCGCCCCGAACCCAAGAGGGCCGCGTGCCCGCCCGCAATATATTTGATTGATCGCGAGTTCCGCACGCAAAGAAGGCCACTTAATGTGGCCTTCGTCTTGCGCAGGACTGCCCGAGCAGGGGCTTATAGGACAAAATGGGCAACCTTATGCCTCTCGGACTGTCCCGGACCAAGCCGCAGTTACGACAGCGCGATACCGCCGAGCCAGCCCCAACGCACGCCAGAGCCGGTGCCGTAGAACCCAATGAACGAGTCAAGCGATCTCGACGTAATGGCGCCCTCGTTGCTCATAACGATGCCGCCGCCAACATAGATGCCCACGTGTCCGTACAGCAGACCCGGCGTACCGGTGCCGCTGTGCGACGAGTCGGCCACGATCATGCCCACCTGCAGCGCCGAACGATTGGAGCTGTAGCACCAAGCGTTAAACATGTCGCACGCATTGCCGCCAAAGTAGCCCACGCCGGCGTTACGGAACACGTTGGTGACCCACGCCGCGCACCAGTTCTGACCCGGCGAAGGCGTGGAGTAGCACGCGTTGACGACAGCCTGCTGCTTGCCCGAGCCGGCATTCTGCTGCGGAGTTCCGGGCGCGTACGATCCACCACCCGAGCTCGAACCACCCGAGTAGGAATTGTTCTTGTTCGCGGCAGCCGCGGCAGCGGCAGCCTTCCTAGCGGCCTCCTCAGCCTGGGCGGCAGCGAGGATCTCGGAATCGCGCTGAGCCATGAGCTCCTTGACGTCGTCGGAAAGACCGTTCAGCACGGTCTGGACTTCTTGCTGCTTGGCCTGCATGTCCTGCATCTGGGCAGTCTGCTGGTCCTTGAGCTTCTCTAAGTCGGCCTTCTGCGACTCGAGCTCGGTCTTTTGCGCATCGAGCTCTTCCTGGATGGTCTGAATGTCCTCGATGGCGTCGCGGTCGCTCTTGTTGATCTTCTCAACGTAATGCGCGTTGGCGACGAGTTCCTCAAACGAGCCAGAGGCCAGCAGCAGCGACAGGATGTTCGTGCCGCCGGACTTGTAGCTGGCGGCCACGCGATCGGAAAGGTCGTTGCGCTTCTTCTTGAGCTCGGCCTTCTTTTCATCGATCTGGGCCTGCGTGTCGTCAATCTTGCCCTGGACATTCTCGATGTCGTTGAGGGTCTGGGCATTCTTGTTGGCCAGCGCCGCATACTCATTTGCGATGCTGTCGAGCTGGGCCTGAACCTCGTCGAGCTGGGCCTGGGCGGCATTCAGTTTATCGGTGGTTTCCTTGGTGGCCTCCGCAGCATGGGCGCGAGCGGGCAGACCAAAAAGAACGGCTGCAGAAGCTGCGCCGAACAGGGCCTTGAGGGCAGTGCGACGCGAAAGCTCCTGGGAAAGGATGGAATCGCTGTTTGGTGACATATCTACTCCGTTACATGTTTATTTATATGTCGCTCAACTCATACATATTAGCGTACATCCGGCGCATCCCAACGATTTCCACGAACGGCAGCAAACCGTATGGTCGGCGGCTCGTATGCAAACGTCAAAGTCAAGGTTACGCCCACGCCAAACATTTCAATGAGTACGTTAGCATGTTCATCTGCTTTTCCTGCCCTGCACGTTTTGGGTGCCCCTGCCTGCGCTATACTCCCCTGAAGAAGTGTTCCTGATTCGATAGGAGACTACATGTCCAAAGCACTCGACCCCAAAGACACCTGCGTCCTCGTTACCGGTGGCGCCGGCTTTATCGGCTCGCACACCGTCGTTCAGCTGCTCGAGGGTGGCTACCAGGTCGTCATCGTCGATGATCTCTCCAACTCCAGCGCCGTCGCCGTCGACCGCGTCAAGACCATCGTGGGCGACGAGGCCGCCAAGAACCTCACCTTCTACGAGGCCAACGTGCTCGACCGCGATGCAATGAACAAGATCTTCGATACCCACCAGATCGACCGCGTCATCCACTTCGCCGGTTTTAAGGCCGTCGGCGAGTCGGTGAGCAAGCCCGTCGAGTACTACCACAACAACATCGAGAACACCCTGGTGCTCATCGACGTCATGCGCAGCCATGGCTGCAAGTCCATCATCTTCTCGAGCTCCTCGACCGTCTACGGCGACCCGAACAACCCGCCCGTCACCGAGGAGGATCCTAAGAAGCCCGCGACCAACCCCTATGGTTGGACCAAGTGGATGATCGAGCAGATCCTTATGGACGTCCACACCGCCGACCCCGAGTGGGACGTCGTGCTGCTCCGTTACTTCAACCCCATTGGCGCTCATCCGTCGGGCCTGATCGGCGAGGACCCCAAGGGCATCCCCAACAACTTGGTGCCCTATGTCGCCCAGGTCGCCGTGGGCAAGCTCGAGGCCGTTCAGGTCTTTGGCAACGACTACCCCACCCCCGACGGCACCGGTGTTCGCGACTACATCCACGTCTGCGACCTGGCCTCTGGTCACGTTGCCGCCCTTAACTGGATGAACGGCAAGACCGGCGTCGAGATCTTTAACTTGGGCACCGGCACCGGCACCTCGGTACTCGAGGTCGTCGCCGCCTTCTCCAAGGCTTGTGGCAAGGAGCTGCCCTACGTGATCCGCGAGCGCCGCGCCGGCGACATCGCTGCCAACTGGTGCGATGCCTCCAAGGCCGAGCGCATGATGGGCTGGAAGGCCCAATACGACATCGCGGACATGTGCCGCGATAGCTGGAACTGGCAGAGCCACAACCCCAACGG
>DXMJ01000006.1:37191-89106 GCA_019414265.1 Collinsella sp. | reverse complement strand
CTATCGCGCTTGCTGCCCTGTCGCACGCCGGTCCATATCGCTGCCGACCAGGTGCGGTGGTTCTGTCGTATGGCCCTGCCCATTTTGCGTGACTACACCGACCTTACCGCACCCGCCGCGCTCGATACCGTGGCACCCGAGCCGAGCTTTGCTATGGCGATCGGCGTCGACGATGGGCTCGTGACCTGCAAAATTACGGTTACCTACGGCGATTGGTCGGCGGATCTCTTTAGCCTGGGCGCTCCGGGCAGCCCCTTCGAAGAGCAGCGCCCCGGTGTGCCGCCCCGCGACGAGGTGGCGGAGTTTCGCGTTATGGATACGGCGGCCCTGTACTTCGATTTCTACGAGCGCGGCTTGGCGTTTGAGGAGCGCGATGACGCCCGCTTGTTCTGCCTGCTGACCGAGGGCCTGTCTGCCCTGTCCGAACTGGGTGAGATCATGCTCAGCGACCGTCTGCGCCAGATCTCGGTCCGCCCCGCGCCCAAGCTCTCGGTTCGTGCGACCGTTAAGAGCAATCTGCTCGATGTCGAGCTGGGCGCGAGCGGGCTTTCGGCCGCGGACCTTGCCGTCTATCTCGATTCGTACAAGCGCCATCAAACGTTTGCGCGCCTTACGTCCGGCGACATCATTCGCCTGGACGAGGGGGCGCGCGCCGCGTTTGGCCTTGCCGAGGACCTGGGTGTCGATGCCGTCGACCTGCTCGACGGCGTGTCGCTTCCCGCGTCGAGCACCCTGTTCGTCGACAGCATGCTCGCACGCACGCCGGCGCTCGAGGCCGATCGCGACGCTGCGTTCCGCCGTACCGTCGAGCGCCTGGACACGCTCGGCAAGATGGACTTTACGGTGCCGGCATCGCTCAAGGCAACGATGCGCGGCTACCAGGTCGACGGATACCAGTGGCTCGGCTCGCTCGAACACCTGGGCCTTGGCGGCATCTTGGCCGACGACATGGGCCTGGGCAAAACGCTCCAGATGATTGCGCATATTCTGGCGCGCGTGGAGGCGGGGGACACCAAGCCCACGCTCGTGGTATGCCCGGCCTCACTCGTGTACAACTGGACTGCCGAGCTGGAGCGCTTTGCCCCGTCGCTCGATGTGTGCGCCATTGTGGGCGCCAAGGCTCAACGCCGCGTGCAGATCGCCGGCGTGGCCGAGCATAGCGTGGTCGTGACGTCGTATGACCTTATGCGGCGCGATATCGACGAGTACGTCGAGCGGGATTTTGCCCGCGTGGTGCTCGATGAGGCACAGTACATTAAAAATCCGCTCACGCAGGTGGCGCGCGCCGCCAAGCGCCTGCCTGCCGGCGTGCGCTTTGCCCTGACGGGCACGCCCATCGAAAACCGCCTGTCCGAGCTCTGGAGCATCTTCGACTTTTTGATGCCGGGCCTTTTGGGGACGCGCGAGTCGTTTGCCAAGCGCTTTGAGAGCCCCGTCGAGCATGCCGAGGGCGATAGCGCCGCTCGCCTGCAGGCGCTCGTGTCGCCGTTTGTGCTGCGCCGTGTTAAGGAAGACGTGGTGGCCGACCTGCCCGAGAAGATCGAAGACACCGTCATGGCGCAGCTTACCGGCGAGCAGCGCAAGCTCTACCTGGCCAACCAGGACCGCATCGCCCAGCAGGTGCAGCACCGCGAGGCTGGGGAGTTTAAGAAGGACAAACTCAAGGTGCTCGCCGAGCTCACCAAGCTGCGCCAGATCTGCTGCGACCCGCGTCTACACTACGAGGATTACAAGGCGGGGAGCGCCAAGCTCGATACGTGTATGGAGCTCGTGCACGGCGCACTCGACGGCGGGCATCGCATCCTGTTGTTCAGCCAGTTTACGGGTATGCTCGATATCATCGGTAAGCGCTTGGCCAAGGAGGACATCGCCTTCCTTAAGCTCACGGGCGCTTCGTCTAAGGAGAGCCGCGCCAAGATGGTCGCGCAGTTCCAAGCGGGCGAGGTTCCGGTCTTTTTGATTTCGCTCAAGGCGGGCGGCGTGGGCCTTAACCTGACGGCGGCCGACGTGGTCATCCACTACGACCCGTGGTGGAACGTGGCAGCGCAGGACCAGGCGACCGACCGCGCGCACCGTATTGGCCAGCAACATACCGTGACCGTGTACAAGCTCATCGCCAAGGACACGATCGAGGAGCGCATTATGCAGATGCAGGAGTCCAAGCGCGACCTGGTCAACAGCGTGCTCGGCGGCGACGGCATCTCGTCGGCGCTGTTTACCCGCGAAGATGTTCTGGCGCTGCTGGGCGGCGACGGGCGCTAACCCGCTCGGGTGGGGCCGCCAGGGCGGATAGCGCACGCTGCCCCATCGTCCCCGCCCGTTATGTGTTCATTTGCAATGCCGTGGATGGTTTGTCTGCCTTTGGGCATAAGAACCATCAAGAACATTGGCACGTCAGCAAAGGAGAACATCATGGCGAAATTCTTTAAGGACCCCGACGGTAAGCTCATTGCCGCCCTTGGCAACGACGTTGCAACCCCTGCCGGTTGCACGGAACTGACCGCAAACACTGAGGACGCGGCGCACGAGAAGCACGTGCCTGTTGTCGAGACCGAGCGCGACGGTCACGTGATTCGCGCACGCGTTGGCTCGGTCGAGCACCCCAGCCTGCCCGAGCACTATATTGAGTGGATCGCCCTTGAGGCCGAGGGCCGCTTAGAGGTCCATTACCTTGAGCCCGGCATGAAGCCCGCGACGTTTTTTGCCGGCGGTTCCAAGACCGGTACCGTCTATGCCTACTGCAACCTGCACGGGCTGTGGTCCGCGACGTTCTAGGAGCGCGCCCCCGCTCGGGGTATCATAGCTAGCATATGCACATGCGAGCGCCGACTGCATCATGCGGCCGGCGCTTTTACTACGATTTCGATGGTTTACGACGGAAAGGGCTGAGCCATGAAGCTCGCGCTTGCACAGATCGATATGCGCCTGGGTGATATTGAGGGCATTTGCGGCCGCATCGAGGACCAGGCTCGTCTGGCCCACGAGCGCGGGGCGCGCGTGCTGTGCGTTCCGGCTCCGCTCTTTATGGGCGCCATGCCCGGTGGCCTGGTGGGCGCTGCCGACTTTGAGCACGACATGCTTGCCGGCTTGACTGGTGTCGCCGAGCGCATCCAGGAGCTTGACATGATCTGCATCGTGCCCGCGGCGGTTTCGTTTGAGGGTCAGCCGCTGCTCGACTACATGATGCTCAAGGACGGTCATGTGGTGCCGGCGCGTTCGAGCATTGCCCTGCAGCGTGGCGAGAACAACGACACGCGTTGGGCGCCGCCGGTGTTCGACGTGGACGGCGTGCGCATCGCCGTGATTTTTGACTTGGACCGCGAACTCGAGATGTTGCCGACCGGTGTTGACCTCATTGCGTATTTCCAATTCAATGCGTTTGACATGACCGACCGCGAGACTGCCGCCATTGCCGCCGTTCGCAGCGGCGCCTACCGCAAGATCGCATCCAAGCGCAGCGTGTGGTTTGCCTGTATGGCGCCGGTCGGTGCTTATGACGAGTCGGTGTATACCGGCGGTTCGTTTGTGCTCGACGACTGTGGTCGTGTGGTGGCCCAGGCGCCGTGTTTTGAGGAGAGCCTGCTGGTTCAGGAGATTCAGCGCGGCGTGATGTTCGATGCCCTGGAAGATCACGAACTGCCCGAGTTCCGTTCCGAGGAGTGGCTGTGGCAGGCGCTGGTGCTCGCCGTGCGCGACAACGCCCGAGCCCACGGTGCGTCGCGTGCTGTGGTGGCGCTCGAGGGCGACTTGCCGTCGTCCCTGCTGGCGGCGCTGACCGTCGACGCTCTGGGCCCGCGTAATGTGATTGGCCTGGTGCTGGGGCGCAACCGTATCTTTACGCCGGCGCAGGAAGAGGCCGAGGCTGCCCGCTGTGCCGCCGTCCGCGCCATCGCCGAGCGTCTGCACATTCGCACCGTCGAGCGCGATGCACCGGATGCGGCGCGTGTGCTCGATCGCGACGTGTCGGCGGGCGATGCCGAGCGTCTGCGCTCGCGCACGCTGGGCCTCATGCTGGAGGACACGGCGCTCGAGCTGGGTGCGATGGCGCTGAGCCCGCTGTCCAAAACCGAGTACGCGCTGGCGGCGCCGGCGCTTTGCGGCGGCTACCAGGGCGATTACGCGCCCTTTGGCGATGTGTACCTGTCGACGCTTGAGTTTGTGGCGCGTGTGCGCAACCGCACGTCTGCCGTGGTGCCCCAAGAGCTCGTGACGCTCAACGCGGTGGAAGATTGTATGGAGCGAGTGCTGGCGCAGGCGCTCTCGACGCTCGACGGTCCGGTCGATATGCTCGACCGCGCGGCACAGCTGCTCGGCGGGCTTGAGCCGGGTGAGGTCGATGGCGCGCTCGAGGCGCACGTGGACCGCAATCGATCTTTCGACGACATCCCGATGGCCGCTGGCAAGCCTGAGGCCTGCTCGCTGCTGCTGATGCTCGTGCGTCAGGGCGAGGCCGCCCGCCGCATGCTGCCGACGGCGTCGATCGTCTCAGCCCGTTCGTTTGTCGAGCGCGCCTGGCCGTACATGCTCGCGTGGTCCGACCTGGGGCTTAACGGCAAGGAGCGTATGACGGTCGATTCGCTGGCGCGCGCCGAGGTGCGCCGTTTTGCTGACGAGGATACGAGCGAGCGCGTGCGAAACGAGATGATGGGCGTGCTGGGCGAGCTACTGGGTATTTCGCCCGAGCAGATGGAGGAGCTGCGCTCCGAGGACGGCCAGCGCCGCCTGCACGAGGGTATGAAGAAGTTTGAGGGCGAGGTCCAGGACGCCATCGATAAGATGATGGGCGGCCAGGGTGGCCCGCAGGGTGGGCCCCAGGGTGGCCCGATGCCGCATCCGCCGGTGGATCCGAGGCAGTTTCCCTTTTTCTCTCAAAACTAACTATGGGATAGGATTCGCTTCCAACCCCGACACTTCAACTAAGCATCTTGGCCCCGTTGTGTTATTCTAGAACAGACGTTCGTGAATGATGCTCGGGGCCTTGCCTTGTGCTGTACTTGTGACGAGGGGAGGTTGGCTTGGTCATTTTGGGTATCGACCCCGGTTTGGCCCATACGGGTTGGGGGATTATCGAGGAGCGGCGCGGCGAGGTTCGCTGCCGTGCCTACGGTTGTATCGAGACCAGCGCGGGTAGTCCGCTCGCGGTGCGCCTGTCGCATATCGCCCGCGACCTCAAGGGCGTCGTGGAGCGTTATCGACCCGATACTGCTGCTATCGAGAGCATCTACTTTGGCGCTAATGTCCGCTCGGCAATCCCCACGGCACATGCCCGCGGTGCCGCGCTCGTGGCGCTTTCGGAGTGCGCGCTCGAGATCGGCGAGTACACGCCTATGCAGATCAAGCAGGCTGTGGTGGGTACCGGCGCCGCGGACAAGCGGCAGGTCGCCTACATGGTGCGCACGCTCACGCAGCTCGACCACGACCCTCATCCCGACCATGCCGCCGATGCCCTGGCTTGCGCCATCTGCCACGTAAACCTCAGCCGCACCCGCGCCCTCACCGGTGGCGAGTTCTATCAACAGAGAGGAACCGGATACTGATGATTTCCCAGCTCCACGGAACGCTTGTCGAGGCCACGATGAGCTCTGCTGTCGTCGACGTGTCGGGCGTTGGCTTTGAACTCGGCATTTCTGGCGGCACTGCGGCCACGCTGCCTACGCCCGGCGGTGAGGTGCGCCTCTATACCCGTATGCAGGTGCGCGAGGACGCTATGACACTTTTCGGTTTTTCCTCTAAGGATGAGCGCACGATGTTCGACCGGCTTGTGTCCGTCTCGGGCGTTGGCCCGCGCTTGGCGCTCGCCGTACTTTCCACCTATACCGTGGGACAGCTGTATTCCCTGGTGATGGCCGAGGACGACAAGGGCATGGCCAAGGTGCCCGGCGTGGGCAAAAAGACCGCCCAGCGCCTCATCTTGGAGCTCAAGAGCACCTTTGCCAAGGACAAGGGCTTTGTGCCGGTCGATGCGATCCCCGGTCAGGTTGCGATGCCCGTGCCCGCCGCCGCTCCTTCGGCGATCGATGACGCCCGTGCGGCACTCCTTTCCATGGGCTTTAGCCCGCAGGAGACCGATGTCGCTCTGAGCGGGTATGATGGGCAGGATATGCGTGTCGAGGATTTGCTCGGCGCGGCGCTTAAGCGACTCGGAATGGATGCGTGATGTGGGAAGCCGATGACTCTCAGGACCTGTGGGCGACGCCCGGCAACTCGCCGGCGGCATCCATGGCGCACGGCGAGCGCATGGTGGGCTCGGAGCTGACGGCCGAGGACCTCGATGTCGATCGCACTTTGCGCCCCCAGCGCCTGGACGATTACTGCGGCCAGGAGCATATCAAGCAGAGCCTGCGCGTGTTGATCGAAGCGGCGCAGAGCCGTGGGGAGACGCTCGACCACGTGATCTTCTCGGGTCCTCCGGGCCTGGGCAAGACCACGCTGGCCACCGTAATCGCCAACGAGTTGGGCGCTCAGATAAAAACGACGAGTGGCCCGGCCATCGCGCGTACGGGCGACCTGGCGGCCATCCTTACCAACTTGCAGCCGGGTGATGTGCTGTTTATCGACGAGATCCACCGCCTCAACCGTTCGGTCGAGGAAGTCCTGTACCCCGCGATGGAGGACTTTGCCCTCGATATCGTGATTGGCAAGGGTCCGGCGGCGCGCTCGATTCGCCTGGATATCCCCAAGTTTACGCTGGTAGCAGCAACGACCCGCTCAGGCATGTTGACCGGCCCGTTGCGCGACCGCTTTGGCATTTCATATCGCCTGGATTACTACACGGTCGAAGAGCTCGCGCAGATTGTGACGCGCTCGGCAACTATTCTGGGCGTGGCGATCGACCATCCCAGTGCACTTGAGATCGGCTCGCGTTCGCGCGGCACGCCGCGTCTTGCCAACCGCCTGCTCAAGCGCGTGCGCGATTACGCACAGGTGCGCGGCAACGGTCCCATCGAGCTCGATATCTGTCGCCAGGCGCTCGAGTTCTTCGAGATCGACGAGCTCGGCCTGGACTGGATGGATATTCGTATCTTGGAGACGCTTGCCAAGACGTTCTCCGGTCGTGCCGTGGGACTTACGACCCTTGCCAGCGCGGTGGGCGAGGACCCGGGCACGCTCGAGGATGTCTATGAGCCCTATTTGCTGCAGTGCGGGTTGATGATTCGTACGCCGCAGGGCCGTCAGGCAACCCTGCGCACCTTTGAGCACCTGGGGATTGAACCTACCGTTTAGGGCGCTTTGTTTTGGCGGGCTGTTGGGCTATCGCCGGGCATCGGGTAAACATATCGCCGTTCATCGGTTATGGGCGTTTTACTATTGCGCGCCCGTGCTATGCTGAATTGGTCTTTTTCTCATTCGGTAACGAAAGGACCGCCCATGCCTACTGACATCGAAATCGCACGTTCTGTCACGCCGCTGCCTATTACCGAGGTGGCCAAGAACGCCGGCGTCGACGTTAAGCACCTTATTCCGTACGGCTTCGACAAGGCTAAGGTCGACTATTCACTGCTCAACGAGCCGACCGATCACCAGGCCAAGCTCGTCCTCGTGACCGCTATCAACCCAACGCCTGCGGGCGAGGGCAAGACCACCACGACCATCGGTCTGGCCGATGGCCTGCGTCGTCGCGGCGTCAAGAGTGCCGTGGCCCTGCGCGAGCCTTCGCTCGGCCCCGTCTTTGGTGTTAAGGGCGGTGCTGCCGGCGGCGGCTGGGCTCAGGTGATCCCCATGGAGGATATCAACCTGCACTTTACCGGCGACTTCCATGCCATCGGTGCTGCCAACAACCTGCTGGCCGCCATGCTTGATAACCACATCCAGCAGGGCAACCAGCTTGGCATCGACGTTAAACGCATCACTTGGAAGCGCGTCGTCGATATGAACGACCGTCAGCTGCGCCACGTCATCGACGGTATTGGCGGTAAGGCCCAGGGCGTGCCGCGCGAGGACGGCTTCGATATCACCGTCGCCTCCGAGGTCATGGCAATCCTGTGCCTGTCTACGAGCATCAGCGACCTCAAGGAGCGCCTGGGCGAGATCGTCGTCGGCTACAGCTTTGCCGGCGAGCCCGTCCGTGCCCGCGACCTTAAGGCCCAGGGTGCCATGGCCGCGTTGCTTAAGGACGCGCTCAAGCCCAACCTGGTGCAAACGCTCGAGGGCACGCCCGCGTTTGTCCACGGCGGCCCCTTCGCCAACATCGCCCACGGCTGCAACTCTATCATGGCCACGCGTATGGCGATGCGCTTTGGCGATGTTGCCATTACCGAGGCCGGCTTCGGTGCCGATCTGGGTGCCGAGAAGTTCCTCGACATCAAGTGCCGTATGACGGGCGTTCGCCCCAGCGCCGTCGTGGTCGTCGCGACCGCTCGTGCGCTGAAGTACAACGGTGGCGTCGCCAAGGCCGACCTCAACGAGGAGAACCTCGAGGCACTCAAGGCCGGCATGCCCAACCTGCTGCGTCACGTCGACAACATCCAGAACGTTTATGGTCTGCCCTGCGTGGTCGCCATCAACCGCTTCCCGACGGACACCGAGGCCGAGCTTGCGCTCATCGAGTCCGAGTGCCAGAAGCTCGGCGTCAACGTTAAGCTTTCCGAGGTCTGGGCCAAGGGCGGCGAGGGCGCGCTCGAGCTTGCCGATGAGGTCATGCGTCTGATTGAGCAGCCGAGCGAGCTCAAGTTTGCCTATGAGGACGGCGCCGATGTGGCCGACGCTCTTGAGGCCATTGCCACCAAGGTCTACCGCGCCGACGGTGTTGACTTTACGCCGGCCGCCAAGCGCCAGCTCGCCGAGCTGCGCGAGAACGGCTTTGGCAACCTGCCGGTGTGCGTGGCCAAGACGCAGTACAGCTTTAGCGACAACGCCAAGGCCCTGGGCGCTCCCGAGAACTTCCGCATCACGGTGCGCGAGCTCAAGGTTTCCGCCGGTGCCCACTTTGTGGTCGCACTGACTGGCAGTGTTCTGACCATGCCGGGCCTGCCCAAGGTCCCTGCGGCCGAGAACATCGACGTCGACAACGACGGCAACATCACCGGCCTGTTCTAAGCCTGCTGCCCATAGCTGCTTGTCCGCCCCGCCGTGCCCACAAGGCCCGGCGGGGCTTTTTTATCCTTAGGCCCGCGCATGTCTTGTAGATACCGACGGGCTCTGCCCATCATAGGCTTTTGCGCGGGTAGAATGCATGGATAACTTGATGCTCACGCGCGACGGAAAGGAATCGTTGCATGGATCAGGACAAGACAACCGTGATGGGCGGCTACGGTTCCGCGCAGGCTGGCGATAGCGCCGATGCGACCCGCGTTGTTCCCAACCCCGGATATACCGACCCCGCCGCGACGCAGCCTTCTGCCGAGCCCACCCGGGTTATGGGCTATGGCGACACGGCGCAGGATTCTTGCGCTGCATCTTCGCAAGGCCCCTATGGCAACGCAGCTCCGGACCCGTTTGATTATGCGTCGCAGGATTCTTATGCCGCTTCGACACCGAATCCCTATGATGACCTGCCGCAGAATCCCATTCCGCAGCCTCAGCAGACGACGTATATGCCTCGCACGGCGCAGCCTCGCTACGAGTCGCGCGAGCCGTATCGCGAGTACCCCAAGTCGATTCCGCAATATGGCGAGGACGAGGAGAAGAAGCCGTCGCGTTCGTCGAGCGTGATCAAGAAGATCCTCATCGTGCTGGCGATCTTCTTTGCGCTGTCGGTTGTGTTTGCCATCGTGTCGGGCATGCTCAACAAGCGAGGGAGTTCAACGGCCGATACCACTGCCGAGCAAACCGAGTCCGCCTCGTCTAGCACCGTCGATCTGAGCGATATCCCGGGGCAGTACTGGTCCAACGCCAAAAAGCTTCTCAAGTCGCGCGGCGCCGATCTTTCGAATGCCGTGGTCCTGACTGATGATGGCTCAACGCCCGTCATCGATGCCAACTGGGTCGTTACTTCTGCCTACTATAACGACAACGGCAACCTCGAAATTCAACTCACGCACAAGAACAGCTCGGGCAACTCGTCCGGCGGCCAAAGCGGTACCGACAGCTCGAGCTCCAATACGCTGGAGGACTTGAGCAACAAGGCACAGGAGTTGGGAGACAAGGCGCAAGAGCTGGGCGATACGGCACAAAACCTGGGCGACACCGCGCAGAACTTGGGCGACATGGCGACGGATGCCTGGAACGCACTGCAAAACGGCATCTCGGGCGCGCAGGGAAACTAGCTGTTAAGCGGGCTACAGCTGCTCTGCTGGACGGTCGGGCGAACTAAAGCCCGAGTCAAACGTAACGACGCATGAGACGTTGGGCCGGCGCTCGTGCACGATGCGCGTGACGAGCTCCAGCAGCTCCTCGTCGGATATGTCAAAGCCGTCGGGGCGCACCAGGTCAAACGAAACGAACCCGTCGTGCTCGTGCAGGTCGTGGATGGAGAGCGCGGGATCGATCTGCATGACGCCGCGCTTGACCCAGCCGCGCAGATCATCGCCGGTTGTCGCGATGGGGTCGCAGTGCAGCGTGATGCCAATGCCCATCTGGCGCTTGATGTCGTGCTCGATGGTGTCCAGGATCTCGTGGTGCTCAAATGCGTCGCCCTCGCCGGGCATCTCCACGTGGGCGCTGGCAAACTGACGACCGGGGCCGTAGTCGTGCACCATCAGGTCGTGTGTGCCCAAGACCTGCGGATAGGACATGATCTTGTCGCGGATTGCCTGGACGAGCTTGGGGTCGGGCGCTTGCCCCAGCAACGGGCTGATGGCGTCGCGCACCAGGCCCATGCCACTGATGCAGATGAAGACGCCCACGCCCAGGCCCGCCCAGCCGTCGAGGTCAAAGCCGGTCGTCTGCGAAATAAGCGCTGCGGCCAGGACCGATCCCGAGGTGATGACGTCGTTTTTGGAGTCCTGTGCTGTGGCGATGAGTGTTTCGGAATCGATACGGTTGCCCAGCGCACGGTTGAATGCGGCCATCCAGAATTTGACGAGCATGGACAAGACGAGAGCGGCTAGGGAGACCAGCGTGTAGGCGGTGGGGGAGGGCTTGATGATCTTAGTGACCGACTCGAGGATCAGGTTGATGCCGACGGCGCAAACCAGGACGGCGACGAACAGACCGGCTAGGTACTCGTAGCGACCGTGGCCATAGGGGTGGCCTTCGTCTGCCGGGCGGCTGGCAAGGCGGAACCCGAGCAGGCTCACGATGTTGCTCGAGGCGTCGGAGAGGTTGTTGAAGGCGTCGGCGATGAGCGAGACAGAGCCGGCGAGCAGGCCCGCGATGCCCTTGGCCAGGCACAGAGTGATGTTGAGGCCAATGCAGATGAGGCTTGCGGCGAAGCCCGCGTTGGTGCGGCAGGAGGTATCGACCGGCTCGCCCTCGCTGCCGGGAACAAGCGTATGTACCAGCCGATTTACAAATAGCATAGCGGTCGTCCTCACAATCATGTTTAAGGGGATAGTGTAGCTCGCGCGGAGGCGCTGTGCACCGATGCTCAGAAAATGCAGTAATGGTCTGCCGGTGCTAACGAGCGAGCCTTCTCGTCTGCCTGGGTGGTCCATTTTGGGCCACATGGGTATGGGCATGTGCCTGTTTGCTCGACATACTTAACGTCGATAGCCCCTGTGCAAAGGAGGACGTTTCCATGGACGAGATGTTTGCCATTAAATGTCAAAACTGCGGCGGCCCTATGTACTCGCACCAGGCTAAGCGCAGCTTTGAGTGCGCCTATTGCGGCGCGGTCATTCCGTGGCAGGCGGACGCCGGAGAGCCCAAGAGCGCTTTGGGCATTCGCCATACGCCGTTGACGGTGGTGGATGGACTGCTCAAGCTCACGCATGTGTCGCAACTCGAGCGCCCGGAGGACCCGGACTGGTATTTCTTCAATTCGCACTGGCGCAATCAGTCGGTCCTGGAACATCTGCTGTGGGAGGATTGCGGCACGGCGCAGGAGTTCCAAGAGGCCACGCATGTGAGCATTCCCTGCCCCTTCTGCGGAGCGTCCTTTGAGGGCGAGTCAACGCAGCGTGTGTTTGAGTGCCCGTCCTGCGGCAACAAGATCGGCATTGCCGACCTGCTCAAGCCCGGTACGTTTAGCAAGCGCCTGACCTTGGGCGTGGGTGCGGAGTATGTGCCGGAGCAGGGTATTCCATGCGAAATCTCGCCGCAGCAGGCGCGTGCCAACGCACTGCAGCTGGTGCGTCAGTACCCCGACGCCTTTGCCGGGCACGATGTAGAAGATGCGATCCAAAACGACATGATGCTCTTCTACTTCCCCATGGCGCTCGCGGATTTGCGCATGATGGCGTTCTTCCCGGGCAAGGGCCTGAGCAAGGAAACCCTGGTGTACTACGAGGTGCTCGACTGGGCGTATCCGCGGGCAAACTACCTGGACATTCGCCTCATGGGCATTTTGGAGCCGTGGGACTTTGCCAAGGTCGGTCCGTTCGATCCCGCCATGCAGGAAGGCGATTTCCGCGTCGTCTCCGTCGATGCGTCTACCAAGGACCAGGTGGTCATTGATAAGTTGGCGCTCGACGTTGCGGGCAACGACGCTGAGGCTGTACTGGGGCTCAATAAAAAGAGTATCCGCACGTGGGCTTGTAAGGCCCGCAAGCACAAGGACGGCCTAGTTATGGTGCCGGTCTACTTTGTCGACCGTCCGGCAACGGATGGCCGCGATGGCGAGCAGGTGCGCATTGCCGTAAACGGCCAGACGGGTCGTGCGGCAGCGGTGGTGTTTAGCGATAAGCGCGAAACGCACATTGTCGCACCGCTCAACCCGAGCCTGCATCTGTCCGGCGAAAGTACCGTGCATGCCGCGCCCATCGAGGTCAAATACGTTAAATCGCCGTTTCTGTACCAGATCGTGCGCCGTGGAGGCGGCGAGCAGCAGCATCAGGTTGCAGCGGTCGCCGAGGGTTCTTACCGAGAGGAGAAGCCCAAACGCAAGGGCTTGCTCGCTGCGATCTTTGGGAAGTAGGGAAGCGCAGCGCGGGACGGCTCACAGGCGTGCGGGCGTTTCGGTCGCAACGTGCCGCTACCCTTGCGCTTCGCCATTAGTCGCTTCGTTGATGGCGCGGTACTCGGCACTCAGCTCGCGCGCCAGCTCTTCCTTGCTTGGAAGATACGGCAGGTATTTGGCGGCAAACACTTGGTCGTTGTCTTCGGGCAGCGTGTACTCGACGATCGAATCGCTTTTGTCCGCGCAGAGCACGATGCCTATGGGCGGATTGTCGCCTTCGTTCATGAGCTCGCGCGTGTAGTAGTTCACATACATATGCATCTGGCCCAGGTCCTGGTGCGTAAGATCGTCCGTCTTAAGGTCGATGAGCACGAAGCAGCGCATCAGATAGTTGTAAAACACAAGGTCAATATAGAAATGGCGCCCATCAAAGGTGATGCGCCTTTGGCGCGCCTCGAAAGCGAAACCACGGCCAAGCTCCAGCAGGAACTTCTGAAGATGCGTGATGAGCGCCTGCTCTAGATCGCTCTCGCGAAACGCAGTATCGTCCGAGAAACCTAAAAACTCCAGTACATATGGGTCGCGGATGATATCCTCGGGGCGACGAGCCGGGGCGCTCTTTTGGATTTCCTGGGTGACGGCCTCCTTGTCCTTGCTGGCAAGTATGTGCTCTCGGAACATGGTGTTGATCTGGCGTTCGAGCTGGCGCGTGCTCCAGCGAGAATCGGCGCATTCGTTCATGTACCATGTTCGAGTTTCGGGGTCAGGAATGCGTATTAACCTGCGGTAATGTGTCCAGCTCAATTCGGGACGCAGTGAGTCCCGAATTGGAAATGCAAGATGGAACTGACGCATTTTACGCAGCTCTCTTGCTTCAAAACCTTTACCAAAATCTTTGGTAAGTTTGATTGCGAGGGCCTTGAGCAGTGCCTCTCCATACTTGGCGCGCTCCTCTCCGCCCTGCTCATCAACAATGCTCTTGCCGATCTCCCAATACGCCTCAACCATCGCAAAGTTAACGGCGGTATAGGCCTTGTCGCGAGCGGCGTTGAGAATCGAGGAAACCTGCTTGTAAAAACCTTCGGCCACGATTGCCGATTCTCCACGGTTTACCAGTTCACCCATCACTGTCGCCCCACTTTCCTCTTGTGGAATGCATCTTTATCGTATTTAGTTTAAAGCCTCGCGCGGACACGAATTGCTATGTTGTCTGGCACCTTCGCATGGGAGCCTTGCGGTGGTTAAAATGTGACCATAGAGGCAGTTTTAGCGAACCCCGCGGGAGTGACGCGTATGGACAACAACACGCTGCTGTTCCAGGACAAGGGTTCGGGTAGGTTTAAAGACGTCAAGATCTACCCCAACCGTATCGAGGTGCTCAAGAAGGGCACTTTCGGCGGCAAGCATACCGAGATTGTCTAGCTTAAGGACATTACGGGGGTCAACAGGATCAAGGGCCGCGACGTTTCCTGCGTAACAGGCTGTTGACCGCTTGCGTCTTTAGCCTGAGTAGCCGTGCGAAGGCCCAGGAATTTGTGAAAGCTCTGAACATGGTGATGTAGCCGATAGCGGCGTTCGGGCCAAGGTAAAAATCGGGGCGCAGAACGGTATTCTGCGCCCCGATTGAGTTAATGCGCCCAAAAGACTGGCTTGCCTATTCGTTAACGTCCTCGGTATTGTCGCGGTCACTGGCAAGCATTGCTGCACCTGCGACCGTTGTCGCCACGGCGGCGGCAGCGAGCCCGGCGGCAATGCCAGAGCCGTCGCCCGTGCCGGCGAGCTTCTCGCCCGATCCCTTGCTCTTGTTGCCCTTGCCGTTCTTGTCGGCGCTGCCCGCGTTGGTGCCGGTGCCGGTGTTGCCTGCACCGCCCGCGTCGCCCGAAGTCGTCACAGTAAAGCTTGCGGCTCCGTCGGTGGCAAGCGTGTAGTTCTGCGCCGCGTCGCCCAACAGGCCTTTCGCACGCACCCAATACGTCCCCGCGGCAAATACCTCATCCTCGGCCATTGCCGTGCCCGGAGCGCCGTTTGCATCGTGCATAAACTCGAGCTGGGCGGTGCAGGCATCGCCTTCGAGCTTGCCCTCGAGCGGCGCCGCGATCTTTGCGCGCACGTCCTCGCCGGCCTTAAGGCCCTCGAGCCCTTCAAAGTGGGGCGTCAGTGCGCGCGGGTCGATATCGATGGGCACGGAACCCTGCAGTTCCGTAACGGTCTCGTTGCCCAGGGCGTCGACATCCACGTATTCGATAGCAAACGTGTTGCCCGAAGCCGCCACGTTGAGTACGTTACTGCTGTCGACAAGGCGGAAACGACCCTCGCCAACGGTCTTTCCATCCTGGAGTGAGGCATCGCTCAACGAGTCGCCGTATGTCATGCGTATACGGGTCGGGAGGTAGTACGAAACGGTCTGCTTGTGCTTCGCATCGTAATTGCGCTGGTAGATGCTTCGGGCCAGTGCCGCATCAACAAAGTCGGACGCAATGATGCCAATGTGCTTGAGGCAGTCCTCCTTTGTGTTCTCATTTCCGGTGCTGTTTATATACTGGCTCTTGTATAGATGCTCGTTGACCACTCGCGCCGCGGTAAAAGGATTGCTTCCTTGCTTGTAGTTCGTGCAGCTGGTGTAGTTGATACACCAGCTGTGCTCCAGGACCTTTACCTTGGCCCCGTTATTGTCCTCGACGTCCACCATGATGCGGGCGAGCTTGGTTGTCTCCTGCAGCGCCATATCGACCCAGCCGATTTTGTCGGTTCCTGTGCATTCGTAATGGTCCTGGGCGTATACCTTGGTGCAATAGGGCTCTTTGTCTCCTGTTTCCCCCGCGGCTTCAAAGCCCCGCGCGTCTTGGACGAGACACATAGTGGCGCTGTCGGAGTGAGCCTTGATCTTGTCATCCCATTCGGTAAGGTCGAGGCCCCACGTGTGGCCGCTTACACTGTTGCCGGCGAGCCTAAATCGACGCAGCAGAACGATCTTTCCGCGCACCTCGTGTAGCGTGGGGATTCGGCTCGACGTATAGAACAGTTTGGGGTTGTCGTCCAAAACCTTGGCGAAAGCCGTCGTAACACTTTCGTCGGTAGCCTCGTCGTTGCCTCGTGACACCAGCATGATGAGCGCTTCTGTCGGGTTTTCGTTCAAAAACGTTTTGAAGTAGCCTATGACATCGGAAAGATGCATAAAGTACGCGTCTTTTTTGAGCAGGTAGTAATCCCCGTGGTCGATACCGGGGTCGTCGCCCTTTCCGAGCCGGATATCAAAATAGCGAATGCCTTCGAGCAACTGCGTAGGAATGTAATCCTGCTGGCATTTTACTTGCGAGGATTGGGGCTCAGTGTCGTTGTCCACGCTGCAGGTGCCCGAATCGTGCGTACCCGGGATGCTCAGCTCGTCGAGGAACTTGTTGTCGTCGACGTATTTCATCCAACATGGCCCATCGACGTAGCTGCTGTACGTGATCCAGTCGAGGCTGCTAACCGTGGCATCGTTCTTTTTCATGTCGTAACCGATAAGTTCGAGCTCCCACGGAATGCTCTTACTCTTATGGCAGATCTTATTGTTGTCCTGGTCTTCGCCGTTCGATTCTATTGCCAGGTACTTAATGTCTTTTTTCTCGGTTTCTTTCTCGACCGTGCGGTCTCGGATGATATAGGTTCCGTTTGATTGACGCTCGAACGCAAAAGCGCGGCTGGGCTTGTTGTCATACTCGCCGCCCCATACGTGGATGACCTTTCCATCTTTGTCCGAGTCGTCGTCGACCGACCAAATGCTGTAGCCCGTCTTTTATGCTCTTCGAAATTGAGCAAGGTGCGGATAGCATACCAGTTTGTATCGTCATTCTTGGTCGTTACGTTCTCAAGGATGAGCTTGCTGGACGTGCCGTCGTTAAACAGGTGGCAGACGTTGCCGCGAACGTTGCCGTCTTGGTTGACGCTCGCGGTGCGAAAATAGCCCGCGGGGCGAAGGCGAATGACGAACTTGTCGAGGGTGGCCGCCGGTGTGGGCGTGTCTTCTGCAAATGCCGCGCGCATGGGAAGGCCCAATCCCGCGGTTTCGGGCAGGCTTGCAAGCGGCGACAACGCCGCAAGTCCTAGGCCCAGCGTAAACGCTCGACGACTGATGGCGTGGTGTTCGGTCATAACTCCTCCATTCGCAGGGTGCGGTAATGCGCTCATTTTGGTCACTATACTGCCCGGATGTTTAAAGGTGTCGGCTTAAATTGTGTGCGCGGCGCTATAAATCGGCGGGCGGACGTGTTTGGGTGCTTGCCGTTTTCGTACCGTTGCCACATTTGGGGTGGTTCCGGCGTCCGGCATCCTCGCGTTCGTCAGGTGCCGGCATAAGAAAGGGAGGGTCGGTTTACCGGCCCTCCCTTAGTACGAAACGCTGGGGCACCGTCGCTTGTTTGCACTGCGCCCGTGTTTCCCGCTGCGCTCGCCAGTTGCTTAGCGCTTGATCTCGATATCGTCGAGCTTGACGTCCATGGCCTCGGTCTTGGCTTCGGCGATGTCGTCGGCAAATTCCAGAGACTTCATCATGGTCTCGACGGCGTCCTTGTGCTCCTCGACATTGTCGATGCTCACGTAAACGCTGCCGCCGCCTGCTTCGGTGAAGTACTCAGTCGTTACGCCGCCCGAGTGTGTATAGGAAGCGTTGCGCCAAGTCTTGCCGTTGTACTTGACGGGATCATTCTCGGTCCACTCAAAGTTGGCCTTCCATTTGGCCTCGTAGTCGAACAGCTCGTCAGCGTTCTTGTCAGAGTCGAAGACAGGGATGAAGCGATCGCTGGCGTGCTCGCTCTCGGTGAACTTAAACTGGGCCCTGTCGGCGGTGTCGCCGGCAACGTCGGTGATCTCGACGCCCTCGGGCACCTCGACCTTAAACCAAATGAAGTCGGTCCTCATATCCACGGCTGGCTTTTCTGCGCCGCCGCCACCGCCACTGCCGGTAGCGCCGCCGCTTCCGCCGCAACCCACCAGGGCAACCGTGGCAAGGAGACTGATGCAGAGTGTGAGAATCGCAAAGGCCTTCTTTTTCATGGTCGTGTCCTCCTCGATCTGTAACCGCCCATGGATTACCTGCCTTTACTGTACGCGTGGACGGCTCGCTAGGGTGGGCCATGTGTCCCATTCTGAGGGCCGGATTTGCGCCGACAAGTGGCAATATGCGCGGGTCCAAAAGAGGGGAGGGCCGATGCCTGTCGGCCCTCCCCGGGGTTGGGTGCCCGTTGCTTTAATGGGGCGCATGTGCGCAGGTGCGCGTAGGCGCGTGCGGGTGTCCCGTTACTTGAGCTCGATGCTCGAAATCTCGACTTCGCGCGCCTCGGAAACTGCCTCTGCCATGTCATCGGGGAACTCGATGGAGTTGAGGAGCGTCTCGGCTTCTTTCTTGTGCTGGTCGAAGTTCGAGATGAGGACGTAGACGCTTCCCGGCTCAACGTCGGTAAAAAGCATGGTTGAGATGCCGCTGTTGTCCTCGTA
The DNA here is from genome assembly GCA_019414265.1 of Collinsella sp. Classification (GTDB taxonomy): domain Bacteria; phylum Actinomycetota; class Coriobacteriia; order Coriobacteriales; family Coriobacteriaceae; genus Collinsella. The sequence continues at coordinate 70,694 of DXMJ01000006.1, read as the reverse complement.
TGTTCCGACGAGCCACGTCCTGCCGTTATACTCGACGGACCCGCCATCCTTCCACTGGAACGTATCCCCCTTCTTTTCTGCCTGGTCGGCGTGGGATTCCTCGGCTGTCATCGCTTTTTTCCAAACGGGGATAAAGCGATCGGCCGAGGCGTTCTCGTCTTCGGGGAAGGTGAGCTGGACCCTGTCGGCATTCTTGCCGGCGGAGTCGCTTACGCCGACGCCCTCGGGCATCTCGACCTTAAACCAGATAAAGTCGGTCTTCTTGGCGACGGGGGCCTTTTCCTTGCCCTCGCTCTTGGATGCGCTGCTGCCCCCGCCCGAGGCGTTCCCGCCGCAGCCGACAAGGGCAAGCGCGGCAAAGAGGGCGATGCAAAGGGAAAGGATTGATAGGGTCTTTTTCTTCATGGTGGCGTCCTCCTTGTCTGTTAGAGGCATCGTGTGTCGCGGATCGCCGGTCGGCGCTTGCGCGCGCACATGATGGCTTTGTTTGCTGTGCGGTGATTCCTCCATTCGTCGTCCGGTGCCGTGATGAGCGTTGCCCCAACATGGGGCTCCTTACCTATATGTATGCCCCAGTTGCCGCTGCCCGGGAGTCTCGAAACGTGGGCCATGTGTCCCATGTTTGCGTTGGCATGGCCTATCGTTCGTCATAGAAATCCGCGATGGCCAGGTGCGCTGACGCCCATGTGCTTATGGGCTAGACTTAGCACCATTACGTGTTCGATGCGGTTGGTCGGCGGTTGCCGCCTGACCGATGTATATGACTTGAAGGTGCGTGCGTATGAGCCAAGAGATGATGGATAAAACCTGTCGAGAGTTTGCCGAGGCACTTGCCGCACGCGAGCCGGTTCCCGGCGGTGGCAGCGCGAGCGCCTTTGTGGGCGCGCTGGGCGTCTCGCTTTGTGGAATGGTCGCTCGTTATGGTGCGACCAATCCTGCGCTTGCCGATCGCGCGGATGACCTGACGCGCGCATTTGCCCAGGCAGATGAGTTGGCCCAGGAGCTTGTCGAGTTGGTTGCCGAGGACGTTCGTGCATATGGGCAGGTGTCCGCGGCGTACGGTATTCCGCGTGGCGATCCGGCTCGAGCGACCGCGATTCAGGATGCGCTGCATGTGGCCGCTATGCCGCCGTATCGCATTATGGATGCCTGCGGGCGTGCACTGGCGCTGCTCGAGGACATGGCCGACAAGGGTTCGCGTCAGCTGCTGTCCGATGTGGCGTGCGGCGCCGTGTTCTGCCGTTCCGCTATGCAGGGCGCGAGCTTGACGCTCTTTGCGAACACCACGTCTATGAAGGATCGCGCTCGTGCTGAGGAGCTCGAGACGGCGTGTGATGAGTTGCTCGACATGTGGTTGCCGCGCGCCGATGCGCTGGCGCGCCGCGCCGCCGACGCCGCAAGGAAGAGGGGATAGCCATGGCTGAACTGCTGAAGGGTGCCCCCGTTGCTCGCGCGTTGACTGAGGAACTTGCTGCTCGCTGCGCAGCCCTGCGCGAGCGGGGCGTTGTTCCGACGTCGGCTATCGTGCGTGTGGGTGAACGCGAGGACGACCTATCCTACGAGCGCGGTGCGCTCAAGCGCTGCGAGAAGGTTGGCATTGAAGCTCGCCGCGTTTTGCTTCCCGCCGATGTTTCGCAGGACGAGCTGTTGGCGGCCATCGAGGACATCAATACCGATTCGTCTGTTCATGGCTGCCTGATGTTCCGCCCGCTGCCCGCCGGCCTTGACGAGGACGCGGTTGCCGCGGCACTCGATCCTGCCAAAGACGTTGACTCCATGACGCCGGCTTCGCTGCTCACCACGCTTTCGGGGCGCGGCGAGGGTTTTGCCCCCTGCACAGCCGAAGCCGTGCTTGCTTTGCTGGATCATTACGGCGTTGAGCTGGATGGAGCTAAGGTTGCTGTGGTCGGGCGCTCGCTGGTGATCGGGCGTCCTGTTGCCGCCATGCTTACGGCGCGCAATGCGACCGTGACGACGTGCCATACGCATACGCGCGACCTTGCTGCCGAGTGCCGTGCTGCCGACATTGTGGTTGCCGCCGTTGGACGCGCGCACACGATTGGCGTGGATGCCATTCGCGAGGACCAGACGATCATCGATGTTGGCATTAATTGGGGCGAGGCCGCTGGCAAGCTGGTCGGGGACGTCGATTTTGATGCTGCGGAGCCGGTTGTTAACGCCATCACGCCCGTGCCGGGCGGCGTGGGCGCTGTGACGACGGCGATCCTCGCCAAACACGTGATCGAGGCGGCCGAGCGCGCATCGAAATAGGCTTTTGACCACAAGGGCTGCCGAGGCCGCGGTTTCGCCCTTTCTGCGCCGAAGCGATACACTGTTATCGTTTGATTTCTTCGCTCAAGGAGGATGCGCATGCCGTGCACAACGATTTTGGTTGGTAAGAACGCGAGCTACGACGGGTCGACGTTGGTTGCTCGCAACGAGGACTCGTCCAACGGGGTGTTTGAGCCCAAGCGCATGCGCGTGGTGCATCCCGACGAGCAGCCGCGCGTCTACACGAGCGTCCTGAGTCACCTGACCGTTGAGCTGCCCGATAACCCCATGCGCTACACGAGCGTCCCCGATGTTGTCCCGGGCCACGGCATCTGGGCCGAGGCCGGTTTCAACGAGCTCAATGTGGGCATGTCCGCAACCGAGACGCTCACCACCAACGAGCGCGTTCGCGGCGCCGACCCGCTCGTCGACTACGTGCCCGCCAAGGGCAACGAGGGCGAGGACGGCTATGTTCCGGCGCAGCCCGGCGGTCTGGGCGAGGAGGACATGGTGACCCTGGTGCTGCCATATGCCAAATCCGCCCGCGACGGCGTACGCATTCTGGGTGACCTGCTCGAGCGTTATGGCACCTACGAGAACAACGGCATCGCCTTTAGCGACGTGGACGAGATCTGGTGGCTCGAGACCATCGGCGGTCACCACTGGATCGCCAAGCGCGTGCCCGATGACGCTTATGTGACCATGCCCAACCAGCTGGGTATCGATAGCTTTGACCTGGATGACGCCGAGGGCGCCCAGGCCGACCACATGTGCTCCGCCGACCTGCGCTCCTGGATGGCCGAGTGGCATCTGGACCTGACGCTGGGCGTCGAGGGCGACGGTCCGGCCGCGGTCTTCAACCCGCGCGAGGCCTTTGGCTCGCACAGCGACAGCGACCACGTCTACAACACGCCGCGCGCCTGGTATATGCAGCGCTGCCTTAACCCCAGCGATGTGTGGGACGGTCCCGAGGCCGACTACACGCCCGAGAGCGATGACATCCCCTGGAGCCGCGTGCCTGAGCGCAAGGTGACCATCGAGGACATCAAGTACGTGCTTTCGAGCCACTACCAGGGCACGGAGTACGACTGCTACGGCAGCAAGGGTACGCCCGCCACACGCGGCGCCTATCGTCCCATCGGCATCAACCGTAACAGCCAGCTCGCCGTGCTGCAGCTGCGCCCCTATGCGCAGCCGGCCTACCGCGCCGTGCAGTGGATGGCCTTTGGCTCCAACTCGTTTAACGCGCTGGTTCCGCTGTACGCCAACGTCGAGACCATGCCCGAGTACTATGCCGACACGCAGGCTCGCGTGACGTCCGAAAACTTCTACTGGGCCAACCGCCTGATCGGCGCGCTGGCCGACGTCCGCTTCCATGAGTGCGGTCGCGCGGTCGAGGATTATCAGGAGAAGGTCGGTGGCATGGGCCACAAGCAGATCCATGACGTCGATGCTGCCGTAGCCGCTCTGCCTGAGGCCGAGGTACCTGCCGAACTTGCACGCGCCAATGAGGCCTTTGCCGAGCGTGTTCGCGTAGAGACCGATGCTCTACTGGGTAAGGTGCTCTACACCACGAGCTGCGCCATGAAGAACTCTTTCGCGATGAACGACAACGTGAGGTAGGGATTTCCCGTCGATCGAATAGCGCTAAAACGCTTTGTCGCTTTCACTCAATCTTGGGTACAAGAACGCCAATGCAGTTGTTTGTGATTGGAGACAACCATGGTTATGAAACTCGATCAGCTTGTTAACGGCGCCATCAACGTTGGCTTTGGCGCTGCCGCCGTTGCCGTCGAAGGCGGCAAGAAGGTCCTCGACGACCTTAATACCAAGGGCGAACAGGTGCGCAAGGACACCGCCACCCCCGATATCGCCCGCAGTGTGTCCGACATGTTCGAGCAGGCCGGTGGCACCATCTCCGATCTGACCGAGCGCTTGGGCATGCAGGGCGAGACCGCGGCCCAGCGCGTGCTCGACGAGCTCATCCTTGCCCGCGTCCGCGTTATGACCGCTCCCGAGCGCACGGCCTTCCTGGCCCATGTGCGCGACATCGTCGATTCGGTCGAGGACAACGTGACCTCGGTGCCCGTCGAGTCCGTTGAGCCCGACGATGCGAAGGATACCGAAGAGGTCGAGTAGCAGCGCAGATGGCAGATTCCACCACCGATTACAACAATCTAGATCCCTTGGGTGACGAGGCGGCGGTTGTCGATGAGGTCGACGCCGCCGTCTCGGGCGCTCGCAAGAAGCCGCGCGCTGTCGATATGGTCCCCGAGGAGCCCGAGGCGATGGCGCCGGATGAGGAATACCAGCTCACGCCGGCGGGTCGCCGCGAGCGCATCGGGCAGATTGTTCGCCTGGTCAAAAAGTACCGCGTGTGGGATAACCTCACGCCGGTTCGTTTGCGCCGCCTGCTCGAGGAACTCGGCCCCATGTTCGTTAAGATGGGGCAGATTCTGGCTAACCGGTCCGAGATTCTGCCGCAACGCTTTTGCGACGAGCTGCGTCGTCTGCGGTCCGACGTGGAGCCGGTGCCGTACGAGGTCGTACTCAGTTGTCTGGAAGAAGAATACGGCCTGCGCCTGGGGGAGATGTTCGATGCGATCGACCCCAATCCGCTTGGTAGCGCATCACTCGCGCAGGTGCACCGCGCTCGTCTGGTGACGGGCGAGGACGTGGCCGTCAAGGTGCAGCGCCCCGGTGCGCAGCAGGTTATGGCACAGGACATCGATATCATCCGCTCGGTGGTGCGTATCGTTTCCAAGTTCGTCAACACCGATCAATTCGTTGATCTGCACGGCGTAGTCGAGGAGTTGTGGACTTCGTTTCGCGAGGAGACCAACTTTTTGGCCGAGGCCAAAAACCTCAACGACTTCTACGAGTTCCATAAGAGCGTTCATGGCGTGACGTGCCCTAAATCCTATCTGGACCTGTGCACCGAGCACGTGGTGGTTATGGACTACGTCGACGGCATTTCGATCGCCGATCCTGAACGCTTGGTGGCCGAGGGCTATGACTTGGAAAAGATCGGTGCCGCGATTGTCGAGGACTACTCGACGCAGGTGCTCGACGACGGCTTTTTCCATGCCGACCCGCATGCGGGAAACATTATTCTCAAGGACGGCATCGTTTACTTTATCGACTTGGGCATGGTCGGACGCATGTCGAGTCACGATCGCGGTATCGTCAAGGACATGATTTTCGCCGTGGCCGAGGGTGACGTGCCCAAGCTCAAGGATTCGCTCATGCGCTTCGCCGTGACGCGTGGCGACTCGGCTGAGCTCGATCATTCGGCCTTTTTGTCCGATCTTGACTTTATCGTGGCTGACTTTGCGGGCCTTGACCTGAAGGATTTGGACATCGGCGAGTTTTTGACCTCGCTGTTAAACCTGGCGCGCAAAAACGACGTTGAGCTGCCGAGTGTGGTGACGATGTTCGCCCGCGGCATGGTGACGCTCGAGGGCCTGTTGACCGAGTACATGCCCAACGTCAACATGATCCAGATTATCCAGACGCATATCAAAAACGAAAAAAGCACCTATGCGCGCGTGCGTGATATGGGACGCGATCTTGCCGCGAGCAGCTATCGCGCGGCCAAGGGTTCGCTCGAGGCGGCCGAGTATCTGGGCTTGGCTTCGCGTATGCTCACGCGCGGCCAGCTTAAGGTGAACACGCAGATTATGAGCAGCGATAAGGCGCTGCGACAGCTGGGCGGAATTATCGACCGCATGTCGATGGCAATTGTGATCGCCGGCCTGTTTATCGGTTCGTCGGTGGTGTACTACGCACGCATCGAGCCGGTTGTGTTTGGTATCCCGGTCATTGGCTTTATGGGCTACGTGAGCGCGCTGGTGCTGGCGCTTATGCTGGGTCGCAATATCTGGCTCAACAGCCACGGCGGCAAGCACTAGAGGCTGCGGCCGTCACCGCATTCTCCTATCGCAAACAATAGCTTTTACCTTGGGCTTCGCCTGCGTGCGAGGCCCTTTTGCGTGATACCATACTGACGGTAATAATCGATGGCCTAGATGGTGGTGCGGAGACGCACGAATGCGCGGTTTTCCTGCGCGTTTGGGAGAATCGGGGTGCAAGTCCCCGGCTGTACCAGTAACCGTAATTCCTCTTGGCTCGGGATGTTCGCGTCGCAGATCGGACGGCGCGCCTGAGCCGTTAAGGTTAAGTCGGATCGCCTCCCATCTTGCATGCGGCTGCGGCGTATGCTGCCGGTGTGCATAGGGCTCTGGAGGGAAGAGAGATCCCGATGGGGGAACTCGAGCGCAACATGCGCGATGACGCGGGGCAGCCTCAAGGCAACGCTCCAAGTACAGACAATGGGGGACAAATGGATATGTTTGAGGACGAGCGCGAGCGCGTCTCGTTGCATCGCCGTGGCGCGATTGCACGCGGTGTAGCCAAGCGCGGCCTGGTGGCATTCCTGGCCTTCGCGATGGCCTTTGGCACCACGCCGGCTCAGTTGTGGGCCGAGGGCGCCGAGGGCATTGCCGAGGCCGTGGCTCAGGCTGCGACGCCGGGCGAGGACGCAGCGCTTGCGGGCGGCACCGCTGAGCAGAGCGGCGCCGAGGTTTCGGATTCCGAGGGCGCGCCTGCAGGTAGTGCAGCCATAACAGAGGCAGCAACTGGCGACGAAGGCTCGGCGACGGGGGAGAGCCCTGCTACGAGCGAGCAGTCTTCGACGGCATCCGCTGGCCAAGCAGGATCTGCCGCCGCGGCTGCCGTTCAGACGGAGAACCCGACAGAAACTGGCGATGTCGCCAAGAAGCAAGTCGAGGTCTCGTTCTCGATTATCGGCACCGATGCCGACGGCAAGGCTCAGACCTGGGTGGCGCCTACGCAGCTCAAGCTCGACGAGGGCGCGACGGCTGCGGATGCCTTCATTAAGCTGCAGGAGAAGACGGGCTTCAAGGCGAAGTACGAACCGAACACGGCATACGGTTTCTACCTCGAAAGCATCACATCCCCGAGCGATGGTCGCACGCTTGCCTACGATCCGACGACTTATGCCTTCTGGCAGCTGTTCGTCGACGGCGCGTCTTCCTCGGTTGGTGCGAGCAGCGTCAAGCTCACCCAGGGGCAGAAGATTGAGTTTGCCTATACGGCTGGTAGCTCGTCCCCTGTCGTTAAGGACCAGGTTGCCGCAAATGTGACCGTCATTGGTCGCGATGCCCAGGGCAAGACTCAGACTTGGGTCGATAACGCGCAGTATGTGGTGACCTCCGGCTCGAGCGCACTTGACCTTACGAAGGTCGCGCTTGAGGCGAATGATATTGACGCCGTTGCTGCGGGCTCCTTCATTCTGAGCCTTAAGTACAACGGTGTTGAGCTGGGTACGCCGCTCGATTATTCGACCTATTGGCAGCTGTTTATCAACGGCAAGTCGAGTGACTATACGGCGGACAATGTCACCATCCATGCCGGCGATACCGTCACGTGGTTCTACGGTGGCTGGGGCGACCAGTTGCCGTCCGATTCTGTCCATGCTTCCGTTCAGGTGCTTGGCAAGGACAAGGACGGCAAGCAGCAGGTTTGGGCTTCGACGGGTCAGACGAGTCTCAAGGCGGGCTCTACTGCCAAGGATCTCCTTGAGCAGACCGGCCTTAAGCTCGATGCTGGCGAATCGTCTTGGGGCTGGTTCCTCAACGGCATTTATTCGCCGTTCGATGATGAGTCCTATTGTGGCTATGATGCTGCGACCAATAGCTATTGGCGCTTCTACGTAAAGGGCAAGTCCGACGTAAAGTACAAGCTCGCCGACGTTGGCGCCGGTGCCTACGAGCTCCATGAGGGCGATGCCGTCAGCTTTATGTATGGTGCTGACGCCGATGCCCTTCCTGGCCAGGTTCTTGGGTCTGTCGATGTTATCGGCCCCGATGTCAACGGCAACAATACTCGCTGGGGCTCGGCAAGCAATGTTTCTCTGCCCGAAGGCTCTACGGCCCAGGACCTTATTGAGACGGTTCTGAAGGCGAAGAGCGTTGATTACAACGCCTCCCAGAGCGGTGCATACTGGTTCCTGAATTCCATTACTTCGCCGTTCGATCACAAACCGTATGTCTGGGATGCTGCGACCAATAAATATTGGCATCTGTATATCAATGGAGAGCCCTCCTTACTCTGCGCCAATCAGATTACGCTCAAGAGCGGCGATAAGGTTACGCTTGCCTATACCACCGACGATTCGGCCATGCCCGATCCCGACAAGATCGCCGTGAACCCGAGTGCGACGACTCCTGATTGGGATACCGAGTGGGCCGGCTACGGCAACAGTGGCAACGGTTCGACCGTAACGGATGCCAAGACGCCTGCGCAGGCCGCTGGTCTTAAGTGGGCCTTCGATTGGAAGGCCGAGTCTGGCCAGCAGTATGCCAACTGCAGCGAACCTGTCATCGCTAACGGCTTTGTGTACATCGCGACCGAGAACGAGCTCATTAAGATCGATTCGTCCACGGGCAAAAAGGTTGCCTCTGCGCCGCTTGCCTCCAAGGTGAGCTATACCTCTCGTCCGATCTATACCAATGGCCTTATCATCGTTCCGCTCAACGGCGGTGCGGTCCAGGCGATTACTGCTGACAAGCTGATCTGCAAGTGGCTGACGCCTGGTTTGACGGACTTGACGCAGAGCTCCTGCACCGTCGTTTCGGACGGCGAGTACGTCTATGTAGGCTCGGTCGATATTTCGTATGACGAGAATTACAACGCGACCTACGGCAACGGCTCCTTTGCGCGCATTAAGATTGCCACGGGCGAAGTTTCTTGGCAGAACATCGACCCTGCCGAGGGCTATTACTGGACTGGTGCGGCTTTGACGGATAAGTATGCCATCGTTCCTACGAGCGCGGGTACGCTTAAGTGCATTGATAAGACGACGGGCGATGTCGTTTCGACCATGAAACTCGGCGCCCTTGCGAACGCTGACTGCGTCGCCGATCCGTCCAATGGCTCGACCTTCTATCAGATGACGCACGATGGAAAGCTCCATGTGATTTCGCTTTCGGCGAAGGGCATGCTGAGCGAGCAGAAGACGGTCGACCTGGGTCTTACGAATAACATGAGCGCCCCGGCGGTCTCTGGCGACAATCTGATTGTCGGCGGACAGACGGCTACTGGCTCTGCTCTGGTTCTCTATAACCTGAAGACGGGTAAGACCACGATGGTCGCTGCTGCCGACGGCAAGGCGCTGCCGGCTGGCCTCAACGGTATTGCTGCTACTCCGCTGGTGAGTGTTCAGGGCGGCAAGACCTATGTGTACTTCACCGTGAACAGCGCGGATAGCAAGGATTACGTCAACTACTCTGCTGGCGGTGGCGTGTATCGCTATACGCTTGGCGACGCAGAGGCGACGCAGATTTATGATGCGGCTGGCCATTACCAGTACTGTGACTCTCCGGTCATTGCCGATGCTTCTGGCAACCTCTACTACATCAATGATTCGGGTACGCTGTTCAAGCTCGGGGCTGTTGAGTCTTGGACGGTTGCCTTTAATTCCAACGGCGGGTCTGCTTGCGACACTAAGTTTGTTGCTACGGCCGACGGCAAGCTGGTCAAGCCGGCCGATCCGACGCGCGATGGCTACACTTTCGGCGGTTGGTTCACCGATGAGGCTTGCACGCAGGCGTATGACTTCAGTACGCCGGTGACGGCCGATCTGACGCTGTATGCCAAGTGGACCAAGAATGCTGTTAACCCTGGCGGCAATGGTGGTTCTGGCACTAATGGTGGCAACGGTGGCGCTGGCAACGGTTCCGGTGCTGGCACGGGCACGGGTTCCGGCTCTGGCACGAAGGGCCAGCAGGCCGGCGGCGCTATCGCCCCGGGTCATAAGCCGACGACCAAGACGACGGTGTCGACCAAGACCGAGACCAAGGACAACAAGTCCGACAAGAAGGACACCGATAAGTCCGATAAGAAGGACGAGAAGAAGTCTGACAAGAAGTCTGATAAGAAGGACAGCAAGTCCGACAAGAAGTCCGATTCCAAGTCCGATACGGGTGCTGCTTCCACGACCACTGCTAAGAAGTCCTCTAGTGCTTCCGAGCAGGAGACTGGCACCAACCCGCTCGCCATTGTTGGCGTTGCCGCCGGCGTCATCGGTCTCGCCATCGTCGGCGTGTTCGTGTTCACCAAACGTCGGTAGGTGAGGGCTGTGTCCAATAAATCCAAGGACGCTGACCCCAAGCAACCAGATTCCTCGTTCATTCAGTTCGACGATGCAAAGCAACAGGGCGCCGCTTCGGCGGCGTCCGCCCCTCGCCGCAAGGCGCTCCTCGGCGTTCTGACTGCCGCGTGCACCATTCTGATTGTCGTCTCGCTGGGCTTCGTCCATCCTTCCGAGAGCGGCGCCTGGTCCATCGACTGGATCATTCAGACCGTGACGGGGGAGAGCGTCGTCACCAAGGACACCAAGGCGTCTGGCTCGACTACGACTTCGGGCGAGGCCAGTTCCAAGGATTCCAAGTCATCGAATGACGCAAAAGATGGGTCCAAGTCCAAGGACGATTCCGAGTCTTCAAACAAGGAATCGGATAAAAGCTCGGATAGCAAGAAGTCCGATGGTCGGGACGGCAAGAAGTCTGGAGATAAATCCGCTGCCCAGAATACGGGAGCCGGCGATACTTCCAATGTGTCTGGCGGTGCTTCTTCGGGCGGCGGTCAGTCGTCTGATGGAGCCTCCAGCTCTAATGGCGGAAGCGCTCCCTCGGGCGGACAGGGCGGCTCGCAGGAGCCCAACTACGTAACGGTGACGGTTTCGGTCACATCGAGCGCCGTGGGCAATCCTGTGTCTTCTGGCGGCACCTTTACCTTTAACGAAGGCGCCACCGTTTACGATGCCCTGTGCGCGCTGGGCCTTTCTGTCAACGCACACGGCTCATCGTACGGCACGTATGTTTCTGCGATTGGTGGTTTGGCCGAGAAACAGTACGGCGGCACGAGCGGCTGGATGTACTCCGTCAACGGCACAACGCCTATGACGGCCTGCAGCAACTACGTTCTCTCCAACGGCGACAACGTGGTCTGGTATTACGTTACAGGCTAGAGACCTCGACATAGCGCGCCAGACGGGCGGTTCGGATAAACATCCGGGCTGCCCGTTTTTCATGCGTAGAGGACTGGGTCGCCGGGGACCTCGACAAATAAAAAACCGGCTGGAACGAGAATTCCAACCGGCTATACATTCAAGCAAATGTCGAATCGACTACGAGCGAGCGCCTTCGAGGAAGAAGCGACGGCTAAAGTAGTTGTACCAGGTGACCAAGAACGTGGCGATGGCCTTCATGGCCTGGTAGCCGATACTCAAAAACGTGACACCCACAAACATGTACAGGTCGTTGAGCCCCAGACCGATCACCGACAGGATGGTGAAGATCGTGAACTCGCGCTTGCGGCTCATGCCCTCGCGATGGTCGAACACGTACTTCATGCTGAGCCAGTAGTTGACCACGACGGACGTGATGAACGAGACCGTGGTGCTCATCAAAAAGTCGAGGTGGAACAGCTCGACGAGCGCAATGAGCATACCCCAGTCGATGCCAAAGGAGATAAGGCCCACGACAGCGAACTTGAGGAACTGCTTAGTATGAGGTTGTGCCAGTGCCTTGCGCACGTAATCACATCCAATGCGTTGATGAATCGAGCAGAGGATACTTTAGAGCTTTTGCAAGGGAAACGTAAGGTCTTTGCCAAGAACTATACGAACTCGCCAAATTATCAAGTGCTAATCCGCAAACGTTGAAAATTTGCCCGTAAACGAGCGGCACCCACGGACGATACTGCGCTGAGCGCGCGTCGTCCGTGGGCGCCGTAATGCTGCAGGGGTGTCGAGCTATTTGGTCTCGTCGCCCTCCAGGAAGATCTTTCGGGTCACAAAGTTGTAGACCATGACAAGCGCGGTGGCGCAAATCTTGGCGATATTGGCTTCGAGCCCCAGACCGGCGTTGAGCGCCAGCACGATACCGTCGTTGAGCACCAAACCAATCATGGACAGCACGACAAAGATAATGAACTCGCGGCGGCGGCTCATGCCCTCCTTGTGCGCAAACACGTACTTCATGCTGGCGACGTAATTAAAGATGAGTGAGACGATAAAGCCGCTGGTGTTGGCGATTAGGATGTTGAGGCCCAGACCGTAGTGGAGCAGATTCATAATGCCAAAGTCGATGACCGTGGCAATGACGCCGACGACGCCAAACTTCATAATCTGCGCAAGGAGCTTTTGCATGGTACCTGCCTTAGGGTGGCGCTGGGGCGCCGTGGGGATGACAAACCCAGCAAGTTTAGCCAATCCCCGCGGGTGGAGCTAGGCGCGCTCCTCGATAGCACCGTTTCTATATGCATCGAGCAGTTGGCGTAGGTCCTGGATCTGGCTGCGGATCTTGGCGCCGGTATCGGTGTCGCTCACCATGCGGCGGCGGTCGGCCTCGTCAAAGCGGTTGGTCTCGCTTTCGATATCGATGTTGCGGGTGAGCGCCTCGGCAACGGTGGTAAAGGCCTGGTGCGACTTGAGGCGGCACCCTCGCGAGCTCGAGATAAGCGTGTAGCCGGCGATGCCCGTCTTGGGATGGTAAGCGCGGCAGAATCCGCCATCGATGACCAGCAGCTTGCCCTCGGCGCGGATGGGCTGCTCGCCCTTGGTGGTTTTAACGGGCGTGTGGCCGTTGATGATGTGACCGGTCGGTGAGCATGCCATGGGCGCGACGCCAAACTCGCGCATGATGTCGTCGCAGACCGAGGGCGACTTGGTAAGCGTAAAGTACGGGTCCATCGGCTCGACCCAGGTGCTCTTGTCGGCGATATAGGCGCGCTCAAAGGTACGCACCAGGCGTCCGCTGGCGGGTGAGTTAAAGCCAATCCACAGGTACCACATCCAGTCGAGAGCGTCGCGGTCGCCCACGCGCCAGGCGCGGCGGGCGATGTGGTCGCAAAAATCGAGATAATCGCGGCCAGCGTGCCAGGTGCCCAGGCAGTTCATGCTGCTAAAGGTGCCGTCTTCGTTGAGCGGCACGCAGCCATGGAACAGCAGGTTGCCGTTGGCGACCTTGTACATCGAGCCGTGGGAATAGAGGAAATCGATATGGCGATGCAGGTGATCGGCGGTGACAAACTCGGACACGAGCTTGTCGATGATGTGCTGCTCTTGGGGCGTGAGCGAATAGGGGTCCGCCGGGTCGACGGTGGGGAAGTCATTGGTCGTGAGCGGCCACACGCTGCCGTCGGCGAGCGTGACCGTGCCGGTGTCGTGATCGATTTTGTCGAGTAACAGGCGGTCGGTCATATCGAACTCGGGGTGGCGCTGGATAATCTGGCCCTCGAGCTTAAAGAGTAGGACGTTGATGGCCTTGATCAGCGGGGTGATGGACTCACCGGCGGTGTAGGTGGCATCGGCAAAGGCGACAAGCTCACGCAGCGAGATGCCGTAGTCGTTCTCCAGGATCTCGTAGTTGTCGTAGCGTAGGTTGTTGCGCAGCACCGTGGCGATGCAGGCGGGCTCACCGGCCGCAGCGCCCATCCACAGCAGGTCGTGGTTGCCCCACTGGATGTCGAGTGAATGGTAGGTGAGCAGACGGTCCATAATCTTGGCCGCGCCGCCGCCGCGGTCGAAGATGTCGCCCACCAGGTGCAGGTGGTCGACGGCCAGGCGCTTGATGAGCGAGGCGAGCGACTCGATAAAGTCGTCGGCGCTTGCGGTCTCCAGGATGGACTCCACGATGCGCTCGTGATAGCGCACACGATAGTTGTTCTCATCCGGATGCGTGTGTAGCAGCTCGTCGATGATGTAGGCGTAATCGCGTGGGATGGCCTTACGAACCTTGGAGCGGGTGTAGCGGCTTGAAAGCGAACGAGCGACCATGATGAGCTGGTCAAGCATCGTTTTGTACCAGGTGGGCGAGTCCCCGCGCTGGCTGCGGACCAGCTCGATCTTCTCGTGCGGGTAGTAGATGAGCGTGCACAGCTCGCCCTTTTCGTCAAAGGTGAGCGTGTCGCCAAAAATCTCGTCGACATGCTCGCGCACGACGCCCGAGCAGTTGTTGAGGATGTGCATAAAGGCCTCGTACTCGCCATGCACGTCGCTCATAAAATGCTCGGTGCCTTTGGGCAGGTTGAGGATGGCTGAGAGATTGATGATCTCGGTAAACGCGGATTGCTCGGTGGGGAACTGTCTCGACAGCAGGCGCAGATACTTAAAGTCTTGCGGGTTGCGATCGAATGCGACCATGAAACACCTTCCGATGGAGCTGGTAAAACTGATAAACAGCGTCAAACGTTTATCAGTATGCGCCGCTTTTGTTTCGATTTTGCGCCAGCGGCTGAATTGTCGGCTGAACGGTTTGGTAAATCGATTTAGTTGAGGTAGATATGGCGGTTGAGTGGAGACGACAGAGGGTGTTTTCTCAGATATTTATGCGTGGGGCCGGTGGAGACGATGGTGGTAAAGATGTTCGCTATTTTTGGTTCGATTTGGTAAATAGTGGACATATGTACCGTATGTAGGCTCGCTGTGCGATAATTTGCGCAGCAATGAGTAAGGAGCCTCATATGAGTGATTTTGTCCTGACCTGTGAATCCGCCGCCGACCGAACCCGTGAGTTCTTTGCGTCGCGCAATATCCCCGTCGTGTGTTTTCATTACGAGATCGACGATGTTGTCTATACGGACGATCTGTATCAGTCGATTACGCCGGACGAGTTTTTTGCCCAGATTGCCGCGGGCGCCATGCCCAAGACGTCTCAGGTGAGCGTGGGCGAGTACGAGGAGTTTTGGGAGCCGTTTGTTGCCGAGGGTAAAGACGTGCTGCACCTGACGTTGTCGTCGGGTATTTCGGGCACGTATGGATCGGCCTGCGTTGCGGCGCAGATGCTCGCGGATCGCTATCCCCAGGGCGGCAAGGTGCGCGTCATCGATTCGCTGGCAGCGTCTTTGGGCTTTGGCCTGCTGGCGGAATGTGCCGCCGACGTGCGCGATAGCGGGGCTTCACTCGACGAGACGGCCGCCTGGATCGAGGAGCACAAACTCAACCTGCACCACTGGTTCTTTTCGACCGATCTGTCGAGCTACCTGCGCGGCGGTCGCATTTCGGCTGCGAGCGCGATCATCGGCACGGCGCTTAAGATTTGCCCGCTTATGACGGTCGATTGCGAAGGTGGGCTGTCGCCACGTGAGAAGATTCGCACTAAGAAGCGCGCGATTTCCGAGATGGCTAAGACCATGATGGCACACGTGCAGGACGGTGCGGATTATTCGGGTAAGTGCATCATGTCGCACTCGGCGTGCCGCGAGGATGCCGAGGCGGTTGCGGCGCTGATTGAGGAACAGGTTCCGCAGCTTAAAGGCAAGATTGAGATCAATAACATCGGTACTCTGATTGGCTCGCATACCGGACCCGGTACGGTGGCGCTCTTCTTTATGGGCGACAAGCGCGTGGATTAATTTGCCCCATCACGTCGCTGCATGATTGCTCAAACGAAAACGGCCCGCCTCACGTTTGTGGGGCGGGCCAAGATGTTTTGCTAGCGTTTCTTTCCGCGGAAGAAGAAGCCGTGCAGCGAGGGCTTGAGTCCACGGTTGGCGCGACGCTCCTCGATATGATCGTGGATCGAAGCAACGCGCTCGATGACTTCGTCGGGAATCGGCACGTCGGGATTCATGTTCTCGACCTGACTGACCTCGGCGGCGGCAACCTGGTCGATAATGGGTACATCGTCGTGCGAGATGACGGGCGTGGCGTCTTCCTTCATCTTGCGGTAGCGCTGCATCATGTCGGTCTGCAGCTGCTGGGCCGAAGGCGGCGTCCAAATGATGGCGTTGGCACCGGCGGCGATGGTTTCACGGATGCTCTCGGGCGTCTTGCCGCCCGGTGCGATGAGCGGCAGGTTGGGATAGTGCTCGCGCAGCTCGCGCAGGACCTGTGGCGTGTTCCTGCCGGCCGCGATGTTAAGGATCTTGGCGCCGGCGCGCACTTTGGCGTGAGCATCGTCGTCGCAACGAACGACCGTGGCGATGACGGGGATGTCGGCGATGTTGGTGATGTGCTCGACCATCTCGGCGGTGGCGGGGGAGTTGACCACGCAGCCCGCCGCGCCCTGCATCTCGGAGACGGCCGCCATCTGCACGGAGCGCTTGCCGGTGGTGGTGCCGCCGCCAACGCCCACAAAGACCGGGCACTCGGCGACCGTCAGCAGCGCCTGCGTAATGGCGGGTTGCGGCGTAAAGGGGTAGACCGCAAACACGGCGTCGGCATTGGAGTTGCGGATGACCGCCACGTCGGTGGTGTAGATGAGCGATTTGATGCGGCGGCCAAAGAGCGTAAAGCCGCTGGCCTCCTCAATCTCATCGGGCATGCGAAGGGCCGCCTTGCGCAGGCGCCCGTCGATGGGCAGCGGCTCCATGGGCAAAAGACCGTTGGGAGTTACGGCCACCTGGGGCTCGGTAAATTCGTCCGCAAGCTCGACCTCGGAGAAATCGGCCGAGGCGACGATGTCCTCGTGAACCTCGGCGGGCACATCGATGGGAGCTTGGTCGTTTGCCGCGGCGGGCGTGTCGAAGGAGCTGGTGCCGACGAAGGCGTCGACGCGCTCATTTAGATCGTTGAGGGTATCCATGTGGGCTCGATTCTATGTGATGACGGCCGGCAGGGTGCCGGCAGCGTTGTGCTTGCTAAATCGTTTGACGAGTTGATTTTTCCCGCCGCGCCATCCGTTAGACCGAAGGGCCGGCGAACGTGAAGGAGCTGTGGTGGCGGTGATCGAGGTGCTATCTTGAAAGTCCCGTTTAAAAGAGAGGTGACGCGGTATGGAATTGACAGCAATGTTTGGCTCGATTGGCCTGTGTGTGGGCGCAATTGTTGCCGCCGCGGTCATCTACTTTGTGGTCACGGCCATTAAGGGCAAAAGGGCCGAACGCAAGGAGCGCGCGACGCTTAAACAGCATCGCGACCAGCAGAGCAAACGCGCACAGAGATAGCTTGTTGAGTTTTGGATCCGTGCGCTAGCTGCGTTTTCGGATCAGGGCAATGTAGAAGCCCTCAAATTCGCGGCTGGGCGGAATGGTGAGCGTGCCGGGCAGGCCGTTGGCGATGGCCGATACCTGACCCGCGGCAATGGCCTCGGTCAGGGCGTTGGACTCGATGCGCGGCTCCTCACCAGCTTCCTGGGCACGGCGTGCCTCACTTTCGCTTGGCGTGCCGTCGAGGGGGATGAGCTCGCAGTCCATATGCTTGTCGAGGGCCTCTTGCAGGGCGTCCTCGTTTTCCTGCGGCAAGATCGAACAAGTCGAATAGACGAGCGTGCCGCCCGGTTTGAGGGCTCCCATGGCGCGGTCCAGAAGTGCTCGCTGCGAGCGGGCACACTTGCCGAGCAACTGCTCGGTGAGGCCGCGCAGGCTCTTCTCGTTGCCGCTGACGACGGTGCCCGTGCCGGTGCAGGGAGCGTCGAGCAGGATACGGTCAAAGCGGAAGAACTCGTCGAGCTCGCGTGCGTCGATGCGCATGACGGGCACGTTTTTTGCGCCTTGGCGGTGGAGGTTGGCTTCGAGCTTCTCGGCGCGGGGAATGCTCATCTCGCAGGCGGTAAGGTGCGCCTGCCCCTGCGTGAGGGCGGCGATCTGCGTCGTCTTGCCGCCAGGGGCTGCGCACATGTCCAGGATGTCCTCGCCTGCCTGAGCGCCCAGGACCAGCGGCGGCATCATGGACGACAGGCTCTGCAGGTAGATCTTGCCGTCGCGGTAGATGTCGAGATCCCACAGGTCGGAAACCTGGGCCTCGGGCAGGATGAAGGCGTCTGGGTACCAGGTGACGGGGTTGTGAGCGATGCCGGCGGCATCGAGCGCCGCAGCGATGTCCTCGGCGGTTGCCTTGAGCGTGTTGGCGCGCAGCGTGACCGGGCGTGTGGCCGCGGCGCCGAAGCCCTTGATCATGAGCTCGGCCTCGGCGGGCGCATAGGCGCCGGCGACCGTGTCGACCATAAAGCGCGGCAGGTCGGCGGCGGAGTGTTGGGCGGCAAGCTGGTCGGAAAGCTCGGTGGCGGCAAACTGCCTGAGCTTGAGCTCGGGCTTAACCTGCTTTTTCTGCTTACGACGACGCGGCTTGGACATCCGTCTTTCCTTCCACCTAAATGATTATTCTGGGACGGGGATTAAAAAATCATTTAATGATCCCCGTCCCAAAAAGACTACTTTGCGTCGCCCGGGAATGATTTTTTAATCCCCGTCCCAGAATAATCATTCCCGGGCGCGTTGCTGTTGCCTAGTACTGGCTCTCGTGCTTGCTGAAGAAGTCGAAGCGCGGGGGCAGCGGCTTTACGCGGTGCTCGCCGGGCTTCTCGCCCAAGCTCTCCACAAACTCATCCGTGGAGGCGAAGATGTTATCCCAGCTAAAGAAGGCGACCGGGTCAACGTCGAAGTACTTGCAGATGAGCTCGCAGCCGGCCGGCACAATACCGTGCATGAGCACGGTCGCCACGCGCAGCTCGGTAAAGGCGTCGACGAGCGCTTGCGTCATTGCGGCGTTTGCCTCGTTACCCTCGAGCTTGTTGGCGGCCTTGGAGGCGTCGCTCCAGCGCTTGTTGGCGGCGCGCAGGTAGTCGTCGCACACGGCAAGCGCGCGGTGCGTCTCGAACTTGTACATGGCCTGCTCAAAGGCGAGGGCTGCCTGCTGGGCGGCTTCGACCACGGTGTCAGAAGCGGCACCGGCGGGGATGCAGCCGTTGCGGTAGGGGCTCTCGTCGCCTTCCTTGACGGCGACGCCGTAGAAGCAGCTGCGGGCCAGACGGTTGAACACGCCGGTCAGCAGCGCGCTCTCCTTAAGGGCCGGGTCGATAACGCGCTTGTCGTCGCAGGCGCGTACCTCGTTGCCGTCCTTGTCCTTGCCGGTCACACGCGTGTCGTATGCCTTGGGGCTAAAGCTCACCGGCTTTTCGGATAGGCCGAGCGACAGCCAGTGCGCGCGCATCTGCTCGCAGGTGTAGTGGTTGAGCAGGTCGTCTGCCGGCGGGGGAGGCGTCTGCGAGGACGAGCTGGCCTTTTTGCCAATGTAGAGCAGGTGGTAGCAGGCGCTGACGGTGCTCTGCGTGAGGTCCCAGCCCAGGGCCTCCCACATGGCGGTCTGCGCGATGCAGTAGAAATAGATGTTGTCCTGACCGATGAACTGGTAAATCTGAGCGTCGTCAGAGCACCACCAGTCGCGCCAGTCGAGCGAGCTGTGCTGGTAGGTGGGTGCGGGCACCTGCGTGGAGTCGGCGGCGGGCTCGCCCATGAGGGCGGCGTCCTGGGCGGCGACACCCTCGGTCACGCCGGCTGCCTTGGCATCGCGCGCGAGCACGGTGCGCGTATAGCTGATGGGCGCCCACAGGCTCTCGGGCCAGCACCAGCAGGTGACGTCAGTCACGCCGTCGACCTCGGGCACCGGAACGCCCCAGTCGATGTTGCCGGTGATGCGGAAGGGCACGAGTGCCTTGCCGCTGCGGAAGCGCACGCCGCCGTTGGCGAGCACCGCGTGGGCGTCGTCGCGCTCCTTCCAGCTGGGGAAGGTGACGGTAAAGCTGCTCTTGTTGCCCTCGGGCTCCAGCACGGTGTGCTCGGGGAGCTGGTCCTCGACGGCATCGAAGGCCTCGCGGAACTTGTTCTGGATGTAGAGCTGAGCCGGCAGCAGCCACTCCTCCATGGTCTTGGAGACCACGGAGCGAACCTGCGGGTTCTGGGCGAGCTTGGCGGTATAGGTCTTCATAAAGTCGAGGTAGGCCGGCAGATCAAAGTAGAGATTGTCGACTGGGCGCAGCTCGGGCACCTCGCCGGTGAGCTGGCTCTTGGGCGCGATGAGCTCCTCGGGCTCAAACTGGTGACCCAGGTCGCACTCGTCGGCGTAGGCTTTCTCGGACTTGCAGCCCTGGATGGGGCAGCGGCCGATCACCTGGCGGCCGTTGAGGAACGTGCCAGCCTTGGCATCGTAGAACTGCAGCGTGGAGCGCTTGGAGATGGTGCCCTGCTCGTGCAGGCGCT
Organism: Collinsella sp.; assembly: GCA_019414265.1. Taxonomy (GTDB): domain Bacteria; phylum Actinomycetota; class Coriobacteriia; order Coriobacteriales; family Coriobacteriaceae; genus Collinsella. Next base: position 50,420 of record DXMJ01000006.1, on the reverse strand, counting down.
TGATAATCTCGCCGGTTACCTCGTTGTGAATCTGCGCAGCCGGCTCAAGGCCCGAGCCGCCGTAGATATCGCAGCTGATGTTGTAGTTGTTGAGGGTCGCGGCCTGGCGGGAGTGATTGGACTCGACATACTCGCCGATGGACTTATCGTAGCCCTCGTTCTCCTTGAGCTTGCGGTAGCTCTCCATGATGGGCGAGCCGTAGCAGTCGGTGCCCGAGGTGAAGATGACGTTCTCGCGGCCCAGGCGGTCGCGAAGGAAGCGGGCGAAGAAGTCGGCCGGGACAAAGACGCCGCCGACGTGGCCAAAGTGCAGGCCCTTGTTGCCGTAGGGCTCGCCGGCGGTAACGATGGCGCGGCGCGGCCAGCTGGGACGGTCGTTCATGGAATATTTGGATGCCATGGGACTCCTTCGCATATGGTGGGAGCGCGGCCGGGCGCAAGGCCTGGCGACGCGGTGGTCAATTCGTGCATATCGTTCGACATTATCGCACATGCGGACGGGTACGTGGCAGGGGCGCTATCCTAAGACGCTATGAATGAGATTTCCAACATACATGCGTTTGAGGACGAGGATTTTCTGCACGCCTGCTTTGTGTGGGGGATGGTCGTAGTCGGCGTGTTTGCCGTGTGCCTGGTGCCGGTGTTTATGCTGCTGGGCGGGCCTGCGGACTTGGACGCGGCTGAGGCGGGCGGCTGGACCACCGTCGTGGGCTGGATGGTCGGTGTGGCTGCGGTTTCTGCAGCGTCGTTTGCCGTGCACGAGCTGGTGCATGCGGTGTTTTTTAAGCTGCTGGCGCCTGCGGGCGCGCATGTGACCTTTGGCGCGAATCGTGAGACGGCGATGATCTATGCCTGCGCCGAGGGCGTTGTGTATTCGCGTCGGCGGTACATGGCCATTTGCCTGGCGCCCACGGTTGTTTTGACGGTGGCGTTTGCCCTGGGCTTTGCGCTCTCGGGCTATCCGCTGCTGTGTTACCTGGCGGCTGGCTTGCATTTGTCGGGCTGTGTGGGCGACTGGTATTACGTGCGGGCCATTTTGCGCGACCGCCGCATCGCTGCCTGCGAGGACACGTCCTTTGGCGTGCGCTTTTTCGCAAAGTAGTCTTTTTGGGACGGGGCTATTTTAGCTGCCATGATGTCGGGGTGAGTTTTCTGGGACGGGGATGTTGATGAAGTCGTTGTTGCTGCATGCGTGCTGTGCACCATGCTCGCTTGAGCCGGTTCGCCTGCTGCGCGAGGAGGGGTTTGAACCCACGATCTGCTGGACCAACCCCAATATTCAGCCGCACAATGAATGGCAGCGTCGCCTGGACGAGCTGCGCCGGTGGTGTGCCGACGGCGACATCGAGCTCATCGAGGCCGGGGAGGATCGCGAGCGCTGGGAGGCCGGCGTGGCCCCGCTGGGTGCCGATCGGCCCCGTCGCTGTCGCGCGTGCTATGCCCTGCGTCTGGCCGAGGCGTGCCGCGTGGCTCGGGAGCGCGGGTTTGAATACGTGGGCACGACGCTCGCCGTCTCGCCGTACCAGCTGTTCGATACCTGCAATGACGTGCTTGAGCGCTTGGCGGCGGCACACGGGCTCACCCCGGTGATTCGCGATTTTCGCCCGTATTACCCCGAGGCGACACACCGTTCGCGCGAGCTTGGCATGTATCGGCAGAACTACTGTGGTTGCCGCTTCTCGGCTGTCGAGGCGGCCATGGACCGCGCCCGCATCCGCGACGAGCGCAAAGCCGCCAAAAAGTAGTTCACTTGGGACGTCAGCCTGCTAGGATGTAGAGCGGACTTTAGCTATATAAGGAGAATCCGACGTGTCTATGCGTACCGATGATTTTGACTATAACCTGCCCGAAGAGCTCATCGCCCAGGCGCCTGCCGAGCCGCGCGACTCCTGCCGCCTGCTGGTGGTTGATCGCAAAGGCTCCGAGACAGGAACGCCGCTAGAGCACGGCGGTACCGTTGAGCACCGCATCTTCCGCGACATCATCGACTATATCGAGCCGGGCGACGTGCTCGTCATCAACCAGACGCGCGTGATGCCGGCCCGTCTTATCGGTCGCAAGGCAGGCTCGGGCGGTGTGGTCGAGACGCTGCTGCTCAAGCGCCGCGAGGATGTTGATCCGCTGGGTCACGTTTGGGAGTGCCTGGTCAAGCCGGGCAAGCGTCTGAAGCCCGGTGCTCAGATTGAGTATCGCGCCGGCGGCGCCCATGCACCCGAGGGCGCGCCCGTGGTGCTGACGGCCGAGGTCGTCGACTTTGTCACCGATAGCCGCGGCGGCCGACTGGTGCGCTTTGAGCCGGCCGGTTGCAATGCCGCTGGAGAGCCGCGCACGCTCGACGAGGCCATTCATGCTGCCGGTCACGTTCCGCTGCCGCCCTACATTACCGATTACGAGGGCGATCCCGAGAAGTACCAGACCGTCTACGCCATGAAGGAGGAGCACTCGGCTGCCGCTCCTACGGCGGGTCTGCACTTTACTCCCGAGCTCATGGCCGCTATCGAGGCCAAGGGCGCGAAGTTTGCCGCCGTCGAGCTCGAGGTGGGTATTGATACCTTCCGTCTGGTGGAGGAGGACGACCCCACGCAGCACGTCATGCACACCGAGCGTTACCACGTGTCGCAGGAGGTTGTCGACGCCGTGCATAAGGCGAAGGCCGAGGGGCACCGCGTGATCGCCGTCGGCACTACCGCAGTACGCTCGCTCGAAAGCGCGTTTGACGCCGATGCTCCGGTGTCCGATCCGGCTGTGACGGCGCGCTATTTTGAGGGCCGCGAGGACGGGGCCGATACGCTCGGCCGCGGCGACATCGTGGTGCGCGAGAACGCGACGACGCAGCTCTACCTCATGCCCGGCTCGACCTATCACGTGGTCGACGCGCTGATCACGAACTTCCACGTGCCGCGCTCCACGCTCATGATGCTTGTGAGCGCACTTGCCACCCGCGACCAGATCATGGATGCCTACGCCGCCGCCATCGAGGAGCGCTACCGCTTCTTCAGCTTTGGCGACGCGATGCTCATTTGTTAGTTACGCGGTTCTACGAACCGCGTAACGGCTCGACGCTGCAAACCCGCCAGAGCGGCAATCTGCCTTTCAACTTCGGCGGCATGACCAGAAGGTCAATGCCGCCTCGTTTCAAGGCACCTTGCTCGCTCTGGCGGGTTTTCGCTGACTTTGCCAAGGCATCGGCGTCGCCTTTGTTGGCACTTGGGGACGTTCCTTTTGTGTCGGCACTTGGGGACAGTCCTTATGTCAAGAGATTGGTGCAAGAGGGATAGGTTGCCTTGCGTCGATCTAAATAGGTTGCGGTGAGATAGTTCTTGAATTGGCCTTATTGAGGACTAAACAGGAACTATCTCACCGCAACTGCGTTGAACGTTTTTTGGCAACTGGTTTACTTGCTCGCGAAGAGCCAGACCAGGATGATCGCTAGAATCACGGCGACGATGCAGACGATGGCACCGGTGAATTTGATGCGTGAGTCGCGGGTGCGCTCTCGTACGTCATCCTCGGTAGCCTCGAGCTGGGCCACTTCGCGCTCGGTTTCGGCGTGTTCGGCTTTGTCTCGGGCCAAGGATCCTGCAAGCGACTCAGTGATCTCTGGGTGGTCGTGCACCTCGGTCGCCTGTTCGATGATCGACTGCGCATGTGCGGCATCTGCTTGGGCGTTGGCGATGCTCTGCTCCTGGTCGCGGCGTGCCTTGTCCTCGGCAGTGACCTTCTCGCGCAGTTCGCGCTGACGAGTCGCGGCGGCTGTCTTCGCCGTCTGCAGCTCGTCGCGCGCGGCATCGGCTTCGGTCGTCGCGGCTTGGTGCGCGCGTTTTGCGTCGGCGATAGGGGCTTGAGCCTGCTCGACGGCCTGCTCGGCTGCGGCAAGCGAGTGCTCAAGGTCGGCGGTGATGCGCGGGACATCTTCTTCGGCTTTACGCAGGGCATCTGCCGTGTCGGAAATCTGCATCGAGAGCTCACTGGTGCGCACCGTATAGTTGGCGGGATTTGCCGAGGGATTGCGTTGCAGCTCGGCATACTCATGGCGCAGCGTCTCGAGCTGGGCGCGCGTGGCGTCGACGGTTTGTTGTGCGGCCGCAATGCCGGCGTCTCGCTCGGCCTTCACCTTGTCGCGGATGCGCTTGGAATCCTCAAGACGTCGAACGAGGCGGTTGCCGGTCTCGCGAGAGCTCGCCTCGCGGGCCTCCACGGCGTCGAGCGCGGCCTTCAGGCGGAGCTCAGTCGCGTCATCCTCTGTCTTCATTTGTTCGAGCTGACCATTGAGCTCTGTCGCTTTGGCGGCGTGGGCATCACGGTCAATCTCGGCTGCCGCAGCGGTCTTTTGCGCTGTGGCGATCGCCTGACGCTGGTCGGCGACGATCTGGTCGTAGCGGCCTGCGATATCCTGGCGCGTCTCGAGTTCCTCGGCCTGATCGGCAATGCGCTGCTCAAGTTCGGCCAGGTGGGCGCGGGCATCGGCAAGTGCCTTTTTCGCGGCGTTCATCTCGCGCATGGCCGAGGCGCCCTGGGCGATAAAGGTGCCCACGGCGTTCGCAGTGTTCGAGACAGCGGTCCCCAGATCGCGGCTCGCGGCGGAGGAGTGCGGGGCGGTCGGGCGAGCGGTGTCGGCAGCGTCCGCATCGGCAGCCTGCGGCACGGCGATATTGCCGGTACCGCCCTCGATCACAGAAAAGCCTGCTGCGTGCGGGTCGACCGCATCGGCGCCAATCGTGGGATGCTCGAGCTGCAGAAACGAGGGCATGGTGCTGCCCTGGTCGGCAACCGGAGTCTCGCCGGGTACAAAGGTCGAGGCCGCCTCGGCGGCCTCCTCTTCCTCGGCGTCAACGTCAGCGTCGGCCACGGCGTCTTTCATCGCTTTGACGGCATCCATCATGGAGTCCATGACGGCGTCGAGCTCTTCTTCCGAAGAAACCTCGATAGGGCCCGCAGCTTGCGGAGCAGCATCCTGTACAGGGGCGTCGTCCTGAGCGGGCGCATCGTCATTTTGCTCGCCTGCATCTTCGGCGCCGGGGGTTTCCGCCGTAGCGCTTTCGTCCAAGATGGGGTCGTCGAGGTCAATATCATCGCAGGTCACAGCGTCAGCATCTGCGGTGACGTCTGCGGAATCATCAATATGCTGTTGAGTCTGGGGGTCCAGCTCGTCTGTCATAGGCATGTGCTCCTCATCGTTGTTTGTCACCCTATGATAAAGTCTCGCGCCGACATCCCGCGCGCTGCAGCAAAGTTTCAAAACGTGTTCGATGGCTCGCGTCGATAGCAAAAACTCGGCCACTTTATCCAGTTTGTACTTGACAATCCCTTCGCCGAAAGACGTTATGCCGTTCGCCTGCCGAGGCCTTTTCTTTTCACTTGAACCCGTTAAAGTTGCATTTCAGCTTTTGTCGCGTTTATTTGGATGCGCGCAGTCGGCGGGTGCGCCCGTCGCGATTTGAAAGGACTTTATATGGGACTTTTCACTGGTAAGACCGTGATCGTCACCGGCGGCGGCAAGGCCACGCTCAAGGACGGCTCCGCTGGCTCCATCGGCTACGGTATCGATATCGCTTTTGCCAAGGAGGGCGCAAACCTCGTCATTACCGGCCGCAACGTTGCCAAGCTCGAGGCCGCCAAGGAATCCCTCGAGGCCGAGTACGGTGTCAAGGTTTTGCCTGTTCAGGCCGATGTTTCGGCTGGTCAGGACAACGAGGCTGTCGTCCAGAACGTCATCGACAAGGCTATTGAGGAGTTCGGCCGCATCGACGCCGTCGTCAACAATGCTCAGGCCAGCGCCTCGGGCGTGACCATTGCCGATCACACCATGGATCAGTTTAACCTGGCCATTTACTCTGGCCTGTATGCCACCTACCTGTACATGCAGAAGGCCTACCCGCACCTGAAGGAGACCAAGGGCTCCGTGGTCAACTTTGCCTCGGGCGCCGGCCTGTTTGGCAACTACGGCCAGTGCAGCTATGCCGCTGCCAAGGAGGGCATCCGCGGTTTGACTCGCGTTGCCGCCAACGAGTGGGGCAAGGACGGCATCAACGTCAATATCGTTTGCCCGCTTGCTTGGACCGCTGCGCTCGAGAACTTCCAGGATGCTTATCCCGAGGCGTTCAAGGCCAACGTCCACATGCCACCGGCGGGTCACTACGGCGACGTCGAGAAGGAAATCGGCCGCGTGGTCGTTCAGCTCTGCGGTCCCGACTTTAAGTACATGAACGGCGAGACCGTCACCCTCGAGGGTGGCATGGGCCAGCGTCCGTAGGAGTTACGCGGTTTTACCAAACCGCGTAACGGGCCGACGCTGCGCGGTCACCAGAGCGACAACTTGTCATTCAAAGAGGGCGGCATGACCAGAAGGTCTATGCCGTCCTCTTTTCATGCCAATTTGTTCGCTCTGGTGACCGCTCGCTGATGTTGTCAGAGCATCGGCGTTACCTTGACTGTTGGATGTAGTCGTTGGGGACGTTCTTAAATGACTAGTCGAAAGGGACACTCTTGCCGGCACTTGGGGACAGTCCCTGAGTGCCGGCAGATTGGGGCGCTCATTTGCAAGATGGCGCTGAAGACTGTCCCCAACGTCTAGTCGTTTAAGACTGTCCCCAACGACTACCCAACGACTAGCGCGGGAACCTGATCCTAATGCACTAGTTTCTGTCGAGTCGGTGCTTCTTGCGGGTTGCCCGTATAATGGTTTGCGTATGAACCGCAACCAAGGAGTTCCAGTTTATGGACCAGAACCTTTTTAAATTCGACCTGATTGCCGAGGATCCGACGACGCACGCGCGTGCCGGCGTACTGCACACCCCGCACGGCGACATCGAGACGCCGATTTTTATGCCCGTGGGCACCAAGGCAAACGTCAAGGGCATTCCTACCGAGACTGTCAAGAAGCTCGGCGCCCAGATCGTGCTCGCCAATACCTATCATCTGTCCATGCGTCCCGGCGAGGATACCATCGCCGAGCTGGGCGGCCTGCACAAGTTCATGAACTGGCACGGCCCCATCCTCACCGACTCGGGCGGTTTCCAGGTCTTCAGCCACAACGATGCCGTCAAGCTCACCGATGAGGGCGTGCGCTTTATCGTCAACGATTACGACGGCCGCCACGTGTTTTGGACGCCCGAGGACAACATGGAAATCGCCATGAAACTCGGCTCCGATATCTGCATGCAGCTCGACCAGTGCCCGGGCTATCCCGCCACGCGCGCCTACGTTGAGCGCGCCGTTGAGCTGTCGAGCATGTGGGCCGAGCGCTGCTATAAGGCGCATACCCGCGATGACCAGGCGCTCTTTGGCATCGTTCAGGGCGGCATGCACCTGGATCTGCGCCTGCGCTCGCTGCGCCATCTGGAGGAGTGCGGCGACTTCCCGGGCTATGGTATCGGTGGCTATTCGGTGGGCGAGGATCACGAGACCATGTTCGAGACCCTGGCGCCGCTCGTGAGCGAGTACATGCCCAAGCATAAGCCGCGCTACCTGATGGGTGTCGGCAACCCGACCACGCTCGTGCGCGGCGTTGGCGTGGGCATCGACATGTTTGACTGCGTGCTGCCGACGCGCACCGGCCGTATGGGCACGGCATTCTCCAGCGAGGGTCGCCTCAACTTCCGCAACGCTCGCTTTGCGCACGACGACGGTCCCATCGATCCCACCTGCACCTGCCCGGTGTGCACGGGCGGTTACAGCCGTGCGCTCATCCGTCACATGGTCACGCAGAAGGAGATGCTCGGCGGCATTCTGCTTTCGATGCACAACATCTACTACCTGCTCAACCTTATGCAGCGGGCCCGCCAGGCCATTATCGAGGGCCGCTACGGCGCGTTCGTGAGCGACTGGATGAACAGCCCTGCGGCGGTGGATTACTAAGAGCAGCACGGGCGCTTGCAGAGCGCGGGCAACGGCAAGGGGCGAGCGCCGGCCGGTCATCACGTTTGCTAACACCGCTTGCGCGACCGATGACCGATAGCTTGCAAGCACTTGATGCATCGTGGGTACCATACCGAATAGTTGATGTTCGGGCGGGTGTTTGGCGCACAGCGTCGACCCCGCCCGTTTTTCTTTTTCTCGATAGGAGTACCCATGATTAAGAATGAGAACGTCGAGGGCGAGCCTGCCTACGACGAGACGTACCGCCGCGGCCCCGTGGTCATGCGCGGCCCCATGATTCCTAAGGACAACACCTACGCCAACCTGCTGGCGCCCGAGGACTCGACCGACTGGCTGCATGCCGACCCGTGGCGCGTGCTGCGCATTCAGGCAGAGTTTGTCGATGGTTTTGGCGCGCTTGCCGAGCTTGGACCTGCGGTGACCATCTTCGGTAGCGCCCGCACGCCCAAGACCGATCCGCTCTACAAGGCGGCGCGTACCGTCGGGCGCAAGATCGCGCAACGTGGCGTGGCGGTCATCACCGGTGGCGGCCCCGGCATCATGGAAGCGGCCAACAGGGGAGCGGCGAGTGTCAACGGCAAGTCAGTTGGCCTAGGCATTGAATTGCCGCACGAGCAGGGGCTCAATAAATACGTGAACCTCGGCATGGACTTCCGCTACTTCTTTGTGCGCAAAACCATGTTCGTTAAGTACAGCTCGGGCGCCATCGTATTTCCCGGCGGCTTTGGCACGCTCGACGAGATGTTCGAGGTTCTCACGCTGGTGCAGACGCACAAGGTCAAGCGCATGCCGCTCGTGCTGGTGGGCACCGAGTACTGGCAGGGCCTATTCGACTGGCTCAACGGCCCGGTGATGAGCACCGGTATGATTAGCCCGCTCGATCCGGATCTGGTACACATTACCGACGACCTCAACGAGGCCGTTGACATTGCGCTCAGCGGGCTGATGTAGATCAATCGTGCCCACGCGACATGAATACGCATGGCAATCTGATGTTATCTAACATCAGATTGCCATGCGTATTGGGTATACTGGTGTAAAAGACGAGGGCGAGGAGGTCGCAAATGTCTACAGCAACAGTTAAGCCTACGACGGTTCGAATCGAAGAGGGGCTCAAGGAGCAGGCGACTGAGTTCTTGGATTCGGTCGGCCTCAGCCTCAATTCCTATCTCAATCTTGCTGTTCGGCAGCTGGTAAATCAGCGAAAGATTCCTTTTGAGATTGTAGGAAGGGCGGAGGTGCCCAACGAGGTGACGAGGCGCGCCATGGTGATCGCCGAGGCTCATGAGCTGGGGATTTTGCCGGACGATAGCCTGTCATTCAATAACGCTGATGAGCTTATGTCATTCCTCGATGAGGAATAGCGATGTTCGAGATTAAAGTCGAGGCTCAATTTAAGGTGGACTACAAACGAACGATGCGCATGCATCCGCAGCTAAAAAGTGAGTTTAAAGCGGCGGTTGCAGAGCTTGTGGCTCATGGGTCACTTCCGGCGGAGTATGGCGCCCACGAGCTCTCAAACCCGGGCGGAAACTACAACGGCCACATCGATTTCCACCTATCCGATGGCTTGGTCGATGTGGTCGTTCTTTATCTTCCCCATAAGACTAACCCAGTGATTAGGCTGGTGAGAATGGGCACTCATCAGGAACTGTTTCAGGGTCCGCTGGGCTGATCGCCGATTTCTAAGTTGCGGTGGAATAGGGATTGATTTGCGGCTGATAAGCCAAAAACAGTTCCTATTCCACCGCAAGTGGTAAAGGTGCCCCTAGTGGATGGGCTGGTAACGAGGGCAGTAGCTGATGGCGATGGCGTCGACGCCTACATGGGTGGCGATGGTGCAGCCGATGGGGCCGGTGCCGGCGTCCACGTAGTCCCGGCCTGCGAGCGCTTGGCTGACGAGCTTTTGCTCCTCAGCGGCGCCGGTCGTGAGTACGCGCACGCTGGAGCCCGGATGCTCGGCCAAAAATGCGAGGCAATCGGTCATGGTGTTGGCAACGATGCGCTTGGCGCCGCGGCCCTTTTTGACGGCCTTGATCTCGCCCGATTTCCACTCCGGCGAAACGGCCAGGCGAATGTTGAGCATCTGCGTCAACTGGCCGGCGAGCTTGGGCGCGCGGCCGTTCTTAACGAGGTTCTCGAGCGTGCGCGGAATCAGCAACAGGTGGGCGTCGGGCAGGGTCGCGCGGATCTGCGCCTCGGTCTCGTCCAGGCTGCGGCCGTCCTCGCGCATGGCCAGCGCGTACTCCACCAGCAGGCCCTCGGCGCCCGAGCCGGTGCGCGAATCGATGCAGCGCACGTCGAGCTCGTGGGTTTCGGCCGTCAGGCATGCGTTGGCATAGCAGGCGGACCACTCGCTGCATAGCGAGATAAAGATCGCGCTATCGTGGCCGTCGGCGCGTACGCGGTCGAAGAGTGCCTTGAACTCGCCGGCGCTCGGCTGCGAGGTGTGCGGCAGCTGCTCGGAGCCGGCCATGCGGGCGACGTACTCCTCGGCGGTAATCTGCACCTGGTCGAGCAGGTCCTCGCCCTCGATAATCACATGCAGCGGAATCACGTAAATGCCGAGCTCTTGGGCGCGGGCGGGGGAGATGTCCGACGTGGAGTCGGTTATGATGGCAAAAGACATAATTGCACCTTTCGTTGGGGCGCGGCAGCGCCGCCTTCTGAAAGCAAAGTGCGACAAGTATAGTGGAGTTGCTCTACATTGCTAGGTTCAATTGTTGAATAGTCAACAGTTTGAAGCGGTGGTGTGGAAATCATCAACTGGGGAAGAAGGGTGCCGATGGCGGCATTGCAACTTTGCGAGCGGCCGGTTGTGCTGTTCGATTTTGACGGCACGGTGGCAGATACGGGCCGGGCGGTGATGACCTCGACGCGCAAGACGCTTTCCGCGCGCGGGTTTTCGGAAGCGCAGATGGGTGATCTGCGCCGCATGATCGGGCCGCCCCTGTGGAAGAGCTTTCACGACTTTTACGGCTTTTCCCGCGAGGAGTCGCTTGTGGTGGCCGATGAGTACCGCGCCTTTTTTGATGAACTGGGACCGGAGGAGTATCCCGTGTTCAATGGGGTCCCCGAGCTGCTGGATGGGTTGGTCGCCCAAGGCAAACGTATGGCCGTGGCGACGTCGCGCATGGAGGCCAAGTGCATCGACATGGTGCGTGAGCTCGGGCTCTCTCAGTTTGAGGCGGTGATTGGCATGAATCCGCCGCAGGGACGCGAGACCAAGGCCGATTCGGTCCGCGATGCCCTGGCGGCGCTCGGCGCGACGGCCGACGATGCCGTGATGATCGGCGATCGCTTTAACGATGTGGAGGGCGCGCACGCAATGGGCGTGCCGTGCATCGGCATCTATTCGGGCGCGGCGGCGCCGGGCGAGCACGAGGCGGCGGGTGCCGATGCGGTGGTGCACTCGGTGGCCGAGCTTGCTAAACTTTTCGCTATCTAATGACGTAATGTGAGGGGCGAGCGCGCTCGCCGCTCATTGGTAAGGAGGTCGTCCATGAATCAGGTGGAGCAGAGCGTTGCCGAATATGTCGACGAGGTCTGGGAAGATGTCGTCGCCGATATCGAGCAGCTGGTGAGCTATCCGTCTGTGGCCGTTGCTGCCGATGCGGAGCCCGGTGCGCCGTTTGGCCGCCCGGTCCGTGATGCGCTCGATTGCGCGCTCGGCATTGCGCAAAAGCTCGGCTACCAGACGAGCGATGACGAGGGCTTTGTGGGCATCGCCGATATTCCGGGTCGCGGCGATAAGCAGCTCGCGACTATCTGCCATGTGGACGTGGTGCCTGCCGGCCCCGGCTGGAATACCGACCCATTTGCGATGGAGCGTCGCGAGGGCTGGCTGCTCGGCCGCGGCGTGATCGACGACAAGGGCCCGGCGGTGCTGTCGCTCTACGCTGGCGCTTATCTGCTCAAACACGGCATTGTGCCGCGCTATACCTTCCGCGCGCTGCTGGGCTGCGATGAGGAAGTGGGCATGTCCGACGTTCACCATTATCTGGAGAACCACGCAGACCCCGACTTTCTGTTTACGCCCGATGCCGAGTTCCCGGTCTGCAATGCCGAGAAGGGCCAGTTTGGGGCGACATTTGTGAGCTCCAAGATCGACGGCGGTCGTATTGTGTCCTGGAGCGGTGCCGAGGCGAGCAACGCCATTCCGTCGCAGTCTATCTGCGAGCTTGCGATTGACGCCGATGAGCTGCCGGCACCGGTCGAGAACGCCGACCGCCTGGAGATCACAGCACTCGACAACGGACATGCCCAGATTTTCGCCCACGGCATTGGCGGTCATGCCTCGATGCCCGAGGGAACGATCAATGCCGTCGGCCTCATCGTGGCGTATCTGCGCGAGGCCGAGGATGCGTTTGGTGCGCGCGACGAGCGCCTGCTGAGACCTGCCGAGCACGAGTTCGTCAAGTTCCTGGCTTTTGTGCATGCGGACGCCTATGGCCGCGGCCTAGGTATCGATGCGACGAGTCCGGCGTTTGGCCCGCTTACCTGCAACGCTGGCGTCACCCGCGTGGCGGATGGCCATATTGAGCAGGTCATCGACGTGCGCTTCCCCGACAGCACGAGTGCCGATACCATCCGCGAGCAGCTCGATCCGCTCGTGGGCCGTTTTGGCGTGACGTGCCGTGTGGGTCGTGCGAAGGTGCCGTTCTCGGTCTCTGCCGACGATCCGGCCGTGAAGGCGCTTATTGATACCTATAACGAGTTTACGGGCAAGCATGCTGAGCCCTTTGCCATGGGCGGCGGCACGTACGCACGCAACTTTGCCCGCGCCGTCTCGTTTGGCCCCGAGGAGACCGGCCTGGAGCTGCCCGCATGGGGCGGCCAGATGCACGGCCCCAATGAGTGCGCCAACGAGGAACAGCTCAAGCAGGCGCTCAAGATTTATATCGTGGCGATCTTACGTTTGAACGAGCTTGAGCTTTAAGGCTGCGGCGTTTTAACAACTTAGCACCCCTTTCGTCCGGGCTTTTTAAGTTGCGGTGGAATAGTTCCTAGAATGGGCCATTTGATGGCCAAGCAGGAACTATTTCACCGCAACTTTGTTTTTATTGGTGTAAAAGGCGGGTCATGCTTGGTGGCGGGTTTGTTATCCGTTTGTAAAGGCTGGGCAGAGCTTGCGGTAAGGGTCTATCAAATGTCCGTAAGAAACCGCAGATAAGGCGGTCGTCGCCCGATCGAGACCGTATCTTTCCAAACAGCAAAGCGGGCAGGGTGCCCGCGAGTCGCATGTATGAAAGGAAGATCATGCTCGATCAGGCTTATTCTCGTCGTCAGTTCCTCGGCCTCGCTGGTGGTCTTGCCAGCATCGTCGGTCTCGGTCTCGTTGGTTGTGGCGG
>DXMJ01000006.1:6061-37181 GCA_019414265.1 Collinsella sp. | reverse complement strand
TCCATGAACTTCTCGGCAGCGGCCTCGACGAGAGCTTGGAACGAGGAGGCGCCGCCGAGTCCGTCTCCGGCGAGGTGACCTACGACGGCGCCTCCTCGTTCCAAGCTCTCGTCGAGGCCGCTGCCGAGAAGTTCATGGATGCCAACCCCGACGTCTCCGTCTCCGGTTCGGGCAACGGTTCGGGCAAGGGCCTGACCGCTGTCGCCGCCGGCACCGTTACCATCGGTAACTCCGACGTCTTTGCCGAGACCAAGCTCGAGGCCGATCAGGTCAAGAACCTCGTTGACCACGAGGTCGCCGTTGTGGGTATGGGTCCCGTCGTCTCCAAGAACGTGAAGGTCGACGACCTGTCCCTCGAGCAGCTCAAGGGCATCTTCTCCGGCCAGATCACCAACTGGAAGGAGGTCGGCGGTGACGACGCTACCATCGTCGTCCTCAACCGCAAGGCCGGCTCCGGCACCCGCGCCACCTTCGAGGCCGCCGTCTTTGGCGATGAGGCCGTCGACTTTAAGGGCGACGCCGAGCTCGACAAGTCCGGCGATGTCCAGACTCAGATGGGCAGCACCGACAACGCCATCTCCTACCTCGACTTCTCGCACTTCGATGACTCCAAGTTCAACGCCATCAAGGTCGAGGGCGTCGAGCCCAAGAGCGCAAACGTCACCGACGACTCCTTCAAGATCTGGGCTACCGAGCACATGTACTGCGCAAAGGACGCCGACGAGGCCACCAAGGCCTTCCTGGAGTTCATGCTCTCCGACGACGTCCAGGGCAAGCTCGTCGAGGAGCAGGGCTTCATTCCCGTCTCTGCCATGAAGGTCGTCAAGGACGCCAGCGGCAAGGTCTCCTCTAAATAAGTAACCGCCCCGGAAAGGTTTGCAATGGCAAAACAGCTGCCAAAGCGCGACCTTGAGAACGTGGGCCTGGGCGTCACGGGTGCGTGCGTAGCGCTCGTGACGCTTGTCGTTGCCGCGCTCATCTTTATGGTCGCCCAAAAGGGCCTCTCGGCTTTTGTCAAGGACGGCGTCTCGGTCGTCGAGTTCTTTGCCGGCACCAAGTGGGACCTGGCCAACACAGCCGAAAACGGCCTGCCTTATACCGGCGCCCTGCCCCTGATCGTCACCTCGTTTGCGGTCATGGTGCTCTCCACGCTTATCGCGCTGCCCATCGCCATCGGCTCTGCCATCTTTGCGGTCGAGATCCAGCCTAAGTTTGGTTCCAAGATCTTTCAGCCGCTTATTGAGCTTTTGACCGGCATTCCCTCGGTCGTCTTTGGCCTGATCGGCTTTCACGTGGTCGTCGGTCTTATGAAGAGCGTTTTCCACGTGAGCACGGGTCTGGGTATCTTGCCCGGCGCTATCGTGCTGGCAGTCATGATTCTGCCGACGATGACCACGCTTTCGGTCGATGGCCTGCGCGCTGTGCCCGACAGCTACCGTCAGGGCTCGCTCGCGCTGGGCTACACCCGCTGGCAGACCATCTGGCACGTGGTGCTCAAGTCCGCCATGCCGTCGCTCATGACCGCGGTCATCCTTGGCATGACCCGCGCCTTTGGCGAAACGCTCGCCGTGCGCATGGTTATCGGCGGCATCGAGGCCATGCCGACGTCGCTGCTGTCGCCGGCGTCCACCATCACCACCACGCTCACCACGTCCATGGCGGTCTATGCCGAGGGCTCGGCCCAGGACGATGTCCTGTGGGCGCTCGGTTTGCTGCTGATGGGCATGAGCCTCATCTTCATCCTGATCATCCATCTCATTGGCCGCAAGGGGGCGAAGGCTCGTGGCTAGCATGCGCATCCATATCGACGAGGCAAGACTCGGGCGTGTCCAAAAGCAGGACCGCATCGCCACGGGCGTGCTGACGGCAATTGTCGCCATCGTCATGCTCATCGTCGTCTCCATGGTGGCCTACATCCTGTTCGAGGGCATCTCGACGCTGTTCCAACCGGGCTTCCTCACGCAGCCCGCGCGCGCCAACGGAACCCAGGGCGGCGTGCTCTACCAGCTGTTCGACTCGTTCTACCTGCTGCTGATCACCTTAGGTATATCGGTGCCCATCAGCCTGGGCGGCGCGGTGTTCTTGGTTGAGTACGCGCCGGACGGACCCATCCGCGACATCGCCTCCACCGCCATCGAGACGCTGTCCTCGCTGCCCTCCATTGTCGTGGGCATGTTCGGCTTTCTGGTGTTCTCGGTGCAGCTGGGCTGGAAGTACTCCATCATCTCCGGCGCCGTCGCGCTCACCATGTTCAACATCCCCATCCTGGTGCGCGTGATTCAGCAGGCGCTCGAGGACGTGCCGCAGGCCCAGCGCGATGCGTGCCTGGCCATGGGCCTCACTCGCTGGGAGGCCACACTGCACATCCTGATTCCCGAGGCCATGCCCGCCATCGTGACCGGCATCGTGCTTTCGGCCGGCCGCGTGTTTGGCGAGGCCGCGGCGCTGCTCTTTACCTCGGGCATGAGCTCGCCGGTTCGCCTGAACTTCTTGAGTTTTAACCTGTCGAGCCCCACCTGCGCCTGGAACGTGTTCCGTCCCGGCGAGTCGCTCGCCGTTCATATCTACAAGATCTATGGCGAGGGCAGCCCCGAGGCCCAGCAGATCGTCTGGGGCACCGCGGCACTGCTGATGATTTGCGTGCTGCTGTTTAACGTAGTCGCCCGTATCGTGGGCAAGCAACTGGCAAGGAGGATGACGGCCGAATGAGCGAGATGAATACAACGCCCGCAACCGAAGCGGCCACGTCCGAGACCCAGGACTTTCTGTCGAGCGTGGGGCAAAGCGAAAAGCACGTGCGTGTGAGCGGCAAGGCCGTGAGCGACGAGGTCGTACTCTCTACCAAGGACGTCAACGTGTACTATGGCGATCACCATGCGCTGCACAATACGTCGCTCGACTTTCACAAGGGCGAGATCACGGCGCTCATCGGGCCTTCGGGCTGCGGCAAGTCGACCTTCTTGCGCAGCCTCAACCTCATGAATCGCGAGATTCGCGGCTGTCGCGTGGAGGGCGAGATCAACTACCGCGGCCGCAACGTGAACACCAAGACCGAAAACACCTACGAGCTGCGCCGTTCCATCGGCATGGTGTTCCAGCAGCCCAACCCGTTCCGCAAGTCCATTCGCGACAACATCACGTTTGCGCCCAAGCGTCACGGCATCACCGACCGCGACGAGCTCGATCGCATGGTCGAGGAGAGCTTGCGCGGCGCGGCGCTGTGGGACGAGGTCAAAGACAAACTCGACAAGAGCGCCTACGCGCTTTCGGGCGGTCAGCAGCAGCGCCTGTGCATCGCGCGCACGCTGGCGCTCAACCCCGACGTGATCCTGTTTGATGAGCCCTGTTCGGCGCTCGACCCCATCTCGACGCTGGCGATCGAGGACCTCATGTCGTCGATCGTTGCCGAGCGCGCCATCGTCATCGTGACGCACAACATGGAGCAGGCGTCGCGCGTGTCCAACCGCACGGCGTTCTTCTACATGGGCGATATGGTCGAGTACGACGAGACCGACGAGATTTTCCAACGGCCCAAGGATAAGCGGCTGAATGATTACCTCACCGGCATGTTCTCCTAGTCCGGGACATGCTTGAGGCCCGCGGCGGCCACGGCCCCCGCGGGACTGATTGGAGAGGCGGGTCATCTCTTTTGCGAGATGGCCCGCCTTTTTGCTCTGCGACCGAAACGACCACCACAAAGGGGACAGGCACCTTCGTGGTGGTTTGGGGTGGGGCTCGCTGCTATCATGGACAACGTTGAATTTCTACGAAGGAGCAGGGCATATGGCGATTCTTTTGGGATGCGATTCCATCAGCCTAGAGTTTCCCACCAAGCATATTTTCGATAGCGTGACGCTCGGCGTGGGCGAGGGCGACCGCATTGGTATTGTCGGTAAAAACGGCGACGGCAAGTCGACGCTGCTGAGCGTGCTCGCCGGCACGCTGGAACCCGACGACGGACGCGTGACGCACCGCCGCGGCACCACGATCGGACTGCTCGGCCAAAAGGACAACCTGGTCGATACCGACACCGTGCATCATGCCGTCGTGGGCGACGCGCCCGAGTATGAGTGGGCGTCGAGTCCGCGTACGCGCCAGATTCTGGCCGGCCTCATCAGCGATGTGCCCTGGGAAGGCACAGTGGGCGAGCTTTCGGGCGGTCAGCGCCGTCGCGTGGACCTTGCGCGCCTGCTGATCGGCAACTACGACGTGCTCATGCTCGACGAGCCCACCAACCACCTGGACATGCGTACCATCAACTGGCTTGCGCGTCACTTAAAGGCCCGCTGGCAGCGCGGTCAGGGCGCCATGCTCGTGGTCACGCATGACCGCTGGTTCTTGGACGAGGTCTGCACCAGCATGTGGGAGGTCCACGACGGCCAAGTCGACCCCTTCGAGGGCGGCTACTCGGCCTACATCCTGCAGCGCGTGGAGCGCGATCGCATGGCCGCGGTTACCGAGGAGCGCCGTCGCAACATGGCGCGCAAGGAGCTCGCGTGGCTGAGCCGCGGCGCCCAGGCGCGTTCCACCAAGCCCAAGTTTCGCGTGGATGCCGCTCGCGAGCTGATTGCCGACGTGCCGCCTGTGCGCGACGAGCTGGAGCTCAAGCGCCTGGCGGTGAGCCGTCTGGGCAAGCAGGTTATCGACGTGGTCGACGTGGACGCCGGCTATGCGGATACCGACGGCGCGCCCAAGCAGGTGCTCTCCGACGTGACCTGGCTCATTGGTGCGGGCGACCGCTATGGTCTTTTGGGCGAGAACGGCGCCGGCAAGTCGACGCTGCTCGACGTGATCCAGGGCAAGATCGCGCCCCTGCGCGGTCGCGTGAAGATTGGCCAGACGGTGCGCTTTGGCGTGCTGTCGCAGCAGCTCGAAGAGCTCGAGCCCTACATGGGCGACACGATCCGCGAGGTGCTCAGCAACTATAAGAAGTACTACGTCATCGACGGCAAGGAGACTTCGCCCGAGAAGCTCTGCGAGCGTCTGGGCTTTACGACGCAGCAGCTCTGGAGCCGCATCGGCGATCTTTCGGGCGGCCAGCGCCGTCGCCTGTCGCTGCTGCTGACAATCCTGGACGAGCCCAACGTGCTCATCCTGGACGAGCCCGGCAACGACCTCGATACCGACATGCTGGCGATTGTCGAGGATCTGCTCGACGGCTGGCCTGGCACGCTGATCCTAGTGACGCACGACCGTTTCCTCATGGAGCGCGTGACCGACCAGCAGTGGGCGCTGCTCGACGGCCACCTGACGCATATGCCCGGCGGCGTGGATCAGTACCTGCGCCTGTGCAACGCCACCGCCGAGGGCGAGCCCGTGGGCGCGCCGAGCGCCAAGACCGGCACGTTCGACACCGGCGCCGCAGCGGTTGCGGCCGAAAAGCCCAAGACGAGCGGGCAGCCCAATGGCCTTTCCAACGCCGAACGCCAGAAGCTTCGCCGCGAGGTGAGTTCGCTCGAGCGCAAGATGGAGACGCAGCGCGCTCGCGTGGAGGAGGCCGAGGCCGCCATGGCCCAGGTCGATCCCACCAACTACACGGCGCTGGGCGAGCAGCAGGCAAAGATCGACGAGGCCCACGCCGCCATGGACGAGCTGGAGATGGCGTGGCTCGAGGCGAGCGAAAAGCTCGAGGGCGAGGAGTAGACGAGGATGATCGGGGCCGCGTTTTTCGATATCGACGGCACGCTGCTGAGCTTTAAGACCCACCGGATTCCGGCGTCGGCGCAGCAGGTGCTCGACAGCTTTCACGAGCAGGGGATTGCGTGCGTGATCGCTACGGGCCGTCCGACCTACCAGATGCCGGACTGGCTGTTCGACCTTGGCTGGGATGCGTACATTACGCTTTCGGGTCAGCATTGCTTTGATGCCAGTGGTGTTTACCGCAGCTGCCCGATCGATCCGGACGATGTTGCGGTGATCGTGGACCAGGTGGCTCAGGGGCGCTACGACTCGCTGTGCATGCAGGGCGAGAACTCGTTTGTGAACCGCCTGTCCGAGCGCGTGGTGGCGGCCGGCAACAACGCGGGAATCGTCTACCACGAGGAGCCGTTTGACCACGCCTTCGACGCGCCGGTCTACCAGTTTTGCGCGTTTGTGGATCCGGCCGACGAGCATATCGTGACCGATGCGGTGTCGCATTCGCTCACGACGCGCTGGTGCGATCTGTTCTGCGACATTATCCCTGCCAACGGCGGCAAGGATCTGGGCGTTGCGGCGACGCTGGAGCGCCTGGGCGTCGACGTGAGCGAAGCGATTGCCTTTGGCGATGGCGAGAACGACCTGTCGATGTTTGGAGCCGTGGGCACCAGTGTTGCCATGGGCAACGCGCAGGATACTGTGAAGGCCGCAGCGACCTACGTAACGACCGCCGTAGACGACGACGGCATCTACAACGCCGCAAAGCACTTCGGGCTGGTGTAGCTGCGGATTCGGCACTTGGGGACGTTCCTTTTCTGCCGGCAGTTGGGGACACTCCTTGCGGGGCGTCCCCATTTTGTTTTCGTCCCGCATGTTTTGTGAAACACGGCTAACTTTTAGGCAAAGTAGTAAGACATGGGCAACTTTTGCGGTAAAGTAAATCAAGCAAAAGTATCCAAAGGCTAACTAGAAGCCATCGCGAAAGGCGGCCCATGGCCCTGCGTGAATCCGGAGAAGACTATCTCGAATCGATCTACGTTCTATCGGAACGTCAGGGCATCGTGCGCTCGATCGACGTTGCCGAATACTTGGGCGTAACCAAAGCAAGCGTCTCTAAAGCCATGGCGGCCTTGGAGAGCACCGGCTACGTGGAGATGGGCAAACGCGACGTGCATCTGACGGAACGCGGTCTTGAGGTTGCCCGTCAAATGTGGGAGCGCCGCTGCTTTTTTGTAGGTCTGCTAGAGGACGCAGGCGTAACGCCCGAGGTCGCGTCGCAAGAGGGCTGCCACATGGAGCACTGCCTGAGCGAGGAGAGCTTCGAGAAGCTAAGATCGATGCTGAGACGGGAAGATGTAGCGGGTCCAACAACAGAAGCCTAACTGACCCACAGTAGCGCGGAGTTCACGCAAAGCGCGAACCAGCGACCGGGACCAGCGGCCCTTTCGGCCAAGTCCATTTCAGCAAAGGAACCCCGCCAGCAAGCGATGCCCAAGAACCGCCAGCTGTGTCAATGCAGGCCGGGGCCGGGCTTGGTTTTGAAAACACTCCGCAGCGCGAGGCCCGCCTTTCCGTTGCTCCGCAGGAGCAAGAAAGACGGGCCTCATGCGCGAGGACGTTTTCAAAACCAAGCCCGGCCCCGGCCGGAGGGACCACGAGCGCTACAGGTTCTTGACACCCATCGCGCGCATGGCGTTCAGGATGGCGATGATCGCCACGCCTACGTCGCCAAAGACGGCAAGCCACATATTGGCGATACCCAGCGCTGCCAGCACAAGGATCAGCAGCTTAATGCCCAGCGCAAAGATTATGTTCTGCCAAACAATCGACATGGTCTTGCGCGCCACGCGGATCGCGCGGGAAATGTTGGACGGCTTGTCGTCCATCAGCACCACGTCGGCGGCCTCGATCGCGGCGTCGGAGCCCATGGCGCCCATGGCAATGCCCACATCGGCGCGCGTAAGCACAGGAGCGTCGTTGATACCGTCGCCGACAAAGGCGAGCTTGCCCTTGCCACTTTCGGCCGCGAGTAGCGCCTCAACGCGCTCGACCTTGTCGCCCGGCAGGAGCTGCGCGTGGAACTCGTCGAGACCGAGTTGCTTGGCCACAGACGCTGCAACCTCCTCGCGGTCGCCCGTGAGCATGACGGTGCGGTTGATACCGGCGGCATGCAGGTCGCGAATCGTTTGCTCCGCATCGGCCTTAACGGTGTCTGCAATCACGATGTGGCCGGCGTACACGCCGTCAACGAGCACGTGGAGGATCGTGCCGACAACCTCACAGTCCGGTGCTTCAACGCCGGCCGCGGCGAGCATCTTGGCGTTGCCAACGACGACGTGCTTGCCGTCGATGGTTGCCGTCACGCCGTGGCCCGCGTCGTTGGCGGAGTCGCTCACGCGCTTGGGGTCGACCTCGCCCTGGTAGGCGTCGCGCACGGACTGCGCGATGGGGTGATCGAAGAACGACTCAGCAAGGGCTGCGACTTCGAGCAGCGACTGCTCGGTATAGCCAGCCTCGGGGTGCACCGCGACGACTGAGAACGTGCCGTTGGTGAGGGTGCCCGTTTTGTCGAAGACGATGGTGTCCACGTCGGCGAGCGTCTCGAGGTAGTTGGAGCCCTTGATGAGAACGCCCAGCTTGGACGCGCCGCCGATGCCGCCAAAGAAACTCAACGGTACGCTGATCACGAGGGCGCACGGGCAGCTGACGACCAGGAAGGTCAGGCCGCGCAGGATCCAATCGGACCAAGCGCCAGTCACCAGGCCGCCGCCAAGCGCGAGCACCGCGGCAGCGCCAGTGACGGCGGGGGTGTAGACGCGGGCAAAGCGCGTGATGAAGTTCTCGGTGCGCGCCTTCTTTTCGCTGGCATTCTCCACGAGCTCCAGAACACGCGCGACGGTTGACTCGCCAAAGGGCTTGGTGGTGCGCACGTGGATGAGGCCCGTCATGTTGATGCAGCCGCTGATGATATCGTCGCCGGTCTTGGCGGGGCGGGGGACTGACTCGCCCGTGAGCGCGGCGGTGTCGAGCTGGGTTTCGCCCTCGACGATGACGCCGTCGATAGGCACGCGCTCGCCGGGCTTGACCACGATCACGGTGTCGACGGCGATGTCATCGGGAAAGACCTGTTCGAGTGTGCCGTCGGCTTGCTCGACGTTAGCGTAGTCGGGCGCGATGTCCATCATGGCACTGATCGACTTGCGGCTCTTGCCCACGGCGTATGCCTGGAACAACTCGCCGACCTGGTAGAACAGCATGACGGCGGCGCCTTCGGCCATGTGCGGGTCGGTGTCGGGGAAGAGCACCATGGCAAACGCGCCGATGGTCGCGACGGCCATGAGGAAGCTCTCGTCGAAGGCCTTGCCGCGGCGGATGTTATTGAATGCCTTTTGCAGTACGTCGTAGCCGGCAATCAAAAACGGCACGAGGAACAGCGCGAAGCTGGCGTAGATGTTGCCGGGCTCCCCAAATGCGATAGTGAGGGCGCCGAGCTCGTCGAGGGCATAAACAACGGCAAAAATGCCCAGTGCTACCAGGATGCGGTTGCGCTTGTGCTCAAGGGACTCTTTCTTCTTGCGCTTCTTCTTTTTCTTTTTGGGGTCGGCGGCTGCCATGATTCAAACCTCCCATTTGAGTGTATGAACACTTGCTCATATAATTTCGCGAGCAAAGGCCGCGGCAAGCGCGGCCTTACAGGTCAACGTGTGCGCGGGTTAGAGAATGATCTCGCAGTCCGGCTCGGCGTCGGCGGTGAACTCAACGACGCGGTCCAGGACCTCGTCGAACTTGGCGTCGTCGGCCTCGAGCGTCAGCTTCTGGGTCATAAAGTTGACCGAAACGGACTTGACGCCATCGAGCTTAGCCAGCTCGTCCTGAAGTTCACGCGCGCAGTTGGCGCAATCGATCTCGTCGAGCTTAAACTGCTTTTTCATGGTGGGTTCCTTTCCCTGTGTTGGCGGTCTGGGTGCCGGCCGCGCTGATACCGTGGTTGATTGCTATTCGCAGATATGGCTCATGCCCTGGTTGAGCATGGTATAGACATGATCGTCAGCGAGCGAGTAGAGAATGTTGCGGCCGTCGCGGCGGAACTTGACCAGGTGCGACTGCTTAAGCGTGCGCAGCTGGTGCGACACCGCAGACTGCGAGGTCGCGGTCGCTTCGGCGATGTCAGCCACGCAGAGCTCGCGGCCCATGAGGGCATAGAGAATCTTGATGCGCGTGGTGTCGCTGAAGACCTTGAACAGGTCGGCAAGGTCGTAGAGAAGTTCCTCGTCGGGAAGGTCCTCGGGCGAGCAGGTGGTGGGGACGATCGGCTCGGTGGCCTCGATGCCAGTCTTTGTTTCATCAGCGTGGCTGCTCATTGCAATATCCTTTCATATGAACATGCGCTCATATAACTTACTTCCGATTATATGAGCGCATGTTCATATGTCAATGACGTACAGGTAATTCGTCGCATAAAATGATGGGGAATAGTGGACGAGATTCCGGACTGAGCGGTTTTGATAGCCGATG
Source organism: Collinsella sp. (assembly GCA_019414265.1). Lineage (GTDB taxonomy): Bacteria > Actinomycetota > Coriobacteriia > Coriobacteriales > Coriobacteriaceae > Collinsella. The sequence goes on along the minus strand of DXMJ01000006.1, from coordinate 27,029 downwards.
CCGGGGTGGGTGCCCCCGCGCCGTGCAAAAATTGGAGTATTCTGCAACTATAGGGGGTCCGTTAATCTATTCCAGGCCAAATAAAGCCGCTCAAGAGTTATCCAAGGGCGGTAAACAGACAAGGTCTTCCTCAAATGTTGCCTAACGTTCCCGTTCGATAGCGTTTTTGTTTTTCATTTGGATTAACTTGTGGGTGCTGGAGGGCCGACCCTGCTGAATACTCGCAATTTTGCACATCGCTAGGGTACCCACCTTGTTAGCCGGTCTAGCTTCCGGCCCCGAAGATTCTGCCCTCGGGCGCGAGGCTGCTTATTTGGGCAAATGATGGGCTGTCGGATTCGACAGTCTGCATGTCATCGATTGCCGGAACTTCATTTATTGTCGGGTCATCCAGCGTGATGCCTTCGAGTGTTGCTTTTTCGAGGTCGATTCGTTGACGATCTTCGGAATCCTGGCGAAGCTGCTTCTGAATTCTCTTTTTCTCTTCTATAAACCTTCTGAGCACAAACTGTCTCAGGTCCTCTTGCATGATTTGAAAGTCTTTTGGCAGACGCGAGGGGCGTATGCCCTCTTTCCGTTGGATCGCCTCCATGACCCTAACGAAAGCGCTGGCATGCATAAAGGAATAACGACTGACGGTGATGATTCCGTATCCCATGGACGCAAGCGCATTCTTGCGCTCCTCATCGATGGCGCGGTCTTCTTCCGCGTCATGATAAAACCCGTTGTATTCAATGTCTGTGCGAGATTTCTTTAGATACGCATCCATAAAGAACTTTTTGCGTCTCGTGAGATTCTTTGCGGCAGCGGTGACCTGCACCTCGCAATCGGTCTCAATTCCCTTAATACCAAGCCCTCCTTCGCTTTTAGGCAGCGTTAGCATCATGACAAAGGCCGTTTCCATAGGAGACCGGCATCCGTCGCGCACACATTGAATCGCCTTTCGGGCAAGGGCCAGACCGTCGCATCTGGTAATGGAATTAAAGAACTGTTTTAACCTTTCGGTCGAGGTGAGCGCGAAACGCTCGTTATACGAGGTGGAAGAGCCGGTTCCAAGGGAGTAAGCGCCGCACAATTCAAAGTAGTACTCCACCAGTTCGCGAAAAGGGAGATAGGTGGCGGCCTGAAGTGCGCAAAGCTCAACGCCAACAATGAAGATGCCATCTTTGAGCTCTATAAAGCGTGAGCTCGAGAATCGTTTTGACGAAACGTGGCATTGACAGTTCATTGCATAGCGCGCATTCCTGCGATCAAACACCATTACTTCGAGGCAATCATTTGCGTCAAGGGAAACATCGTGTTTGGTGAGCCATTCTGCGGCTGCGTCAAGGAGCGTTCCGGTGGGACATGATCCGTAAATCGCGGCAGGGTTACAGGGCTCGGTGTCTTTCGTAGACGCCGAATGCGCGGCCTGGTAGACCGCTTTTGCAGTGGTATGTGACAATACGATACTCATGGTATATATCGTGTCAGCTAATGCCGTGCTGATGGCGCTGAGTGGGAAAGTCGTTTTAGGGGCCTAACCAAATGCTGTCCAAAAGCTTGACGCAATTATGGGTTGGCATGCCTAAAATCAATGTTATCGCAGCTTAGCTATAGCATATAAAAACTCAATTGCTGCACATTTGATATCGATGCATCACCATCCGACAACGAATTACGTGTCGGGAATTGGCCGAAATCGTTCAAAATGAGGGTTCAGAATTTGTGATGGCAGATCTATCTGTGGAACATAGGGCGGCCCCGCTGCGGTGTTTCCCGCTGCGAGGCCGCTCGTGAGCAAGTAGTGTTTGTCGCAGGCGTTGCTATTTCGCGAATAGGTTCTTGAGGTTGAACTCGGCCTGTACCGTGCGGAGCATGAGGTCGGTGTCGTCCAGACCCAGATGCTGCTCGTTGGCGTCGGGCGCGAGGGTGCCGCGACGGCGTGCCCAGTTCTCGAGCGCGGCGGGGGCGGACTCGCGGGGGAGCGAGCGCACGTCGGCGTCCAGGCTGCGGCAGATCTGGCGCGAGTCGATGACGATGATCTTGCCGGCGCGGCGTGCCTCGGCGTAGCCGTCCAGGTGGATCTTGAACCAGCTGTCCTCAAAGGCGGCGTTGTGTGCCATGTACGGGTACTTCTTCATAAGCTTGAGCAGCTGCTTTTGCAGCTCTTTGTTCTCGCGGAACGGCTTTTTGCCGTCGATGTCGTCCCAGGTGATGTGGTGGATATTCGACAACGGCACATCCTCGCCGCGGTAGATGTCGGGCAGGCCGCAGTAGTGTGCCTCGGCGTCATGCGGGACGGCGTCGCTGGTGAGCTCCATGATCTCCCAGCCCACGTTGATGATATAGCCGCGCTCGGGTGCACGTCCGGTGGTCTCGATGTCGATACCGAGCACGGTGCCCTGGATGGGCTTGCGGGCGTAGGCCACGCCGAGCGCGTCGCGGTCGCCGCGGATTTCGCGCATAACGGACGCGGCGGTGCGCTTTTGCATCTTGCCGATGGCGGCGCAGGTGTCGGCATCGGACAGGCCGCGCGAGAGCGTCGCGGGCGTCACGTTGCGCAGACGCGCCTCGCCAATCTGGTCGCACAGGTCGCGGTTGCGGTCGGCCAGGTCGCGCACGGTGGCAAAGTCGAAGCCGGGGTCGCCCTCGGCGGTAAAGTACTCGGTCTCGAGCACCTTGAGGGCCTCCTCGCCCTTCTGGCGCTCGGACTCCATGGCGCCGTGGTCGCCGTAGATAAACATGGGGATAAACGGCTGGCGCTCGTATTCGAGTGCTTGCGATACGTTCATATGCTACTCCTTGGACGGGCCGCGTTGTGCGGCTCGAGGTTACTGAGTTATGGCGAGATGATAGTTTACCATAGGCAACTATTGGCACCGCGCCCGGGACAACTACAATACCCTAGTTGACCGCTAGGACTTTTACAATGCTGCCGAAAGACACGAAAGGTTCCATCCGTCATGGATTTACTGATTGATATTCTGCTCGACGCCGGCAAGGACACGCTGTCGCTGGTGCCGTTTTTGTTGGTGACGTATCTTGCTCTCGAGACACTTGAGCACGTTGCGGGCGACCGCGTCAACGGCGCTATCAAGCGCGCCGGCGCTGCGGGTCCCGTGGTTGGCTCGCTGCTGGGCATGGTGCCGCAGTGCGGATTTTCGGCCATGGCAGCAACGCTGTACGCCGGCCGTGTCGTGACCTTGGGCACGTTGGTGGCGGTGTTCCTTTCGACCTCCGATGAGATGCTGCCGCTGTTGCTTGCCGAGCAGGTTCCCGTGCAGACTATGGCGATGCTTTTGGCTTCGAAAGCGCTGATCGCACTGGTCACGGGTTTTATCGTGGACGCTGCCATTCGCGGCCTGCGCCGTAACGCCCGCGCGCACGCGGCGATTCGCCGTACCGTGCTGGGAACCGCGGCCAACCCGGCCCACGTGAACTGCGCGCACGACGACCACAGCGGCGGTGACATCATCGACGAGGTGGCCGAGGCAGGCGTGAGCGCCGACCACATCCACGAGCTGTGCGAGCGCGACCATTGCGGTTGTGATGAAGACGAGGACGAGCACGAACACGGACATGGCCACGATCACGGTCATGAGGGCGAACATGAACACCATGATGGTCACGGTCACTCTCACTCCCACGAAGGGACGCCTGTCCTGTCGATCATCCGCAGTGCGATCTCGCACACCGTGCAGGTCTCGGTATTCATTTTTCTGGTGACGCTGATTCTGGTCGCCGTGCTCGAGACGTTCGGCGAGTCCGCGATCGAGCAGTTCCTGCGCGGCAACGAGACACTCGCTGTCCTGGGTTCGGCGCTTGTCGGGCTGATTCCCAATTGCTCGGCGAGCGTGGTCATTACACAGCTGTATCTGGAAGGCGCGCTGCAACTGGCGCCGATGCTCGCCGGCACGCTCATTTCCGCCGGCGTGGGTTATCTGGTGCTGTTCCGCACCAACCGCAGCGCCCGCGAAAATGCCGTGTTCCTGATCATGATGTACGTCATCGGCGCTGGCTGGGGCCTCATCCTCTCCGCCGTTGGCCTCTAAGTAGGCCTAAAAAATGGGCTTCAAATAGCCATGCTCAGCGCCTGCGCAATGCGGCGACGCATGGCATTTTGAAGCCCGTTTTTTGTTGAGCCATGGATTCCGAGCGCTCACACCGCTCAAAACAAAAAGGTAGATTTTAGGCATGTCTCAAAAATCTACCTTGGTTAGTGCAGCAACTCGGTGAGGTTGCGTTTAAAGCGGGCGCGGTCTTCGCTGGTAAATGCTGCCGGACCGCGAGTGCGTCCGCCGGCGCGGCGTACCTTCTTTTCCTCGTGGCGAATAAACAGCTGCATGTCGATAGTCGCCTTGTCGTACACGCGCCCGCGCACACCGATGGCGGCGGCATCGCGCCCGAGCACCATGCTCGCCAAGCCAATGTCCTGCGTCACGACCACGTCGCCCGCCTGCAGGCGTTCGACAATGGCAAAGTCGGCGCTGTCGGCGCCCACGCTCACGTCGAGCGTCGTGACCCAAAAGCCGCGTCGCGCGTGCTCGGCATCGCGCGGGTCGTCGCGGCGAATGTGCCGTTCCAGGTTTTGCGTGCTGTTGCCGGCGATAACAACGGCGACGCCCGCCCGCCGCGCGCAGTCAATCGACTCGCGCGTGACCGGGCAGGCGTCGGCATCAATAAAGAGCGTCTTTGGCATCTAGCGCACCAGTTTGCCAAACTGAATGGCGCGAACAATGAGCGTCACGCCAAACACCAGCAGCGCGGCACCGCTAAAGATGACGAGCATCTTGGCCGACCACAGCGGATAGATAAACACGAACATGCCGGCGATGATGGAAAGTGCGCCGCTCAGGATAGCGAGGGCGCGGTTGGACGAAAGCTCGGACTCCAGAATGGACATGACACCTTCGACAATCCAGCCAAAGCCGGCCACGATAACCACCATCGTGGTGAGCGTCGCGGTCGAGAAGGCCTGGTTGCGCAGGATTATGACGCCGCCCAAGATAATGAGTAGGTTGGAGATGATGCTCGTCACGCGCCAGCCGGTGGGCAGCAGCGGCTCAAAAATGGCAGTGAATAGTCTGATGGCAGCAGTGATTACAAAGTAAAAACCCAGGACAGTCGTCAAAAAGACGAGGGACTTGGCAGGTGCAAAAAGCAGCGCGATACCAGCAATGAGTGCTAAGACGCCCGTGATGGCGTAGATCCAGCGTACGGCCTTGACGGCTTTGCCCGCCATGCTTTTCTCGTCAAATCCAAACTGGCTCGATTTTTGATCATCGTTCTTAAAGATGCCCATAAGTCTCCTTTCCGTGCGGCGTAAGCCTTGATCGTTACAACCAGTATCCCCTAAGGGCGCTGACGTATGGGTCGGGGAGGGCGAAACGTAACCCAAAGGCCCCGAATTGTTTCCGTTGTTCCCCACGTCGCGATTTTCTATTCAACAGGTGTAGAACATTGCAGCCCTGTTCGTTATTGCCTACGTTTTAGGTTAGATTTTCCTAAGGACAATTGGCTTGTATTGGGGGTCCCTATGAACGAAGCAGTTCCCGAGGCACCGTCGAGTGTCGAATCGATGGCAAAGCAAGGTTGCGAAAAGCTTGGCCTGGACACGTTTGACGCGCTGGTCCGCCGCGCCCGTACGTGCCGCCGTTTTGACGAGTCCATGCGCGTGCCGCGCGAGTTTTTGCTCGAGCTGGCGGAACTGGCGCACCTGGCTCCCTGCGGCGCCAATGCTCAGCGTCTGCGTTTTCATGTGGTGAGCGGTGCCGAGGATTGCGCGCGTGTATTTGATGAGCTTGCATGGGCCGGCGCGCTTAAGGATTGGTCGGGTCCTGCCGAGGGCGAGCGTCCGACCGGCTACATCGCGATTCTTGCCGAGCGCGCTGTTCCGGGTAAGCCCGCCGCGCCCATCACCGAGGTCGACACGGGCATTGCCGCGCAGACGATGATGCTCGCCGCTCGCAGCGCCACGCCCGAGGTGGCAGCCTGCATGTTCAAGGCCTTTACGCCCCGCGCGATCGATGCTATGGGGCTCGATAACGACAAGTATGAGCTCAAGCTGATCATGGCTTTTGGCGTGCCGGCCGAGACGCAGATGATCGATGCGATCGATTCCAACCCCGACGGCTCAATTAATTACTGGCGTGACGATGCGCAGGTGCACCACGTACCCAAGCGCCCGCTCGCCGACGTGCTGGTGTAGCTGAGCGTCACCGCGGCGTGATCAGACGGTAAACCACCACAAAGGTGCCTGTCCCCTTTGTGGTGGTACGAGGGGAGAGCGTGTGGCAGATCTGTATTTGGTGCGGCATGGGCAGACTGAGCTCAATGTGCAGAGCATTTTGCAGGGCTGGCACGATTCGCCGCTTACGGCGCGCGGGCGCGAGCAGGCGCTGACGGCGCGTACGGCGTTTGCGGCGCGTGGCGTGGCCTTTGATCATGTGTATTCCTCGCCGTTGGGCCGGGCGCGGCATACGGCCGAGCTTATCGTTGGCGAGGGCCGTTCCATTGAGCTGGTCGATGACCTGCGTGAGTGGCATTTTGGCTCGCTGGAGGGCACATCAAATCGCGAGATGCCGCCGCAGCCCTGGGGCGATTATCCGGTGGCCTTTGGCGGCGAGTCGGAAGTGCAGCTTCAGTCGCGCATGGTCGCGGCGCTGTCCCGTATTATGGCCCGGCCGCAGCACGACTGCGTGCTGGCGGTTTCCCACGGCTCAGCCTGCCAGGAGTTTCTTGAGTATGTGACTGGCGGGGGAGAGCTACCCGACAACGGTGCCGTGCTTCATTTTGGCTATTGCGACGGGGCGTTTTCGCTCTTGGGTTGGTAACGAACGAAAGGACCCCTATGAATAAAGATCTGTATCTGGTCCGTCATGGACAGACGATATTCAACCTTAAGCGTATCATTCAGGGGTGGAGTGACTCGCCGCTTACGCAGTTGGGTTGCGACCAGGCGGCGCGCGCCGGCATGTTTTTACGTGCGCGCGGCATTGAGCCCGATCATGCCTACACCTCTACGCTTCATCGCACCGAGCAGACTATCGCCAACTTGTGGCCGGGCTTGGCGTACGAGCGCCTGGACGGCCTGCGTGAGTGGTTCTTTGGCGACTTTGAGGCCGAGCGCGTGATGCTTATGCCCGAGCGCCCGTGGCGCGACTTCTATCGGCAGTTTGGCGGCGAGGGCCAGATCCAGGTGCGCACGCGCATGGTGGCGACGCTGACCGATCTTATGCGGCGTCCGGACCATACGTGCGTGCTCGCGGTAAGTCATGGCTCAGCTATCAAGGAGTTTTTGGACCACGTGCGGGGCGCGGCGGCCGACGAGCGCGAACGCGTGCCGGGCAACTGCTCAGTGCTGCATTTTGCGTTTGACGATGCGGCCGATACGTTTGAACTGGTCGAAGTCTTTACGCAGGAAGACTACGCGCGCGAGCTGGGGCTAGAGCCGCTCGTGGCGGCGGCAGGTCCGCAGCGTGGATAACGCTGACGTTGCGGCCCGGTTTACCGGCGTAATTGTTTGATGCGAAAAGGGCGGAGGTGCATGCGTTTGCTGCATCTCCGCCCCTTGTTTGTTTGGATGCTGGGTTTTCCAGCTTAGCGTTTGAGTTCGCTAGAACCGTGAGACCTGGTGAGTGAGCAGACCCGTCGGAACCTGCGGCGCGCTGCCGCTGACCTGCGCGGCGGGGAACAGCACGGCTACAGCAAAGTTGAACGGCTCTTTGCCAGAGTAGGCGCCGGCAGCGCGGGCCTCGTCGGCCAGAATCTGCGATGCCCCAGCCAGTGCGGCGACATAGGCGGAGTCACCGGCGAACACCGGGTCGGGCGCCTGATCGAGCATGGCACGGATGGCGGCAACGGCGTCCTCGCGCTTGACCTCCCACACGCGATGTGTGACGCCCGCGGGATCGGTGACGGCGTAGAGCGATGCGCCCTCTTTGGCAGCGCTCAAAATGATATCCATGACGGGCGACGCCTCGTAGGCGAGCGACACGGGGCGCGGCTGCACCTTAAGCTCGGCGATCGCGCGCGCGGCGGCGAGTGCGTCGACGCTCTCGGCGGCAGCCTCGTCGCTACCCGTCAGTACGTTAACCGGGCAAATCGCCACGACACCCGTCGCGCGACCCGGCTCGCCCGAGCATTCGTACACGTAATACGCCGCGCCTGGATCCTTGAGCATTAGGCCGTCAGCAATGGCGCCGCGCAGGGCGTCGTTGCCGCTCAGGATACCGCCCATCGCAGGCAGCGCCTCGAGCACACGGTCCTGAGCCGGGCGGATGCAGGGAAACGGAAGTGCTTTCATGGGCGGTCCTAACGCGCGAGTCGGTTTGTTCGCGGCTTATTATGCCCCAACTTGGCCGCTTGCGTCCCAGAGCGTGTTATCGGCAAGCGCGATGAGCACGTTTTGGCAGCGAACGATATCGGCATGGGGCACATACTCGTCGGGCTTGTGTGCGAGCGCCAACGAGCCGGGGCCGTAGCTCATACAATTGCGGTTGCCTGTCTTGCCGGCAATGACGGCGGTATCGGTGTAGCCGGTAAAGAAGCCGACGGTCGTGTCCGCGTCCGTTACGTCATCGGCGGCACGCTTGAGCGCTGCTAGAAGGGGAGAGTTCGGGTCGCGCTCGATGGCGGGGCGGTCGCCCGTCACGGTGTAGCTGCCATGGCAACCGGGAACGGCGGCTTCGGCGACGGCGATGGCATGCTCGACCATATTGATTGCGGCGGCCGTATCGGTCGGCGGGGTCAGGCGCATGTCGACCCAGACTTTGGCGCGGTCGGGTACGACGTAGGGGCGATATCCGCCCTCGATTTGGCCAAACGTGATGGTCGAAGGCCCCAGCTCATCGTGCGCGGGCAGCGCCGCAAACGCGCGACGAAGCGAACACACGACCTCGGCCATGGCGGCGACGGCATCCGCGCCCTTCCAAGGCTGGCTCGCATGCGCCGTCACGCCAGCCATTTCAATCTCGAACCACGTACGCCCCTTGTGCGCCACCTGGATCTGTCCGTCGGTGGGCTCGGTGTCCAGCACCCATTCGCGCGAGCTGACCCAGCCAGCATCGATCGCGGCCTCTGAGCCGCGCATGAAGTCTTCCTCGTCGACCGAGCAGATGAGCGAAAAGCCGCGGCGTGGCAGCGCGCCATCCGCCGCCACGCGCTCGAGCGTATGGACCAGTGCGGCAATGGCGCAGGCCAGGCCACCCTTCATATCGCAGGCACCGCGGCCATAGAGTTTATCGTCGCGCACAACCGCCCCAAGCGGTTCGATGTCTGCGTCCCAGCCATCGCCCAAGGTGACGGTATCCATGTGGCAGATATAGATCAGCCGCGGCTCGTCGCTTTGGCCCGGCACGGTGACTTTAAGGTTGCGGCGCCCGGGCAGCACTTCGAGCTCCTCAATCTGCACGGCATCGAGCGCAGAACTATCAAGTTGTGCCAGCTGCTGCTCAATGAGCCTCTTAATGAAGCGCTCAATTTCATCCTCATACGCGCCCGGGTCTGAGCTGTCGATCCGCACAAGCTCCTGCGCAAGCCGCCAGGCAAAATCCTCATCAACCATATGCAACCTCACAATCAGTTTGCTTTCCAAACCGATTGTAAGCCTCCTGAGAGATCCGCGACGTGGGCGTGGCAGTATTTACCGTTCGCAGGCCGAGCCAGCGCGTTTGCCGTCCGGGCGGGTTCACAAGCGACGCAGCGGGTACGTACCCTTCATGGACGACATGCTGTGCGACATATCTGCCTTTCGGTATCACCGGATACCTCCACAGGTCTTGGCAATAATGCCGGACCTGCCCGATTCTGCGTACGATCCGCGCAGGGAGCACCTATGTGAGCATCCGCTCGTCACGCATTTCCTGGGCACCCCGTTACACGTGTTGGCGCAGGGCAGCTGCGGACGTAAGGGCGATCGCATTGTCAGGCATGTTTGGAACGGGGAGAGGCCGTTTGATTCCGTGCGGCAGACGGAGTTTGGCCTCGATGTTGCGTCCCCACTCTTTACCCTGCTGACCCTGGCTTCCTCGGTCTCAAACGAGCGTCTAATCATGTGCATGTATGAGATGTGCGGCACCTTTGCCGTGTGCAAGATTGCGCCTCAGGTAAAGTCGGCACTTGAGCAGGCATACGGGGGCCGGTGGGGTGACGCACGGTCGGGCTGGGAAAACGTAAAGGATGTCTCGGGGAATCCAACGGACTTGTGGAAACGACCTCCCTTGATCGAGCTCTCTGAGCTTACAGAGTTCGTCGATAAGGTCCGGGGGCTCCGCGGCGCTAAATCGTTCATACGAGCCGCGAAATGCATTACGGGGGTGGCAGCATCGCCGCTCGAGGTCCAGGCTTCGATGCTGTTTGGCCTTACGAGGTTGCGCGGCGGCGAAGGGCTGAGCCTTACCAATAACGTTGAGATTCGTATGACGCGCAGCGCCCGCCTGATTTCGGGGCTTGATAGGCGCTATGCCGATATCCTGCTGGCAAATAAGGACGGCAGCCGAGAGTGTCTGGTTGAATGCCAGGGTAAAGCCATTCACGGATCCATTGAATCCAAGATTTCGGACTCCGATCGAACGACGGCGCTGCAAGCGATGGGATATCCCGTCATTCTGATGACCTATGGTCAGCTGGCCGACTCCGATGCCTTCCGCGTGGTGATGGAGCTCATCATGTCCTATCTCGATGTGCCGCTGAAAGACAAGACGCCGCGACAGCAGGAGCTCGAACGGCGGCTTCGTGAGGAGATTTTTATCGATTGGGCAGGAATGTAGCCGCGCGGGTGGAAAACGGTCGCGCGGACTAGAGTTTTGGTCACAAAAAGACTTATATTTCGCCTTGGAGGGGCCTTAAAAATGCTATCTAGAATAAGTTGTTTCGGAAAATGGACAGTCAACTTACATTCGGCACATAGAGATCGATTTTTACCTACTAAAGTCCCTGATAAAGCTGTTTATCAAAGCGGGTGTGCTTAGCGACTTGAGCCTCACTATCGATTATCTGAAAAAACTTGTTATGGGTATCATTTTAAAGTCGTCCGGAGCAACAAAATCGGCCCCCGTTTCGTGAAAACGGGGGCCGAATGGGCTTCGTGGTCTGTCTGGCAGGATTGGCGCCGGCGCTATTTAATCACGCGCACACGATACATCGACGGAATATGCTTGAGTGCCTCGATCGTGCTGCCGTCCAGGTGCTCATCGGTGTCGAACATGGTGTAGGCGTTCTCGCCAGCGGACTCGTTGGTCATGCGCTGCACGTTGGCGTTGTCCTTGGCGAGAATGGCCGTGATCTGGCCGATCATGTTGGGCACGTTGGCATGCAGGCAGGCAATGCGGCTTGCGGCGCGCGCCTTGCCCATGCTGCAGGCGGGGTAGTTGACGCTGTGCGCGATGTTGCCGTTTTCCAGGTAATCCTTGAGCTCGCTGATGGCCATGTCGGCGCAGTTTGCCTCGGCCTCGCCGGTGCCGGCGCCCGAATGCGTGGTGATAAACGTGTTGGGCATCTTGACGGTCTTGGGCGTGGCAAAGTCGCAGCTAAACCAGCTGAGCTTGCCCGCGCGCAGGGCGGCGTCGACGGCGTCCTCGTCAATGATGGTCTCGCGCGCGTAGTTGATGAGCACGGCGTCCGGGGCCAGCAGGTCGATCTGCTCGGTGCTGATCATGCCGATGGTATCGGCCTTGCTGGGCACGTGCACGGTGAGGTAGTCGCAGCCGCGGCAGAGGTCCTCGAGCGTGCCCACGCGCTGCACCTCGCGACTCAGCACCCACGCGTGCTCGACGGAAATGAACGGATCGTAGCCGTAAACGTTCATGCCCAGGTCGACACAGGCGTTGGCGACCTTGGAGCCTACGTTGCCCAGACCGATGACACCGATGCGCTTGCCCTTGAGCTCGCGGCCCACAAAGGCCTTCTTGGCCTTTTCGGCATCGACCTGAATCTCGGGGTCGTCGGCGTTGTCACGCACCCAGTTCATCGACTGCACGACGCCGCGGCTCGAAAGCACCAGCATGCCCAGGACGAGCTCCTTGACGGCGTTGCTGTTGGCACCGGGGGAGTTAAAGACGACGACGCCCTTCTTGGCGTACTCCTCGACGGGGATGTTGTTGACGCCGGCGCCGCAGCGGGCGATGGCGCGGATGCCCTCGGGCAGCTCGTAGCCGTGCAGGTCGGTGGAGCGCATCAGAATAGCGTCGGCCTCCTCGGCGGTGCCCACAAACTCGTAGCCCTCGCCAAATTCGACTTTGCCGTCCTTGGTAATGTCGTCGATGGTTTTAATCTTGCGCATGAAAAACTCCTTAGCGGATTTGTTTATAACAAGTGGTTTGAAGTGGCTGGTCGGCCCGCTCGTTGCGGGCTAGTTAGATCGCGGACTCAAACTATGCTGCGCTTCGAAGTCCTTCATATACGAGGCCAGTGCCTGCACGTCTTCCATGGTGACGGCGTTGTACACGCTGGCGCGCATGCCGCCGACGAGGCGATGGCCCTTGACGTTTTGAATCTGGTGCTCGGCCGCGCCTGCGACAAAGGCGGCGTCGAGGTCGGCATCGCCGGTACGGAACGTGACGTTGGCGATGGAGCGACTGTCTGTCTGTGCGGTGCCGTGGAATAGTTTGCTGTTCTCGAGCAGGTCGTAGAGCAGGTTGGCCTTGGCCCAGTTGCGCTCGGCCATGGCGGCAAGTCCGCCGGTCTGTTCAACCCAATGGAACACCTTGCCGCACACGTAGATGCCAAAGGTGTTGGGCGTGTTGAGCATGGAGCCCTTGGCGGCTTGGGTCTTAAGGTCCATGTACTGCGGCGTCTGCGCATAGGCCGGGCCTTCGGCGATAAGGTCGTCGCGCACGATGACCACGGTGACGCCCGCGGCGCCGGCGTTTTTCTGCGCGCCGGCGTAGATGAGCCCGTAGCGTTCAACGTCGAGCGGCTGCGACAGAAAGCAGCTCGAGACATCGGCAACCAGCGGCACATCGCCGCAAGCGGGAAGCTCATGGTACATGGTGCCAAAGATGGTGTTGTTCTGGCAGATGTAGACGTAGTCGAGCCCGTCGCCCGCGGCCTCGGCGGCAATGCGCGCGTTGATGTCGGCCATGTCGGGGATGCGGTCGAAGTTGGTATCCTCGGAGCTCGCGAGCAGCACCGCCTCGCCGTACTTGGCGGCCTCCTGGTACGCCTTGCTGGCGAAGTTGCCGGTCACGACGTAGCCGGCGCGGCCGCAGCGCATAAGGTTCATGGGGATGCCCGCAAACTGCAGCGTGGCGCCGCCCTGCAAAAACAGGACACGGTAGTTGTCGGGGATGCTCAGCAGGCGGCGCAGGGTTGCCTCGGCGTCGTCGATAATCTGCTGGTACATGCTAGATCGATGGCTCATCTCGAGCACGGACATGCCGCAACCGCGGTAGTCCATCATCTCGTCGGCGATCTCGGCGAGCACGCTTGTAGGCAGTGCGGCCGGGCCAGCTGAGAAGTTGTGCACACGTGCCATCTTCTAGTTCTCCCTCATAGTCGTTTGAATGTTCGGGATACTTTAGCACAGTGGAGCGCTAGGCGCGACCGCATCACGGTAAAACTCGACTGCGCCGCTATGATTTACAGGATGGTTACATGGGGGAGGGCGGTCGCAAGGTCTATATCGCCGGGATATACCGTGACAGGTACTCTTTGAGCGCGGGGTCGCACACATAGAGATACGTTCCTAACATGCCGCGCGTCATGAGGACGTAGTAGGCGTTGACGATGATCTTTTGCAGATCATCGTCGCTTGCCTTTTTCTTGGCAACGGCATCTTTGAAGTTTGCCCTGTTAACGTTGACTGCATCTTTGTTCGAATCGTAGTAAATGTCGGGACCCAGAATTACGAATCCGTAGTTGAGGTCGTAGCCTTGTACCGTATGAATGCATCCGACTTCGTTGACGGCGTTGGCGGAGTTAACCCAATCCTTCTGGGTTGAGTTCCAGCGTTTGGGAATGCCCTCGATGACGATATCGAACGCATCTTTGTTATTCTTCGTTTCCCACTTCCACGCAAAGCCTGCCATCATGCGGGATAGACCAACTTCTTCTTCCTTGGTTTGCTGCAGAGAGCAGAAGTCCTCAAATCGGTCGACGATTCCAAACTGGTATCTGGGGATATCGCTGTCCGGATCCCCGGCTCGCGAATCGTAAGGCTCCTATGAAAAGAGTGCTTTGAACTTCATGCCGGCATGCATGTACGCTTTGTTATCAAGCAGGTCGTAGACAAAATCGAGGTACTCATCGCCGCCACGCACGCGCATTTGGGTACTCAAGTTGAATTCTTCGGTCTCGATGCCGGCTTCTTCGAGTTGGTTGAGTCGCTGCTCAAGGCCATCTCGGTTGAGTCCCGATGCGCGGACTTGCTGTTTGGGGTCAAAGAACAGGTACGCCTTGTCGCAGCATTTGAAAATCCAATCCACCTGGCTGCTCGTGCGCGGCAAGCTGAGTCGTTCACATGTGTTGTAGAAAGCTCCGATGCCGGCGCCGGCGGATAAGTAGTTTCCCAGTCGGTGCGCCTCGTCGACAAGCAAGACGTCATACCGATCGTTTTTTGTGACGTCGTTGGGGCTCAGGATATCGCCGGGCTTTAACCCGGGGAGGAAGTGCGTGAGTTTTTTGAGCGTCTTGCTCAGAGACTCCATGGGCGTCACGAAGCCGACCCGCAGACCGGAAAGGTTCGGCTCATTTTTGATTTTGAACATGAGACTGATGGCGAGGATTGTTTTGCCTGTTCCCGGCGCGCCGTTCACGACGGTTACGCGCTCTTTCTTGGGACCGCCGTGTTTAATGTCTTCATGCTCTTGCTCGAGCCGCCTGTAAATCGCCTCAATCGTTTCGTATTGATCGGGCGTGAGCGTTTTGAAGGGCGAGAATTTGAACAGGTCGGTATTCTCGAGCTCTTCGATGGGGTGGATCGCATAGTTCTCTTCGCGAAGCTTTGTCCAGAGGTCTCTGAACTTCTGGCGATACTGAGGTCGCTCAAAATAATCGAACTGGGCATAGCCATTGTTGGCGTTGGTTACCTGGTATTTTTCGTCAGCGCAGAACAGCTCGATAAGTCGATTCTCAAACTCAAATGTTGCTGACTGATTGAAGGTTGGATTGTCAATCAGGAGGGTCCGGTCGAAGTCTTTGTCCACGTTTGCGGCGTGTTGCTTCATGCGGCGTCGATAATTGGTCGTTTGACCGATGTACGCCGTTTTGTTTTTACTGTTGGTCAGAATATAGAGAACGGGCCAACTCTCGTCATGGTGGAATCCGGGCTTTGGCGTGCCAAAGTCCTGCAGCGATTCGCTTGCCTCGAAGGGTTGGGGGAGGGGAAGCGTGTATTGTCGAAGGGCGAACTCATTACTCATGGTGGGCCGCCTTTCTGTATTCGCTGGAGCTGGTGTCGACGGGATAGCGCTCGCCGTTGCGTTTGAGTTTGGACGAGAGCGCCTTTGGGAGGTCGATTCCGTTTAGATCGGCGAAACGTAGGAGAAAGAGGAGCGTGTCGGCAACTTCGTCTTCGATGGCTTGGCGCTGATCAGGGCTATCGAACATTTCTGCAATGCGCTTGTCGCTCATAAAGCGGAAAAGCTGAAGGAGTTCGGAGGACTCTGTCGCTATGCCGATGGCAAGTTCCTTTGGAGTGTGATATTTGCGCCAATCGCGCGCATCACAAAAATCTCTGACTTGTTCTGTCATGGCAGTGAGCTTGTCCATCATCCGTAACCTCCCTGATGTTCATTATTTTATTATGGCCGTATCTGGAGTTTATTGCACATCAGTTGGGACGTGCGGTTTGTCCGGCCGCGATTGCCCGGTAGGAGGATTCACCGTGAAGATTGAAGTTGATGTAGACCAGCTGCGCGAGGGCTTGCTCGACTACGCGGGGAGCGCGGCTGGCGTGGGCTTTCCCGCTGCCATGCTCGACGTGATGGATATCGAGGACGAGTCGCCCCAAGAGCTCCTAGCCCGAGCCGAACGCGAAGGCCTCGACCTCCGCGACTTTGCTGTGGGTGACAGCTAGTAGCTGAAGAGGGACGGGCTGCTAGGAAGCTAGCGTGGCGATGACGGCTTCGTCGCCGGCGTATATTAGGGTGTTGCCATCGGGGATGATGGTTTGGCCGTCGCGCTTGAGCATCACCACGATAAACGGGTGCTTGCCCTGCGGCACGTCGCGCAGGCGCTGACCGGCCAGGCGACCGTGGGGCGTCACGGTGACCTCGCGCAGCGTAACCTCGGCACGCTCTTCGAACGTTGGGGCTGCCATCACCAGAAGGTCGCCTTCCTCGATGACGGTATCGCCGTTGGGCAGTACCGGGTGTGCCCCGTCGCGCAGCACCAAGACCACGAGCATGTCCGTCGCGCTGCCAATATCGGCGAGCGAGCGCCCGGCAAACGGATGGCCAGCGCCCACCTTGAGCTTTACAAACGACATGCCGTCCTCGTCGTGGTAGTCGTTAAAGGTGCGGCGCACGTCGCCGGCCGCATCGATCATATCGAGTTTCTTCGCCACCGCCGGCAGTAGCGAACCCTGCACCACAATGCTCGATACGGCAATCACAAACACCAGGTCAAATAGGTCGTGTCCGCCGGGAACGCCGGCCACCACAGCAAAGAGGCTAAAGACGACCGAAGCCGCGCCGCGCAAGCCCGCCCAGCTTACGAGCGCAACCTGGCGAGGGCTCGTCTTAAAGGGCGCCAGCAGCAGACCGACGGCGATGGGGCGGCTCGCAAAGAGCATAAACGCCATGAGCGCCAGGCCGGGTAGCAGCATTTGCGGCAGGCGCGCGGGCGTGACGAGCAGGCCGAGCAAGAAGAAGATCGTCATCTCGGCCATCTCGGTAAGGGTGTCAAAGAAGTGCGCCATCTCGACCTTGCCGGTGATGTCGCTCGCGCCCAGCACAATGCCTGCCAGGTATACGGCCAAAAAGCCGTTGCCGCCCAGGTAGCTCGGCAGTGCGTAGGCGACGATCGCCACGGCGAACAAAAAGATAGTCTGCGCGCCCTCGGCCGTTGCGTGTGCGCGCTCAATCAGGCGGCTGGATATCCAGCCGATGGCAAGGCCCAGCCCCACGCCCAGGATGATCTGCTTGGCCAGCAGCACGGGAATGTCGATGTTGCCACCCGCCGCGAGGGTGGCGAGTACCGCGGTGAGCATGTAGGCGACGGGGTCGTTGGAGCCCGATTCGACCTCGAGCAGCGAGTCGGTGCCGCCCTTTAGCGACAGGTTGTGCTCGCGCAGCACGCTAAAGACGCTCGCCGCGTCGGTCGACGCCACGACCGAGCCCAGCAGCAGGCCGCCGATCCAGTCGAAGCCCAGTGCGAAGTGTGCGAACACGCCAGTGATGCCGGCGGTGGCGATAACGCCGAGCGTGCTCAGCAGCACAGCGGGCGCGGCGACGGGTTTGGCACGGTCGATGTTGGTGTTAAAGCCGCCGTAGAACATGATGAACAGCAGCGCCGTGCTGCAGACGGTTTCGGTGAGCGCGTAGTCGCTAAAGTCGATGTGCGCCGGACCGTTGACGCCGAGCAGCATGCCGAGCGCAATAAAGATGAGGAGGGTGGGGAAGGGGAGTTTTTTGCCGACGGGTTTGATGGTCAGGCACAAAATGATGACGAGGCCGATAAAGAGAAGTATCTGGTTCATGGATAGTGTCCGCTCCTGGGTGGTTGGCGTGGCACGGTCAGTTGTCTGCGGTTATTTGTACCCAAAGGTGGTGGGTTTATGGGGGCGGATTACGGGCGTGCGCGATATCGTCATAGACGGCTGCCGTCTTTGCCTCTGCTCGGAAACCCTTTCCAGCTTTATTGCAACGGAGTACAATGGGTAACGTTTAAGTTCAACTTGAAGTTTTAGTTGCGGCGCCGGGCTTAGACCGCAATGCAAGGAGAGGCGTACCATGGCGATCTATGTGACATCTGATGCTCACGGGCACGTGCGTGCGCTTGACGAGGCCCTGTCTAAGATCTCGTTGACGTCCGACGACACGCTGTACGTGCTGGGCGACATGATCGATCGCGGGCCCGATCCGGTCGGCGTTATTAAGCTCGTGCGCTCGCTGCCCAACGCCCACGTGCTCAAGGGCAATCACGAGCAGATCATGCTCGATGCCATCATTGGCCAGGACCCGCTCGATGCCGAGACCTGGGATATCAACGGTGGCTGGACGACGAGCGAGCAGCTCAACGACATAGAATTTGAGGCATACGAGGAGCTCGTGCGATGGATGGCCGCGCTGCCGCTCTACGCGGTGGCCGAGACCGAGGAGCGCCCGTACCTGCTGGTGCATGCCGGCATCCAGACCGAGGCGGCGCGCGCGTTTTTGCTTGAGCATGGTGTCGATTGCGGTGACGGCAGGGGAGCGGTCGATGCCGATAGCGAGCTGCTGCGGCAAATGCTCGCCGTGCAGTCGTCCGATGACCTGCTGTGGATTCGTCACGGCTATTGGGATGCGCCGACGGGACTGCTTTCTGCCGAGGGCGAGGGCCCGGTCGTGGTGAGCGGCCACACGCCCACGGTGTCGCTTGGGCGCTATTGCGAGGTTGGCGGCCTGGCGGGGCTCGATGAGGAGTCGGGCCGCGGGCAGATTGTGCGCCTGGGTGGCGAGGATACCGCCGGCGTGCCCGATCGCATCGACATCGACTGCGCCGCCGCCACCGGCTCCGAGTTCGGTCGCGTGGGCATCCTGCGGCTCGATGATGGGGCGGAGTTCTACGCGAACATCAACCCGGGCGAATAATCGGTGCAAGTGGTAGCTAATTTGGGACGGGGCTTTTTTGACTACTCTTGCCCTTCTGCCCGCTAATTGATTTCTCTGGGACGGGGATTAAATAATCATTTGGCTGCCCGCTGGCTAAGTGAGTAGACTTTTTTGGAAATGCCGAGCACCCAACATATTTGCCTCAATAAAACCGCAGGTCACAGACTTGTGCTCTGTCGGTGTGGTCAGGGATTCGGTAAAAATCTACTCACTTAGTTTTACGTAATGCATATTGTCTTCAACGAGACCCCAGCCGGGGCGATTCCATCGCAAATTCCGGTGACCGGGGCAGCTAATTAGGCGCCGTAGGGGTTGCGGTCGCGCTCGATGCGCTGGCGGATGTGGGCGTACTCGATTATCAGCAGCACCAGGAGTAGGGCCATGATGGCTAGGTAGCTCACCACGGCGCCCATCAGACCCAGCAGCTTAATCAGGATCACCGGCAGCACCACGCTTACGGCGAAGCAGATCAGGTAGATCTTGGTGACATCGCCGGCGTGGCGCAACACCGTGATGATGGCGTAGATAAAGTCGATTGCCGCGGTGACGCCGCCGGCGACAACCATTAGCAGTGCCAGCGTGCGGTAGCGCTCAAAGTTGAGGCCGTACATAAAGCTCATGATGGGGATGCCGGGGCCTGCCATAAATGCGGCGCACGCTCCGGTAATGACCACGATCAGTGCCATAACGGCAACAATAATCAAGTCAAAGCGGCGACGCTTGCGCGGATTCGCCCAAATGCTCGACAGACGTAGGAGCTGCGGTTTATAGATAAATCCAATGCTCAACAAAATAGCCTGCGCTGGAAAGAACAGTGCATTAAAGTACAGCTGATATTTGTATGCCAGCGTGCCTTCCATCACAAACTTGGGCATGCTCTCGATAAGGTTGAACAAGAACAGTGCACCAAAGAGTGGAGCGCACTGGACAAACAGGTGGCCGACCTCGCGAAGGCTCACGCGGCGCGATTTTTCGGTCTCGAGCAGGGCGAGCGGCGCGGTGACCAGCACGAGCGAGGCGATCGCGGCGATGCCCATGGCCATGGCCGCGATGGGCATGCTGCGCGTGAGGAACAGCGCCACGCTGAAGACCGTGATGACGCCGACGGAGCGTAGCGTTTGGCTCATTCCAGCCAAGTAGAGTTTGTCGGCCTGCTGCAGGCGGCCTTCGTACACGTCGGCGACGCCGTCGATGACCTTATACAGGTAGACGCCCAGGCCGATCGTCGCCATCTGCGCGTCATAGCCGCGGGCGCTGCTGTACATGAGGCCGCAGCCTAGGGCGAGCGCTCCACAAAGCCAGCGGTTGAGCTGGTAGGAGGCAAAGGACGTCTTTTCGTCGATGTCCGAGACCTGGAAATTGCGCACGCCGTAGTTGCACGCGATCATGATGAGCGTGCCGGTGACAAAGGCGATGGAGAATTTGCCAGCCTCCTCGGCGCCCGCGAGCTGTGTGGACACGATGGTGAGCAACGGAAACGCCATGCCCCATACGGCGGTGCCCAGGGTATTCCAAAGGTAGTCGCGACGGGTGGCGTGATCTTCGTACTCGGCTTCTTGCGTGGAGAAGCCGCCGCCGTAGACGGCTCCGAGCAGGCGGTTCCACCAGGCATTGACCATGCGGTGGATGGGGCCGGGCTGGCGATCGCGCTCGCGGCGACGGCGTGTGGCCTGGCTGCTGTCGGGACCGCCGGCGTTACGCTGGCTTAGCTCTTGGATTCGTGCGAGCTCCTCGGCGGTGTGCGATGCGGGGAACAGGCCGTTCTCGATGCGTCCGCCCTGCCCGTGCGCCCCGTCCGATACGGTGGGGTCGGCGACGCCATTGCGGCGGGCGATGGCGCGGCGAATGCCATCGATGGGCGTGATGCTCAAAGCGGAGTCCTTTCTATTGCTGCGCTCTAGTATAGACGCGACGGTGTTCGTTCGTGTTTTTGAACAGGTTGTTCGATAATTTCGGCGGCGCCATTCAGTAGACGGCATTTGGGGACGTTCCTTATGTGCCGGCACTTTGGGAACGTCCCTAAGTGCCGGCATCCGGGGACACTCCTTGAATGTTGCCTGTTCAAGAGTGTCCCTAACGACTAGGCCGCTTGCCTGCGATTTTTGACCGTTGGGCGGGCGCTTCGCCGTTGCCGCAAAAACGTTTTTGCATATCGGGTACAACGGGCTTTACGTGAGTAAAGTGCGCGTCGCGTCCACGTGTCGCGTTTTTAAAGGAGGCCCCATGCCTGGTGT
>DXMJ01000006.1:0-6051 GCA_019414265.1 Collinsella sp. | reverse complement strand
GTGTTACCCCTGCAGATGTTTTGTCCAACTTTGGTATTACGCTGGTCGAAGATCCCGCCGAGAATCAGCCCCGTCTACTGGTCGATCTACCCGCCGCGGAGCTCGTCGAGCACGCTATCCGCCGCAACGAAGGCCGCATGGCCTCCAACGGCGCACTGGTGATCGAGACGGGGGAGCGCACTGGTCGCTCGCCCAACGATCGCTTTATCGTTGACACGCCCGACGTGCACGACAAGATTGCCTGGGGCGCGGTCAACCGCCCGCTGTCCGTCGAGAGCTATGAGGCCATCAAGGCCGGCATCGTCGACTATCTCAACGAGCGCGACGTGTTCGTCACCCGCGGCATGGCAGGCGCCGACCGCAACCACACGCGTCGACTGCTCGTTGCCTGCGAGCGTGCCAGCCAGGCGCTCTTCATTAAGCAGATGCTCGCCCGCCCGCTTGCCCGCGAAATCGCGCGCACCGGCGAGCCGGACTTCTGCGTCCTTGCCGCACCCGGCTATCAGTGCGACCCTGCCATCAAGGGCCTCAACTCCAGCGCCGCCGTGGTCATCAACTTCCAGGAACGCGTGATTCTGGTCGCCGGCACCGGCTACTCCGGCGAGATTAAAAAGTCGATCTTTAGCGTCATGAACTATCTGCTGCCCGTCGAGGACGAGGTGCTGCCCATGCATTGCTCGGCCAGCATGGATCCCGTCACGCACGAGACGGCCGTGTTCTTTGGCCTCTCCGGCACGGGCAAGACCACGCTTTCGGCCAACCCCACGCGCCTGCTGATCGGCGACGACGAGCACGGCTGGTCCGACATGGGCATCTTCAACATCGAGGGCGGCTGCTACGCCAAGTGCGAGGGCCTGGACGCGTTCCACGAGCCCGAGATCTTCAACGCTGTCCGCTTTGGCGCGATCTGCGAAAACGTGGTGCTCGACGAGAACCGCAAGCCCAACTACGATGACATCTCGATCACGCACAATACGCGCGTGGCCTATCCCGTGGAGCACATTCCTAACGCGTGGACTAAGGGCATGGGCACCACTCCGAGTGTCGTGCTGTTCCTGACTTGCGACGCTTTTGGCGTGCTGCCGCCCATCTCGCGTCTGACGGCCGACGCCGCCATGTACCACTTTGTGACGGGCTTTACGGCCAAGATTCCCGGCACCGAGGTCGGCGTCACCGAGCCCACGCCCACGTTCTCTTCGCTGTTCGGCGAACCGTTTATGCCACTCGACCCCATGGTTTACGCCAAGATGCTCGGCGAGCGCATTGCCGACGGCCGCACGCGTGTGTACCTGGTCAACACCGGCTGGATCGGCGGCGGCTATGGCGTGGGTCATCGCATCGAGCTGGCCTACACGCGCTCGCTGGTCGCGCGCGCCCTCGACGGCACCATCGAGGACAGCGAGTTCGTGCACGACGACATCTTTAACGTCGACATTCCCACCACGTGCCACGGCGTGCCCGACGGCATTTTGGTGCCGCGCCAATACTGGCAGAGTACCGCGCGCTACGACGAGGCCGCACATAACTTGGCCGTGATGTTCGAGGAGAACTTCGAGAAGAAGTACTCGCACCTGCCCGATTCCGTCAAGGCCGCCGGTCCGCACGCTCAGGTGCACGCCGACGCCCGTCATCGCGGCCGCGGCTTGTTGGGACTCCGACACTAGCGTCGCCTCAGACCCAAAACCACCATAAAGGGGACAGGCACCTTTGTGGTGGTTTTACTCGCGCGGATGACTCGGGTTACAATACGCCTGACATATCGCTCCCTTCTCCGGATGGGGGCAGCGTAAGCGCTCTTGTGGCGGCACCGTAGGACTTTGAAGGTGGCCGTCGTAAGGGCGCTTTTTGTTTAGTCACCCGGGCTCGGGCGCGCACGATGAAGGGAGCACGTATGAAGAGCTTTATTGCCGAGGATTCATTCTGGGAGCTGTTTCCGCAGGCAGCGGTCGGTGTGGTGGTCGTAAAGGGCATGAAGCCCGCGGCTCAGATTCCCCAGGAGGACGTGAATGCGATCGCCGCGTTGCTCGACCGCGCCAATATCGATGCGGAGCGTCATCTGACCAGCGATACTATCAGCGAGAACGCACCGGTCAAAGCATGGCGCGAGGCCTACCGTCTGTTCAAGACCAAAAAGGGCGCCCGCTGCTCGATCGAGAACTTGCTCAAGCGCGTGCTTAAGGGCAAGCCGGTGGGCCACATTACGCCTGCGGTGGACATCTACAACACGGTGTCGCTGACCTATGCGCTGCCCGTGGGAGGCGAGGATCTGCATACGATCGAGGGAGACCTTCGCCTGAAGGTGACCGACGGTGGCGATGCGTTCTTGCCGCTTGGCGAGGAGGCGGACGATCCGACGCTGCCCGGCGAGCTCGCCTACATCGATGATGCGGGCGCCGTGTGCCGCTGCTGGAACTGGCGCGACGGCGTTCGAACGGCTCTGTCCGATGATTCGGCCGATGCGTTCCTGGCGATTGAGTGCGTGGAGCCCGAGCGAATGGAGGACTGCCAGGCCGCCATCGACCGTCTTGCCGATCTGCTCGAGCGCTATCTGGGAGCGACGGTTGTCGTTAAGACGCTTGTGACCCGCGACAATCCCTGTGTGGACCTGTAGCGGCGCCTAGAACCTATTGATGCCCAAAACCACCACAAAGGTACCTGTCCTTTGTGGTGGTTTTTATGTTGATGGGTTAACAAATGGGATATTTGGGTATGGGTGTTGCCTCGTGCGGCTAAGATGTTTACCCGTTAGCATCATGTAAGCGAAAGGCGGTCGTCTCCCATGCAGCAGAACGACGAGACACGTTTCGAGGACTTTGTCGGACTGATCAGCGGGCTCTACAAGGAGATCCAGCGCATTAAGACATCCGAGGGCGCAAGGCTGGGCCTCAAGGGCTCCGACGTTATGTGCCTGTACTATCTTGAGCGCAGCAAGGACGGCCTGACTGGCGCTGACCTGGCTCGCATGGCAGGCGTGACCCGTGCCGCCGTCTCGCGCACGCTCGCGCATCTGGAGGAGGGCGGCTACGTCGAGGTCGACGACTCGGGTGATGCGGCCGTTAAGTATCGTGCCCCGGTGCGCCTGACCGCTCTGGGCGGCGAGAGCATGAGCGAGGCGGACCGCATCATTCGCGAGGTGCTCGACACCACCGGTAAGGCTATGGGTGTGGAGCAGCGCGAGCAGATGTATGCGTCGCTGCGTACGATTCTCAACACCCTGCGTGAGATCTAAGGCCGCCAAGGCATTTGCTTCCCATTAAAAACTGCATCGTCCCGTTTGAGCGCGTATGCCGTGCCGGGACATTGCTGTCAAAATTCCCTGCGCGAGACCTGCGCAAGAAAGGATTCGCTATGTCCGTCCGCATTATTACCGATTCCGCCAGCGATATGTCGCCGGCGGAGCACCCGGCGCTGTCCGTCTTGCCGCTGTCCGTTACCTTTGGCACCGATGTGTATATGGATGGCGTCGACATCGATCACCAGCGCTTTTACGAGATGCTCGTGGAGCGCGACGAGCTGCCCAAGACCGGTCAGGTCAACCCGTACGCCTTTTCGCAGGCGATTGCCGAAGCACGTGAGGCCGGCGACGAGGCGGTGATTATTACCGTGGGTGCCAAACTTTCGGGGACCAATCAGAGCGCCCGTACCGCACTTGCCGAGGCGCCGGGCGGCGACGTGTATGTGGTTGATAGCAATAACGTTACCCTGGGTGAGCGCGTGCTGGTCGAGTATGCCCTGCGCCTAGTGGACGAGGGCCAGGGCGCGGCCCAGATCGCGGCGGCTGTCGAGGCCGTCCGTGACCGCGTGGTGGTTATTGGTCTGCTCGAGACGCTGGAGTACCTGGTGCGCGGCGGTCGCCTGTCTGCTGCTGCCGGTGCCGTGGGTACGCTGCTCAACGTAAAGCCTGTTGTGGCTGCCGAGGACGGTCTGATCGTGCAGCTGGGCAAGGCGCGCGGTTCCAAGAACGGACGTAACCTGCTCAACCAGAAGGTCGAAAAGGCAGGCGGCATCGACTTTTCCATGCCGCTGGCGCTCGGCTATACGGGCCTTTCGGATGCGGTGCTCAAGAAGTATATCGAGGACAGCGCGGCACTGTGGGCTGGCCACACCGAGGGCGAACTGCCCGTTCACACCATCGGTGCCACCATCGGCACCCATGTAGGCCCCGGCGCCGTAGCCGTGGCCTTCTTCCAGCCCGTTAACTAGCCCACCTGCCAAAACCACCACAAAGGGGACAGGCACCTTTGTGGTGGTTTATGCTATTCCGGGTGGAAGGGAGCGAGCAATGGCGTCTGAGGGCTTTTTTGAGCGGGTGTACGAGGTGGTCGAGCAGATTCCCGAGGGGATGGTCGCCACGTATGGTCAGGTGGCGCTGCTTGCTGGACGTCCACGAAGTGCGCGGTACGTGGGGTATGCCCTGCATGGCAATCCGCGCCCCGGCGAGAGTCCCTGTCACCGCGTGGTGTTTGCCGATGGCCGCATATGCGATGGTTTTGCTTTTGGCGGTCCCGATGCTCAACGTGAGCTTTTGCTAGGGGAGGGTGTGGCGTTTAAGGACGACATGCACGTCGACTTGGCCGCCTGTCGCTGGCCTGCAGGGCTCTAGCGGCTCTGCCGTGGCTTAAACCACCACAAAGGTGCCTGTCCCCTTTGTGGTGGTTTTGGCAGGTTTACCGAGGTTAACTTATGGAGAAGGTATGGCGGCGCGGTTTGTCGCAGCAAAGTAAACCACGGTGAACTATATTGTTTTCAGCAACGGAGCAGGCAATAGGCGATGAAAAAGCCTGCCCTGTTGAGTTTGATTCGCATTCCTCCCCTCTGTGCGATTCAACGGTGTACTTCGGGAACAGGCCCGCTGGCAACTATCTGCCAGCGGGCCTGTTCCTGTTTCGGTGAGGATTCAGCCTCACCGTCTATGTTGTGCGAAGGCGCTTTGCCTAGTACACCATGCCCATGGCGTCCTGAACCTCGCCCAGGGTCTGCTCGGCGATCTCATTGGCGCGACGGTTGCCCTCGTGCAGGACGTCCTTTACGTAATCCAGGTCGTTCTCGTAGCGCTGGCGACGCTCACGGATCGGCGCGAAGTACTCGTTGACGGCCTCGGTCACGTACTTCTTGAGCTGGCCGGAGCCGCCCATGCCAATCTCCTCGGCAATCTCGACTTCGGAACGGCCGGTGCAGATGGCGGCCGTCGAAAGCAGACCGGACACGCCGGGGCGGTTCTCGGGATCGAACGTGATCATGCGCTCGGAGTCGGTCTGGCTCTTCTTGATGCGCTTGGCCGTCTCCTCGGCGGTCATCGAGATGTTGATGGCGTTACCGTAGCTCTTGCTCATCTTGCGACCGTCCAGGCCCGGCAGCAGCGGGGTCTCGGACAGCAGTGCGTCGACCTCGGGGAACACCTTGCCGTAGCGGTTGTTAAAGCGGCGGGCGATGGTGCGGGTGAGCTCGATGTGCGGCAGCTGGTCGCGACCGACGGGCACCACATTGCCCTTGCAGAACAGGATGTCGCAGGCCTGGTGCACCGGGTAGGTGAGCAGAAGGCCGGTGAGCTCGTGGCCCGAGGCCTCCATCTCGGCCTTGACCGTGGGGTTGCGCGCCAGCTCGGCCTCGGACACCAGCGACAGGAACGGCAGCATGAGCTGGTTGGCGGCGGGCACGGCGGAGTGCGCGTAGATCATGGTCTTGTCGGGGTCGATGCCGCAGGCAAGGTAGTCCATGACCATGTTGTACACGTTGTCCTGGATGTGCTCGGTCGTGTCGCGGTCGGTGATGACCTGGTAGTCGGCGATGAGTACGTTGGTCTTGGCACCCATGTTCTGCAGCTCCACACGGCCCTTGAGGGTGCCGAAGTAGTGACCCAGATGCAGACGGCCGGTGGGGCGGTCGCCGGTGAGCATGGTGAACTTGTCGGGCGTCTTGGCCAGGCCCTCGCGAATGGCGTTGCTCTTCTGCAGAGCGACTTCGTAGCTGTTCTCGTTTGGCATAATTGCTCCTAACGTATGTTCATGGGTCAAGATGATAACGCGTTTATTGGAGGGGCGGGGCGTAAGT
>DXMJ01000059.1 GCA_019414265.1 Collinsella sp. | reverse complement strand
GCGACAGGTTGGCGCCGTCGGCCGTGACCGGCGTGTCGTAGCCTCTAGGCAGGCGGCGGATAAACGAATCCGCGCAGGCCGCCTCGGCAGCGGCGCGCACCTCCTCGTCGGTCGCGTCGAGCTTGCCAAAGCGGATGTTCTGCGCAATGGTGCCGCTAAACAGGTGCGTATCCTGCAGCACAATGCCGAGCGACCCGCGCAGGCTGGCCTTGGCAATGTGCTTGACGTCGATGCCGTCGTACGTGATCTCGCCGTCATCGACCTCGTAGAAGCGGTTGATGAGGTTGGTGATGGTCGTCTTTCCGGCGCCCGTCGAGCCCACAAACGCGATCTTTTGCCCCGGCTTGGCAAACAGGTTGAGGTCCGTGAGCACACGGGTGCCCGGCACGTAGGAAAAGTCCACGGCATGGAAGCGCACGTCGCCGGCAAGCGGGACCAAGCCGCACGTGAGCTCGGTACCGTCGGCAGCCACCGCACGGCCCGACTCATTAACGGCAGCCACATCATGCAGATGCCCGTACGCGCCCACGCCCTGGCCCTCGGGAATCTTCCATGCCCACGCAGCGTCGCCCGTCTGCACCAGCTCCACGCAGCCCTCGTCCACCTCGGGCTTAAAGTCCATGGCGGCAAACAGGCGCTCGGCACCGGCCAGCGCGTTGAGTAAGAAATTACCCAACTGCGTAAACTGGTTGATGGGCATGGCCGCCTGGCGTACAAAGACCAGGTAACTTGCAAGCGCGCCCACGTCGGCGAGCCCCTTGATGCAGAGCATGCCGCCCGCCACGGCGACGATGGCATAGTTGACGTAGCCAATCACCACGGTCATGGGCACCATCGAGTTGGCGTAGGCCTGCGCGGCACCACCGGTGCGGCGCAGCTCTTGGTTGCGCACGTCAAAACCGGCCACGTTGGCCTGCTCGTGATTAAAGACCTTGATGACCTTTTGGCCCGAGACCATCTCTTCGATATATCCGTCCAGGTCGCCAAGCGATGCCTGCTGAGCGGCAAAGAAGCGCTTAGAGCGCGCGCCCGAGTAGCGCGCATACAGCACAATGGCCGCATCGCACACGAGCGTGATAATCGTGAGCTGCCAGTTGAGGATGATGAGCATGGCCGTGGTGCCGACCACCTGGATGCTCGCCTGAATCACGTTGGCAAAGCTGTTGTTGAGCGCCTCGGAGACGGTGTCGACATCGTTGGTAAAGAAACTCATGATGTCGCCCGAGCGTGTGCCGTCGAAATAACCGAGCGGCAGCATCTGGATGTGCGCAAACAGGTCGCGGCGGATATCGGACACCACGCGCTGGGCCGCGCGCACCATAATCTGCGAGTAGCCCAGAGCCGAGAGCACGCCCGCGGCGTAGATGGCAGCGGTAAAGATAACCTGCTTAGCGAGCAGTTCCTCGCCGCCCGTTGCCAAACCGTTGACGATGGGGCGCACCATGTAGGTACCGGCAAGGCTTGCGATGGCCGCAACAGAGGCAAGCACACCCACTGCGAGCAGCGAGAACTTGGCGTGACCCATGTAGGAGAGCAGGCGGCGGAGCGTCTGCGCCAGATTGGCGGGACGGGCCTGAGCGGATGTCTTAGGCATGGCGCTCACCCCCTTCCGTGGCTTGAAGTGATCCGCTGGGGCCAGACGAAGACGGGGCATTTGCGCCGTCTGCGACGTCCGCATCCCCCGCAAACTCCATCTGCGAGGCATAAATCTCCTGGTAGATGTTGTCGCCCGCCAGCAGTTCCTCGTGCGTGCCCACGCCGTGGACACGACCGTCGTCCAACACCACAATGCGATCGGCATCCATGACGCTCGCGATGCGCTGGGCGATGATGAGCACGGTCGTATTGGGAATCCGAGCGATGTGCTCGCGAATCTTAGCGTCGGTCGCCATATCGACCGCGCTGGTTGAGTCATCAAAAATGAGCACGCGCGGATGCTTGAGCAGCGTGCGCGCAATGCACAGGCGTTGCTTCTGGCCGCCCGAAACACCGGCGCCGCCTTGGCCCAACTCGCCGTCCAGCCCGCCGGTGCGATCCAGGAACTCGTCCACGCATGCCGCCCGGCAGGCCGCGAGGAGCTCATCGTCCGACGCCTGCGGATTGCCCCACTGCAGGTTCTCGCGCACGGTACCCGTAAACAGCACGTTCTTTTGCAGCACGATACCCACGGCGTCGCGCAGGGCAACTAGGTCGTAATCGCGCACATCGCGCCCGCCCACGAGTACGGCGCCTTCGGTGGCGTCGTACAGGCGCGCAATCAGCTGCACAAGCGAGCTCTTGCCCGAGCCCGTGCCGCCGAGGATGCCCACCGTGGAGCCTGCCTCAATGCAAAGGTCAATATGCTCGAGCACATCCTCGGCAGCATCCGCGCGGTACTTAAACGACACGTCGCGAAACTCGATGCTTCCGTCGGCCACCCCGTGCACGGCAGTGGCAGCGTCGGGCGCCTGGATAAGCGAACGCTCGTCGAGCACCCGCGAGATGCGCTCCACGCTGGCAAGTGCGCGGGTGAGCAGCAAAAACACGTTGGAAATCATCATGAGCGAGTTCATGATCAGCAGCACATAGCTCATAAAGCCCGTGAGCGAGCCCACGCCGAGCTCGCCGGCAAGAATCATGCGCCGATCCACAGAATGGAAAGCGCCGCCACGTACATCGACAGCTGAAACACCGGCAGGTTGAGCACAGCGTTGCCAAAGGTCTTCGTCGCCGTATGCGCAAGCTCGGTATTGACGGCGTCGAACTTGGCCTCCTCGTGCTCGGCGCGCACGTACGCCTTGACGGCGCGCACGGCGGTGAGGTCCTCCTGCACCACGCCGTTGAGATGGTCCATCGAAGTCTGTAACTGGCGATAGAGCGGGCTGACGCGGTAGGTGATAACGCCCAGTACGATCGCCAGCACCGGCAGGATGATCGCGAATACCGTAGCGAGCGGACGCGACAGCACCAGCGCATAGACCAAGCCGACGATGAGCGTCACGGGGCCGCGCACCATGGGGCGAAAGCCGTTGCCGATAGCGTTCTGAATAACAGTGATGTCGGTGGTCATGCGAGTGACCAGCGAGCTGGCGTCGTAGTTGTCCAGATTGCCAAAAGCGAGCGTCTGAATCTTGCGATACTCGGCCTCGCGCAGGTTAGCGCCCAGCCCCGAGGCGACGCGAGCAGACGTGCGCGCATAGCCCAAGCCAAGTACCAGCGAAAATGCGGCACATACCAACATATACGTGCCCTGCAACAGCATGTAGTCGATGTCGCCCGCGGGCACGCCTACATCGATGATATTTGCCATGATGACCGGGATAAACAGCTCGAGCGCCGTCTCGGCCGTCACAAAG
>DXMJ01000058.1 GCA_019414265.1 Collinsella sp. | reverse complement strand
TGGAAAACCTCCCATTTCCCGATGTCCAAGAAATGGGAGGCAGTTCACTGTCCCCTTTGTGGTGGTTTTCTAGGTCGTTAGCTCAGCAGCATGCGGTCGTTGGCGAGCTCGCCGCCCGAGACCTCCTCGAACTTCTGGAGCAGGTCGGCGACGGTGAGCGACTTCTTCTCATCGCCGGCCACGTCGTAGATCACGTGGCCTTCGTGCATCATGATCAGGCGATTGCCCAGACGGATGGCGTCGTTCATGTTGTGCGTGACCATGAGCGTGGTCAGGTGGTTCTCGTCGACAATCTCCTCGGTCAGATTGAGCACCTTAGAAGCCGTCTTGGGGTCGAGGGCCGCCGTGTGCTCGTCGAGCAGCAACAGGCGCGGCTTGGTGAGCGTGGCCATCAGCAGGGTGAGTGCCTGGCGCTGGCCGCCCGAGAGCAGGCCGACCTTGGCGTTGAGGCGTGTGTCCAGACCGAGGTCCAGGCGCTTGAGCAGCTCAACGTACTCGTCCTTCTCGGCCTTGGTGACGCCCCACGAAAGACCGCGACGCTGGCCGCGGCGCTTGGCGAGGGCCAGGTTTTCGGCAATTTGCATGTCGGCTGCGGTGCCGCGCATGGGGTCCTGGAACACACGGCCCAGGTACTTGGCGCGCTGCGACTCGCTCAGACGCGAGATGTCGGTGCCGTCGAGCTCAATAACACCCGAATCAAGCGGATACACGCCGGCGATCATATTGAGCAGCGTGGACTTGCCGGCGCCGTTGCCGCCAATCACGGTTACAAAGTCGCCATCGTTGAGGGTGAGGTCGACGTCGGTGAGCGCGCGCTTCTCGGTGACGGTGCCCTTGTTAAAGGTCTTCTTGACGTGCGAGAGCTTAAGCATCTGCCTCATCTCCCTTCGTGTAGGAGCTGCGGAGCTTATAGCGCTCCCAAACCACGGGCACGCACAGGGCCACGGCGACGATCACGGCGGAGAGCAGCTTCATGTCGTTGGCGTCCATGCCCAGTTGCAGCACGATGGCGCGGATGAGGAAGTACACCACGGAGCCAAAGACGGCGGAGGCCAGACGGACGGAGAACTGCGTGAGACCGCCGGGCAGCAGGCGGCCGAGCACCTCGCCGATGACGATGGCGGCAAGACCGATAACGATGGCGCCGGTACCCATGCCAATGTCGGCATACTTCTGGCTCTGGCAGATGAGCGCACCCGAAAGGCCAATGAGGGCGTTGGAGAGCACGAGGGCGATCATTTTGGTGGAGTTGGTGTTGACGCCTAGGGCGCGGATCATGTACTCGTTGTTGCCGGTGGCACGCAGCGCCGAGCCGATCTCGGTGCCAAAGAACCAGTACAGGATGGCGACGATGGCCACGGCCAGCACAATGCCTAGGATAATGGCAACAGTGGACTGCGGCAGGCCCGTCATGTTGCTGACGGATGAGAAGATAGTGCCCTTGGCAAGGATGGGCGTGTTGGACTTGCCCATGATGCGCAGGTTGATGGACCACAGACTGATCTGCGTAAGGATTCCGGCGAGGATTGCGGGAATCTCAAAGACGGTGGTCAAGATGCCCGTGACGGCGCCCGCGATGGCGCCGGCGCACATGCCGGCCAGCACGGCGAGCAAGGGGTCGACGTTATTGTTGACGATGAGTACGGCGCAGACACAGCCGCCGAGGGCAAAGCTGCCGTCGCAGGTCATATCGGGGATGTCGAGCAGGCGGAACGTGATAAACACGCCAAGCACCATAATGCCCCAGAGGACGCCCTGCGAAACGGCGCCCTGCAATGCAATGAGCATGCTTCATACCTCCTAGGATAGGGTGGACACGTGATTTTCCATAATAGCGGTACCAATGCATAAAAGAGCTGCGGACGGATGTTTTGTCTCATCCGAAACAAGCAGGGCGAACGCCGGTCTTTAGCGTTCGCCCCAAGGACTCAGATATTGAATAACGCGGCTGTGGCGCGCGTGCGGGCCCTAGACGCGTTACCGCGCACGGCGCTACTCGTCCAGAGCGGAAAGGTCGATACCCAGAGCCTCGGCCATCTCGTCGTTCTTGACGACGACCAGGTCCTTGCTCGAGAGGTGCTTGATCGGCATATCCTCGGGCTTGGCCTCGCCCTTCAGGATCTTAACGGCCATCTCGCCCGCGGCGTAGCCCAGGTCCTTATAGTTGATGGAGAGGGTGAACAGGCCGCCGGCCATGCACATACCCTCCTCGCCGGTCACGAAGGGGAGCTTATTCTCCTTGCAGATCTGGCCGACCTGCGAAGCGCCCGCGGCGATGGTGTTGTCAGTGGGGGAGTACAGCGCGTCGACCTTGCCCACGGCAGACTCGACGACGGACTGAATCTCGTTGGAGCTCGAGACGGTGAAATCGGTGTACTCGAGGCCCAGCTTGTTGAGCTCCTTCTTGGCGGCTTTGATCTGGACGTCGGAGTTGGACTCGGCGGTGCAGTAGAGCAGGCCGACCTTTTTAACGTCGGGCAGGACCTTCTGCATCATCTCGAGCTGCTCGGCGACTGGGGTGAGGTCGGAAGCGCCCGTGACGTTGGTGCTGGGCTTGTCGTTGTCCTGGACCAGGCCGGAGGCGGCGTAGTCGGTGATGGCACAGCCCACGATGGGGATATCGGCCGTGGCGCCGGCGGCAGCCTGCGCGGCGGGCGTGGCGATGGCATAAATCAGGTTGACGTTGTCGCCCACAAACTTGTCGGCAATGGACTTACACGTGGACTGGTCGTTCTGGGCGTTCTTCTGGTCGATCTTGACCTTAAGGCCGCTCTCCTTGATGGCCTTGACAAAGCCGTCGTTGGCGGCATCGAGTGCGGAGTGCTCGGTGAGTTGCAGAACGCCGATGGTGTAGTCGGAACCGGCGGCAGCAGAGCCGGAACCAGAGTTGCCGCCGCATCCGGCGAGCGGGGCGAGCGCGAGCAGACCGGCGGAGACCAGAAGGCTCCTGCGGCTGATGGTGATGTCCTTCATATCATTACCCCCAGTATAAAAATGGCTGGAAACACTGCACTGGGACAAAGTGCAAGTGGAACTATAGTAGCGCTGATGTCCATTTTTACAACAGCCTGGCGGGTTTTTTAATACAGAATCGGATGGGCGGTACGGGTAGTCGAATGGGCGGCGGAGGGTCTTATGCGGCGGAGGAGGCATCGTCCTCGTCCAGGACGGCGAAGAGCTTCTTGCCGTCGAGGAGACGTGTGGTGACGTTTCTCATGCGGCCGATCTCAACGGTACGCAGCGTGTCGTCGGCGCCTCGCGCGTCATAGACCGTTCCCAGCAAATACGAGATGCCGTCTCGTTGCTTGATGGCAAAGGGCCGGAGTGTCATCCGCGCCACTTCGACCTCTCCGCGTGCCGTGACACTCGAAATATCAAAACTCACCGTGGTTCCGTGGTCGATGGCCTGCTCGATGAGCTCGCAGGCATCGATGCGCTTGACGGGCTTGCGTATGGCCTTGGTGGATTTGTCGCCTGCGCTTGGAGCAGGCTCGGGTGCATCGAGGTAGCCGCGAACGTCGGCACTCGCCATGGCGACCAGGTGCTGCGCCATGCTTTTTCGAATGGCGATGGGCGTAGAGCGGTTGCGCATGACCATGCCGTGGAGCCGGATGATCTCTTCGTCGGTGAGCGGACGGGTCAAGAGCCGATACCCCACGCCGCGCTTGTATTCAATTTCGTATCCGGCATGGCGAAGTGCGGAGATGGCGGTGTAGATGCTGCGCCGCGCCGCCGAGATGGGCATGCGGGCGGGGTCGTCGGGATGGGCGAGACGCCGGATCAACTCATCGGAAAGCATGGCCTTGTCCTCGCCGGTGTTTTCGCTTAATAATTGCAGGATGCGAACGGCGCGATAG
>DXMJ01000057.1 GCA_019414265.1 Collinsella sp. | reverse complement strand
GGTCGCCGGCCCCAAAGCGGGCTCCAAGCTCACCAAGGCCGAGCAGCTGGGTGTGCCCGTGCTGGATGAGGATGCACTCGAGCAGATCCTGGCGACTGGTGAGGTGCCCCAGGCTTAGTGCATCGATAACCAAATTGAAAAACCGCCCGGAAGCACGATGCCTTCCGGGCGGTTCTTACTTTGCTGGGGCAACGGGCACCATGACCTGCGTCGCGTAGGTTGCCGGATCATCGCTGATGATATCGTCGATGAGGGCGATTTCGCGTCGCCTCGCTACGCTGCCAACTTGTCAAAAGCCCCGCGCCGGTTGAGCACGGTAAACGCGACAACACAGATGACCGCCGACAGAATTGACCCGCACGGCGAAGCGATGCCCATGGGAAACAGCGTGTCGGAATAGGCGTTCGACAGCAGCCACGCGCCCGGCACGCGAATGAGCGCCACGGCCAGCACGTTGTGCGCAAAGCCGATGTAGCTCTTGCCGTATGCAGCGAAAAAGCCGCTAAAGCAAATGTGGATGCCGGCAAAGATTGCGTCGAAAATATAACTGTGCATATAGCCGGTACCGGCCGCGACCACCGCGGGGTCCTTGGCAAAAAAGCCGATAAACGCCGGCGCCACCAGCCACATCAGCACCGTGATCAGACAGCCGTACACCACCGAGATCGTCATGGCATCCTTGAGTACCTGACGCGCACGACCGCCCTTTCCTGCACCGGCGTTTTGCGCCGTGAGCGCGCTGACGGTGGCGCCCATGGAACTCGGAACAATGAACAAAAAGCTGATCATCTTCTCGACCAGGCCCACGGCGGCGGCGTCGACCAGGCCGCGGTGGTTGGCGATGACGGTGATAAACATAAACGCCACCTGGATGCAGCCGTCCTGCACGGCCACGGGCACGCCGATCTTAAGAATGCTGCCGAGCACCTCGGGCTGGGGGCGCAGGTCGCTGCGCTTAACGTGGATGTTCGTGCGCCGGCTCTTGAGCCACACGAGTGCGAGGGCAACGCTGGCCGTCTGGGCGGTTACCGTGCCGAGCGCCGCGCCCACGGGGCCGAGCCCCATGTGGCCGATAAGCAGAAAGTCGAGCGCGATGTTGATGATGCATGCCACGCCGATCACGTACATGGGCGAGCGCGAATCGCCCAGGCCGCGAAAGATGGCCGAGAGGATGTTGTATGCGGCGATAAAGGGAATGCCGACAAAGCAGATACGCAGGTAGGCGGCGGTGCCTTCGACCGCCTCGGCAGGCGTGCCAATGAGTGCCACGATTTGCGGGCACAGTGCGAGCAGGACAGCGGCCAGCACCACCGAGACACCCATAAAGAGCGTGATGGTGTTGCCGATGGCGGTCTCGGCGCGGTCGAAGCGACGCGAGCCCACAGCGTGGCCGACGATGACCGTCGTTCCCATTGCCAGGCCCACGAGCGTCACGGTAATGATATAGAGCGTCTGCGCGCCATTGCCCACGGCGGTGATGCCGGCAGCGCCGCTAAACTGCCCCATCATGTACAGGTCGGCCATGCCGTAGAGCATCTGCAAAAAGTACGAGAGCATATAAGGCAGGGCAAAGACCGCGATGGTCTTAAGGACATTGCCGCGTGTGAGGTCGTGTTCCATGGGCGGGGCTTTCTAGCTTGGTTTGTATACGTACCAGTGTAGTGAAAACCCTATAACGATTATAGAGTCAAGGTTTATGTTGGGTGCCGGGCGAAAAAGTCACGCTCCAAGCACGATGCTTTGGTCCTCCGTGCCCGCACCTCGCCTCAAACCATCACAACATTCGACGTTTTTCGCCAAAATCGGGAAAAGCATCGAATGTTGTGATGGTATTTCTGCCGCTCGACCAGGTGGAATCGCTTTCTTGTGCACGAAGGTGTGCGGACCCGTGAGCAGGGGAATATAGTTGGTTATCCGACTCCATTGGAGGGCTCATGGACCTGCCGATCGTCCTGTCCCATAAGACTGCCTGGCTGTACCACAACGTGGCGCGCCCGTCCGAGCCGCTCTCGCGAGCAAGTAGCCTATACGATGAGGACTCGCTTGCTAGCGAGGCGGAGCCGACTGCGAGCCTGCCCAAATTGGGACTCGATGCCAAGGGACTGAGGGCTTCAACGGCAGTTGGGATCGTTACCGACTATCTGGTTTCGCTTGGTATTCCACGAGAAGAGCTCGATCATATCGACACGCTCGTCAACTTCGATTTTGAGCGCTCGACGCCGGCTGGATTTAGGTGCCACGTGTTTGGGGCGCCGGTACCTCCAGGCCATCTTATCGAGGTGGCAGAGGGCCTTCTGGTGGTTGATGAGGCCATGTGCTTTGTCCAGGCGGGTTCGTGGATGAGTGAGCCCGAGCAGCTGGAATATGGCTACGAAATCTGCGCCCGATACCATTTGAATCATCTGTCGACAGGCGATTATATCGAGATGGGGCAGAGGTATACCGTTGCCGACTTGATTGCCTATTGCAATGAGAACCGATCTCGTCAGGGGGCTATACGCGCGGCCGCCGTGCTCAAGCGCGTGCACGATGGCGCGCGGTCGCCCATGGAGACGGCCACCGCAATCATGGTCGTAGCAAAACGTTTCCAGGGCGGGCTGGGATACGCCAAAATCGAGCTCAACCATAGGGTCGATGTTCCCAACGAGTTCAAGTGTCTCGCAAAGGCCGGGTATTTCGAGATTGACGTATATGCGCCTGCGAGCGGTACGGGGATTGAATACAACGGCTCGGACCATCTTGATAAACAGCGCAGCGCGTCGGATGCGGAGCGTATGACCGTGCTGAGCGCGCTGGGCTTTAGGATGATCGTCCTCACCGGGACTCAGTTTGCCCACCAGCTGCAATTGCACCGGGCGATGAACGCCATCGCGCTCGCTATGGGTCTTAAGTGCGACCGAAGCGAAGCGTTCCAAAAGCGGCAGAACGACCTGCGAGAATTCGTGATTCGGCACTGGGACGGCGTCCTTTAGGGACGTTTTGGTCCTTCTACGGGGCGCTGCGGGCAGGCAGACCATCACAACATTCGACGTTTTTTGCCAAAAACGGGAAAAGCATCGAATGTTGTGATGGTTTGCGTGCTGAGGATGGGCTTGGAAAGTCCGTTTTGCTCGAAACGACCTGTCCTGTCGTACGGGTGTCGGCATGATTCTCCCGTGCGGTATTATGTTTTCCGAAGAATAAAACGCCGCGTGAGGGGAGGCTGCGTGGACGGGCACGTGCAACATGACGGCTTTGGCCGCGATATCAACTACCTGCGCATTGCCGTTACCGACAAGTGCAATTTCCGCTGCATTTACTGCATGCCAGCCGATGGCGTGGCGCCCCGCGCGCACGACGAGCTGCTCAGCGCCGAGGAAATCGCCCGCTTTGTGCGCTTGGTGGCGGGGGAGGGCATTCGTCGCGTACGCCTGACGGGTGGCGAGCCGCTGGTCAGCCGGCGTATCATCCCGCTCATTCGCGATATCCGCGAGATCCCGCAGATCG
The DNA here is from genome assembly GCA_019414265.1 of Collinsella sp. Lineage (GTDB taxonomy): Bacteria > Actinomycetota > Coriobacteriia > Coriobacteriales > Coriobacteriaceae > Collinsella. The sequence goes on along the minus strand of DXMJ01000057.1, from coordinate 424 downwards.
AGGACATCTCGCTTACCACCAACGGCGCCCTGCTGCCCAAGCTGGCACCGCAGCTCAAGGACGCGGGGCTTAACCGCGTCAACATTTCGCTCGACACGCTCGACCCTACGCTCTTTGGAAAGATCACGCGCCTGGGTCGACTCGAGCAGACCATGGCTGGCATCGACGCGGCGCTGGCTTGGGGCTTTGAGCCCGTTAAGGTGAACTGCGTTGTGGTGCGCCGGCTCAACCAAGATGTGGCGGCCCTTGCGCGGCTCACGCTCGACCGCCCCATCCACCTGCGCTTTATCGAATACATGCCCATTGGCGACGAACACACGAGCTCGCATTGCGCTGTGGACCCGCATGCGCCCGCGCTCAATCCCGAGCTGTGGGACGCGAGCGACACCGTGCCGAGCGACGAGCTGCGGGCTCGCATCAATGC
>DXMJ01000056.1 GCA_019414265.1 Collinsella sp. | reverse complement strand
TCACCCGAGATACCGTTCAGGGAATTCAGAACGCCCGAAATGGTCTTCTTGAGCTCCTTGGCCTTAACCGAAAACGTGGAATCGTAGTCGGACTTGGCACCCGAGATACCCGCCTTGGCATCGGCGATGGCCTGGTCGACCTCGGCACGCGTGCTGTTGACCTCTGCCATGCTGTCGGAAAGGGACTTTGCGGTTGCCCTCAGGTCGTTGGCGTTGTTGCGGTACTCAACGGCGATTCTGCCCAGCGACGTCGCGGCGGACTTGAGGCCGTCTTTGAGCTTGTCATCGCTCACCTGGTCGGCAAGGCTGCGGAGCTGATCGACCATCGCATCGATATCCTTGGCGCGCGCATCGAGGGCCGCAGCGGCATCGTTGAGTTGGGACACCGTAAGGTCCACATGCTGGTTTGCGGTGTCGAATGCCTTCGCAAGCTCGGCGGATACGTTGTCGAACGAGCCCGCGCTTCCGTCAATCGCCGCGTCAACGGCATCGTTGGCGGCCTTCAGCGCTTCTTTGGAATCATCGATGCCGCTCTTGGCATGCTCCATCAGCTGCTTGGTCGACTCATCGACCGTACCCGTCTGCTGGAGCATACCGCTCGCCGACGTCAACGAATCGGACGTGGAGCTCAAAATGCCCGCAAGCGACGTTGCGCTGGCCTGAACGTCCTGCAGGTCCTGGACCGAATCGCCGAGCGTCGAGGACAGGTTGGCGATAAAGTTGCTGACTTGGTCGGTGCTCATGTAATCGAGCAGGCTGGACACCGTCTTAAGACCGATGCTCGTAATGGTCTTGGTAAAAGATTCGTTAACCTGGTTCTGAACGGCGCTCGAACCCTTCTCGGTCACGATCTGCGCGATGGCGTTGGCCTTCTGGTTCTCGTAAAACTCGATATCGGCGTGTTTCACGTCGGTCGAGAAAAGCGTCATCATGTCGGCGCTAAACGTTTTGGGGATAACGACGGCAGCATAGTACGCGCCCGACTTAACGCCCTCGATAGCCTTTTCGCGATCGTTAAGCACAACCCAATCGAAGCTCTCGTTGCCGCGTAGGGTGGCGGTCACGTTTTCGCCCACGTTAACCTCGACGGGGATCAGATCGCTCTCGTAACCCTCATCGGTGTTGACCACGGCGATCTTAAGATTGCCGGTGCTGCCGTACGGATCCCAGCTGCCGGCGATGTTAAACCACGCGTACAGACACGGCACGATAATGAGGCCCATCACGACAACCAAGCCGATTACGGAGCGAGACACGTTTTGGACATCGCGCTTAAACAGATGCAGGATGTTCTTCATTTATGCCTCACCTCCTTTGGAGTGCTTGCCAAGCGGGGTGGTATCTCCATCATTTGTGGCTGTGCTGTCGCTGCCCTGAGATTTATGGTGCGAGCCTATATGCGGCAAGCGGCCCGTGGACTGATCGCCACCCTTGGCACCACGCTCGCTGGCGTTGAGGCCAAACATGCGGCGGGCGGCAGGAATGGCGGCCGTGTGCTCGCGCATCTCGCGACGCAGGTCCTCATCGGAAAGCGCCGAGATGCGCATCTGGGTATTGAGGCTCGCGCGGATATATTCGATATTGATAAGCCAGCCGCAGATGACAATAACCGAGATGATCCAAATGACAAGCAGGATGATCTTGCCGTTATTGTCGATATCGAGAACCGTCGACAGGACAAAGAGCAGGACCTGGACGCCCACCACGGCGGCAAAACCGCCCTTGATGTAGTACGGGTAGCGATGTTCAAAGGCGACCGCATGATCGAGCAGTTCGCGACGGTACGAATCGGAATCGAGCATGACGCGCATGGCCGTGCGCAGCGAGTAGCGCTGGCGCGGCAGGTCGTTGGACTCGCAAATCATCATACCGGTCGTGGAGAGCTGTTTATCAAAGAGCAGGTTAAGGTTGAGCAGCAGCGGACGCAGCTGCAGGCCGATAAAGAGCGCCACGATCAAGAACACGCCCAGAATGCACAGGTTAAACAGGTAGTTGAACGAATACATGCCGCCGACCGTCTCGCGCAGCAGATTGATGCCGTAGGTAAAGGGCAGCAGCGGGTGCAGCCACTGGAAGAAGCCAGGCATCATCTCGATGGGGTACATGCCCGACGAACCCGGGATCTGCACGATGACAAGAATGACGCCGATTGCCTTGCCGATATGCTTAAACGTAGTGGACAACGCGTAAATGATGTTGACGTACGTAAATGAGATGGCGATGCCGCCCAGCACAAATAGGAGCGGACTGACGCACTGTACGCCAATAACAAGATCTCCCACCGTAACGATAATGGCCTGCAACGCGCCCAGGATCACCAGGAGCAACCAGCGGCCAAAGTAGCCCTGACGCGCGGTAAAGCTGCCAACGCCTTCGCGATCGACCTCGAGCTTGTAAATGGCGATGAGCACGTAGCCGCCCACCCAAAGCGCCAGATTGGTGTAGAAAGGAGCAATGCCCGAGCCGAAGCTCTTAACCGGATAGATCGACTTGGAGGTCAGCTCGACCGGAGATGCCATGAAGTCAGCAACGTCATCGACGTCGACGCCCATCAGGTCGGCCAGCTCGCCCATGGACTCGGAGGTCTGCAGCGCCGCGATGTCGTTGGCGGCGGTGGCGAGCTTGTCCTGGACCTTGGCAAGCGAGGCGTCGGTCTGGGACAGCGTGGTCTTGGCCTGACCGAGCGTAGCGTTGAGTTGCGAAAGTGTACCGCGCGCACTTGCAATAGTAGGCGTGAGGCCAGACACGATTCCCGTCAGATCACCCGAGACGGCGGCAAATGAATCAAGCGCGCTCGAGGCCTTCGGCAGCGCGTTTTGACCCAGGTCCGTCTGGGCCTGGCCAAGGTTGGTCGCACCGGTCTGGATTGCGTTATTGATAGCGTCGCTGGCACCCGAGACAGCCGCGGCGTCATTCGCCATGGCGCTCGACTGTGCAGACAGACCGTCCTTGATGCTCTGAAGCTTTTCATTCTGCTTGCGGAGCAAATCGATGGTCGATACAATGCGCGCGTCAATTTCCTTGGAACCTGTCGACGTGTCATTGACGAGAATTTCCAAGTGCCCGATAACGGCCTTATTGTGGTCGATCGTCGCCTGGAGAGACTCGAGCGAGTTGTCGATGCGGGTGGTCGTAGATGTGATCGTGCCCGTCAGCTTGCCAATCGCAGCGTTCGCGGAGGCTGACGTCTTGGTGAGCGCAAGGCTGCCTTCCGAGAGCGCCTTGGAGAGCGAGGCGACAGAGTTACCCGCCGTGGCGCGAGCCTCGCCCAGCAGGTCGTTGCCCTGGGAGATCGCCTGCGTCAGCGACGGCGCCTGACCCTGCAGACCGGCAAGTGCTGCATCTGCCGAGGCAATGGAACCACTCGTCTTATCGATGGCGGCATTCATGTCGCCAATCGAATCGCGCACTTCGCCCAACGTGTCAGAAGCCTCTGATACCGAACCGGCCAACGAATCCTGAGCCTGGGTTGCCTTGTCCTTTAAATCGACTCCGGCATCCTTGGCAATACTGGCAACGGTCTCACCCACCGTGGAGACGAACTCCGAGTTAATCTGCTGCTCGATGGTGTTTGCACCGGTGTCGGTAACCTTGGGCGCAATAGCGCTCTTTTTCTCATTGACGTAGTACGTAAGCTTGGGCTGATGGTAGTTGCCGTCGAGCATCGAGACCAGGTTATCCGAGAAGTTCTTGGGGATTACGATGGCCGCATAGTACTCACCGCTCTCGACGCCCTCCTTGGCGTCGGCCGCCGAATCGACGAAGGTCCAGCCCAACTGATCGTTCTCCTTGAGCTGATCGACGACCTTATCACCCGCGTTGAGCTCACCCACCAGGTCGTTTTGGGTGCCCTGATCGTTGTTGGCGATGGCAATCTTGATACCCTGAGTGTTTCCGTACGGATCCCAGTTTGCCACGATGTTGTACCAGGCATACAGCGAGGGAATAACGCACACGCCGAGGGTAACCACCAAGGCGACGGGGTTCACAAGCAGTCGCTTAATGTCGCGCTTGAATATCGCAAAGGAGATCTTTGCATCGGATAGTTTGCTGCCGAGACTCACGCTTGGGCCATCCATCCTGTCGTTGAATCAAATCGTACTATCGACAACCATTGTACGTAGGCGCTTTAGCGTCTCAGAGCACAATGGTATTGAGTTTTGCGGGTAGCAATATACTACGAAGA
>DXMJ01000055.1 GCA_019414265.1 Collinsella sp. | reverse complement strand
AGGCCGGCATCTCGTGCGCCCAGTGCCTCGATATCGAGCTTTTCCTGTGCCATGACTGGCTTTCGGCCCAGCATCTCATAGGTCTCGTACAAACTGAAGACCGACACGTCAATATCTTCGATGGTTGGGAACAGCAGGCAGGGAATCAGCGCCGTCTCAATCGATACGGGGCTACCGTTTATGCAGTTCAGGCGTCGAACGGAATAGAGCAGGTCGTCCTCGGCGATGCCAAACAGGTCGGCGTAATATGGCCCCGCATAACGCTTGGAACGCGCGAGAATACGGACGGACGGCTCGCCGCCCGAAGCACGGACCGATTCACGGAAACCGACCGTGCGTTCAAAAAAAGCAGGTACTTTCTGCGCCACAAAGGCACCTTTTCCCCGAACACGGCGAATCTGCCCGCGTCGAACCAGCTCATCGACAGCGCTTCGGATGGTCAAGCGTGTCGTACCAAATTCCTCGGCGAGGTCTTTTTCGGACGGAATCATGGAACCCGTGGGATATGCACCGCGCTCGATACGTTCCTCGATGCAGCGTCGAATGCGCATATAAACCGGGGTGGCATCTACTGTTTCAGCCATTGTTCACCTGCCACGCTCCTCATGCCGTTCTCTTCGCCGTTATCGGCAAAGCGGAACTTTGTGGGCAAAATCACCGATTTGCAATGCTCCACAAAACGCATGTCCTTATCAAATTCGATCGAGCTCTCATAGAACACCGGCGTTCCCTCTTCTTGCTGGAGCAGCTCGGCCTCTTCGAAGTTCAAACGCGAGATGGAGATATGCTCACGTCCATGCTCAACGCGCACGCCACCTTCTTTGAGCAAGACATCGTAAAGGCTCTCACACTCAAAATCGTGCTCGGGAAGCGATGGGCACAGGGACAGGTTAACGTGAGCGGTCTCGATTGACGCCGGCTCGCCCTCAATAAGTCGAACGCGCTGCATGCGGAGCAAGGGAGCGCCTACAGCCACCCCAAGCTTGTCGGCAAGCGCCTCATCCGCCTCGATGGTCCCGGTGGAAACCAGACGAGAAGAGGGGTGCAGGCCGGCAGTCCGCACAGCATCGGAAAAGTTATACGTTTCCTGGAAGATGTTCAGCGGCTTGGGAGGACACACATACGTGCCCGATCCGCGACGGCTCTCGAGCGTTCCACACGAGATAAGCCGCGTGATACCGGCACGCAACGCCGTACGCGAAACGCCAATCTCTTCGCACAGCACGCGCTCGGCCGGCAGGCGATCGCCGCCGGCAAGCTGATGGTGCTGGATATACCAAAGAATTCCCTCAACAGCATGATCTTTGGGGGGAATTGCATAAGATTCGCCTGCCATTGCACAGACTCCTCATTCAGAAACGTATGCCGCCAAAATTAGGCCAGCCCTCCCATGGCATCAAATTCTGCCTTGATCTTCTCGGCGACATTCCGATACGACTTATATAGACTTGAATCGCGTTTGACTTCGTCGGTCATAACGGGAATCTCTAATTTGGAAACCTCGTCTTTTCCCGTCTGAACCGCCACAACAACGCCCATACCAAGACACATATTACGCTTGGCAGCGTTTATTTTCGCCGCCTTGGCAGGATTTGCCAGGATACGCTGGGCAAATTCCTGTTTAGAGACCGCTTCTTCGGCCTCCGGATCGCCCGCCTCGGCCACTTCGCACTGCAACACGTCCGCATAGTCAAAAATCTTCGGCTCGCCGCCGCGCTGATGTACGGCCCATTTGCGATGCGTGGCATCCTGGTAGATAGCCGGCAAAAACGTAAACCGCGGCGGGTCCAAAATCGTATCCGTGATGGTAAACACATCGGGATCAAAGGCATCCTGCGGGTTTTTCTTCTTGAACAGCCCCATATCAGCCTCCCGTACTAGCATTAAACAACTCAACCTGAATATAGCACCAATTTCAAGCCGCCGCCTTACCCTATCGGTGCGCGGCGTCTATAGCTCGCCCAGCGGAAGAGTTCACGGACGAGGGCCGGGGTGCCTGCCTTGTTTTGAGAAGTGGGCTCCGCGAACTTCTCAAAACAAGGCAGGCACCCCGGCCCCGCCGGCAAATAGCGGACACTCCGCATGCAATCTATGCAAACAAACAAGTACGCTTAGCTACATTCGGTAAGATCGAGCACGCTGCCCTTCACGATAAGCGCCGGCTCCAGAACGACTTCTTCGGCACGTCTACCGCCCCTACCGGCAAGGCGCTTGGACATGCAGCCAAAAGCATGCTCCGCGAGGATACCAGGATCCTGCTCAATCGCGGTCAGCGCCGGCTCAAAGAGAACGTCGGCGGCCGAGTTGTCGTAACTCACCACCGAAATGTCGCCCGGAATGCTCTTCCCCATCTCGTGTAAGCGCTTGAGCAGACCAAGGGCAATGTTGTCCGAGCTTGCAAATACGGCGGTGGCGTCGGTCGCGAGCACCGCCTCCGAGGCCTCGTAGGCACTCGGAATGTAGTACTCGCTCTCAAACTCCAAACGCGCGTCGATAGGCAAGCCAACCTCGCGCAGCGCGCGCTCATAGCCGGCAAGTCGCTTACGCCCCGTATTGGAACGGCGCGCGTTAACCAAGCAGGCAATGCGACGGTGGCCCTGCTCGATCAGATAGCGAGTGGCCATGTAGCCACCCATCTCGTGGTCGAACATCACCTTGTCGCACTCAAGCCCCTCAATGGCACGGTCGACCATCACGGCAGGGATAGGCAGATGGCTGACTTCTTCGCGCAGGGCGCGGTCGTCGGAGAACTCGTCGCCCACAACCAGGAAGACGCCATCAACGCCGCGCGTTACCAGCTGGCGCAGCAGCTCCAGATCGTCGTCAGCACTTCCACCCGAGCTGGTAATGAAGAGCGCATAGCCGTCCTCGCGGCAGCGCTTTTCCAGGCTACCGGCGAGCGAGGCAAAAAAGCGGCTCTCGATGTTAGGGACGATAAGGCCCAGCGTGCGCGACTCGCGCATGACCAAACTACGCGCAATCTGGTTAGGAACATAGTGGTTGCGCGCCGCGACCTCCTTGATGAGTTTGCGGTTTTCTTCCGAGATGCGACAGGGCCGATTATTGAGCACAAGCGAGACCGACGAGGGGGAAAGCCCCACCTCCTGGGCGATCTGCTTGAGGGTGACTTTGTTGGCCATCTCGCTCCTTCCGGGTTTACGCGCAATCTCTTGAAAGTATAGCGACTACCCCTCTACCTCGGTGATAAACACTTTACCAATCCGGTAGACGGCTGTTTTATCGCCGTCAGCGCACCAAATCCGTCCGGGTGGGGTATATTGCAATCGATTGATGACGACGACCACCAAAAGGCGGATATTCATATGCACGAGAACGACTTTTTTAACGAGGACCTGCTGTGCGCGCTCGCTGGCGTTGCCGGCGAGGACAACGTGTTGATGAGCGAGCCCATGCGCGAGCACACCACGTTTAAGATCGGCGGCCCGGCCGACGTCTTTGTCACGCCCGATACCGAGCAAGGCCTCGTCGCCACGCTCGACACCTGTTATCGCTGCGACCTGCCGCTCACCATCGTGGGCAACGGCTCCGACCTGCTCGTCGGCGACAAGGGTATCCGTGGCGTCGTCGTGGCGCTGGGCGAAGGCCTCTCCGACATTACGGTCGACGGCACGCACGTCACGGCGGCAGCCGGCGCCTTGCTTTCCGATGTCGCCGCGGCGGCAGCCGAGGCCGGCCTCACCGGCATGGAGCCCATCTCGGGCATCCCCGGATCGGTCGGCGGCGCCTGCTACATGAACGCCGGTGCCTACGGTGCCTGCATGGCCGATGTGCTAGAGTCCGTGCGCGTCTACAAACCCGCTCGCCAGCTCGACGACGGCACCCGCGGCAGCGGCAACATCATCGAATTCGATGCCGACGAACTCAACCTGGACTATCGCAAGAGCCGCATCGCCGACGACGGCTTTATCGTGCTTTCGGCCACTTTCAATCTCGCCCCGGGCAACGCCGCGATGATCAAGGCCGACATGGACGACTACCGCCAGCGCCGCGAGGACAAGCAGCCGCTCGACATGCCGAGTGCCGGCTCCACCTTCAAGCGCCCCGAGGGCCACTTTGCCGGCAAGCTCATCATGGATGCCGGACTGCGCGGACACGCCGTTGGCGGCGCGCAGGTGAGCGAGAAGCACTGCGGCTTCATCGTCAACGCCGACCACGCCACCGCCGCCGACGTCGACGAACTCATCCGCGACATCCAAG
>DXMJ01000054.1 GCA_019414265.1 Collinsella sp. | reverse complement strand
CCGCCACTTCGAGCGGCAGCCAGAATGGCTCGCTTTCGCAGTCTGCCGACGAGTCGGACGGTTCGGGCAGCGTCGGTTCGGGCGTTGTGCTCGATACCGAGGGCCATATTCTCACCAACAACCACGTGGTCGATGGCTATGACCAGTACGTGGTGACCATGGACGACGGCACTACCTACGAGGCCGAGTTCGTGGGCAACGATGCTTCGAGCGACCTAGCCGTCATCAAGCTCAAGGACGCCGACGCCTCCAAGCTCACGCCGATCGAGATCGGCGACTCCTCCAAGCTCAACGTGGGCGAGTGGGTTATGGCGATCGGCTCGCCGTTCGGCAACGAGCAGTCTGTCTCCACGGGCATTGTGTCGGCGCTCTATCGCTCCACGGCTATGAGCTCTACCAGCGGCAACACCATCTACGCCAACATGATCCAGACCGATGCCGCCATCAACCCGGGCAACTCCGGCGGCGCGCTCGTTAACGATAATGGTGAGCTGGTGGGCATCAACTCGCTCATCGAGAGCTATTCGGGCTCCAGCTCGGGCGTGGGCTTTGCCATTCCCGTTAACTACGCCAAGAACATTGCCGACCAGATCATCGACGGTAAGACGCCAGTGCACCCGTACCTGGGCGCCACACTTTCGAGCGTCAACGCGCTCAACGCCCGCACCAACAAGCTGAGCACCGATAGCGGCGCGTATGTGGCGAGCGTCGTCGAGGACGGTCCCGCCGCCAAGGCTGGCATCCAAGAGGGCGATGTCATTACCAAGCTGGGCGACGACGAGATTACGAGCGCCGATGGCCTGATCATTGCGCTGCGCAGCCACGAGGTGGGCGAGAAGGTCGAGATCACGCTCATGCGCGGCAAGGAAGAAAAGAAGGTCACGGTTGAACTGGGCTCTGACGAGGAGCTGCAGAACCAGCAGCAGGACGACAGCTCGACCGACACCGGCAACGGCGGTATTACCGACGAGCAGCTGCGCCAGTATCTGGAGGAGCTGCTGGGCCAGCAGGGCCAGGGGCAAGGCCACGGCCAGGGCTACTAACGAGCCGTTTCGCGCATATCGAAGCCAGAGGGGCTGTCCCATCAACGTGGGACGGCCCCTCTTTTCTTATTGATCCGTTGGGGACGGAGGAAAACGGATCATTTAGAGCTGATAAGAGCATGGTTTAATCGCGCGACCCACCCCAGTCTGGCGGCTGCCGATTCGGTGCGGTTCGAAAGGGCTATTCGGCGCCATGGTGACCGGTGGTACTCTTGTATCCGTTTGAAATCGAGCGAAGGAGTGCCGCTATGGAGCAATCGAGCCTGTTTGGTGACGGCGTGGACATCGATACCGAAACGCCCACGACCGCGGAAGCCACCGCACCGACCGACGCCCATGCCCAGGCCGCCGCGCGCGCGGCTGAGTTACGCCATGAGCTCGATTACCACGCCTATCGCTACTACATGCTCGATGCGCCCGAGATCACGGATGCCGCCTTTGACAAAATGCTCGTTGAGCTGCAGGAAATCGAGGCGACCTACCCCGATTTGGTAACGCCCGACAGCTACACCCAGCGCGTGGGCGGGTACGTGAGCGAGCAGTTTACGCCGGTCACGCATATGGCGCGCATGTATTCCATGGACGATGCCATGGATCTGGACGAACTCGACGCATGGCTCCAGCGCACCGAGGACGCGCTTGGTGCCGGCAGCGTCACCTATACCTGCGAGCTTAAGATCGACGGTCTGGGCGTGGCCCTTACCTACCAAAACGGCACCTTCGTACGCGCAGCCACACGCGGCGATGGCACCACGGGCGAGGACGTGTCGCTCAACGTCCGTACCATCAAGGATGTGCCCATGCACCTGTCCGAGCCGGCGCTCGCTCACATGGGCGCCGACCGCGAGCGCGCCATCGAGGTGCGCGGCGAGGTCTACATGCCTAAGGGCAGCTTTGTTCGTCTGAATGAAGAGGCCGATGCCGAGGGGCGCGACCCCTTCGCCAACCCGCGCAACGCTGCCGCCGGCAGCCTGCGTCAGAAGGATCCCAAGGTCACGGCGCGCCGCGACCTAGCCACCTTTATCTACGCCATCGCCGATACCGATCCGCTGCACGTTCACAGCCAGCGCGAATTTCTCGACTGGCTGCGCAACGCCGGCTTTAGCGTCAACCCCAACGTGGCTCGTTGCGCCACGCCGGCCGAGGTTCACGAGTTCTGTGCCCAGGCCCTCGAGCACCGCGGCGACCTCGATTACGACATCGACGGCGTGGTCGTAAAGGTCGACAGCTTCCAGCAGCAGCTCGACCTGGGCTTTACCGCCCGCGCGCCGCGCTGGGCCATTGCCTTTAAGTTCCCGCCCGAGGAAAAGCAGACCGTCCTGCGCGAGATTCGCATCCAGGTGGGTCGCACCGGTGTGCTCACGCCGGTCGCCGAGTTCGACCCGGTGACGGTCGCCGGCTCCACCATCGCGCGCGCCACACTGCACAACATCGACGAGATCCGTCGCAAAAACGTGCGCGAGGGCGACACCATCATCGTGCACAAGGCGGGCGACGTGATTCCCGAGGTCGTGGGCCCGGTGCTCGACAAGCGTCCGGCCGATTCGGTCGACTGGCGTATGCCCGAGGTTTGCCCCGTGTGCGGCAGCCCCGTGGTCCACGAGGATGGCGAGGTGGCCTACCGCTGCGTGTCCATCGACTGCTCCGCGCAGCTCAAGGAGCGCCTGCTCCACTGGGTGAGCCGCGGCTGCATGGACGTCGACGGCCTGGGCGACGAGATCGTCGACAAGATGATCGCCGCCGGCCTGATCCACGATGTCGCGGACTTCTACCAGCTCACGGTCGACGACATCGCAGACCTGGACACGGGGCGCACCTATGCTAGCTCCAACAGCAAAAAAGGCGTCAAGAAGGGCGATCCCATCCCGGTGGGCCTCAAGACGGCCGAGAAAATCATCGCCGAGCTCAACAAGTCCAAGAGCCAGCCGCTCGGTCGCGTGCTGTTTGCCCTGGGTATCCGCCACGTGGGCAAGAGCGTGGGCGAGGTCATCGCTGAACGATTCCTGTCGATTGACAAGCTCATTTTGGCGAGCGAAGAGGACATCGCCGAGGGCGAGGGCATCGGTCCCAAGATTGCGGCGAGCGTCAAGCAGTTCCTGGCCGTGCCCGAGAACCTTGCCGTGCTGGAACGTCTGCGCCAGGCGGGCCTTTCGCTCGAGGTCGACTTGGGCGCTGCGCACGCGCAAGCCGCAGCCGACGCTGGCGTGGCGGGCGAGCTCGCCGACGCACGGCCGCTCGCGGGCCTGACTTTCGTGCTTACTGGCACGCTTGTCAATCGCACGCGCGACGAGGCGGGCGCGGCGCTCAAGGTGCTCGGTGCCAAGGTTTCGGGCAGCGTGTCAAAGAAGACGAGCTATCTGGTCGCCGGCCCCAAAGCGGGCTCCAAGCTCACCAAGGCCGAGCAGCTGGGTGTACCCGTACTGGATGAGGACGCACTCGAGCAGATCTTGGCTACTGGTCAGGTGCCCCAGGCGTAAGGCATCGATAGCCAAATTGAAGAACCGCCCGGAAGCACGATGCCTTCCGGGCGGTTCTTATTTTGACGGGGCAACGGGCACGGTGATCTGCGTCACGTAGGTTGCCGGATCATCGCTGATGATGTCGTCGATCAATGCGATCTCGCGCGAGGGGCCGGCGGGCGTCAGGTGGCGTTCGAGCATATAGCTGAGCAGCTGCTCGTAGCGCGGGGCTGCCTGCCCGTGCGTGCCGCGAAAGCTTATGGTCAGGCACTGCGTGGCGGGTCGCGTCTCGACGTTGCCCACGTAATCGTCGGTGTCATCGAGCAGCAGAAAGACCTCGTCGTAACCATCAAAATCACCGGTGGCAAGGCGTTCGGCGCTGATCCCGACGCCCAGGTTGCCCAAAAAGACAAAGGTCTCGTGCTGGCCCTTCTGCAGTTGACGAATCTGCCACTCCAGCGCATAGGCGTCGGTGGGGTTGACGCGTTCGTGCAGCACAGCGCAGCGAAGCTCGGGCGCGTCGATTTCGCAGATGGTGTCGAGCTGGGCGTCCAAGGCATCGTGCAACAGGGCAAGTCGGTTGTCGATCTTGCGCGACACGCGCTCCAGCTCGCGGCGCTTGCGCTCGATCAGTTCTTGCTGCTGGACCAGCTGCCGCTGCATGAGGTCCACATCGCGCGTGGTCACAAACTCACGGATTTGCGCTAATGGCAAGTCGAGAACACGCAGGTGGCTGATGGTGTTGAGCGTGGAGAGCTGCCGCGATCCGTAGTAGCGGTACCCACTCGCCGGATCGATGCGCGCCGGCTCCAGCAGGCCCATCTGCTCGTAATGACGCAGCGTACCCACACTCAGGTTAAACAGGCGCGCCACCTCGCCAATGCGGAGCAGGCCCTCGGTGCGCTCGTCGGATATGTCGGTCATGGCTCTGTTCCTTTCTGTGGCAGGCGAAACGGGACGGTCCCACCGTATTTCTTGACGTGAAAGTTCCGTGCTACGCCACCAGCTTGTCAAAAGTTCCGCGGCGGTTGAGCACGGTAAATGCAATCACGCAGATGACCGCCGACAGAATCGACCCGCACGGCGAGGCGATACCCATGGGGAACAGCGTGTCGGAATAGGCGTTCGACAGCAGCCAAGCGCCGGGCACGCGAATGAGGGCCACGGCCAGCACGTTGTGCGCAAAGCCGATGTAGCTCTTGCCGTATGCAGCGA
>DXMJ01000053.1 GCA_019414265.1 Collinsella sp. | reverse complement strand
CGGCAGCACAGTCGCAGCACCCTCGAACAGGTCGCGGGCGCAGGCACGGACGTCGGTGTGGTGGCGCTGGTACTTGGCGTAGACGATCTGGTTATCGTCGTTGAGCACGGCGAGCTTAACGGTGGTGGAGCCCACGTCGATGCCCAGGTGCAGGTTGCCACGAGCGTTTTCGGGGTTGAAGATCGCGCCTTCGGGGGCGTGGGCGGCGGCTACGGGCTCAGCGGCGGCGGGCTCACTGGCGATGGACGTCTCCCCTGCCGCGTTCTTGGCATCGGCAACTGCCTCGGCGACCTTCTCGGCAGCGGCAGTCGCGGCCTTCTGCGCGGCGTCCACCACGGCGGGCGCGGCCTCGCGTGCGGCAGCAACCACACGGTCCTTAATGCCCTCGACGAGTTTGCTCATCTGTCTCTCCTCTTAGTTGTTGGACTCGACGGTTGCGGTGGTGTCGACCGCATCCTCGAGCTGCAGATTCAATAGCTTCATGCCGTATTCCGGCACGTTGATATCGATGGGTTGGCCATACAGGTCGCCGGGGCGCACAAAGGCGATAACCGTCATAATGCGCGCCATGGTCTCGGGCGATTCGGAAAGGTCACGCTCAAACCAACGTTGGATCATGCCGACCTCGGCACTTACGACATAGGTGACGTAGTAGTCAAAGAAGGTGCCCAGCGCCAAGCCCAAAATGCCCGTCTGTGCACGCGGCACCACAGCCTCACGCGCGGTGTCGATAATCTTTTTAATAAAGGCGGGGTCGCCGCCCGGGCCCAGCAGAGCCCCGATAAGGTCGCGATTAGCCGCAAGATAGCGCAGCAGCTCAACCGAACCGGGTGCCGGCTCGAGCTCGTCGATATTGCGGTAAAGATCGGGTAATTGAGCTGCGGTGATAAGCTCCACCCGCTCGCGAATCTCGGCAAGCAGGCCGTCCTCGATCTGGCTGATAAAGTCGGGGATATCGCGGTAGTGCGAATAGAACGTGCGGCGTGTAAGACCGGCGCGCTCGGTGAGCGACGCGACGTTAATGCGTGAAAGGTCGCCGCTTTCGGCAAGCTCGCTGGCAAGCGCCTGGCGAAGGGCGCGCTGCGAGCGAAGGGACCGGCGATCACATTTCTCGAGCTGGGACAAACGTCCTCCTTGTTACTCAACCTGTGCGCTATTGCACAGTGCGAGTATTATTGCACACCGTGTGTATCAACACGTAAAGGCAATATTTAGATTGTGGCAAAGGCGCTGCCCCTTTGCCACATTATTCGATGACGGTGCGGGAATTCTGCTTGCGCATGGTGGCGAGCATGTGTTTGGGGACGGCGTGGACCATGCAGCTGCCGATGGTCGCACTCGCGGCGGCCTTGGCTGCATCACTAGCGTTTTTGGTCGCGTAACTGTGACGGAAACGCTTGAGCATGGCGATATCGTTGCCACCGTCGCCATAGACCGCGACCTCGTCCTCGGCAATACCGTAGTAGCCCGCCAACCAGGCCACGCTCTCACCCTTGTTGCACGCCACGTCCGTGATCTCGAACATCACCGGATCGAACGGCGCGTTGACCACGCGGTCCGAGCGCTCGGCCAAATATGCCTTAAGGTCGCGCTCCAGCTCGAGCGAGGTCACGCGGCAGTTGATCTTGCACACATCGTGACGCAAGATATCGCCGATCGACTGGTCGAAATACTGCTCCTCGTGATACCCGCCACGCGCACGCATGCCGCGCATCACGATGCGCTTGATAGGACTGTCCTTTTTAAAGCCCGCCTGGTGCATCTCAAACGATCCGCTCGAAAACATGCCATCGGGCGTGGAGCAGTCAAAACAGATATCCGGAAACTCCTTGAGCAGCTCCTCGGTAATCTGAGGGTCGATGGTCCAGGTCTTGAGCACCTCGCCATGGCTGTTGCGCACGATGGATCCGTTGGAGCAACAGGCGTCGAGTGCCAGCCCCGTAAAGCCATGCTCGCCGATTGGCAACGTCGAGCGCCCGGTCGCGGGAACCACATGCAAGCCAGCCTCGGTCAGCTCGCGAATGGCACGGCGGATGGTCCCATCCGCCTCGTGCAGGGCGTTCAGCAGCGTTCCGTCTAAGTCACTCGCAAACATCTTGATCATGGGCATGCCTCTCCTTCGTCTGCACGATATTGTAGACGAAGGTGAGGCATGCCCAGACAATGGCGTCCCGGCGCGGCGGGACAATGCTTCCGCAAATCCACGGTGTCCCTGCGCCTTAAGACAATTGCCACAAGCGACTTTTCAGCCGATAAAACTGCACCGTAGTCAACGTCAGTACCGCCAACATTCCTGCGAATACAATCGCCGGAGCCCATCGATCATATGCGAGCCCGTAAACCAATTGGCCAATAGGCGTTGCACAGGAAAGCATCATATAAACGAATGCCAGCACTTTTCCGCAGAGTTCCTTTGGCGCTGACCGCTGAACAAATGAAACGATTTCAACCGATGTAATGCTTGCCCACGCCATGACCCATGCCGAGCCGGCCGCAAGCGCGGTAAACGCAAATTCATCAGGACCGCTCAGTAGCGTGACAATAATCGGTACGACTCCAAAACAGATCATCGCAACATATCGACATATGCCCTTGAAGGAAAAACGATGCGGCCAAATACCGACCAAACCACTGCCGACAAGACCGCCCAAGCCCATAGCCACCTCAATAATCCCAACAAAGGATGACTGTATTCCGAGATGCTTTGAAACAACAATGGGAGCACCAATCGTTAACCCAACTAACGCAAGGTTCAAAATAGCCGCAAGCAAAAACACAACGAGCAATGATGCGTTTTGAACCAGGTACCGAATCGACTCCCGGAAATCGCTTCGGCATGTCGAGCAAGTCGTACTGTCTCCTGTCATTCCAAATGAGGCATATCGCTTGAGTGTGCCCCCGAACAGCAGGGCTGACATCGCAAACGTCAACGCCGCGGTTTCGCATAGAGCATCGATACCAAAGCACCCATAGACTGCCGTCCCGACTACAGGCCCCAAGATATTGCTCGCCATGGTTACCTGCGAGACCAACGCTGTGGCACGCTCAACTTTTTCTTGGCCCATCATGTGCACCGTCTCAATTTGAAGCATCGGTTTCAGCAGCGATTGGATGCCATATTGGACGCAAAGCATTGCTGCCACGACAACGGCAAGAGGCAGCGAACGCTTCATAGGGATAAACAACAGCGATGCAGCCATCAGAACAATGCCGAGCATCACAAGAACCCCGCGATGTCTCCCACGATCCGCCAAGATTCCGCCAGCCGGAGTCGCAAGCACGCCCGGCACGAACGCTAACGCCGCGACGGCACCATATAACGTTGACGAGCCGCTGCAATCGAACAAGTAAAGCGGGCACGCAAAGCACAGTGCCGACAACATCGAATACGCGCACAGCTGTGCAACAAGAAGACCGAAAAGCCTGATAGATCGCACTGTTTTTTGCGCCAACGAGACGCTACTCCTCCGCATTTCAGCCATAAGCCTATCCCCTATACATACCGTTAGTATGTATTTAATGACTTGAAAAGGGCAGCCGTGGCTACCCTTACAAATCAATTACATACCGTCAGTATCTATATTACCACCCGGCGCGGTCCCATACGTCCCAAATCTGCGCCGTTGTCTGAAGCACTTCTTCCCCCAAATCAAGTCCCACCGCGGCAGCCATCTGCGCCAAACATTGAGCGCGAGCGAGCATTCGGTCCTTGGATTCAAGCGGACGGAACAATGGCAGCAACCAAAGATTCGCCAACAACGATACGGCCTCCGCCGCTTCGCGAGGGCATTCGCACGCAATGGAGCCGTCGGCGATGCCCTCCTCGATCACTGGCAAAAGACAGCCATCGGCCGATTCGTCAAACGAGCCCTGGTACTGCATCGCCAGTAGACGCGAGCTTTTTACCGGATCCGCCGCAGGATGTATGCGTGCCCATAGCTCAATTTGTGGAACGACGGACTCGGGCGCGTACAGCCGCTTGAGCTTTTGGGCTCCGTTCATATTACCGATACCAAGCGTTGAGCGGCGGCGCTCAACAATCGGAGCCATTGCCCGATCAAATGCGGCGTTGAAAATCTCTTCTTTACTCTTAAAGTGATGATAGACAGCGCCCTTGGTCATGCCATCGAGGCGGTCGACGATATCTTGAATGCTCGTCCCCTCATAACCCTGTGCGCAGAATAGCTCCAGCGCCGCGTCGAGAATCTTCGCGACCGTCTCCTCGGGATATTTATTACGCCCCATAATCTGTCCATCCGCAACGCAAGTCTTGTGCCTCATTGCAGTATTTTAACGTTGCGGATGGCAGGCAGTCGATTCTACACCGCGGCGGGGCCGTGTTCGCCGGTGCGGATGCGGATAACTTCCTCGACCGGCTCGACCCAGATCTTGCCGTCTCCAACGGCACCGGTGCGAGCAGCATTGCAGATAATCTCGACAATTCCGTCGACATGCTCATCGGCGCAAATGAGCGTGAACTGCACCTTAGGGATCGTGTTGACAAGCAACTCGTTGCCGCGCACGTATTCCTTCCAGCCATGCTGCGCGCCGCAGCCCTGCACTTGGTTGATGGTCATACCACGAACATCAGCAGCAAACAGCGCGTCTTTAAGAACCTCAAGCTTCTCGGCACGAACGATCGCCGTAATCTTCTTCATAGTGAATTCCTCTCTTCAATAAAAGAAATTGATTGTCCTTCACATGGCACGGGTTTTCCAGGTGCCCGAGATTGCTCCGAAAGAGGAGCGCCGCGTACTTCGGTACGCAAGCGACGGTTTGAGGGGCAAGGTCGGGTGCCTGGGAAAGCCGTGCCGCTAGTCAAGTCCGGAGAACGAGGGATACGCGCTCTCGCCGTGCTGACTCGCATCCAGGCCCAGCGCCTCGTCGGCCTCGTCCACACGCAGGCTGCCGTGGAACAGCGCCTTGACCACTGCGGCGATCACCAAATCGAGCACCAGCACAATAGCAACCGTCACCACAATGCCCAAAATCTGCGAGATGA
>DXMJ01000052.1 GCA_019414265.1 Collinsella sp. | reverse complement strand
GGGCGGGCTCCGTTATAATCGCCTAGAACATTAATTGGAAACGGGACGGGAGCCATACATGCGCCAGGGTTTCGACAACGCGAAGTATATCGAGCTGCAGGCTGCTCACATTAAGGAGCGCATCTCGCAGTTTGGTGGCAAGCTCTATTTGGAGTTTGGCGGTAAGCTGTTCGATGACTATCATGCGAGCCGCGTGCTGCCGGGTTTTGAACCGGACAGCAAGTTCCGCATGCTCAAGAGCATCGCCGACGATGTCGAGGTTATCATCGCGATCAACGCGAACCACATCGAAAAAAACAAGGCTCGTGGTGACCTTGGTATTACCTATGACGAGGATGTGCTGCGCCTGGTTGACCTGTTCCGCGGCAACGGCTTTGCCGTCGCGGCTGTGGTCATCACCCAGTACGCCGGCCAGCCTGCTGCCGATGTGTTCCGCAACCGCCTGAACGCGCTCGGTATTCCCGCCAAGCTGCACTATCCCATCGAGGGGTATCCGCACGATGTCGATCTGATCGTGTCCGACGATGGCTACGGCAAGAACGAGTTTGTCGAGACCACCCGACCGCTCGTCGTGGTCACTGCCCCCGGTCCTGGCTCGGGCAAGCTTGCCACCTGCCTGTCTCAGCTCTATCACGAGCACAAGCATGGCACGGCCGCCGGCTATGCCAAGTTTGAGACCTTCCCGGTCTGGAATCTTCCTCTGACGCATCCGGTCAATATTGCCTACGAGGCCGCCACGGCTGACCTCGACGACGCCAATATCATCGATTCGTTCCACCTTGAGGCCTACAACAAGACCACAGTCAACTACAACCGCGACGTCGAGGCCTTCCCGGTGGTCCGTGCTCTGATGGAAAAGATCCTGGGCAAGAGCCCCTACCAGAGTCCTACGGACATGGGCGTCAATATGGTCGGCTTTGCCATCACCGATGACGATGCCTGCCGCGACGCTTCCAAGATGGAGATCGTCCGCCGCTACTTTACCGCGGTCGAAAATGTGCGCCGTACCGGCGTGGGCGATGAGCAAGTCGACCGTCTCAAGATTATTATGAAGAAAGCCGGCATCGATAAGAACTACTCACCGGCGCGCTCGGCGGCCCTCACCAGGGAGCAGCTGACGGGTGGTCCCGTGGGGGCCATGGTCATGCCCGATGGCTCCGTGGTGACCGGTAAGACCTCCACGCGCCTGGGCGCCGCAAGTTCGCTCATTATGAACGCCCTCAAGCACGTCTCGGGCGTCGACCTTGAGCTCGAGGTTATCAGCGATGAGGCGATCGAGCCCATCAGCAAGCTCAAGACGCATTTCCTGGGCAGCAAAAACCCGCGCCTCCACACCGACGAGACGCTTATGGCGCTGTCGATCACCTCGGCCACGAGTGAGACGGCCGCTCGCGTCCTTTCGGGCCTGGAGCAGCTGCGCGGTTGCGATGCCTTTTTTAGCGTGATTATCTCGCCGACGGACGAGACGGTACTGCGCAAACTGGGTATCAACGTGTGCTGCGAGCCCAAGTTTGAGCGCCGCGGTTTCTTCCATCGCTAAGTTTGAAGCACCGCGGTAATTGCATTGCATTTTGGCCGTATCGGGTTAGCGCCCGGTACGGCTTTTTGATCAATAAAGCGCCTATTTCGGCGAAAAATAGCTGTTTACCTGCCTAGAAACAATTTGAGCGGTATACAATAACCATAACTGTTTCATCCTTAGCGGGATGCCGCATGATGGATATTACCTGCCATCGTGAGGTGTGTCGGTCGCGCACGGCGCGTTAGATGCTCGTGCTCGGTTTGAGGAGGCTGCTATGGCGGGCAAGGGTCGTGCGAGTGTCAACGATATGAAGCGTGTCGAGGTGCTGGTGTTGATGGAGATCGACCGGCAAACCGAAGACAATGGCGGGCCGTATGGTTTCTCGCGCAAAACGCTTGCCGAGCGCGTGGGGGTTTCGCCGTATCGTGCCCGCGCCGCAATCGATCGCTTGGATTCCGAAGGCATGATTGATGTCGTCTCGCGTTATAGCGACGACGGCGGTCAGCTTGCAAATGGCATTTGCCTCACCGAACATGGCAAGTGGTATCTTGAGGGCGTCCGTACCGGCATGCTCGTTCAAGAAATGCTCGAGGACGAGGTTGCTGATCGATAGCAGCATGTAACCCTTGCCATAGCGACGCCGCCTGGGAAACCGGGCGGCGTTTTGTTTCAAGATTGAGAAATGCAATCGCACGCGAGAAAAATTGCGAACGGTCCGCGGCGCGAGTATTACAATGAAGACCCGTAAGATGTGGATAAACAACTTCTACGGGAAGCGCAGGTAACTCAATATGACCAAGCATGTGTTCGTAACCGGTGGCGTGGTTTCGTCCCTGGGCAAGGGTATCACCGCGGCCTCGCTGGGCCGTCTGCTCAAGTCGCGTGGCTACAAAGTAACGATGCAGAAGGCCGACCCGTATTTGAACGTCGACCCCGGTACCATGAGCCCATTCCAGCATGGTGAGGTCTTCGTTACCGAGGATGGTTACGAGTCCGACCTGGATCTGGGTCATTACGAGCGCTTTATTGATGAGAACCTGACCCGCGATTCCAACTTTACGACCGGTGCCATCTACAAAAGCCTAATCGCCCGCGAGCGTCGCGGCGACTTTTTGGGCGGTACCGTGCAGGTGATTCCCCACGTCACCAATGCCATTAAGGACAAGTTCCGCCGCATCGAGGAGCAGACCGGCTCCGATGTAGTCATCACCGAGCTGGGCGGCACGATTGGCGACATCGAGTCCCAGCCGTTTGTCGAGGCCATCCGTCAGTACCGCAAGGAGGCCGGCCCCGAGAACGTCTGCTACATCCACGTGTCGCTCGTTCCCTATATCGCCGCCGCCCACGAGGTCAAGACCAAGCCCACACAGCATTCCGTCAAGGAGCTCCGCAGCTTTGGCATCCAGCCCGATATTATCGTGCTGCGCTCCGACCACCATATCGATGACGCTATCCGCGGAAAGATCGCAAGCTTCTGCGACGTCGACACCGATTGCGTCTTTACCAACGAGGACTGCGCGAGCATTTACGATGTTCCGCAGCTGCTTGCCGAGCAGGACTTTGACCTGCGCATTTGCGAGCGCCTGGGTCTGGACCCGCGTGAGCGCGACATGAGCGAGTGGAACGAGTTCCTGCGCAAACAGAATCACGCCAACCATCACGCCGACAAGGTGAAGATCGCCGTCGTGGGCAAGTACACGCAGCTGCCCGATGCGTACCTGTCGGTTATCGAGGCCCTGCACCATGCGGGCGTCTTCTACGATCGCCATGTGGACGTCCAGCTGGTCGACGGCGAGAGCCTCGACGAGCAGAATGTCTCCGAGGTTCTGGGCGACGCCTCGGGCATCCTGGTCCCCGGCGGCTTTGGCAAGCGCGCCCTGGAGGGCAAGATCCTCGCGGCCGAGTTTGCCCGTGAGCACAAGATTCCGTATCTGGGCATTTGCCTGGGTATGCAGGTGGCCGTGTGCGAATTTGCGCGCAATGTCGTCGGCCTTGCCGGCGCCAGCTCCTCTGAGTTCGATCCGGATGGCCCGTATAGTGTCATCGATCTGATGAGCTCGCAGGAGGACGTGACCGAGAAGGGCGGCACCATGCGCCTGGGCGCCTATCCGTGCAAGCTCGCCGCCGATACCCTTGCTCGCGAGGCATATGGCGAGGAACTCGTCTACGAGCGTCACCGTCACCGCTTTGAGTTCAACAACGCCTTCCGCGACCAGCTCGAGGACGCCGGTTTGGTTATCTCGGGTCTGTCGCCTGACGAGCGCCTGGTCGAGATGGTCGAGCTGCCGCGCGACGTGCATCCGTGGTATGTGGCAACCCAGGCTCATCCCGAGTTCAAGAGCCGCCCGACCAACCCGCAGCCGCTGTTCCGCGAGTTCGTACGCGCTTCGATCGGCCAGCACGAGGGTGTCGACCGTCTGCAGGTGACGCCCATGAACCTCGCTACGGACTAAGGGTGCCGGCGAATAAGGAACATACCGAAGCTACTCCCTCGTCGCTCGCCGTGGCGGCGGGGGAGTATCTCGATTACCTCGCGGTCGAGCGGGGTTTGGCGCGCAACACGATTGCGGCCTATCGTCGTGACCTGACGACGTACTGCGCCTATCTGGAGCGGGCGGGTATTGTGTCTTTTGAAGAGGTGACCCGTCGGGTCGTGGAGGGCTTTGTCGCCGACCGTCGCGATGGGGGCTATTCCGATGCCTCGGTGGAGCGTGCGCTTGCGGCCGTGAAGGGCCTGCATGCCTTTTTGGTGCGCGATGGGGCTGTGGCCCAAAATCCAACGGCGGCGTTGCGCCTGCCTAAAAAGGCTGAGCGTTTGCCGGAGTATCTATCGGTGGAGGATGTCTCGGCGCTGCTCGATCAAGACTTCCCCGAGGGCGAGATGGGCTTGCGCGACCATGCCATCTTGGAAGTGCTCTACGGATGCGGCTTACGTGTGAGCGAGTTGGTGGGGCTCGATGTGGGCGATATCCATATCGACGATGGCTTTGTGCTCGTTCGCGGTAAGGGCTCAAAGGAACGCCTGTCACCGCTGGTGGGAAGCGCGGCGCGAGCTCTGACGCTCTATGTAACTGAGGGGCGTTCTCGCTTGGCGGTCCATGCCCGCGGAACCGAGACCTCGGCGGTCTTTTTAAATAAGAACGGCCGCCGTCTGTCGCGCCAGGGCATCCATGCCATCTGTGAGCGCTACGGGCGCCAGGTGGGACTGGTGGGGCTCCATCCCCATACGCTGCGTCACTCCTTTGCCACCCATATGCTTGCGGGCGGCGCAGACCTCCGTGTGCTACAGGAGATCTTGGGGCATGCCGATATATCGACCACGCAGATCTACACGCATGTCGATCGTACGCAACTGACCGAGGTCTATCTGGCGGCGCACCCGCTGGCACATCGCTAGCACCTCGCTGACCTGCATATTTATAAATATTAAAGGGGACGGGCCCCAGATTGCCGAGACGCACTTTTGCGCGCATGGGCAATCTGGGGCCCGTCCCATTTTTCGCCAGACACCGACGCGGTGGTGGGCCGTGTGTGTCGTGGGTGGGGGAGTTTGGGGGCGATGTGAACGGCGTGTAAAGGGACGTAAAAATCGCCTCAAGGTCAACTTGAAGGTTGAGGTTCGCGGGCGTGGTTCTACAGGTGGCATCACGCCTTTGCTGCAAACACAACATATTGTGTTTTCGAACATATGCTCGGGGGTGTTTAACAACATATTGAG
>DXMJ01000051.1 GCA_019414265.1 Collinsella sp. | reverse complement strand
TTAGAGATGCAGCACGCGGTCGCGGATCTCCTCGGTTCGACCCTGGTTCCAGAACTGGGTACCGATGTAGCCGCACGTACGACGGGCAACGTTCATCTTCTCCTGATCGCGGTTGCCGCAGTTGGGGCACTCCCACACCAGTTTGCCATCATCCTCGACAATCTTAATCTCGCCATCGTAGCCGCACACCTGGCAGTAATCGCTCTTGGTGTTGAGCTCGGCGTACATGATGTTGTCGTAGATGTACTGCATCACGCGAATGACAGCCTTAAGGTTGTCCTGCATGTTGGGAACCTCGACGTAGGAGATGGCGCCGCCCGGCGAAAGCTGCTGGAACATACCCTCGAACTTAAGCTTATCGAAGGCATCGATCTCCTCGGACACGTGGACGTGGTAGCTGTTGGTGATATAGCCCTTGTCCGTCACGCCCGGAATAATGCCAAAACGGCGCTGCAGGCACTTGGCGAACTTATACGTCGTCGACTCCAACGGCGTGCCGTACAGCGAGAAATCGATGTCGCTCGCGGCTTTCCACTCCGCACACTTGTCGTTCATGCGCTGCATGACCGCCATGGCAAAGGGCGTGCCCTCCTTCTCGGTGTGGCTGTGGCCCGTCATGTACTTGACGCACTCATACAGACCGGCGTAGCCCAGGCTGATGGTGGAATAGCCGCCCACGAGCAGCTTGTCGATCGTCTCGCCCTTCTTAAGACGCGCCAGGGCGCCGTACTGCCAAAGAATCGGCGCGGCATCCGAAAGCGTGCCCATCAGGCGCTCATGGCGGCACAGCAGGGCGCGGTGGCACAGCTCAAGGCGCTCGTCGAAGATCTTCCAGAACTTGTCCATGTCCTGATGCGAGCTCAGCGCGACATCGGGCAGGTTGATGGTCACAACACCCTGGTTAAAGCGGCCATAGTACTTAGGTTTGGTCGGGTCATAGTTCAGCGCGTTGGCGACATTGTTAAAGCCGTTGCCCGAGCGGTCGGGCGTCAGGAAACTGCGACAACCCATGCAGGTGTAGCAATCGCCGTTGCCGGCGGTCTCGCCCTTCGACAGCTTGAGCTCGCGCATCTTCTTCTCGGAGATGTAATCGGGCACCATGCGCTTGGCGGTACACTTGGCAGCCAGCTGGGTCAGGTAGAAGTACGGGGAATTCTCGTGAACGTTATCGTCCTCGAGTACATAGATAAGCTTGGGGAATGCCGGGGTAATCCACACGCCTGCCTCGTTCTTGACGCCCTCATAGCGCTGGCGAAGCGTCTCCTCCACGATCATGGCAAGGTCGTGCTTCTCCTGCGCCGAGCGAGCCTCGTTGAGATACATGAAGACCGTCACGAACGGCGCCTGGCCATTCGTGGTCATAAGGGTCACGACCTGATACTGAATCGTCTGAACGCCGCGACGGATCTCGTCACGCAGACGGTCCTCAACGACCTCACGGACCTTTTCGGCAGATGCCGAAACACCGAGCTCCTCAAGCTCGCGAGCGACCTCGCCGCGAATCTTTTGACGGCTCACCTCAACAAACGGGGCAAGATGGGTCAGCGAAATAGACTGGCCGCCGTACTGGGAGGAAGCAACCTGGGCGATAATCTGCGTCGCGATGTTGCAGGCAGTCGAGAAGCTGTGCGGCTTCTCGATCAGCGTGCCCGAGATAACGGTGCCGTTCTGAAGCATATCCTCCAGGTTCACCAGGTCGCAGTTATGCATGTGCTGGGCAAAGTAGTCGGAATCGTGGAAGTGGATCAGGCCCTCGTTGTGGGCATCCACGATCTCCTGGGGCAGCAGCACGCGCTGAGTCAGGTCCTTGGAAATCTCGCCGGCCATGTAGTCGCGCTGAACGGAGTTGACGGTCGGGTTCTTGTTAGAGTTCTCCTGCTTGACCTCTTCGTTATTGCACTCGATCAGCGACAGAATCTTGTCGTCGGTCGTGTTCTTCTGGCGCTTCAGGCTCTGGACATAGCGATAGATGATGTAGTGGCGGGCGACCTCGTAGCAGTCGAGACGCATGATCTCGTCCTCGACCAAATCCTGGATCTCCTCGACCGAAACGGTGTGGCCCGCGTTCTCGCATGCCTCGGCGACGTTTTGCGCCGCATAAACCACCTGGCGGTCGGTTAGACGAGAGCTCTCCTCGACCTCCAAGTTTGCGGCGCGAATCGCATTGACGATCTTATCGATGTCAAAGACAACCTCGGTGCCGCTGCGCTTGATGATCTTCATCCTCTTGCCTCTTTCGCGTCGTAGTCTCATTGCGCTTCAGAGCCAAACGATGCCCGGCAGGGCTTGCCCCTGTCTTGCGGCGCCGTCGCGCAATCTGTGTTCTCGATAAACCATAGGTCCTCATGCGGACAATCCTCGCGGCCGATCAAGCGGCTCAAAGATCTATCCAAATGGGGCAAATAAGGTCCTCGTTCTCTGTCCGCCATCTATCATACGACAAAGAGGCATCTATATCCTGTATTCTTTTTTTAGTTCAAACACAACATATAGTGTTTCAGCAGGTCAAAGCAATTGGTCATTTTGCAGACGCATTAATTATGAGGGGTTCTTGGCAAGTCGGTAAAACGTTACCAACACGGCTACCTGCATGGCAGTTATAAAACCCCCTTAGTCAAGCCGCTGACAAATCCTACCAAAACCAAGCCGCTCACGCCAAAAGAATCCAAAAGATTATGCTTGACCAACATGTTGCGGTCGTGCCTTGCCGAGCCCCATGTAACCGCGGCACGAATCCTTGAAAGATATGTGTATGCAAACAGAGAAGATGAGAGTTTTCTCAGATGGCTACTGAGAAGCATCCCAGAAGATCAAAAAACTCGAAATTTGGTGACGTATTTGGCGACCCATTTGGCGAGCAAAATAAAACAGCCCAGAGGCTAAGCCTCTGGGCTGCGAACATTTGGTGGGCGTTAGAAGATTTGAACTTCTGACCTCTTCCGTGTCAGGGAAGCGCTCTCCCCCTGAGCTAAACGCCCAAATGGAGCGGACAACGGGGCTCGAACCCGCGACCCCAACCTTGGCAAGGTTGTGCTCTACCAACTGAGCCATGTCCGCTTACGAGGATTAATCTTACGTGATACCCGCATCCTATGCAAGAACTTTTTTTGAAAAGTTTTGCGACGCCCTCTCGAACCTCGCGAAGACATCAGCCACCATGGAAAGCGCGGGCAAACGCAAACTCGCCGCAAGAGGCCCCCTACAACTCAGCGAGCATGATCCAGGCAGAGCTGTCCTGCGCAAGCCTGCCGTCTGCAAGCGGTGATGAGGTGAGCAGGACCTTGCCCGCCGGCAGCTCCACGGGTGCTGCACCGAAGTTCGTCACACACGCCCAGCCGTTGTCGCGGCGATAGGCGATGACGCCGCCCTCAGCGCCCTCGGCACCATCCGCAAGGCCGGTACGCCCGTCAAGATCGAGCCACGCAAGATCGTTGGCGCACCCGCGCAGCTTGCGCCGCAGCCAGAGGGCGTCACGATAGAGCGCAAGCATCGATGTCGGGTCCGCTTCTTCCCTATCGGCAGCGTAATCGGAAAACCATGCAGGCTGCGGCAGATGGGGCGCCGCATCGGCGTCCGCCGGTGAAAACCCAAACGATCCGCCCTGCGTGGGATCGTCCGTCGCCACCCACGGCAGGGGCACACGGCAGCCGTCGCGCCCCTTCTCGCGCTTCGGTCCGTGCGTATTGGTCGCAGTAGGATCTTCGAGTGCGGCCCACGGGATATCGGCCACCTCAAAAAGGCCGAGCTCCTCACCCTGATACACGTATGCCGAGCCCGGAAGCGCCAGCTCAAGCAAAAGGGCCGCCCGCGCGCGGCGCTCGCCGAGTTCACGGTCCTCGTCATAAGACGACCCGTCGCGTAAGAGCCAGTCAAGCGCAATCTGGTGGTAGCGCGTCGCCTTGATTTGCGGCAGGGCATAGCGCGTCGCCACGCGCGGCACGTCGTGGTTGGAGAGTACCCAGGTCGAGGCGGAATCGGATTCGATGGCCGCCTTCAAGCCCTCCTCGATTGCAGCGTGCATGTCATCATAGGTCCAAGTGGCCTTGGCGAACTCAAAGTTAAATGTCTGGCCAAGCTCGCTGGGGCGCGCGTAGAGATACTGGCGCTCGGGCAGCACCCACGCCTCGGCAACAGCGCTGCGCGGCGGATTATAGCGGTCGAACACGCGGCGCCACTCGCGATAGATCTCGTGAACCTCGTTGCGATCCCACAGCGGATGGGTGCCGTCGTCAACCATGTCATCGCCCTCGGCGAGATGCCACCGGTCGAGATCATCGCGGTCGAGATCCTTGGCGAGACCGTGCGCCACATCAATGCGAAAGCCATCGACGCCTCGATCGCTCCAAAACGCCAGGACGTCGCAAAAGAACGCGCGAACCTCGGGGCATGACCAGTCAAAGTCCGGCTGCTCGGGCGTAAACATGTGCAGATACCACTGACCGTCCGCAACACGCGTCCAGGCGGGGCCGCCAAAGTTGGCATTCCAATTGGTGGGAGGCAGCTCGCCATGCTCGCCGCGACCATCACGGAAGATATAGCGGGCGCGCTCGGGCGATCCGGGGCCGGCGGCAAGAGCGGCTTTGAACCAGGGGTGCTGGTTGGACGAATGGCTGGGCACGATGTCGACGATGACCTTGATGCCGCGCGCGTGAGCCGCGGCGATCATGTCATCGAAGTCGTCAAGCGAGCCGAGACGTTGGTCGACATCGCAGTAGTCCGCCACGTCATAGCCGCCATCGACAAGAGGCGATGGGTAAAACGGGCTCAGCCAGATGGCCTCGATACCCAGCCGCTCAAGATAGTCCATCTGCTGGGTAATGCCCGCGATATCGCCCAAACCCGAACCAGTCGAGTCCTTAAACGAGCGCGGGTAAATCTGATAGATCGCGGCATCGGACATCCATGAGCGCGAGGAGGACTTTTCTGTAGCCATGGGGTGTGTCTCCCTTGCAACGAGGTTTTGTGAGATGCCCACGATGATACGCCCAAAGCTGACATTCACGGCAATCAACGCCGCAGCCACGCCCCAAACGCTCGCCCCCTCTCGGGCTCGAGCCTCCTGGGACGAATCGATCGATTAGTGAAAAGAACGGAAGACTTACTCCCCCGGCCACGACAGCGAGCGGGCTCCGGGTGCCCCAGGTTGCCGCGAAAGAGGAGGGAAGCGTACTTTATGTACGCGACCGACGATTGAGGGGCAAGATGGGGTGCCCGGGGCCCGCGCAGCGTCAACAAAAAACGCGGTTCGTTAGAACCGCGTAAGATAGTTGGAGCGGACAACGGGGCTCGAACCCGCGACCCCAACCTTGGCAAGGTTGTGCTCTACCAACTGAGCCATGTCCGCATATGTAAAACAAAACGGGCGCCGGAGCGCCCGGATGTTGCCTGGAGGCGAAGCCCGGATTCGAACCGGGGGTAAAGGCTTTGCAGGCCTCTGCCTTACCACTTGGCCACTTCGCCGAAAAAGGACCGCTTGAGACGGTCCGGAAATGCAATGGAGCGGACAACGGGGCTCGAACCCGCGACCCCAACCTTGGCAAGGTTGTGCTCTACCAACTGAGCCATGTCCGCATATGTAAAACAAAACGGGCGCCGGAGCGCCCGGATGTTGCCTGGAGGCGAAGCCCGGATTCGAACCGGGGGTAAAGGCTTTGCAGGCCTCTGCCTTACCACTTGGCCACTTCGCCGAAAAAGGACCGCTTGAGACGGTCCGGAAATGCAATGGAGCGGACAACGGGGCTCGAACCCGCGACCCCAACCTTGGCAAGGTTGTGCTC
>DXMJ01000050.1 GCA_019414265.1 Collinsella sp. | reverse complement strand
GACTCGCATAAAAAGCCTCCCATTTCTCATGTCCAGGAAATGGGAGGCAGTTCAACCGCGCCCGCGGTGTTTATCTCAGCAGCATTCCCGACTATGCCGGCAACCCCTACGTTGCCCTTCGCGCCGACAGCACGCACCCGCTCGGCACGCCGTCATTCACACTCGATGAATACGATCGCGCCACCGAAGAGGGCTGCTTTAAGAAGTTCTCCAAGCTCGACAGCCTGGGCCGCACTCGCAAAGCGCTCGCCTGCGTGGGCCCCGAATCGCTCGGTCAAGGCAAGCGCGGCGATATCTCGCGCATCCATCCCGCCGGATGGCATCAGCAGCGCTACGACTTTATTCCGGGCCAGAGCCTCTACAACCGCTGCCACCTTATCGCCTGGTCGCTCTGCGGCGAAAACGCCAACCGCAAGAATCTCCTCACCGGCACGCGCTATCTCAACGAGACGGGCATGCTACCGTTTGAGGAGCAGATTCTCGACTACATCCGCGAAACGGGCAACCACGTGCTCTACCGCGTCACGCCCATGTATAACGAAGAGGAACTTGTCTGCCGCGGCGTGCGCCTTGAGGCGCAATCGGTCGAGGACCACGGCAAGACCCTCTGCTTCCACGTATACTGCTACAACCTGCAGCCGCATGTGCAGATCGACTACGCCACCGGCCGCAATCAGACCTCGGGAGACTAGGGCCGACCAAGCTGCCCCAAAACCTAAATTGATCCGTTTTCCTCCGTCCCCAAAGGATCAAATAAGGCCGCCCCGGTTGCCCAGGGCGGCCTTTTCGTCAGCACCTACATTGCAGACAAAACCACACGTTATTTGGCGCGACCCTCCTCATAGCGCTCGACCAGCTTGGCCTGAACGTCATAGGGAACCTGCTCGTAGCCGGCGGGCTTCATGGTAAAGTCACCCGTGCCGCGCGTGATGGAGCGCAGACGCGTCGAGTAATCCGTCAGCTCGGCCAGCGGCGCTTGAGCGATGACCACGGTGTCTCCGCGCTCATCGGTCTCCATGCCCGTCACGCGACCGCGCGAGGCCGAGATGTCGCCCATCACGGCGCCGGCGTAGCTCTCGGGGATCGTCACCGTGATTTCCTCGATGGGCTCCAGCACCACGGGGTCGGCATCGGCGCATGCCTTGCGCAGGCCGATGCGAGCCGCCGCGCGGAACGCCATCTCGTTGGAGTCGACGCTGTGATACGAACCGTCGTACACCGCGACGCGAATGCCCGTGAGCGGGTAGCCGGCAATAATACCGTCCTTCATGGTCTCCTGGACGCCCTTGTCCACGGCGGGAATCAGCGAGCGCGGGATGCGGCCACCCACGACCTCGTCAACAAACTCATAGCCGTCGCTCGTGCCGTCGGGCCCAATGAGCGGCTCCACGCGCAGCCAGCAGTCGCCGTACTGACCGGCACCACCGGTCTGCTTCTTGTGGCGGCCCTGGGCGCTCGCCGTGCGGCGGATGGTCTCGCGATACGGAATGCGGATCGGCACGCTCTTGGCCACGACCTTGGTGCGATCCTCCAAACGGTTAAGCAACACCGAAACCTGCGCCTCACCCACGGCGGAGATGATAGTCTGCCCGGTCTCCTCGTCGCGGTCGATGCTCATGGTCGGATCGGCCTTGCAGGCCTTCTCGATAAACGTGTAGAGCTTCTCTTCGTCGCCGCGATTCTCGGCCTCGATGGCAATGCGGTACTGCGAGTTGGGGAACTTAAACGCCGCAGCCTCGACCTTGCCGGTAATGGAGAGCGTATCGCCCGTCTCGGCCGCCAACTTGGGCGCCACGATAATGTCGCCGGCATAGGCGTGACCGACCTCGGTCATGTCGCGGCCGCACATCACATACAGGTGAGCCAGACGATCGCTCTTGCGCGTGCGCGCGTTGATCAGCTCAAGACCCGGCTCAAGCGTACCCGTCAGCACCTTGATAAAGCTGATGCGACCCTGCTGCGGATCGGCCAGGGTCTTAAACACAAACGCCACCGGACGGTCATCGTCGCTCGAAATCTTGAGCGAATCACCGTCGATAAGCGGCATCTCGCCGTAGTCCGTCGGCGCCGGGAAGTATGTGGCGATGTCGTCCATCAGCGAGTTGACGCCCTGTTCCTTAATGCAATCGCCCGCAAAGACCGGCACAAATATGCGCTCGGCAATCGCCTTCGACAGCAGGCCTTCAAGCTCCTCCTGCGTCAGCGTCTCCTCGCCTTCCAAGTACTTCATCATCAGCTCATCGTCGGCCTCGGCCACCAACTCGCACAGATGGTCATGGGCCTCCTCGGCCTGGGCACGATACTCCTCGGGAATCTCCGACTCAACGGCTTCGGCTCCGTTGCAATGGCGCGCCTTCATGCGCACCAGGTCGATGATGCCGTCAAAGTCCTCGCCCTCGCCCCAGGGAAGGGTCACGGCGCCCAGGCGCGTGCCAAAGCGCTCCTGCAGCAGGTCCATCGTGGTCGCAAAGCTGGCCTCGGAGCGCGACAGGCGGTTTACGAACACCGCACGCGCCAGACGCAGGTCCTCGGCGGCATACCAGAGCTTAACCGTCGTAGGCTGTGGGCCGGCCTCGGCGTCGACCACAAACAGAGCCGTCTCGCAGACGCTCATCGCGGCAAAGGCGTCGCCGATAAAATCGGGGTAGCACGGGGCATCAAGCACATTGATGCGCGCGCCCTTCCAGTCGATCGGCGCGATGGTCGTCGAGATGGAAAATGCACGCTTGACCTCTTCGGGGTCATAGTCGAGCGTAGGCTTGGTGCCGTCGTGGCCGCCCAGGCGGGCGGTCTTGCCGGAAAGGTGGAGCATGGCTTCGGCGAGTGAAGTCTTGCCCACCCCGCCTTGGCCTACGAGCACCACGTTCCTTACGTTACCGGTCTTGGGAGCACCCATGATGACCTCCTTGCAGGGCCGCGCGCAATGCGCGACGCCAACGGGGAGAGTTCGCGGTCGGTGCCATCCCGGGAGCAGCATGGTCGGCAGCCGAGCCGACTCACCCTCCAAATGTCCTATGCCACCACCCTACCCTCACGGGCGGCTGTCCATGCATACCTTTCGGCGCACGTATGAATACAGGCGGCGAGAGGAAGAGACAAGCTTGTGAGGCGATTATTGAACCCCGTCGATGCAAACAAAAGCCGCCACAGACCGTAAGACCTGCGGCGGCTTCGCCTCAATTAATAGTTGAGTAAATACCTGAGCCTATCCCTCGATACGGCTCAAGAACTCACGGGTACGTTGCTCGCGCGGATGATCGATGACCTGATCGGCAGGCCCCTCCTCGACAATGCGGCCGCCATCCATAAAGACCACGCGGTCGGCAACATCGCGCGCAAACTGCATTGCGTGGGTCACGATCACCATCGTCATGTTCTGCGCAGCGAGGTCCTTAATGACACGCAGCACCTCGGCCGTCAGCTCGGGGTCGAGCGCCGAGGTCGGCTCGTCAAAGAACAGGATCTCCGGGTCGAGCGCTAGGGCGCGGGCAATACTCACGCGCTGCTGCTGACCGCCCGAAAGCTCACACGGAACCTTGTTCTCGTTGCCCACAAGCCCCATCTGCGCAATCAGCTCGTGAGCGCGGGCTTCCGCCTGCTCGCGCGGACGCTTGAGCACGCGAATCGGAGCATCGGTGATGTTTTTCATCACGGTATAGTGCGGAAACAGATTGTAGTTCTGAAACACCAGACCAAACCGCGAGCGCGCCTGCTTGGGCACATCGCCCTTCGCATAGACTGCGCCCGAACCCGCATCCGTCGCAACGGCAAGGTCACCAAACGAGAGCGAGCCTCCGTCGAGTGTCTCGAGCAGCGTGGCACACCGCAGCAGCGTGGACTTACCGCCACCCGAAGGCCCGATAATCGCCACGACCTCGCCGCGCTTTACCTCGAGTGAGATATCCTTGAGCACCTCATTGCCGCCAAACGCCTTACGCGCGTTCGTTATCATCATTACCGTTCCGAACACGGGAACCTCCATGTGTTTGAGAAGTCAGCGAGCGTGTGGCTGACGAGACAATGTGCTTCGAAAGAGGAGCGCCGCGTACTTCTGTACGCAAGCGACGGTTTGAGGAGCAGATTGGCCGTCAGGCACGCGCGCAGCGTCGAGCAGTCCGCCGTTCGCTAGAACGGCGGAACGATCTAGTCATGATAATAGTCCAGCTTCTTTTCGGCGGCGCCCAGCAGCATCTCGACCACAAAGTTAAAGACCCAGTAGATCAACGCCGCGATCGCAAACGGCACCATGCTCACCTGCGAGGCGACCAGTGCCTTGGCCGTCGAGAACATCTCACCCACGCCAATGGCAAACGCCAGCGACGTGTCCTTGACCAGCGTGATGATCTCGTTGCCCATCGCAGGCAGAATACGCTTGGCGACCTGCGGCATCACGATATACAGAAACGTCTGCATGCGCGAATAGCCCAGCACCTCGGCTGCCTCGTATTGACCGCGCGGAATCGACTGCAAGCCCGAGCGATAGATCTCGGCAAAGTAGCCGGCGTAGTTGATGATGAACGCCACAACGCACGCCGTCCACTTGGAATCGGGCGTAAGCGAAATGCCGAACACGTAGTACGGGGCAAAGTAGATGGCAAACATCTGCAGCATGAGCGGCGTACCGCGCATGACCGAAATGTAGATGCGCGCAATCCAGCGAAGCGGCGCGATTTTGCTCATGCGCGTAAACGCCACGGGAATTCCCAGCGGAATCGACCCGAGCAGCGTCAGCACAAACAACTGCAAACTGACCAAGAATCCCTGGCCAAGCATCTGCATCATGACCTGAATAGACATTACTTGAGCACCCAATTATCGAAAGATAGACCATAGCTTGAATACTTGTCGCACAGGTCCTTAACCGTGCCGTCCTCATAGAGTGCCTTGAGCGACTCGGTCACGGCGTCGGCCGACTTGGTGTCGCCCTTCTTAAAGCCGACGGCGTAGTGCTCGCTGGACAGCGGCTCATCAAGCTGCGTATAAGCATCAGGCTTGGCGGCAAGCTGATACTGGGCAATCGAAAGGTCGCAAGCCACGGCATCGACCGCGCCGCTCTCGAGCTGCATAAAGGCCGTGTTGTACTCGCCGATCGTGTCGAGCGTGGCAAACGTCGCCGCCAGATCCTTCTGGTCACCCTCGAGCACATCCTGCGCAGCGGAATCGGTCTGGGTAATCACGGTCTTGCCGGCAAGATCGTCCCAGCTCTTGATGCCCGCATCCTTCTTTACCACCAGCACCTGCTCGTTGAGCATGTACGGCTCGGAGAACGTGTAGTCGTCCTCGCGACCCTCCATGGTAAAGCCGTTCCAGATGCAGTTGATGGCGCCGGAGTTGAGCAGCGTGTCCTTGGCATCCCAATCGATGGCCTCGTATTTGACCTCCCAGCCCTGCTTATCGGCAACAGCCTTGGCAAGATCGAGATCAAAGCCGGTGTACTCGCCATCGTCGCCCACAAAGCCATACGGAGGATAGGACTTGTCAAAGCCCACGACGAGCTTCTTGGACTCCGCGGCACCCTTCGTATCCTTGGCCGCAGCAGAGCCGGCAGCAGAGCCCTTACCGGCACCGCCGCCACAACCGACAAGACCAAGGCCAAGCACCGTGGCAAACGAGCCGGCTAGACCAACAAACTGACGACGAGACATATCGGTATTCATGGTATTCCCCCTTGATGGCACTTTAGTTAAGTAAAGTGAGTCATGTAACGTTCAGAATCATACACTCTACCTTGATAAAGTACAAGGGAGGGTTTGCCCGGCGTGGGCGGGGAGCGGCGCGTAATTAAGTTTCCTGCTCTAC
>DXMJ01000005.1:66023-91306 GCA_019414265.1 Collinsella sp. | reverse complement strand
TGCCGAAGACCACGAGGTTCGAGAGCGTGCAGAGCGCGAGGCACCAGAGCGCCTTGGCCCACCAGGCGCGCCCGAGCGGGAAGCCCAGGCCCAGAAGCCCCCGCATCCGCGTGCGAGCGTCCGCCCGCGCGACGCACGCCACCACGAGCGAGAGAGCCACGGGCAGGAAGAGCGCGTACCAGTAGTTCCACGCGCTGAAGATCTGCACGCCCCGGTAGGGCATCGCGCCGAGCAGCGGCATCGGCAGCGCCATGAGCACGGCCAGGCGAGCCGGTGCCGCGTGGCGCGACTTCAGGGCCTCGGCGCGCAGGCCCGCGAGCAGGCCGCCTTTCTCGCCCGTCATGCCGCCACCTCCCCGCGCGCTCGACGCCCCTCCCGGCAGACGCTCATGAAGAGTTCCTCGAGGTCCTGCCCGGGCCGAAGCGCATCCTCGTAGGCTAGGCGCCCCCCGTAGATGATGCCGATGGTGTCCGCCATCTGCTGCACCTCGGAGAGGATGTGGCTCGAGACGATCACCGTCGTACCCGCCGCCGCGAAGCCGCGGATCTGGTCGCGCAGCTCCTCGATGCCGATGGGGTCGAGGCCGTTGGTGGGCTCGTCGAGCACGAGCAGGCGTGGCCGGGCGATCAGCGCCAGCGCGAGCCCCAGGCGCTGCCGCATGCCCATCGAGAAGCGCCCGGCGCGCTTCTTCCCGGTGTCCGCGAGGTCCACGGCGGCGAGCACCTCATCTACGCGGCTCTCGGGAAGGCCCAGCAGCGTGGTGCGAACGCGCAGGTTCTCGCGCGCGGTGAGGTTGGGGTAGAGCGGCGCCTCCTCGATGAGGCTGCCGATTGCGTAGAGGTCCTCGCGGCGCCAGGCGTGCCCGGCAAAGAGGGTCTCCCCGGCCGTCGGCCGCAGCATCCCGCAGATCATCTTGAGCGTTGTCGACTTGCCGGCGCCGTTGGGTCCGAGCAGCCCGTACACCTCGCCCTCGCGGATATGAAGGCTCACGTCGGCCACGGCATCCTGCGCCTGGTCGCCGCGGCCGAAGCGCTTGGTGAGCCCGCGCGTCTCGAGCATGTAGCCCATGGGTTCGTCCTTTCTCTTCCGGGCGCGCGGGCCGAGTCGCCGTGCCCGCGCGCCTTGCCTTTCGGGTTCACCATCCATGGTGGGGCGCGTTTCTAACGAAGCCGTAACGGCCGTTGGAGTCTTATATATGTCTGGACTCTCTATGCTCGCGCTGGATAGACATCGCCAGAACGGGTATAGTATCGAAAGTTTTGTCGTTTACCAGCGGGGGAGTCCTGTGGGCATCAAAAAGAAGATCAAAAAGGAGCTTATCGGCACTTCCGATTACCCGTCGAATAAGATCTTCACGATCTCCAATTTCATTACCTTCACGCGCCTGATCCTCACGCTGGTCTTCCTGTACCTGTTTGTGACGGACAACAACCGTGTCGTCGCCATCGTCATCTATGCCATCGCGGCCTCCACCGACTGGATGGACGGCCAGATTGCCCGCATGACCAAAACGGTCTCCTGGCTCGGCAAGGTTATGGATCCCATCTGCGACCGTGCGCTGCTATTTACCGGCGTACTGGGCCTGGTGGTCCGCGGCGAGCTTCCCATCTGGGTCTGCGTGCTCATCATTGGTCGTGATATCTATCTGGGCATCGGCACGCTCATCGTGCGCCACTATCACCGCCGTCCCATCGACGTGGTGTTTCCCGGCAAGATTGCCACGGCGCTGCTCATGACCGGCTTCTCGCTCATGCTGTTGGGCTTTCCCACCGTGGACGGCTGGCATCTGCTGCCCGCCACGTTCACGGCCTTCCCGGGCCTCAACGGAAGCTCGGTGCCCCTCGGCATCTTCTTTGTGTACGGCGGCGTGATCTTCTCCATGCTCACGGCTGTCATCTATTCCATTAAGGGCGGAGTGGCCATTAAACAGGCTCTCGCGCATCCCGAGGACGAGGACATCGACTTTCTGAACCCTGAAATCGAAGACTGATTCGTTGGGGTATGATTACGTACGGTTCATTATTTGCGGCACGTCCGCGATAAGTTAGGGGTTGTCATGGACAACATGGTTAACAATATGCCTCAGAATGATAAGACTGCTGACGCTACCTGCGTATTCCGCGTGCCTTCAAGCGACGTCACCGTTCCCGACCTCATGGCCAACGTGCGCATCACCGCACCCGTTCTGTCCATCGTCAAGGGTCCGCAGACTGGTGCCGCCTTTGAGCTCGAGGACGACGTGACCACCATCGGCCGCGATCCTGCGAACGGCATCTTCCTCAATGACATGACCGTTTCGCGTAGCCACGCGCGCATTATTCGCGAGGGCCTCGGCGCTCGCATTGAGGACCTGGGCTCGCTCAATGGCACCTGGGTCGACGGCGCCATTGTCAACGCGGCCCCGCTGCACGATGGTTCTTCCGTCCAGATCGGTACGTTTACGCTCATCTACCACGAGAGCACGCCGGAGCGCATCGAAACCGGTGAGTAGGGCATGGCCGAACGCAACTATCTGAGTATCGGCCAAGTCGTCAACCTTCTTCGAGGCGCATACCCCGATCTTTCGAACTCAAAAATTAGATTTCTAGAAGATGAGGGGCTCATCACCCCTCATCGTACGCCTAAGGGGTATCGCCAGTACTCCAAGGAAGACGTTGACCGTCTCGAGGTCATCCTGCACCTGCAGAAGACCCGCTACATGCCACTCAACGTCATTAAGCAGCGCTTGGAAAACGCAACGGACCTGTCCACTTTGGCTTACGAGGTGGGTCTTCTGTCCGATGTTCCGCTTAAGACGGAGCCCAAGGAGACCAAGCAAAAGCTGCACCCCATCGAGACGATTCCAGATATGCTCGGTGTTGAGATTTCGTTTATCCGCTCCCTTGCCGAGAACGATCTTATCCGCATCATCAAGAGCCCGCAGAACCGAGAGCTCGTCGATGGCCGAGATTTCCCAATTATCCGTTACTGCTCGGAGCTGTCGCGCTTCCACATTGAGCCGCGCAACCTGCGTCAGTACGTATCGTCGGCAAACCGCGAGTCTTCGATGTTTGAGCAGGTTCTCGTGAGCATGCTCGGCATGGATACCTCCGATGATGAGCGCGACGCCAAGCTCGAGCGCGCTTTTAAGAAGCTGCACGACCTCACCGAGGGTGTGCACACCGCGCTCCTTAAGAACCGTGTCTTTGAGTCGCTCAACGCCGTGGTCGAGGACGCTGACATCGATGCCCTCGATGAGGAGATTGCACGTTCCGAATCCACCAAGGCTAAAAGCGATGGGGCAAGCGTCCCCGCGGTTGCCGCGCACGAGGAGTCGCTCGTGCAACCGTCCAAGGTCGTCGTCCCCTCGCATAACCCGTCTGCTAACACGGGTAAATAACCGCCGTTAACCCGGCAATCCCTGAAAGGTCATGCCATGTACGACTTCGAATCTCATATCGTCGATATCCCCGACTATCCCGAGCCCGGAGTCGTCTTTAAGGACATCACGCCGCTCTTCGGTAATCCCGAAGCGCTAAAGGCCATGGTAGATGCCCTGGCCGAGCATTTTGCCGGCATGGGAATCACCAAGGTCGTCGGCCCCGAGGCTCGTGGCTTTATGGTGGGCGTGCCCGTGGCCGTCGCCCTGGGCGCCGGCTTTGTTCCCGCACGTAAGCCGGGTAAACTGCCGCGTAAAACGGTGAGCGAGAGCTACGAGCTCGAGTATGGAACGGATTCTATCGAGATTCACGCCGATGCTATCAGCTCTAAAGATACCGTGTTGATTCTGGACGACTTGGTCGCGACGGGCGGAACCGTCGAGGCAACAGGTAAACTGGTGCGAGATATGGGAGCAAAGCTTGTGGGCTACGGTTGTATCCTTGAGCTTGCGTTTCTTAACCCGCGCGATAGGCTCACGTCGTCTGACGACAATGTTGAGCTCTTTAGCCTGGTGACGGTGGACTAGCCGTTACCCCTAGTATTGGAAAGGAAGCTTCATGCGCACAGCAAACACGCACAGAAACATGGCACGCTGCGCTGCTACGGCAACCCTCGCTTGTGTTTTGGGTCTGGGCCTCACGGCTCCGGCCTACGCCGATACCGCATCTGACCTTGCCGCTGCCCGTACCAAGCTCGAGCAGATTGGCACCCAAACCCAGCAAATTCATGAAGAGCTCTCCGCACAGACGCAGGAGCTTGATCAGACTGCAGGCGAGATCACGCAAAAGCAGCAAGAGATCGCCGAGGGTCAGGCAAAGCTTTCGTCCTACGTTGCTGGTGAGTACAAGACCGGCGGTCTGAGCCTCCTTCAGGTTCTGACGGGCGTCGACGATCTGGGCGACATGCTCAACCGTCTGTTCTACTACGGCAAGGTTTCTGACAAGCAGGCCCAGACCATTCAGGAGGTCAAGGACCTTAAGCAGCAGCTCACCGATAAGCAGGCCGAGCAGGAGAAGAACGTCGCTGCGACGCAAAAGAAGGTCGACGAGCTCAATGCCCAGCAGGCTGAGGCTCAGAGTGTCGTGAACTCCCTGGATTCGCAGCTGCAGGCCGAGCTCGCTGCCGAGGCCGAGGCCAACGCTGCGCTGCAGGCTGGCATTAATGCTAGCACCGCCGAAAAGGCCACGGTGAGCAACGACACCGCCGGTACGACCGAGAACACCAACAATGGCGGCCAGACCAACAATAACAACAACCAGGGCGGCAACACGCCGGCTCCCGCACCGCAGCCTGCCCCCACGCCCGCTCCGGCTCCCACGCCTTCGGCACCGAGTCAGTCTGTTGATGGTGGCTCCGTTGTTTCGCGCGCCTACAGCAAGCTCGGCTATGCGTATTCTTGGGGCGGCATTGGACCGAACAGCTTTGACTGCTCCGGTTTTGTAAGCTATTGCCTCACGGGACGCTACTGCCGTCTGGGCACCACGGTCGACTTCATGGGTTGGACCCGTGTGTCCGATCCGCAACCCGGCGATGTTGTGGTTAACTCCTACCATACCGGCATTTATATCGGTAATGGTCAGATGATCCATGCTTCCGACTACAAAACGGGCGTCATCATCAGCTCCGTTGCCGCCGGCATGAACAACAATTATATTTTCGTTCGCTACTAAGTGGTTTAGCTCAGCAAGCAAAGATGGACCTCGTATCCTTGGGGAGCGAGGTCCATTGTTTTATCTCGAGCGCCCGTTTTGCATGTAAGCAACAATCTAGTTTTGAATACTAGATATGCGCAGCATCTGTCCAAAAGATAGCTATAATTGTTGAGGAACAACTAGAAAGGACCCTCAATGAGCTGGGCACTTATCTCAGATTCGAGCTGCAATCTTCGCGATTGGCAGCCAACCACACCTCATACCACCTTTGCATTTGCACCCCTTAAGATCCGAGTGGGGGAGCGCGAATTTGTCGACGACCTCTCGCTCGATGTTCATGAGCTCAATTGCACCGTGCAGGCGGAGTCGAGCGCTTCTTCGAGCGCCTGTCCAAGCGTAGGGGAGTGGGCCGAACTCTTTAGGCTTGCCGACAAGACGATTTGCATGCCCATCTCCGAGGGAGTCTCGGGAAGCTACAATGCCGCGGCCACCGCACGTGACATGGTGCTTGCCGAGGAGCCGGACCGTCAGATTCATTTGGTTAACTCGCGAGCCGCAGGTGGCAAAATGGATTTGATCTTCCTGCTGTTCGACCGCTATCTTGCAAGCAACCCAGATGCCTCCTTTGAGGACGCCTGCGCCTATTTCGATAGCTTGGAGCAGAACAGCAAGATCCTCTTTAGTTTGTGCAATTACGAAAACCTTGCGAAGGCCGGACGTATCCCTAAGGCGGCCGGCGTTATTGCTAACAAGCTCA
Source organism: Collinsella sp. (assembly GCA_019414265.1). Taxonomy (GTDB): domain Bacteria; phylum Actinomycetota; class Coriobacteriia; order Coriobacteriales; family Coriobacteriaceae; genus Collinsella. The sequence continues at coordinate 85,477 of DXMJ01000005.1, read as the reverse complement.
ATATCCGCATTTTGGGCACGGCGAGCGAAGCGGGCAAAATTGAACTCGTTGGTCACACCCGCGGCGAAAAGAAGATGCTCACCAAGATTGTCGACACCATGGAGGCCGAAGGCTTTACTGGCGGCGAAGTCGTTATCGACCACGTCGAGAATGAGGTAGGCGCCCAGGCACTTGCCAGCCGAATTGCGGAGCGCTGGCCAGGCTCCAAGACTATCATCATGCCCTGTAACGGGCTAGATTCATACTATGCCGAGATGCACGGCCTCATCATCGGCTACGGCATGGGCGTGGCTTCGGGCCGATAAAATCCAACTAAACAAAAACACGGGCGGGACAAAGTGTCTGATGGCTCTTTGTCCCGCCCGTCTTGTACGTCGGCCAGCTATTTAAACCCATTGAACTTTAGATAGCTCATCAGATACGCCTTCGATACAAAAGACGAAACCGCACTGCGCACGAGCAGCGACTCGCGCGTGACCTGATGAGCCGTATCGGGAACAGGAACCTGCTCAATTGAAAAAGCCGCACGAATCGATGCCTCGAGCTGATCAATCACATAATCAAAGGCGGTCGGTGCATCGTAGCTCAGGCGCTGAATGTTAAAGAGTGCCTGAACCGCAGCGATAGGCAGCACCTGCTTAAAGATACAAATGGAGATGAGACGCGCAATCTGCTCGCGACCATATTGCTTTTTTACCGGAGCGGGAACGAGGCCGACCTTTACGTAGTTATTGATCATCGATGGCGTAATGACGGGCTGCTCCACACAAATCGAAAGCGGCTCCATCCACAGCTCGATGTACTCAATGACCTGGTCACGGTAGAGCGTTACATTCGGCAACTGGTTATAGCGCGGCAAGCTGAGTGTATTGAGTTTACGGACTATATCAGACTGGATAAATGCATCAGGTAGCACCGTCGGCTGAATATCCTCCGGCTTAATGCTGACCGATGTATCGGACATCGGGATAACATGTTTGACGTGGTTCATAAGGATCCTCCGTTCGTTATCTATATTGTATTCTAGGTTATCTAGTTTTGCATATCACATAGCCGCTAAGTAAAAGTGGTTGGACAGCACATTGATGCACTGCCCAACCACTTTGTTTGAAGATAACAACCTTACATAAGATATATTATCGTACTTATCCGTGTAGGAAAGCGTATGCGCTGGTAGCCGCTATGGCTCCGTCCGAAACGGCGGTCACAACTTGGCGTAAACGCTTGGAACGGATATCGCCGGCAGCAAATAAGCCAGGCGTGCGGGTGGCCATCGATTCGTCGGTCACAATACCGCCGTCGGGCGCCAGATCCACCAGATGCTCTACAAGCTCGGTATGGGGCTGCGTGCCAGCAAAGACAAATATGCCAAACGAACCAGGATCGAAGGACTCGGAATAGGTGCCACCGGTAGCGTTGTCCTTAAACGTGATAGTCGTGGGCATGGTCTCGCCTGATAGTTCCACAATACTAGTTTGGTACCTAACTGAAATAGTATCTTTTGCGAGCACCTTTTGAACCACGCCATCGGGGGCACGGAACTGATCGCGGCGCAAGACGATGGTCACGTTGCTGGCGATTTCCGACAAGAACAGGGCTTCCTCGCAGGCAGCATTGCCGCCGCCGATGACAAAAACCTGCTTGCCGCGAAAGAACATGCCGTCGCACGTCGCGCAATACGAAACGCCGCGACCGCGATACGTATCCTCGCCAACAAAACCCGCAAATCGCGGCGTGGCACCCATGCAAGCGATAACACTCGAGGCCAACGTATCGCCCGTATCATGATGCACCGTAAACAGCGCCGCATCCGCATCGTAATCGATACCCGTCACCATGCTCCATGTAACCTGCGCTCCCAGGCCCTCTGCATGTTGCTGAAAACGCTCGCCAAGCTCGGCACCGCTCAAGAGCGGAATGCCCGGATAGTTCTCGACCTCATTGGTTGTGGCGATCTGTCCTCCCGACATGCCCTGTTCGATCACAGTCGTCGTGAGATTGGCACGCGCCGCATAAATGGCTGCGGCATAGCCCGCGGGGCCGCCGCCGATAATAGCAACATCGATCGGCTGATGAGTAGTCATGAAGAGACCTCCTGTCGAAAGATTGGCGTTCTTTGCGCTCATACCCAAATTTATGCGAACGTGACACTCATGCACTACAATGATTCTCTGTGAAACAAAGATGAAGGGGAGATATCGATGGATCAGACGCAGACGAGCGATGACGCTCCCCTGCTCACGCACAGCACTCCCCAATCGGGACAAACCACGCTCTTGGCTCAGCAAAAACCTCTCGTGACTATCGTGCACGCCTCGGTCGGCTCGGGCCACAAGGCCGCCGCAAATGCGATTGCGCAGGCATTCGACCACATCCGCGGCACCAATGGCATCCCCGAGGATGTTGAGATTGAAGTGCTCGATATCCTTGATTTTGGACGCATAAAATTCGACGGCAACAAAACGGCCGCCTCGTTTACCGGCGCCACGCGCCCAATTTATGACTTGACCTGGCGTTATACCCTTACCGGACACCTGCTTTGGGGCGGTGGCACGGCATGGTCGCGCATCATGTTCCCCGCATTTAACGAATACGTTCGAACTCGCAGGCCCATTGCCGTGGTAGCCACACATATCACGGCAGCCAACGTCGCCGTCGGCGCGCGCGTCATTACGGGCATCGACTATCCTGTCATTTGCGTACCGACCGATTACGAGGTCGAGGGTTGGTGGCCCCATAAGGACACCGACCTGTTCTGCGTGGCAAACGAGTTTATGGCCGAAACACTCCGACCCCGTAAGGTTCCCGAGGCAAAGATCCGCATTACGGGCATCCCCATTCGCGCCGGGTTTGATACGGACTACAACCGCGAGGAAGAACTCGAGAAGTTCAATCTCCCCACAGACAAGCTCGTTGTGCTGGTGATGGCCGGCGCCAGTTTGCCTCAACCGTACGTTCGCTTTCGCGCGGAGATGGACCGCACCCTCCCCTTCCTGCGCAGCTTCGAGGACATGCACTTTGTCTTTTTGCCGGGCAAGGATGCCGAATATGCCACCCGTCTCAAAACGCTTTTCGATGCCATGAAACTCGAGAACGTCACGGTTCTTGACTACGTCGATGACATGGCAGCGCTTATGCACGGCTGTGACCTGGCAATCCTCAAATCTGGCGGACTCACTGTTACCGAATGCCTGTGCGCACACCTGCCTATGATTCTGCTGGGCAAGTCATATGGCCAGGAAAAGGCCAACACCACCATGCTCACCGGCATGGGCGCCAGCATGCATGTCACCACCGCACGCGAGCTCATCGTGACACTGCGCCATCTCCACGATCATCCCGAATCGCTCAAGGCACTGCTCATTAACGGCGAAGTGCTGCGCCGTCCACGCGCAGCCGAGGATATCGCCATCGCAACCATGGAACTTGCAGGCAAGCCCCAAAAACGTAAACGAGCCTTCTGCCGCTTCTACTGGGGCGGAAAACCTGCGCATATCCGCTAGCCGAAAGTTCGCTGCTCGGCGGGAGCCGCCCATATATCATTCCATGCTCAAACATTCTCGCGGGGCGCTCGCATCCCTCCCGCCCACCTCTCACACATATCATTCCATGCTCAAACATTCTCGCTTCGCTTCGCTCGCTGCGAAACTGCGCGTGGAACGATATGTGTGAGAGGTGGGCGGGCGTCTACTCGCTTGAAAACAATAATCAATCTTTCTGATATGCAGATGCGACAAAGGATCAATCCCCTTGCCGCATCTGCTAGCTGCAATTAATTACTTTGGTTCACCTTTGCAGCTTCTAATATGAGGATCCGGCGCAGCTTGTAGTGCGTAAACGCAGCTGACCGGCCCGACCCGCCTATATATCGTCCCACGCGCAGTTTCGCAGCGAAGCGAGAATGTTTGAGCATGGGATGATATATAGGCGGGTCGGGCCGGTCAGCGGACAGTACGTAAACGACTAGGATACGCCACTGGAGCCGAAGCCTCCGTTGCCTCTGTCGGTATTATCTAGTTCGTCTACCTCTACGAGATTGACTGTAGGGACTTCTTGGATGACGAGTTGGGCGATGCGGTCGCCTTTGCTGATCTGGATATTGTTGGTGGGATCCAGGTTGATGAGGATGACCTTAAGCTCGCCTCGATAGTGGGCGTCGATGAGACCGGGCGTGTTGACTATAGACAGGCCCTGCTTAATAGCTAGGCCGCTACGGGGCTGGACAAAGCCGGCGTAGCCATCGGGCAGCGCAATGGCCAAGCCAGTGGAGACCAAGCGGCGCTCAAAGGGCTTGAGGGTGCAGTCTTCGTTGGCACGGAGGTCAAGGCCGGCATCCGTGGGATGTGCGTATTTGGGAAGCTCGACCGTGGGATCGAGACGCTTAATGTTAACGGTAATGTTGGACATGAAATCACCTTAGCTTGTCGAGCTCTTGCAAAAACTCGTCGACGTCTTTGAAATCGCGATAGACCGAGGCAAAACGAATGTAGGCCACCTTGTCGATCTTGGCCAGGCGCTTAAGCACCATATCGCCCAGTTCGTGGGACGTAACAGCCGTCAGCGTACGGGAACGCAGTTCCACCTCGATATCATCGATGATCTCGTTGAGCTTTTTCGTATCGATATCGCGCTTAATCGTGGCGCGCATCAGACCAACCAGCAGCTTGTTGCGATCGAACCGCTGCTTTGACCCGTCGGATTTGATAACCTCGATGGGATCTTCGCAGCGCTCGAACGTTGTAAAACGATAATTGCACGAACAGCATTCGCGACGACGCTTGATAGTGTTGTTCGACTCCTGCATACGGGAATCGACAACGCGGGTATGTGCCTTGCCGCATTTGGGACAGCGCATGGTACCTCCTCCTAAACGATAACAAGGGTACCATGCGACCGAGCCGAAATCTTACGAACGAGTCGGAACTTTCAGAACTGCACCAGCATCAAGAGAGCCGCGATCGAGGTGATTGACGCTACGAATCATGTCGGAAGTCTCCTGTGTGGAAAGGCCATCGATGGGATGCTCCTGGGCAAGCGACCACAGGGAATCGCCGGGCTGCACGCGAACCGTCTCGTAGGTAACGTTGGCTACGGAATCGGCATATGCTGCGTGGCGAGCAGAAAAAACTGACGTGGCGAGCACAAAGAACAGGGTGAACGCTACAGCAACAGCAACAATCGTCGAGGCCTTCAGGGCAACAGGAGCCAAAGCAGCGGCCGCACGCTGGGTGCGAACGGGCTTAGTGGCCACGGCCTGAAAATGAGAGCGTCCGCCCTTCACGACCGTAAAGGCAGGCGAGGCGGGCGTCTCGAGCTTAAGGGCGAGGTTTCCCTGGACCATATCCGCTGCGTTCATTCTGTTCTCCTCTCGTTTGTTTTGACGAGAACTGTTTTATCAAGCCGCGGGGACAAAAAAGTCTAGCGCGGGAACGAGTGTTCGGTTATTATTATCTTCGAACAGTTGTTCCTGTCAAGCAAAAATAGAACATTTGTTTGGTATGAGTAGAGAGGAATCCCTGATGGCTCGCAAAATTACCAAGCGTCAGCAGCAAATTTACGACTTCATCAAGGAATATCAGCAGGAGAAGGGCTATCCGCCCAGTGTGCGCGAGATGGCTTCGGCTGTGGGCCTTTCCTCCCCTAGTACCGTACATGCACATCTCTCCGCACTCGAAGCACGCGGCCTGCTCAAGCGTGACGCCACCAAGCCTCGCGCCCTCGAGCTCTTTGACGAAGACGGGTCTTCCGTCTCCATCTCAAAGTCCGATGAGCCTACGGCACCCCGCGGCACCGTATCGCTGCCTCTCGTAGGCCGCGTCGCCGCAGGGATTCCCATCCTTGCCGAGCAGAATATCGAGGACACCTTTACCATCCCGACCGAAATCGCAACGGACCAGGGGTCCTTTATCCTCGAGGTCCACGGCAATTCGATGATTAACGTCGGCATCTATAACGGCGACTACATCATCGTTCGCGAGCAGAAGAGCGCCATGAATGGCGAGATTATCGTTGCCATGATCGAAGGCTCCGCAACAGTCAAAACGTTCTACAAGGAGCAGGGGCGCGTTCGCCTGCAGCCTGAAAACGACACCATGGAGCCCATCTACGCGACAAATCCCACGATTCTGGGCAAGGTCGTCGGTTTGATGCGCCGGTTTTCGTAATGCAAAAACGCATCACCGTCTTTGATACCATTCGCGGGTTTACCATGCTATCGATGGCGGGATTTCATGCCTGCTACGACCTTGCTTACCTATATGGCTGGAACATGCCTTGGTTTACCCAGACCATCTTCCAGGACATCTGGCGCGCCAGCATCAGTTGGGTATTTTTATTTATTGCCGGCTGGATGTGCACCCTCTCGCGTAACAACATCAAGCGTGCCGCCAAATATACCGTTGCCGCTTTAGTTGTATGGGTCGCAACGACGCTCGTCTCAGTCGATGACTCGGTGAACTTCGGCATCATTTTCTGCATGGCGGCGTGCACCGCCATTGTCGCGCTCGCGCGCCCGGTTCTCGATAGGGTGCCGGCAGTATGGGGTATAGCGATTTGCCTCATACTCTTTGCCTGTACCTGGAGCATTCCTAAAGCGGTCTACCCTATCCCCTATCTAGCTTGGCTAGGTTTCCCAGGTCCAGACTTTGTCTCCGGTGATTACTATCCGCTAATACCCTTCTTATTTATGTACCTCACAGGCTTCTTTGCCGCCCGCACGGCACAAAAAGCAAACCGTGAAGCGCCAGCATGGGTCTATGCGAATCCCATCCCGGCGCTCGCGAGCCTCGGACGCCATGCACTGCCGTTCTACCTGCTTCATCAACCGATTATCTTGGGTGTACTGGAGCTGATTTATTCCGTACGGTAACGCTCAAGACGCGGTGCGATTCGGGCCGGCAACTTCGCCACAATACGAACGCCGTCCTCGAGATATTCCTCATGCAGAAGGGTTCCCTGCTCATGTACCAGCGTGATGAGGGCCCCCTCGCGATACGGGATATCAGCGGAGAGCAACACATCAGTGGCAGCCGCCTCACGAGCGATACGGTCGACTAAGTCATCAAGACCCTCACCCGTCTGAGCCGAGAACAGCACTGCCTCGGGATAGCGCCGGCGGAAGCTCAAGCGGTCGACACTATCGAGCAAATCAATTTTATTGAACACGGCAAGCGTCAGGCGCTCACCGGCACCAATCTCGTCAAGGACACGATCAACCGCCTCAAGCTGACGCTCGTAATCCTCATCGGAAGCATCTACAACTTTAAGAATCAAATCGGCGCCGAGCACCTCGGAAAGCGTAGATTTAAACGCGTCGACCAGACCATGGGGCAGCTTTTGAATAAAGCCGACGGTATCGGTAATCGTCATGCCACGACCACCGGGCAAACGGTACGAGCGCGTTGTAGGATCGAGCGTGGCAAACAGCTTATCCTGCGAAAGTACCGTGGATCCCGTCAAACGATTAAGCAACGTCGACTTGCCAGCATTGGTGTAGCCAGCCAACGCCACGCGAAACGCCGGCGATTCAATACGGCTTTTTGATTGCACATCGCGACGTTGTTCAACCTGTTTCAGTTCGCGTCGAAGCGCAGCAATCTTATTTCGAATCAGGCGACGGTCGACCTCGAGCTGGCTTTCGCCCTGGCCAAAGCGCGAGCCAATACCGCCACGTGTCTGCTCCTTGGCAAGGTGGCTCCACATACCTCGCAGGCGAGGTAGCAGGTACTGCAGCTGAGCCAGTTGCACCTGCAAGCGGCCCTCACGAGTCTGGGCATGCAGGCCAAAGATGTCCAAAATCAATGCCGTACGGTCAATAATCTTGACCGGTTCGCCCACGGCTTTCTCAAGATAGGACTGCTGCGAAGGCGTCAGGTCGTCGTCGAAGATAACAACATCCGCATCCATACGATGCACCAGACCGCACAGCTCCTCGACCTTGCCAGAACCGATAAACGATTTGGGATAGGGTTTGACCAGGCGCTGAGACAAGCGCGCAACGCATTGGGCTCCAGCAGTGTAGGCCAGACGCTCAAGCTCGTCGAGCGAACGGTCGAGCGGCCAGGCGTTATCGCGCCACTCAACACCAACCAAGATGGCGCGCTCAGGTTCAGGCGCCGTGGGGACCAAAGGGAAACGAGCCATTAGGCAGCCTCAATGCGACGGTAAATATCAGTAACGACGTCATCGATCGTAAACTCATCCATATCGAACCACACGATGCGATCGTCACGCTTAAACCAGGAAAGCTGGCGCTTGGCATAGCGACGTGAGCGCATCTTGATAAGCTCACGGGCCTCATCCATGGTAATAGTGCCTCGCAAGGCATCAATAATCTCTTTGTAACCGATTGCCTGCATCGACGTCAGTACATCACCCAGACCCTGATCCATAAGGCCATGGACCTCATCAACCAGTCCCTGCTCAAACATAAGGTCGACACGCAGGTTAATGCGCTCATAGAGCACTTCACGGCTACGCGTCAGACCAAACCACAAGGCATGATAACGCTCGCGCGGAACACTGAATTTCGACTTCTGCTGGGCATATGACACGCCGTCATCGTGCATCTCGAGCGCACGAATCACACGGCGCACGTTATGGGGGTGAATGACCGCAGCAGACTCGGGGTCACGCTCGGCAAGCAACGCGTGTAGCGCTTCCTCGCCAATGCGCTCGGCAAGCTCCTGATACCTCGCGCGGCGATCGTCCTCAAGCTCGCCCGAGGGAAAATCCATCTCATCCAGGGCGGCCTTGAGATACAAGCCTGTACCCCCGCAAAACACCGGCAGACGGCCCTCGCCCAGCAAGCGCTCAACATGCACACGAGCGTCTGCCTGATACAGCGCTGCAGAATATGCAACGCCCGGTTCAACAATATCGACCAGGCGTAGAGGCGCCGTGCATTCCTCGGGTGCCATCTTGGCAGTGCCGATATCCATACCTCGATAGATTTGCATCGCGTCACACGACAGCACTTCGGACGAAAGACGAGCCGCCAAACGATCTGCGACATCACTTTTACCAACCGCAGTCGGACCGACAATCGCAACGGCGGAAAGGCCTACCCCGGAAGAAATCATTAGCGCGGCTCGCCCACAACGGATCCGGACAGATACCACGTCTTGGCAACATCGATGTCAACATCGACAATCTTGCCAACCAACTGATCGATGCTATAGCCCTCGGGAATCGGTGCATGAACGGTCTGATTCTTAGGACTCTTGCCCAGCAGCACCGCGGCATTCTTTTTGCTCGTACCCTCAATAAGCGCCGGCACAACGGTGTGGAGCTCACCTTGGTTATACTCGTGCGCTGTGGTCTCGATAACCTTCACCAGACGGTTGAAGCGCTCAAGAATCACCTCATGCGGCGTGGGGTCGTCAATCTCGGCTGCCGGAGTACCGGCGCGCTTGGAATAGATAAACGTATAGGCCTGAGCATAGCGAACGGTCTCGGCAAGCGAGAGCGTCTGCTCAAAGTCTTCCTCGGTCTCGCCGGGAAAGCCCACGATGATATCCGTCGAAAGCGCGATATCGGGCATGCGATTGCGGATGCGATCGACGAGCCCCAGATAATCCTCACGCGTATAGCGACGATTCATCTCTTTAAGGATGCGCGTCGAGCCCGACTGAACTGCCAGGTGCAGCTGCGGCATGACGGCAGACGTCTCGGCCATAGCATCGATGGTCTCGGGCAGCAGGTCTTTGGGGTGCGAGGAAGTAAAGAAGATACGCTCTACACCCGTATCGCCCACGGCACGCAACAGGTCGGCAAAACGTGGCTTGCCAAACAGATCGCGACCATAGGAGTTGACGTTTTGACCCAGCAGCGTAATCTCACGCACGCCCTGGCGCACGAGCCCAGTCACCTCGTCGACAATCTCCTCGAAAGGACGGCTCTTCTCACGACCACGGACGTACGGCACGATACAGTACGTACAGAAGTTGTTACAGCCTGTCATGATGGGCACCCAGGCGTGATACTGGGTCTCACGATGCCATGGCATGCTCATAGCATCCGTGTCCTCGTGCTCATTGGTGCGAATATGGCGCTTGCCGTCCAAGAACGCCTCGGCGATAAGCTCCGCCACGTGCGCAATGGAATGGGTACCGAATATGACGTTGACGTTATCAACGTTGGTGAGCAGACCCTCACCGTCACGCTGCGCGATGCAGCCACCCACGGCGACCACGCGCTTGCCCGAGGGCGAAGGCGGGAGGCTCTTACAAGAGTTGCACTGACCGTACAGGCGTGTATCGGCAGCCTCACGCACGCAACACGTCATGAACACGACAATATCGGCATGCTCCGGATCGAGCGCCATGAGGCAGCCATACGAATCGAGCAGGCCACTCACGCGCTCGGAGTCGTGCTGATTCATCTGGCAGCCAAAGGTGCGGATAAAGTAGGTTTTACCGGCAAGAATATCGCGTACGGAACGCTGGTCCATGTGTATAAGTCCTAACGAGGTGGAAAAGGCAGAATCAAAGAGCGCGAGCAACGAATAAACTCGCTATGCCACAGGCTTGACGTCGTCCATGACGACATTATCCATAGCAGCCCGATTAATCTGGTGAACGTAGATAGAGAGACGGATTGCCGTGCGCGACTCCCCGTTAATGAGAATGTCGGAGAACACCGGCGCACAGGAGACATCAAAGCCGGTCGGAATCAGAAAGCCGCGCGCAATGGCAACGGCCTTGATGGCCTGATTGACGGCACCGGCACCGACGCACTGAATGTTGACGGGGACGCCATCTTTGACCATGCCGGCAATGGCGCCGGCAACGGACGCGGGCGATGATTTGCTTGATACCTTCAGGCAATCCATGAAGAAACTCCTGCGTTTAAAAGTACGTTTTAACTGCAATAACTGTATCGTACCGAGCGGACTCGGTAAAGATTTTATTCCTCTTTGGCAAGATCGAACGTCACCGTGATGCGATCACGCGAAACGCGAATCTTAGGGTCGCCGCACAGATTGAGGTAATACCGGGCAGCGAGGTCGTTAAAGTCACGCTCGACCGCACGCGAAAATTGCGCCATATCATCCTTGGCGATACGAAGGCCTCGACGGTCCTTGGCAAGATCGACGGGAGCCGGCGCATGCGAGGTGGAATCGCGCTCGCGCAGCAGACGCGCGGTCACACCGCGAACGGGCTTAATCTGTCCCGACAGAATACGATGGGCAGTGCGCTCGGACATCTCGAGACCCAGCCCGGAGCAGATCCGGATAAAGTCCTCGGCATCCGAGGCAAGGCCCAAACGATCGATAACCGGAAGCTCATGCTCGTCATCGATAAAGAGCAGGCGCGACGTATCGAGACGACTCGAAGCCTGAGCGTACAGGGTCGCAGCGATCTCGGACGGAGAGCCCAGATACACATCGCAGCCACGCAGCTCCTCAAGGGCAAACTCACACGCAGCGCGAATGATGTTGTGGGGGCCGCGAGCGCATACATAGCGGCCGTCTTCATCTTTAACGGCCTGAGGCCAGCTCGACTGGTCGGCACGCTCACCTAAGCGATCGGTGGCAACGCACACCTTAAACGCGGAACCCAAATCGACGCCCGATGTAACAACGCGTGCCTCATCCGTGTTCTGCTTGATAGAGAACAGCGCCATACCACGACCGTGAACACCCCAACGGTCCATTTTCATGCTCTCGAGCTTGGAAGTGACACGGGCGTCGAAGATACGCTCCTGCATATCCTGCGGCACACCCGAACCGTTATCCAGGAAGAGGAGGGTGCGAACACCCTCCTCCTTGGTCGTGGCAAGATAGACCTTATCGGCTCCGGCATCGCGAGCATTGCGCAGCATCTCGATAACAATGTCCTCTACATGCTGAATGTCATGCTTGGCCTGACGGCGCTCGGCCTCCGAAACGCGGAGGCGGACATACCCCTCGCCAAGGTTTTCCTCGACGCGAAGGTTGCCCTCCCCCGACATCGACGCGATAAATGAGATGAGCTCGTTCGCGTCATTCATGTTATTTAGCGATATCGACGGCACGGCTCTCGCGAATCACCACAACGCGCACCTGACCGGGATACTCCATCTCTTCCTCGATCTGATGGGCGATATCGTGCGCAAGCACCGTGGACTGGGCATCGGAGATCTTGTCCGGCTGAACCATGACATGAACCTCGCGACCGGCCTGCATGGCATAGGTACGCTCGACGCCGTCGTGAGAGTTCGCAATCTCCTCAAGCTTCTCAAGGCGCTTGATATAGTTCTCGGCCGACTCGCGGCGAGCACCGGGACGAGAAGCGGAGACGGCATCGGCAGCCTGGACCAGAACGTCGAGCACCGTGTTGGGGTCGACATCGGCATGATGGGCCTCAATCGCGTGGACAATAACGGGCTTCTCGCCATAACGGCGGGCAAGCTCGGCGCCAATGACGGCATGCGGGCCCTCAACGTCGTGGTCGATGGCCTTGCCCAGGTCGTGCAGAAGACCGGCGCGCTTGGCGGTCACAACATCCAGACCAAGCTCGGAGGCCATCACGCCGCACAGGTCGGAAACCTCAAGCGAATGCTGCAGCACGTTCTGACCAAACGAGGTGCGGTAGCGCAGAGCGCCCAGGGTCTTGACGATCTCGGGATGCAGGTCGTGGATACCGGTATCGAAGGCGGCCTGCTCGCCGGCCTCGCGCACACGCTGCTGAACCAAGTCGGCGGCCTTGTGGTACATCTCCTCGATGCGGGCGGGGTGAATACGACCGTCGGCAATGAGGTTCTCGAGCGCCACGCGGGCAGTCTCACGACGGACCGGGTCGAAGCTCGAGAGTACGACGGTCTCGGGGGTGTCGTCAATCACGAGGTTGACGCCGGACACCTGCTCAAAGGTGCGGATGTTGCGACCCTCGCGACCGATAATGCGACCTTGAGGTCATCGGAGGGAATATGAACGGAAGTGACGGTGACCTCGGCGGTATGGTCGGCGGCGCAACGCTGAATCGCCAGGGAGAGAATCTCCTGAGCGGTCTTGTGGCACTCGGCGCGGACCTGCTGCTCGGACTCGCGGATGATGGTGGCCGCCTCGTGGGTAACCTCGCCGCGGACCTTGTCGAGCAGCTCCTTGTGAGCGTCCTCGCGCGTAAGGTCGGCAATACGCTCAAGCTCGGAGGTCTGCTTGGCGCAGAGCTCCTCAAGCTCGCGAGAGCGCTTCTCGACCTGACCGGCCTGGCTGGACAGCTGATGCTCGCGCTTATCGAGCGCATCGTTGCGACGATCAAGCGATTCCTCGCGCTGCATCACGCGATTTTCGAGCGTACGAATCTCGCTCTTACGCTGCTTGTCCTCGGCCTCGGCGGCCTGCTTGTTCTTGATGATCTCTTCCTTAGCCTCGAGCAGAGCCTCTTTTTTGAGGGTCTCGGCCTGACGCTTTGCATCACCGATCAAGGACTCTGCCTGCGCGTGTGCCGACTGAATCTTTTCGTCGGCCTCGTGAAGACTACCCTGCTTGGCGGTGCGCATGTAGGCAATGGCGGCGATGGCACCCAAAACGATGCCAACGAGCGCTGCAATGATAGGCATGCTCACTCCTTTTTATGGATTCGTTACACAGCAAAGCGAACCGTCCTTACGAACGGCTCGCGACATTTGAGTAATATGGGCGCAGCTTATGCGGGTCGGATACAGATAAACATATAAACAAACTCATCACAGATGAGCACATATCACAAAGCAAATGACGGTATTTATCCTACGTTGAACCGCAACAACTGTCAAATAAACGCACCCGGCACGGCGCCAATCGAGCGGTGAACGGCAGGGGCGTAACGAGTGCTATGCTTACACGGCACACTCCTCGCTTAAGGCATCGAGACGTGCCTTAACGGCATCGGCGGCGATGTGATACGAGAAACCTTTACCCATCAAAAACCTGACGAGCTTTTCGAATGCACGGACCTCGGGGACGCGACGTTTAGCGAGCAAGGCCGAAGCGCGGGCCAAGTCGTCATCCACGGCAAAATATGCCTCGGGATACCCGGGGATATCGTCAAGCACGACATGACGACGCTTGAGCTCAACCTCGATCTTGCGCTGTCCCCAGCCGCGACGTTTGCGCTCTTCGATAAAGTACGAGCAAAAACGGTTCTCGTCCAAAAACCGATACTCGGTCGCTCGAGCAACCGCAAAATCGATCGCGGGCTGTCGAAAGCCATAGCGAGCCAACTTATCGCGCACCTCGCCCGTGGCATGATCGCGGCGCGAAAGCATCTCGGTCACCATGGTGAGTGCACATTTGCGTTCGATAAGCTGCACCGCCTCGCGAAAGTCATCCCAATCACAGGGAAGATCGGGGCGGTTCTTAACGTACAGGCGCGCCACGCGCACGGGAATCCAAATGGAACGTTCGAAACCGCCCTCAAAATCGCAATCGATATGCGCGCAGGGCTTTTTAGACGCATAACCGCTCGAGAACGAGGAGGCCGCTTTCTTATCGGGAAAGACGACCGTGGCCTCGGTCACCGTATACGACATGTCGGCATCCGCTACTCGTCGTCATCGTCGAGCATTGCGGAGCCATCGATGGCGTACAGCTCATCAAACTCCTCGGGGGCGGGCTGGTCGGTCAACTCAACCTCCGAGGGGGCATCATCGTCATACTCAAGACCGCAGGCAAGGCGAACCTTGTGCTCGATCTCGTCAGCGCAATCGGGATGCTCGCGCAGGAACGTCTTGGCGGCCTCGCGACCGTTGCCGAGCTTATCCTCGCCATAGGCAAACCAGGATCCCATCTTTTTGCAGATGCCGCACTCGACGGCCATATCCAGAATCGAGCCCTCTTTGGAAATGCCGGTGCCGTACATGATGTCAAACTCAGCCGAGCGGAACGGAGCGGCCACCTTGTTCTTAACGACCTTGGCACGCACGCGATTGCCGATAACCTCATCCTTGAGCTTGATGGTATCGATTTTGCGAATATCGATTCGCACGGAAGAGAAGAACTTGAGCGCGCGTCCGCCCGTAGTGGTCTCGGGGTTGCCGAACATGACGCCGATTTTCTCACGCAGCTGGTTAATGAAGATGCAGGTCGTGTTGGACTTGGAAAGCGAGCCGGCAAGCTTGCGGAGTGCCTGGCTCATCAAGCGAGCCTGCAGGCCCACCGTCGTATCACCGATCTCGCCCTCAATCTCGGCACGCGGAGTCAAGGCGGCAACAGAGTCGACGACGATGGCGTCGATGGCACCGGAGCGCACAAGCATATCGACGATCTCGAGCGCCTGCTCGCCCGTATCGGGCTGGGAAATTAGGACCTCATCGATATCGACGCCGATGCGCGCGGCATAGGTGGGATCAAGCGCGTGCTCGGCATCGATAAATGCAACAACGCCGCCCATGGCCTGCGCCTCTGCAAGGATCTCGAGCGAAAGCGTCGTCTTACCGGAGGACTCGGGGCCATAAATCTCGACGATACGGCCGCGCGGAACGCCGCCGATACCCAAGGCGGCATCGAGCGCCAAAGAGCCCGTCGGAATAGCCTCGACCTCGAGCTCCGGACCGCCGTCGCCATACCTCATAATAGAGCCCTGGCCGAACTTCTTCTCGATCTCGGCCTTGGTGGTGGCGATCATCTCGTCGCGCTCTTTACCCGTCGTGCGTGCATGAACGGTACGTACGGGACCTGAATTCTTGGCCATGAATAGCCCTCCTCTTAACAACCTGAAACGATAATAAACGAACGGCTGTTCGTGGTCAACCGTTCAGATTCATCATATGCACCCGACCATTCCAAAACCCGACCAAACGCCGACCAATCACCGACCAAACGCTTGACCCCACCAATCACAAATACGGGTAATCGAACAAGTTTAGGTCATGTACCAGTGCAAACACCAATACCGTTAAAGGTCCCTATCTCCACAATTAAGGGGCCCTAAAGCCCCTTAAACCACGTCTATTCCATAGAATTGAGCACGCGGACAATGCGCTCCAAAGCCTCCGCGACCGCACAGGCACGAACGCACGACCGATCGCCTTCATAGTGACAGCGCGCAGACTCGACAACCGGCGCTCCCCCATCGGCCGCACGATACGCCCACCCAATATAGAACGTACCGGCGGGGTCTTGCTCAGTGCCGCCACCGGGCCCAGCGTAGCCCGTTGCGCTCACGGCCACATCGCTCTGATAGAGGTCCAGCGAGCCCACGGCCATCTCGCGCGCCGTCTGGTGCGACACGGCGCTAAACCGATCGAGCGTTTCCTGCTCGACGCCGAGCACGCGATGTTTGATCTCATCGCAGTAGGTCACCGCACCGCCACGAAGCACCGCCGAGGCACCCGGGATATCGGCAATCGTCGAGGCGATCATGCCCGCCGTCAGCGACTCCGCCGTCGACACCGTCACACCACGGGCACTCGCGCGCTCGACAATGTCGCGCGCCAGCTCCTCGTTGTTTGCGGCGATCTGCAAATAAGACTCCGTCATACCCACCAGGACCTAGACCGAAAAGACGATCTTACGGCAGTTCCAGAAGTACTGGGCACCCGAGACAATGGTCAAAATCACGGCGATGACGTACAGGAAGCGCGACACCGAATAGACACCGAGCAGCAGCGACACCGGCCCCAGCTGAAGGCCGGCCATCGCAAAGACGCACAGATAGCCGCAGATGGAGACCATCGTGGTCGCCGTCTTATACTTGCCGAGCTTATCGGCGGCAACGACCACGCCGGCAGCGCTCGCGACCATGCGAAGGGCGCTCACCAGCAGCTCGCGGAACAAGATGATGAACACGGACCACACGGTCACCGCGCCAAAATCCAAGAACAGCAGCAGGGCCGAGAACACCAGCAGCTTGTCGGCGATGGGGTCCAAGAACTTACCGAAATCGGTGATCTCGTTGCGCGAGCGCGCCAGATAGCCGTCGACCTTGTCGGTGCACGACAGGATCACGTACAGAATGAAGGCGGCGGCAGCAAGCGGGCCGTCGAAGGTGCTCCAGTCCGTACCGGCAACGCTCGCGTGAGACAGGGCCGAGACGATCATGAACACCGGGATAAAGACGATGCGAACGCACGTCACGATGTTGGCGGGCGTCCAAACACTCGTCAGTTCCTTATTGCTCTCGTTTGCCACGACGCTCTCCTACTCCACAACATGGCCGATAAGCTCATAGCAGAAGCTATCGGTAAACTCGACGGTCAGAATATCGCCCACGGACGCCTCGCTGGAGTCCAGATGCACCGCGCCATCGGAATCGGGCGCCTGGAACCAGGCATGACCGATCAGCTCGGCGCCGTCCTCGGTCTCCTCGATGCCGTCGACGATCACCTGGGCACGCTCGCCCACATGGGCTGCCGTGGCGGCAAAACCGAGCGACTCAGCCAGATCCATGGCCTCCTGGGCTCGCTCGAGCTTGACCTCCTCATCGACCTGGCCCTCCATCTTGGCGGCCAGGCTGCCCTCCTCACGCGAGTAGGCAAAAACGCTCGTGTAGTCAAAGCCGACGGTGTCCATAAAGTCGATAAGATCACGGAACTCGTCGTCAGTCTCGGTCGGGAAGCCGACCATGGCCGTAGAGCGAATCACGATGCCGGGGATACGCTCTCGAAGGTCGCAGAACAGATCCTCGAGCTCCTGGCGCGAACCGGAGCGACGCATGGCCTTCAGGATGCGCGCGTCGCAGTGCTGCACGGGGATATCGATATAGGGCAGCACCTCGGGCGTATCACGAATCGTCTCGATAAGCTCGTCGGTCATGCCCTCGGGCTGCAGATAGAGCACGCGGACCCAGACGTTGTGCGGGCGCACAGCCTCGGCGACGGCACGCAGCAGCTGCGCCAGATTGCGCGGCGAGCCCTCGGCGATGTCCTCGTCGGCAAAGTCGGTACCCCAAATGCCCGTGTCCTGGCCGATCAGCACGATCTCGCGCACACCGCCGGAAACAAGGTCGCGCACCTCGGAGATAATGCTCTCGGCACTACGCGAATGATAGCGACCGCGAATGTAAGGAATCATGCAGAAGCTGCAGAAACGATTGCAGCCATCGGAAATCTTGACGTAGGCAACGGCGCCCTCGACGGTACGCTTGACCTGCGGGATATAGGCCGCGATCTCGCGCTCCACGCCCAGTACGCCATCGATGACAGAGACGATACCGTCTTCCTCATCGGCCTTCACAAAGGCCGCGACCTCGGGAAGCTCGTCGGGCAGGTCATCGCCGTAACGAGACGGAACGCAACCGCACATGACGATGGGGCAGGCGCGAACGCCGTCCTGCACCTCGTTAGCGAGCTCGAGCGTGGTCTCGATGCTCTCGGACGTCGCCGAGGCAAGAAACGAGCACGTGTTGACGATGGCGATATCGGCATCCTTTGGATCGAATGCCTCCTCGTAGCCCGCAGCGGTCAGCAGCGAACGCATGCGGTCGGTATCGACCTCGTTCTTGGCGCAGCCAAGCGTGATATAGAGTACGGAACCCAACGGAGTATCCATGTTGGAGAGCGGTCCTTTCGAAAGAATTAGCGGTAGTTGGTAAACTGCAGCGGCTGGCCGTAGTCCTGGTCGCGCAGGAACTGGATCACCGTCTGAAGCGCGTCCTTAGAGGCCGAGGTAACGCGCAGCTTATCGGCCTCGATGGTCACCTTGACCTTAAGCTTTTGGTCCTTGATGTCCTTATTGATCTTCTTGGCGGTCGCCTGGTCGATGCCCTCGACGATATGGCCGAGCACGCGCACGGTACCACCCGAAGCCGCCTGCGGCGCGTCCCAAGAGACAGCCTTGAGGTCGATGCCGCGCTTGATGAGCTTTGAGCTCAGCACGTCAATGATCTGTTTGGAGACAAAATCGGCCGGGGCACTAATCGTAAAGAGCTTGTCGCCCTTCGAAAGCTCGATGGTGGCGCCGGAGTCCTTGAGGTCATAGCGCTGGGAAATCTCGCGGGTGGTCTGCTGGAAGGCGTTATCGACCTCCTGCATGTTGACCTCGGACACAACGTCGAAGCTGGAATCTTTAGCCATGGTTCTTCCTTTCGGTACGGGGAGCCTTAGTAGCTGTCGTACGAATAGTCATCTGAATCGTTTGCTGTCTGGCCATCGGATGCCGTGTCGGTGCCGTCGGTAGACTGTGCATCGGCGCCGTCGGCAGACTGGGCGTCGGTGCCGTCGGCAGTATCGGTGCCGTCGGTACTCTCGCCATCCTTGGAGTCTGTGGTCTCCTTCTTGGGAACGGTAATGGTCACGCGCGCCACGCCCGATGTCTTGGTGTCATAGCGAACCTTTTCGCCGTTCTTGGTGACGGTGACATCGGAGGGCTTGGACGTGGTGATCTCAATCGAGGACTCGGGCGTGTACTCCTGCTCAAAGGGACCGGTCGCCTGGGCGCCGTAGACCGATTTACCGTCGACCTTGACCTCAATCCAGGCGGTCTTGCCCTTGGCAACGGAGACCTTGACCTTGATGACCTCGTCCTCTTTCTTTTTCGCGTTCGCCTTGGCGGC
>DXMJ01000005.1:50320-66013 GCA_019414265.1 Collinsella sp. | reverse complement strand
GGCATCGGAATCGGCAGAATCCGTCGTCTCGTCGGTACCTTCATCCTCGTCAACGGATTCGGTCTTCTTGGAAGACTTCTTGGTCGTCGTCTTGGTGGCCGCGGGCGTCTCGGGCGTCGACTCGGGTGCAGAAGAGCCGCAGCCACGCAGGAGGACTACGATGAGCAAAATCAGCAAAAGCGCCACGGCACCAATGCCGGCGTAGATGATGCGCGGATCGAGTCCATTATTCTGGGGAGCACGTCCACCGCCGCGTCCGCGATTATTAGAACTACCGCGACCGTTTACCTGCGGCATGCGGCCGCGAGCGCTATCGGAACGACCACGATAGCCGCCCTGGCGCTGCGAGCCACGCTGACCCGAACGCGGCGCAAGCTCACCACGGTCCTGATAGCCACGCTGTCCAGAGCGAGGCACCGAAGAGCGCTGCCCGTAAGGCTGCGATTGCGAACGGAGGCGCGGCGTCACCTGCGTGGTATCGGCATCGGCGTAACCACCGCGGGAACGCCCGGCAGAAACTCCGCGATAACCCCGACCGGAGTAGCCACCGTCGCCGTAACCGGCGCGAGGATCACGGCTCAACCCGCGAGCGGCGGGAAGCGCACGGTCATCCGGCATGGGCGTACTGCGAAAGCGATCTCGCTGAGAACGAATCTCCTCGCTGGAGCCCGTCTCGGTGACATAGCCCGCTTGCGGAGGACGCTGACCGTACCGCGTCGAGCGACCGCCCTGAACCATCAGAAAGCGTCCGTTATCGACCGACGAACGCGAGTTAACGTAGCCGGCAGCATCCTGAAAACGACCGCCCTGCTGCGAGGTCTCGCGTTCATATGCCATGAGGTCGTCAAAATAAGCGTTGACGACCTCGCGCGGGTTAAGCCCCAAATAGCGAGCGTAGCTCGAAATCATGCCCTGCGCATAGCCACGCGGGGGCATCGATGCAAAGTTACCGGTCTCGAAAAACTCGATGATCTGCGGCCTGATTTTGATGGTGTTGGCGACCTGCTGGATGGAAAGGCCCATCCGGCGACGCTGCTCGAGCAGCATGTCACCAAAGCGTGCAGCCATCAGAATCCTCCAAACTCACGATCTTCACGTGCCATCTCGGCGTCGACAGACTCCAGCGCGGCAAGCCCCTCCTCGTCCAGCAGGACCTCGCGCGGCTTAGAACCGTCGGGCGGGCCGACGACACCCTTTTCTTCCAGCATGTCCATAATACGCCCGGCGCGCGCATAGCCAACCTTGAGGCGGCGTTGCAGGCCAGATGTGGAGCCCAGCTGCGATTCCACCACAATATGGGCGGCTTCCCAGATAAGCGGGTCGTCATCTTGCGGCTCGGCAACGCCCGTGCGGACAATGCCGCCACCAGCCATGGACATGGAAGCGGGCGCCACGGCAGACAGGATCTCCTCGTGGTAGTCGGGCTCGCTTTGCGACTTAACGAACTCGACAATCTCGTTGATCTCGTCGTCCGAGACAAAGCAGCCCTGGATACGACGGGGCTTGCCCCAGTCGACCTTGGAGAACAGCATGTCGCCCAAACCGGTGAGCTTTTCGGCGCCCATCTGGTCGATAATGACGCGGGAATCGATGCCCGTAGCCACGTTAAAGGCGATACGGTTGGTGATGTTGGCCTTAATAAGGCCCGTCACCACGTTGGAGCTGGGGCGCTGCGTAGCCACGATAAGGTGAATACCGGCAGCACGGCCCAGCTGGGCGATACGGACGATCGAGGCCTCGACATCCTTGCCGGCTACCATCATCAGGTCCGAAAGCTCGTCGATGATGATGACCAGATAGGGCATCTTTTGCGGCGGGTTATCGTAATGCTCAAACTCGCCGGCGGCCTGCTTTTCGTTATAGGTCGAGATCTTGCGCACGTTAAGGCGCTCGAAGACCTTCAGGCGGCGCTCCATCTCGGACACCGCCCACTGCAAGGCACTCGCGGCCTGCTTGGGCTCGGTCACTACGGGCACGTAAAGGTGCGGCAGGCCGTTATAGCCTGCGAGCTCGACGCGCTTGGGGTCGACCATGATCAAGCGAACGTCCTCGGGAAGCGCGCGCATGAGCAGGGTCGTGATGATGGAGTTGATCATGACCGACTTACCGGAACCCGTGGTACCGGCGATCAGCAGATGGGGCATCTTGGCGAGGTCGGCGACAACCGGCGTGCCCTCGGCATCGCGACCGATGGCAAGCTCGAGCGGACCGCCCTTCACATAGGGAAGCACGTCGCCCAAATTGACGTTCTGGCGCTTGCGATTGGGAATCTCGATACCAACGAGTGAGGTGCCGGGGATCGGCGCGAAGATGCGCACCGACTGGGCGGCAAGCGAAAGCGCGATATCGTCCTCGAGGCTCGAGATCTTGCTCACGCGCTCGCCCTCACCGGGCTGCAGCTTAAAAGTCGTGACCGTGGGGCCGGCAATCCAGCCGACAACGCGGGCGCTACGGCCAAACTCAAGCAAGGTGGACTGCAACGACTCGGCAGTCTGTTCCAGCTCCTTGTCAGAAGACGCGGAGGACGCCGACTGTGGGTTGGCATGCAGGATTTCGAGCGGCGGGAGCTTGAGACCGTCCTCTTGGTCGCCCTCGGCATCGACAGTGGTACCGTCCGCTCCCCCATCGGTGGCTGCAACAGGAGCAGCGGAAGCCGTGGGGGCGGAGGCATCGGAAACCTTGGGATGCTTTAGGAAGTCAGGGATCTGCGGAGCTGCCGAAACGGGATTCACGGCAAATGGCGGCTCTGACTCGTCAGCCTTGTCCGGGTCGTCTTCCATCGAAAACTGTCCGGTGACCTGTCCTGCGTTGGCGCGGCGACGCGGCAGCAAGGTGGTCTTGGCGGTCTCGAGCGGAGCCTCGTCGTAATCGTCATCGCCCTCAGTGAGTTCAATTTCGCTATCGGACCAAGACGGGTCAGGCTCGCTCGTGTTGAGCTTGGGCGCGGCCTTGCCCTTCTTGGCATGGCGACGCGGCTGCAGCGTGGTCTTGGCGCGCTCGGCCTCCACGGCCTCGGACACGTCGACAAACGGGTCATCGTCCTCGTCGTCATCCAAAACCGGGTCGGCATCGCCACCCATGAACGTGGTCACCGCGGCGTCAGCCCCCTTCTGGCGCAGAATGCTCAGGTGCGGACGGGCAACGCCGGGAACCGACAGGGCCTCTTCATCGCCCCACGGGCTCGCGTTGACATCGGCACGACGGCGCTCGGCAAAATCGGCAGCGCGATCACGTGCGGAGCGCAAAACGCCACCCACCGAAAAGCCAATGATGACCAGGCCAACGACGACAAGGCCCAGCAAGACAACCATAGCGATAGGTTTACCCAGGGCGTTTTGCAAGGCACTTGCGATAAAGGCGCCAATGTAGCCGCCCGAGGCGGTAAGGTTCTGCGGCGTAAACATGAGGTCGCACGAGTCGGACGTACCCGGAACCATCAACGATAGGATAGAAACAATGGCCACAAAGACCACGGCACCACCCGCGACCGAGCGAATGTTGAGCGGCGAGTCCTCACCCAAAAAGAGCGTGGCGGCAAACAGCAAGATGACGATCGGCAGCACGTAGGCGCCCAGACCAAAGCCGAGGTGATAGAAACCGGCAACCGCAGCTGTCACGGGTGCCGTTGCCGGAGAAATCACGGCAATGAAGGACGCAATCGCCAAAACGGCAATGATAACGCCGGCGATATCGCGATTGGCCGAAGGCTCGACCAGGGGTTCGAACTCATCGAACTCGGACTCGTGGCCCTTATTGGCACGCAGATGGGAACCGGCACCCTTAGCAGATGCCGGTTGGTTGTTGGATTTGTTGCCTTTGGCGTTTTGTGCAGATCCGCGCGCCAAACTAAACCTCCATGACGACTGGGATGATCATCGGACGGGTGCGCGTGCGGCTCCAGATAAAGTTGGAGAGCGAATCGCGCACGGCCTTGCGAATGGCATCGGAGCCGCTACTGGTAAAGCTAAACTTGCCCTTCTCGATCGTCTTCATGATGGCTGCGGAGGCATCCTCGGAGAACTGGTCGTCGATGGCAAACGAAACGCCGCGGCCCGAGAACTCGATAGCCTCGATCTTCTTGTGCTTGAGCGAGACGATGGCAACAGCCGTGACCATACCGTCGTTGGCGAGCTTTTGGCGATCGCGAAGGACGATGGGGTCGGTGTCGCCGATGCGCAGACCGTCGACATAAACGACGCCGGACTCGACGGGCGCACCGCGTTTGACGATACCGCCACGCATCTCGAGCGTGTCGCCGTTATCAAGGATAAAGATGTGATCGTCCTTGATGCCCATCTTACGGGCAAGCTGGGCATGGGCGCGCAGATGCACGGCTTCGCCGTGAACCGGCATAAAGTAGGTGGGCTTGGCCATGGCCATCAGAAGCTTGAGCTCCTCCTGGCTGCCATGGCCCGAGACATGGACGAGGGCACGGGACTTATCCCAGACGTCGCAGCCAAGCTTGGCCAGGCTGTTGACGACCTGCTGAACTGCCTTCTCGTTGCCGGGAACGGGAGTTGCCGAGAGGATGACGGTATCGCCCTCGTGGATAGAAAGCGTCTTGTGCTCGCCGTTGGCCATGCGGGACAGGGCCGACAGCGGCTCGCCCTGAGAACCGGTGCACATGACGACGATCTTATCGTCGGGCAGGTTATCGATATCGAAGGCATCGATGATATCGGCATCGTCGATGTTGAGATAGCCAAGCTCACGCGCCACGCGGGTGTTGGTGAGCATGGAACGTCCGGTCACGACGACCTTGCGGCCACACTTGCGGGCGGCATCGCAGATCTGCTGCAGGCGATGGATGTGGCTCGAGAACGACGCGACGAACACGCGGCCCGGCGCGTTCTTGATGGCGTGCAGCAGGTTGGGGCCGACCTCGGCCTCGGACTTGGTAAAGCCAGGAACCGTGGCGTTGGTGGAGTCGGAAAGCAGCAGGTCGATGCCCTGCTTGGCAAAGCGGCTGATGGCGGCATAGTCGGGCGTGACGCCGTCGATGGGCGTCTGGTCGAGCTTAAAGTCGCCCGTGTGCATAACGGTGCCCTGGTTGGTGCGAATAAACACGCCCAAAGCACCCGGAATGGAGTGCGTCATGGAGAAGAAATCGAGCGAGATGCCACCGAGATTGACGTGGCTGCCGCCCTTGACCTCACGGAACTTGGGCGCGCGAATGCGGAACTCGGAGAGCTTACCCTCGATAAAACCGAGCGTCAGCTTGCTCGAGAAGATGGGCACCTTGTTGTTGAGGTCCTGCAGCAGGTACGGAAGCGAACCGGTGTGGTCCTCGTGGCCATGGGTGACGATGATGCCGCGGAGCTTCTCCTCGTTCTCCAGGACATAGGTGTAGTCGGGAAGCACCAGGTCGATACCGGGCTGGGAGTCGTCGGGGAACATGAGGCCGGCGTCGACGAGCACCATGTCGTCGCCGCACTCGAAGACCGTCATGTTCTTGCCGATGCCGTCAAGGCCGCCGAGCGGAATGATCTTCAAGGGAGATGATTTTTTAGCTGCCATAGGTTCGTGTGGTTTCCTTTCTTCGAAACGGGTCTGGAACAACCGACGGGGCGCTTCTGGCAAACCGACCGCCGGGAACGTACAAACATGCATCACAGAGTCGATGCAATAACTACAGCATCATACCCATTTGCCCACCAACAGACCACCCATGCATCAAAGCCCCATCTGAACCTGCGTATCCCACCGTTCTGGTCTCAGCGGCCCCGGCACGGGCTAAGTTTCCTGCTCTACAGTCCTGCTCACGACGGAGGCCACATTAAGTGGCCTCCTGTTCGTGCGGAACTCGCGATAAACTTAGCCCGTGCCGGGGCCGCTGAGACCAGACCTGCCAATAAAGGACAGGTTCATTTAAGTAGGTTTTATCTGAGGAAATGCTGCTACGTCTATCTACAGATCTAAATCTGACTACTGAATAGACTGTCTAACTCAATAGCGAGCGGCACTAACCAGCCCTTTTGCTTGCGCCCGGGAGGGACGCATATGAAGTTTATCGCGAGTTCCGCACGCAAAGGAAAGCACTTAATGTGCTTTCCGTCTTGCGCAGGACTGTAGAGCAGGAAACTTCATATGCGACCCTCTCGGGCGCAAGCAAAAGGGCGACCCCTGTCCGGAGTCGCCCTTGTTGAGCTGCTTATGTGTAGCTGTTACTCAGCGTCGTGGTGACGGCGGGGTTTGCGGCCTCCGTTGTCGCCGGGACGGCGCGGACGGTCGCTGCGCTCGGAGCGCTCGCGACGCGGACGCTCACGGCGCTGGAAGTGCTCGCCGTCGCCCTCGGAGGCACCCTCAGCGCGAGCCGGGGCCTCGGGCTTGTCGAGACGATCAAGCGAGATCTTGCCGCGATCGTCGACCTCGATGACGACGACCTTGACCTCGTCGCCCACGTTGAGAACGTCCTCGACCTTCTCCACGCGGCCCTTGGCGACGCGGGAGATGTGCAGCAGGCCGTCCTTGCCGGGCAGCAGGTTGACGAAGGCGCCGAAGGGCTGGATGGAGACCACGCGACCGGTGTACTCCTCGCCCGGCTCGGGAACCTTGATGATGAGCTTGATGCGCTCGACGGCCTGGTCGACGGACTCGCCGGTGCCGCCGACAAAGACGGTGCCGTCCTCCTGGATGTCGACCGAAGCGCCGGTCTCGTCCTGGATACCGCGGATGACCTTGCCGCCGGAGCCAATGACGTCGCGAATCTTATCGGTAGGAACCTGGATGGAGACGATGCGCGGAGCGGTGCTGCGTGTGGTGTGGCGCGGCTCGGGAATCACATCGAGCATCTTCTGCAGGATGAAGGCGCGACCCTCCTTGGCCTGCTGCAGGGCGCGGGCCAGGATGTCGAAGGTTAGGCCGGTGGCCTTGTTATCCATCTGCAGGGCGGTGATGCCCTCGGTGGTGCCGGTGACCTTAAAGTCCATGTCGCCCAAGAAGTCCTCGAGACCCTGGATATCGGACAGGACCACGGTCTTTCCCTCCTCCTGGATCAGACCCATGGCGATACCGGAGACCGGGCGCTTAATGGGCACGCCGCCGTCCATAAGGGCGAGCGTGGAGCCGCAGGTCGAAGCCATCGAAGAGGAGCCGTTGGACTCCATGACCTCGGAGACGACGCGGATGGCGTAGGGGAACTCGTTCTCGTCGGGGAGCACCGGGAGCAGAGCGCGCTCGGCAAGGTTGCCGTGACCGATCTCGCGACGCTTGGGGCTGCCCATGCGGCCGGTCTCGCCGGTGCAGAACGGCGGGAAGTTATAGTGGTGCATATAGCGCTTGCCCTCGGTGGGCTCGATGGTATCCAGACGCTGGCCCTCGTTGAGCATGCCGAGCGACAGGACGGAGAGCACCTGGGTCTGGCCACGCTGGAACAGACCGGAGCCGTGAACGAGCGGCAGGTAGTTATCCTTCACCATGATGGGACGGATCTCGTCTGCAGCACGGCCATCGACGCGCTCGCCAGTCTCGACGACCATGGTGCGCATGGCCTTCTTCTCGAGCTTCTTGAGCGCCACGGGGATCTCGCGCTCCCAAGCGGCCTGCTCCTCCTCGGTAAACTCGGCGCGGATGGACTCCTTCAGAGCCTCGACCTTACCGATACGAGAGAGCTTGTCGGCGTCGCGAAGGGCAGCTGCCATCTCGTCGTAGTGGGCAAAGATGCGCTCCTGGACCTCCTCGACGGGCTGGTCGAGCGGGTACTCCTTCTTGACGATGGGGCCGTTGACCTGCTCCCACTCGGCGACGAACTCGTCCTGGGCCTGGCAGAAGGCAGCAAGGGCCTCCTGGCCAAACTTCATGGCGGCGAGCATGTCGTCCTCGGAGATCTCCTCGGCGCCGGCCTCGACCATCGAGATGAAGTCGGCAGAGCCGCCCAGCTCCAGGTCCAGATCGGAGTTCTCGCGCTCCTCGTAGGTGGGGTTGACGATAAACTCGCCAGTCTCCACGTTACGGCCGATGCGCACGCAGGCAAGCGGGCCCTCGAAGGGCACGCCACCGAGCGTCATGGCCAGGGAAGCACCCATGACGTTGATGACGTCGAAGGGGTTGACCTGGTCGGCGACGAGCGAGGTGGCGACGATGTGCACCTCGTTGCGGAAGCCGTCCGGGAAACTCGGGCGGATCGGACGGTCGATCATGCGCGCGGTGAGCGTGGCCTTCTCGCTGGGACGGCCCTCACGCTTGAGGTAACCACCCGGGATGCGGCCAGCGGCGTACATCTTCTCGTTGAAGTCGACGGTCAGCGGGAAGAAGTCGTAGTTCTTGCGCTCCTTGGAGACGACCACGGTGTCGAGCATCGTGGTGTCGCCCTGCTTGACCAGGCAGGCGCCGGTGGCCTGCTTGGCAAGCTCGCCCGACTCAAAGGTGTAGGTCTTGCCGTACAGCTCAAAGGTCTTGGATACGAGTGTCATTGTTCTCCTTTACCCCACAGGCCCCTTGCCTGCGGGCTTCTCATGTGACGCGGGCCCCCTGCCCCCGCCACGCTTCAGAGCGTGATTGTTCGCGCCCTTACACAAAAAGAGCGCCCCGCTGCGCAGGACGCTCTTAGCATGTACAAATCCTTACTGGATGTTGTCGCGGATGCCCAGAGCCTTGATGAGCTCACGGTACTCGACGATGTCGTTCTTCTTGATGTAGGAGAGAAGACGACGACGACGGCCGACGAGCATGAGCAGGCCACGACGGGTGTGGAAGTCCTTCTGGTGGGACTTCATGTGCTCGGTCAGCTCCTTGATGCGCTCGGACAGGATGGCGACCTGAACCTTGGGGTTGCCGGTGTCGACCGGGGTATTACCGAACTGGGCAGTCAGCTCCGCCTTACGCTCTTTGGAAACAGTCATTGTTTCACCTTTCGTTTCTTGTCGCCCGCGGGCGACATTATTCGCCTCGGACTGGGAAGCCGCCGGTGGAGCGAGCATCCAAGGTCGAGGTACCAACAGGTCGGTATGTTACCACAAGCAGCCCACGCCTGCGCATCATCACCGACCCAACATGAATTCCATCGCACGGAGGCGCTGATCGGTGTGCGTCGCAGCCCAAACATGCGAAAGCCCCAACAAAAAGGCAGCGGTATGGGGATCGACCCTCTCGGCCAAAAGCGCATCGAAAGTCATGGACATAAGGGCACGCAGCCATGCGACCTCACCGGTCGATACCAGCTCGGCACCCGGAACGCTCGACGCGCACGAGCCGCACATGAGCCCGCCGGCCTGGGGCGAAAAATACGACAGCATAGGGTCTCCGCACAGTACGCAGGCCGAAAAATCGGGTCGGTAGCCAACGTGCGATAGCAGCTTAAACACATATGCCGCCACAAGCAGATCCATATGCGCCGTGTCGAGCCCGCTGCCCACCAGAGCAAGCGCTCGCTGCGTGATGGCAAAGGTAAACGGGTCCTCGGCATCCTCGAACGAGCACACGCGCGCGACCTCGGCGATCGCGCTTGCGGCGCAGGTCGTCTCGTAATCGGGCGCAGCGCCGAGCGGTGCCTCCATAAGCTCGGCCTGGGAAACCACGTCGAGCGACCGTCCATGCGCGAGCAGCATATCGACGGTACAGAACAGCTCGCAGCGCGCAGCCAGGCGCCCACCGGGCTTGCGGGCGCCCTTTGCCACGGCGCGAACCTGCCGACCCCGCTCGTCAAGCATCGTCAAGATCAGGTCCGTCTCTTTGAGCTTCGTCTTATCGAGGACGAGCACCTTCGTGCGATATGTCCGGGAGCCTCCCATGCGCGCCGCGCGTCCTTAGTCCTCGGCGTTGTAGCCAAAGCGGCGAATCTGGGCCTCGTCGTCACGCCAGCCGGCCTTGACCTTCACGTCCAGCTCCAAAAAGACCTGCGTGCCAAAGATGCGCTCAAGATCGCGGCGAGCGTCGATACCGATATGTTTGATCATCTCGCCGCCCTTGCCGATGATGATGCCCTTTTGGCCCTCGCGCTCGACGTAAATGGTAGCGTGCACGCGCAGCACCTTCTTGGTCTGCTCGAGCGCATCGCAGATCACGCCAACGGAGTGCGGGATCTCATCACGGGTGCGGCGCAAGACCTTCTCGCGCACAAACTCGGCAACGAGTGTCTCATCGGAAGCGTCGGTACCCATGCCCTCGGGGAACCAACGCGGACCCTCGGGCAAAAAGTGTGCAACGGTCTCGATAAACGCATCGACGTTGAAGTTCTTGACCGACGACGTCACGATCTCGTCATCATAGTCCATGAGCTCGTGGGCGGCCTTAAGCTGCTCCATGACCTGTGCGGGATCGGCCTCATCGGCCTTGGTGAGCACCAAGACTTTCTTGGAACGGGCGCTCTTGACGCGCTCGGCAACCCAGGCGTCTCCCCTGCCGATCGGCTTGGTGGCATCAATCAAAAACGCGACGACATCGACATCGTTCAGCTCGAACAGCGCGCTCTTGTTGAGCTCGGACCCCAGGCCGTCCTTGGGCTTGTGGATACCCGGGGTATCGACAAAGACCAGCTGGTAGCCGGGACGGTTAACGACGGCGCGCATGCGGCGGCGGGTCGTCTGGGCCACCGGCGAGGTGATGGCGACCTTTTTGCCATAGCAGGCGTTGAGCAGCGTGGACTTGCCGGCGTTGGGGCGGCCGACCAGGGCCACGAAGCCGCTGCGGAAACCGGGTTCAACGTCGCCAAAGCCCGCGAGGCTATCGTCCTCGTCGCACAGGGCGTCGAGTTCCTCGTCACTCATGCCCTCAAACGGATCGAACTCCTCGACATCCTCATAGGCATCGTTCGCTTCGGCATCCACCGCATCCAGGGACTCGTCGTCCAGAGTTTCATCGAAAGGCTGCATATTGTCGGACATGAAAATCCCTTTCTAAATAAAGTCGAGCGCGTGGGCAAATACCAGCAATCCCACAATCGCGGCGGTGATGGAAAGTACGTATACGGAGGCGGCGGCGATATCTTTCGCACGCTTTGCCAGCGGATGAAGTTCCTGGGTCGCCAGGTCGACGATCGCCTCCATAGCGGTGTTGCACAGCTCACCGTGAATCACCAGGCCACAGCAGATGATAACCGTGGCCCATTCGGCAATATCGAGCCCCACAATGCAGCCGGCAATGACGGTGCACACGCCTGCCGCGAGCATAACCTTGATGTTGCGCTCGGTCCTGACGGCGGTGACGAAGCCCTCCATGGCGTAGGAGAAGGACTTTAAGAAGGACGGGTGGTCCTTGTTCGATCCGGGAATCATAGACGGCTCCTAGTCGTGGGCGTGGTTGGTGATGGGGCCGACGTGGACCAGCTTGGGGTCCTCGCCGCGCTCGAGCGCCAGATCGCGCAGGATGGCGTCCTCGCGGGCCTCCATGACCTCAGCCTCGTCGTCCTCGATATGGTCATACCCCAGCAGGTGCAGCATGCCATGCACGAGCATCAGGCGGCACTCGTCGGCAGGGCTATTGCCAAAGCCGGGAGCCTGACGGGCAATGACCTGCGGGGCCAGGATAATATCGCCGAGCTCGAGCGTCTCGTCTGCGGGAATATCCTCGTCAAAGGCCGAGTCGCACTCAAACGAGAGGACATCGGTGGTACGGTCGATACCGCGCCACTCGTGGTTGAGCTCGTGCATTTCGTCCTCATCGACATACGAAAGGGAAATCTCAACTTCACGCTCAACGCCCTCGGCGGCAAGCACGACATCGCAGATGTGCTCTACCTCCTGCGCGTCGAGCAGCGTATCGAGCTCGGCATCGTTGCTGATCAATACACTCAACGGGACTCCTTTCGGTCACGCACGCGTTTCTCGCGTACATCATCATAAGCATCGTATGCCTCGACGATACGCCCCACCAAGGAATGACGCACCACGTCGGCACGCTCGAGGTGCGAAAATGCGACATCGTCGACACGGCCCAAAATCTGCTCGACGTCGGCAAGACCGCCGCGACGACCCACCAGGTCGCGCTGACTCAGGTCGCCGGTAATCACAAACTTGGAGTTAAAGCCCAGGCGCGTCAGGAACATCTTCATCTGCTCGGGCGTGGTATTTTGCGCCTCGTCGAGCACCACGAAGGCATCGCTCAGCGTGCGGCCGCGCATGTAGGCAAGCGGGGCGATCTCGATCACGCCGCGCTCCATGAGCTCATCGGTGCGCTCGCGATCCATCATGTCAAAAAGGGCGTCGTAGAGCGGACGCATGTAGGGGTCGATCTTTTCCTCGAGGGTACCGGGCAAAAAGCCCAGGTTCTCCCCCGCCTCGACAACCGGACGCGTCAAGATCAGACGACCCACCTCATGACGCTTGAGCGCGGCAACGGCGAGCGCCATGGCCAGATAGGTCTTACCAGTACCGGCAGGACCCAGGCCAAACGTGATGGTATGCGAGCGGATGGCATCCACGTAGCGCTTTTGGCCGAGCGTCTTGGGGCGAATGGCGCGACCGCGATACGAAAGCAGCACATCATCGCGAAGCGACGTAGCCTCGTGCTCACCGTCGCGCAAGACGGCCAGGCAGCGAGAGACATCGTCGGCAGACAGTGTGCGTCCGGCAGCCGCCTCGCGAAAAGCATGCTCAAAAAAGCGAGCCACGAGCTCGACCTCGTCCGGGTCACCGCTCACGGCGATGCTGTCGCCACGGGCGACCACGTGGGCGCGAACCAAGCTCTCCAGCGCACGAAGGACGCCGTCGCCGGCACCCAAAACGCGCGAGGGGTCAATTCCCCCAGGAACGGTAAGTCTAATCTTCGAGGCTTCCATGAACCTCCCTGCGTGCATGGACCAAGCCGGAATCATCGACTCCGATGATAGCAACATCGAGCAGGCACGGGGCTGTGAGTCCACTGGTATCGTCTAGACGGGCATGATGGAACGAACCAAGCGTCAGGTTGTCGCCATACTCGAGCACGGCACGCTCAACGGTGCCCACGCGACGGCGAGCGTCGGCAATGGCAAGCTCCTGCGCCGCGGCTCGCATACGACGGCTACGCTCGGCCATGACCTCGGGCGGCACCTGGTCGGGCATGTCGGCAGCAAGGGTACCGGGACGCTTGCTGTAGCGAAACACGTGCATACGCGAAAAGCCCACG
Organism: Collinsella sp.; assembly: GCA_019414265.1. Lineage (GTDB taxonomy): Bacteria > Actinomycetota > Coriobacteriia > Coriobacteriales > Coriobacteriaceae > Collinsella. Next base: position 52,972 of record DXMJ01000005.1, on the reverse strand, counting down.
CGGCGGCACAGCGCCAGCGACTCCTCAAACTCCTCGTCCGTCTCGCCGGGAAAACCGACGATGACATCGCACGAAAGGGACGCCTGAGGCAAGTTGGTGCGAATCATGCGCACCGTCTCCTCAAAGGCCTCGGCGCTATAGGGACGGCCCATACGATGCAGCGTCCTGGTGCAGCCGGACTGCACGGGCAGGTGTAAAAACGGGGCGATGCGCTTCGGATAGCGGGCCATGACCTTAAGCAGGGACTCGGAGATATCCATGGGCTCGACCGAGGAAATGCGCACATGCGGAATGGACGTGCGCTCCATGATCGCCTCGAGAAGCTCATCAATCTCGACGTGTTCGTCAGTCGCGCTCTTGCCATCGTAGGCGCCAAGGTTCACACCCGTCAGCACCACCTCGGGCACGCCGGCCTCCTGTGCCTCGCGAACTTGCTCGAGCACGGACTCAACCGGCACGGAGCGCTCGGGGCCGCGGGCCTTCCACACAATGCAATAGGTGCAACGATGGTTGCAGCCGTCCTGGATCTTCACGCCCAGACGCGAGCGACCGAGCGCGTCGACAACCTCGCCGTCGCTGCAGGCGGGAACGTCATCTGACTCAACGCCCAGCACCTCACAGACGCGTTCGGCGACATCGATCTTGGACGGCTCGGCGATCACGCGGTCCGAAAGCTCCAGCAGCTCCTCGGGATGCAGATTGACCACACATCCGGTCACGACCACATAGGGCTCGTTTGGATAGGCCAGCGCATGGCGAACGGCCTTACGGGTCTTGGCCTCGGCCTCGCCCGTAACGGCACAGGTGTTAATGACGATCAGCTCAGCATCCTGAGGCTCCACCATCGCAAAGCCCAGGCGCATTAGATCGGCAGTGATACGGTCGGACTCAACCCGGTTGACACGGCAGCCGAGGTTGACGACAGAGATATGAGGTGCGAGCACGCGGGCTCCTTAATCGAGGATATCGTCGAGGGCGCTCTTGATACGATCGGTCACGGATTTCTTACCGGATGCGACGTCATCGCCCATCTCGTCGGCAAAGGCGCGAAGCAGCTCGCGCTGCTTGTTGGAGAGATTGGTGGGGACGACTACGCGCAGCTGCACGATCAGGCGACCGCGCGAACCGCCACCGCCGATACGCGGCATGCCGTAATTGTTGACGCTCACGGTGTCACCGTACTGGGCGCCGGCGGGGACGCACAGCTTGACGACCTCGTCGGGCATAATGCCCTCGACCTCGATCTCGCAACCGAGCGCAGCCTGCGCAATCGAGATATCGCTCACGAGGTACAGGTCGTCGCCGTTGCGCTTAAAACGCTCGTGGTCGGCGACGCGCACGTTGACGATCAGGTCGCCCGAGGGCTCGCCACGAAGACCGGCCTCGCCAAAGCCGCTCACGCGCAGCTGGCGACCGGTCGAAACGCCGGCGGGAATATCGATGTCGATCTTTTCGTGCGAAGGCGTGCGGCCCTGACCGTCGCAGGTCTCGCAGGGATGGTCGATAACCGTGCCCTCGCCATGGCAGTCGGGACAGGGCGAAGAAGACTGAACCTGGCCCAGGAACGAACGCTGGACCGTCGTGACATAGCCCGTGCCGTGGCAGCGGCTGCACTGCTTTTCCCGTGCACCCTCGGCCCTGCCGGTGCCGTTGCAATCCTCGCAGGGGGCAAGGCGGTCATAGCTGATCGTCTTTTTGCAACCGAGCGCCGCCTCCTCAAGGGTCACCGAAAGGGAGATGGCCATATCGCGGCCGCGACGACGCTCACGGCGATTTCGGGCGCCACCGCCGGCACCGCCGCCAAAGAACGACGAGAACAGGTCGTCCATGCCCATGCCACCAAAGATATCGTTGATATCGACGTACCCCGAACCACCAGGGCCGTCCGCGGTGCCGTAACGGTCGTAGTTAGCACGCTTCTGCTCGTCGGAAAGAACGGAATACGCCTCGTTAAGCTCTTTGAACTTGGCCTCGGCCTCGGGGTCGTCCGAAACGTCCGGGTGTACGGTACGGGCCTTCTTTAGAAACGCGCGCTTAATCGTCCGCGCGTCGGCATCCTTGTCGACGCCAAGTACCTCGTAGTAATCCCTATTTTCCGACACGACCGAATCCTTCCGACTTTCATTTTTGTCACAGTGCGTCCTATACCCAAGCTGGGCCGGCCGCAAACAGAGGGCTAGATGTTATTGCATTGCGTAGGGCGAAAGCATGGCACGTTGCGAGCAACTCGCAAACCAAACCGACACGAGCGCAAACATAAATCCGTTGGCAAAACCGTTGGCAAACTGCATCGCGCCGCGCTTCCACCACAGCAGGCTGCGGTGCAGCACGCCGTCCGAGACCACCATAAACAGGCCCATGGCAAACGGAATAAAGCACATTATGGCAAAGGCCGAGAACACGCCCGAGATGGCCGACAGCACCAAAAACGGCGCCACGATGCCCATCAGGTAAAAACCTGTACGGGCCTTGCCTTCCAGGCGCTCGGCCTCGACATGGGCGCGGCCGACCAGATCGCCACCCGAGGCACCGTTGGTGCCGGCGTGACCCATGCCACTAATGCGAACCTCGTCACCATCGTGCGTGCCGGCGGGAAACTCAATCGTCTGCTCGGAGGTCACACGGACACGGCCGCTGCCGCCGCAATCGGGG
>DXMJ01000005.1:0-50310 GCA_019414265.1 Collinsella sp. | reverse complement strand
GGGCAGGGGTCGGCGACGACCTTACCGGAACCGCCGCACTCGGGGCAGACAGACTGAAACGTGCCGGCACCGAACAGGAAGGACAGGTCGACGTCGATGTGGCCGCGACCGCCGCAGCTCGGACAGGTATGTGCATGCTCGGACGAAACAGATCCCGAGCCTCCGCAGTGACCACAGGTATCGAAGCGCGTATAGCGGACGGTCTTGCGGGCACCGCCCTTGGCCTCCTTGGCGTCGAGCTTGATATCGACGACCACGTTGGCGCCACTCTCGGGGTTGTAGGCCGCCTGGCCGCGACGGGGCTGGCCCCAGGCGCCACCAAAGGGAAAGCCGCCCTCAAAGGGATTACCATAGCCTGCGCTGCCGGCGTAGCCGCCGCCATAGGGCGAAGCCGTGGGAGCGCCGGCGAAGGGATTACCCGAACGCATGGCGTCATAGCGCGCACGCTTCTGCTCATCCGAAAGCACAGCGTAGGCCTCGGAAACCTCTTTGAACTTTTCCTCGGCATCCGGCTCTTTGTTGACGTCAGGATGGAGCTTACGTGCCTTTTGCTGGAAGGCCTTCTGTATATCACGCGAGGTGGCGTCCTTGGAGACACCCAAAATCTCGTAGTAATCTTTTTCGTTCATCGTCGCCATGCGCGGCAACCTCCTGCTCACAGCAGCGTATATATTGCGGTAATTCTACCCGAGCGGCCTAAGCTAGACCCCAAAACAGCTCGAACAGCACATTTCCATCGAGCCAGCCCAAGTGGGTGGGCGCTAAGCGGGCACGGATGCGACCTGCGATAACGTCTTTTAAGGTGACGCTCCCAGCATGTCCTTCAACATGATCGGGCACCCAGGTGGCAAGGCCCAACTCGAGAGCACGGTCACAGGCCGCCGCCAACTCATCTGCAGCGATCACGCTTGCCGAGCGAACCAACAGGTCGGGCCCAATGCCACGCGTCATGCGGCAGGCGAGCATCAGATCCTCGGCCGCAGCCTCGCGCTGCGACAGATACTCGGCATCAAACGCCGTCGCATCATCGTCACGTTGCACCAAGCGCACGCGATACGCATCGCCGCGAGCAGGCACGTCGGGAAACAGCCCGGCCAAGCGATCGAAATCCTCGGCATCGAGCATACCGGCGGCAGAGCGGCCCAAGCCCAGATAGCCCTGTCCGGTCCAATAGGCAATGTTGTGGGCGCACTCATGGCCGTCGAGCGCGTAGCTTGCCACCTCATACGGGTGATAGCCGGCCGCACCCAGGCACTCACGCGCCGCATCCATGCACGCAGCCTGAAAATCCTCGTCGGGCTCAAGCGACTCGTCGTGACACGCCATGCGGTAAAGCGGCGTGCCCTCCTCGAGCGTGAGCGGGTAAACCGACACGTGATGCGGCGCCGCCGCCAACACGCCATCGAGCGTGCGCTGCCAGCTTACGGCGGTCTGCCCGGGAAGTCCGCACATCAGGTCGCAGGACACATCGAGCCCAGCGTCCCTCACCGCGGCGATGGCTGCAAGGGCGCGGTGCGAATCGTGGATGCGGCCAATCGCGGCAAGCTCGGCGTTGTCGAGGGTCTGAACTCCCAGAGAAATGCGCGTGACGCCCACCCCGGCAAGCGCCGCAGCAAGCTGCGAAGTCAACGACTCAGGATTGGCTTCGCAGGTAAACTCAACTGGCTTGCAGCACGCAGAGATACGCCGGGCGAGTTCTACCAGGCGCTCCCCCGCCAGCGACGGCGTGCCGCCGCCAACATAGACGGTACGGATCTGCGCAAGCGCCCCGACGTCTCCAAAGGCATCAAGGCGCGCATACAACTGCTCAAAATAGGCATCGAGCGCAGCGCTCAGGTCGCACGGAGCAAAACTGCGCGAGTCAAAGTCGCAGTACCGGCACTTTTGGGCGCAAAACGGAACATGCACGTACAGCGCGGTAACGGCCACCGTTAGGCCTCCAGCGGATGAGCGGGCACCGACTCGCCGGCGGCAAGTGCGGCCTCGCAGGCCACCACATCGCGCTCGATATCATCGACCAATGCCATGAACTCCTCGTATGTGGAGCAACGCACCACTTGGGCGCGCCAGGCCGCAGCATGAGGCATCCCCTTTAGATACCAGCTTGCGTACGTACGGGCACGCGACATGAGCGGCAACAGCTCGTGCGTGAGCGTCAGGTGCTCGCGCAGGGCATCCAGGCGCTCGACCGAGCTACGTACCGGTACCGGCGTGCCATCGAGCGCAAGGGCGCGGGCATCGCCGAACACCCAGGGATTGCCATAGATACCGCGCGCGATGAACACGGCGCTGGCGCCGGAGTTGCGCAGATGCTCCGCGGCATCCTCGGCGCAGAACACGTCGCCCGAACCGATAACGGGAATCTCGACGGCGTCGGCCACCTCATCGACGACCGACCAATCGGCCTGGCCCGTATAGAGCTGCGTGGCACAGCGACCATGTACCGCCACCGCAGCGGCCCCTGCCCCCTCGAGCATCTGGGCAAACGTCGCGGCATTGCGGTCTTCGGCGTAAAAGCCCTTGCGGATTTTTACGGTCACGGGCACGTGCGCCGCGCCCACCGCTGCCTCAACGATCTTCTCTGCCAGATCGGGCGTGCGCATAAGCGCCGAGCCCTCGCCCTTGGTGACGACCTTGCGAGCCGGGCAGGCCATGTTGATATCAATGAGCGACAGGCGATCGCCCACACGCTCCTCGACGGCAGCGACAGCACCCGCAAACTGATCGGGCTTGGAACCAAAGAGCTGCACGCAGATCTGCTGCTCCTCGTCGGCCGGCAACACCAGGCGCCACGTCTTGTTGCTGGCATAGGCAAGGCCCGCAACGCTCACCATCTCGCTGTAGGCAAGGTTGGCACCGCGGCGGCGACACATGATGCGATAGGCGGGGTCGGTTACGCCCGCCATGGGAGCCATAAGGAACGGCTGCTCGGCATAGGCGCCCAGCAGCCGCTTGCTGTATTCAGAAAGCGCCATGGGACCTACTCGTCCACCTTGAGGATCGCCATAAAGGCCTCCTGCGGGACCTCGACCGAACCGATGGCCTTCATGCGCTTCTTACCCTCTTTCTGCTTCTCGAGCAGCTTGCGCTTACGCGAGATATCGCCGCCGTAGCACTTGGCAAGCACGTCCTTGCGGCGTGCCTTAACGGTGGAGCGGGCGATGATCTTGTTGCCGATAGCGCCCTGGATGGGCACCTCGAACAGCTGGCGTGGAATGATTTCCTTGAGTTTGTCGCACAGCCCGCGGGCCAGGCCATAGGCCTTGTCCTTGTGCACGATAAACGAAAGCGCGTCCACCTCATCGCCCGAAAGCAGGATATCGAGCTTGACGAGCTCGGAGGGACGATACTCGTTGAACTCATAGTCGAGCGAGGCATAGCCCTTGGTGCGACTCTTGAGCTGGTCAAAGAAGTCCAGGATGAGCTCGGCGAGTGGCATGTCAAAGCGCATCTCGACCGATTTGCTCGTGAGATGGATCATGTCGGTCGTAATGCCGCGGTGCTCGATAGCGAGCTGCATGACGGCACCCGTATACTCGGGCGGGCAGATAATCTTGGCCTTGAGGTAAGGCTCCTCGATGCGCTCGATGCGCGTAGCCTCGGGCAGATCCTGCGGGCTGCGAACATCAATCATCTCGCCGTCAGTCTTGTAGACGTGATAATCCACCGAAGGGCTCGTGGCAATCAGGTCCAGGTTGAACTCGCGCTCCAAGCGCTCCTTGACGACCTCCATATGCAACAGGCCCAAGAAGCCCACGCGGAAGCCAAAGCCGAGCGCCACCGAGGTCTCGGGTTCCCACACCAACGACGGGTCGTTGACATGCAGCTTATCGAGAGCGTCACGCAGGTTCTCGTAATCCTTGTTATCGATGGGGAACAGGCCTGTGTAGACCATGGGCTTGGCCTCGCGATAGCCGGGAAGTGGCTCGGGGCAGGGATTCGACGCCCACGTGAGGGTATCGCCCACGCGTACGGCCTCGGGATCCTTCAGGCCCGTGACCACGTAGCCCACCTCGCCGACCGTCAGCGCATCGACCGGGGTCTCGGCGGGACGCTTGACGCCCACGCCATCGACCAAAAAGTCGCCCTTGGCCTGCATCATTCGCAGGGTATCGCCCTTCTTGATGGAGCCGTCAAAGACACGGACCGTGGCAACGACGCCGCGGTACTCATCGAAATACGAGTCCAGGATGAGCGCCTTGAGCGGCGCGTTTGCATCGCCCTTGGGCGGTGAGATCAAAAAGACGATGGACTCCAGCAGGTCGTGGATACCCTCGCCGGTCTTGCCCGATACGCATACGGCATCGTCGGCGGGAATCGCCAGGTCATCCTCGATCTCGGTCTTGACCTCATCGGGGTGCGCCGACGGCAGGTCGATCTTATTGATGGCGGGCACGATATCCAGGTTGGCGTTCATGGCGAGCGTCGCGTTGGAGACGGTCTGGGCCTCGACGCCCTGCGTGGCGTCGACGACGAGCACTGCGCCCTCGCAGGCGGCCAGCGAACGCGAGACCTCGTAGGTAAAGTCCACGTGGCCCGGCGTATCGATCAGGTTGAACTGATACGTCTCACCATCGTCGGCGTCATAGGAAACGCGAACGGCATTAGACTTGATCGTGATGCCGCGCTCGCGCTCGATATCCATGGTGTCGAGCAGCTGCGACTCCATGTCACGCTCGTCGACGGTATGGGTGAGCTCGAGGATGCGGTCACTGATCGTGGACTTGCCATGGTCGATATGCGCAACAATCGAGAAGTTGCGGATGTGGGAAATGTCAATTGAAGTATTCATGCAGACTATCTTACCCGAGCGGTACAAAAAATGGAGCCTGTTCCATAAAACAGGCTCCATTTATGCGCGTAATCTGTGTGGTGTGAAATTTACAACTTAGGCGTTGATGCTGTTCACGAGCTTGGCAAGACCGGACTTGCGGTTGGAAGCCTGGTTCTTGTGGATAACATGCTTGGCGGCAGCCATGTCGAGACGCTTGGTGACGGTCTTGAGGGCAGCCTGGGCCTTCTCGGCGTCGCCCTCGGCGACGGCGGACTGGACGTGCTTGGTCAGCGTCTTGAGTTCGGACTTGACAGCCTTGTTACGCATGCGAGCTGCCTCATTGGTGCGGATACGCTTCTTCTGAGACTTGATGTTTGCCACTTCTGGAGTTCCTTTCGAGTTCCTTGCAAAAAATGTATGACACCTCTGAGACACGGTGAGGTCATGCAAGCGCCTACTATAGCACGCTCCCCCTCAAAGGGATAGAACGAATTTGTCAAATAGGCAGGTATCATCACGATTTTCTCAAGATGTTCGTAATCCAGAGCAAAAGCGCGGTCTCAGAATCGGCCGAGCCCTTCAGCGCGAGCTCCACATCGACCGCGCCCTCGAGCGCACCGACAAGCTCCGCCATAGAAAAACGCCGCGCCCAGGTCAGGTGATTCTTAACCTGCCAGGCCTGAAGCTTGAGCGTCGCGGCGAGCTCGCGACCCTGTCCACGAGAGTCGAGCGCCTTGGCGACAATAAGTTCGCGGATGCGTCCGCACAGCAGCGTGTAGGTCCACACATAGCTCTTGGCGGGCAGTAGATTGAAAAGCTCAAGCGAGCGGCGCATGTCACGGGCTGAGACCGCATTGAGAAAGTCCCAGGGCTGAACTTCGGCCGTGCGCACGATCCAGCGCTCCACATCGGCAAGCTCAATTTGCGGCGCCTCGACCATCTGGGCAAGCTTGGCCAAGTCGTTATCGAGCATGCGGGTGTTCTCGCCCGAGCGCGAAACGAGCTCCTCGGCGGCCGCCGTCGAAATGGACTTTCCGTGCTGCGTCGCCATCTGCTGCACGCGGCGTGGGAGCTCCCAGCGCTTGGTGCCCGAACAGTCGATCACGGCCTTCTTGTCAATCTTGGCGATCGCCTTGTACAGGCGTGTGTTCTTGGCGAGTGAATCGGCTATGACGAGACAGACCGTCGTGGGGCTGGGACTCGCCAGATACTCAACAAGCGGCTCGGAGATCGCTTTGGCGAGTTTTGAGCAGCCGTCAAGGATTACCAGGCGAAACTCACTGCCCATAGGAAAAGTGTTGAGCGATCCGATAATCGACTCGATATCAGGGTCCTTGGTCATATCGCGCTCGTCGAGGTTGAACTCGACCATGCCCGTCTTTTCCAGACGCGCCTTCATACGCGAGACAGCGTGGTCGCGTTTGACTCCGTCGGTACCGACGATCAGATATGCCGGCAACAGACCGGTTTCGGACATCGCGCTCCCCTCCCGCGGGCTCTCGTGTTCGTACCGTGCCATTCTAGCCCACGGGTTGATCCCGCGCCAACGGCAGCATCACGGTCGCTGACATCGCATGGCAAAACCGGTTGCAGTCGGCGAGACAGTGATGTCTCCCTGTTCGATGGTGCATGCGAACGCGCCGCCCGCATCGCGAACGGCATCGGTGCAGGCATCGGATGGATGACCGTAGCGGTTGCCCTCGCCCGCACTCGCGATAGAGAGCTCGGGCTTAAGCGTGCCCAGCAGGTCTAAGTCGACAGAAACCTTTGAGCCGTGATGTCCCAACTTGAGCACATCGATATCCCCCACCTCCTGTACAAACTCGCGTTCCTGATCGAGCTCGGCATCACCGGTGAGCAGCAAGCGGAGACTCTGGCCTCCTTGGGCATAACTGAGCAGCAAGACAAGCGAGTCTTCATTGCCCTCACCATCCACCGTGTCAAACGGCCACATCACACGAGCCCGAAATGTGCCGATATCGATCGTGTCCCCGCGAGCCACCTGCATATACGTTACGCCCGGGCGATTTAGAACCTCAGCAGGCGCATCCTCCAGCGCATTAGCCGCGACCGCAATGGTTCCAACCGAAAACTGATCGAGCACATCGGGAAGACCACCCCAATGGTCTTCATCCCAATGCGTCACGAAGACGGCGTCGATATGGTGAACGTTATTGCGAACCAACGCCGACACCACGCGCTCATCGAGTCCACAGTCCACGAGTGCCACGGTCCCACCTTGGCGGATAAGAATCGCATCGGCCTGACCAACATCGAGGACCGTCACAGAAGGCGGCGCACATCGATCCCAATAGACATACGGAACACCCGCTGCAAGAATCAAACACAGCAGCCCCACTGCCATGCTCCGTGCGCGGGGACGTGGCCACCAGACCAAGACGACCGCCAGCACAAACGGCACTACGTATACCAGGGGCGTATCGGGCGGCACGCTTACGGATGCGCCCGGAACGGCAGCAAAGAGCTGCTCAAAGAACAGGGCGCAGCGAGCGACAATCATGGGCCCCACGAGCGCCCCGTGACGCAACAGCGGCACAAGCGAGCAGGGCACCAGCACAACCGATATAGCAAGCAGTACGCTTATCACCGGACCGATCACGGCATTTGCAAGCGGGGCAATGAGCGAAAACGTCCCGAATGCGGGAATGGTTACAGGAAGTGTCGCGAGTTGTGAGCACATCGTGACGGACAAAATACCGGCAACCCCCGATGGCACGCTCAGCTCGCACAAGGCGTAGGTAGCGTAGGGGCAAAAACAAAGGATGGCAAAAACACTGGCGCACGATAGTTGAAAACCCATCTCGAACAATACCGTCGGGCGCAGCAACACAAAGATTGCCATGGTGACAAACAGAGCCGAGAGGCCATGCCGACGACGTCCGGCGCCGTTGGCGACAAGCGTCGCCGCCACCATACAGCACGCGCGCACGGCCGAGGGCGAGGCGCCCGTAAAGACGGCATAGGCAGCAAGGGCCAGCACCAGCAACCCCCGCTGCAGCCCACGAGAGAGGCGCGTCTTTTGCAGGGCGCTCTCAATCACAAACCCGACGATGGCAAGATGGCTGCCCGAGACGGCGATGAGATGTGCGGTGCCCGTTACCGAAAACCAATCGCCCGCCGGCTGGGCACGCAGCTCGGCCGAGCGTCCGCAGACAACGCCGGCAATGAGCGAGCGCGCTGGATCGGTCGCGGGCGCGATAACGGCAAGGAGCTCGTTTCGAAGCCAAGACAACGGGCCTGGAGGGCCCTCGTCGATCGATACCAACCGGACGACTTTAACCTTTCGAAGCTCGCCCCGAAGCACGCGTGAGCGCCCATACGCATCATTCTCAAAGCGCGAAATTCGACCGATAGCACGTACATGCGAACCGGCGCCAAGCTCACGATCACACGACAGCCGTACCTGACCCAAACGCTTTTCGCCCGCATACGCATCACAGGTATAGGAGTACGCACCGTCATTGATGGACGGGTCGCCACACACAACAAACTCGAGACTGCTCGCAGCCCGATTATCCAACGCCCTCGAAGCGCGCAGCGCCCCTATCGCCCAACCCGCGGACACTACCGCTCCCGCCACGAGGCCGAGGGCCGCGGCATACAGCCATCGCCTCCACCGCACAAGGCGCATGCAGGACCGAGCCAATACAATGCACCCTGCTGCCGCAACGGGAATGGCCATAAGCAATGTGACGGGCGCCGCCCGCTCTCCCAGCAGCGCATCGGCCGCCATGTTAAGCACTAACCCACAGCTCGCACACAAGCCGGCACAAAGGGCTATCGTCCACGGCATCAATGGGCGCGGTGGCATCACATGCTCGCGCTCGGTCGCACTCATACGCAGATGCAATCTTTAATTATGGCGAGTTTCTTCTCACCGATCCCCGATACGCGCATAAGGTCATCGACCGAGGCAAAGGCCCCGTTTTGCGTCCGTTCGTCGATAATTGCCTGGGCCATAGAAGGCCCGATGCCCGAAAGCGTCTGCAGCTCCGCCGCACTTGCCGTATTGATATTCACAAGACCCGACGAAGACCCTGTACCAGGGGTCGTGGAAGCGCTGCTTTCGGCGCCGCCGACGGCCGCAGCCGTTTGTTGCTCCCCTACCGTCGGCACATAGATCTTTTGACCATCGGTGATCTTGGACGCACGGTTAAGACCCGTCACATCCGCCTCGGCCGTAAGCCCTCCGGCGGCATCAATCGCCTGGGACACCCGTGCTCCATCTTTAAGCCGGTACACGCCAGGCTTCACAACGGCGCCATCAAGATCGACGTACACCTCGGCAGCAGAGGAGCTCTTGGCAGACGGCTCATCGGCATCGTCAGGAGAGGCATCCCCGGCCCCGCGCACATCCGAGGCGCTCGCCTCATCACTACGCTCAAACGATACGTCGCTGGAGTGACCACCAAAACCTGCCATCGCCAAGCCGCTCGCGGCGGCAATGACAACCAGGATCGCCACGACCATCGCCTTATGGCCGAGCAGCTTTTCTGCCCAGCGGTCCATCCGTTTAACCCGTTCGTGTTGCTCGCGCTGCGCCATAGCAAACACCTCCCAACACCATCGTGTCAGGAAACGAGCGCCGTAGCCTCCGCACGACCACACCAGTTATCGCGGTCAAACCAAAAGCTGACCAAAACCTTGCGAAAAAATGTCCATGTATTCAGGTACACGTCGACAAATGAACCGTTTATCGCCAAAAGCCCAGATACAAAAAGACCGACGATGCAAATGCACCGCCGGTCTATACACAACATTATTCGTGATCTTGGTAAATCTCACGTGGAGCGAGCTCGGAATGTTTGCGTTTTAAGGTCTTAGGGGCCTTATACGTGTTGCTCTCGAAGTCGATGTACTCGGTCTGTTTGAGCAAACGCTCAATCATCTCCTCGTGATCGAACAGCTCCCACGCCTCATGCACGGCATCGAGTTTGGCGTGCGTCTCGGGGCGGCGCGGCATAAAAAGCGTGCAGCAATCGGGAGCCGCCTCGGTCGAGATATCGAAGGTACCGATTTCCTCGGCACGCGCGATGATCTCCTGCTTGTCCGAACCAATCAGCGGGCGAAACACGGGAATCTTGACGGCCTCGTTGACGGCCATGATGTTCTCGAGCGTCTGGGAGGCAACCTGACCGAGCGATTCGCCGGTCACGATAGCCTTGGCGCCCTCGATATGCGCTATGCGCTCGGCAACCGAATACATGATGCGACGGTACATGATCACGCGCAGGTTGCTGGGGCAGGTGACCGAAATCTCGCGCTGGCAGTCGCCAAACGGGACTACGTACAGGCGACCGATCTGGACACCCGGCTCAAGCGCACGGATGATGTCCTGCACCAAATACTCGCTCGTATCGGGCGTCTGCGGACGGCCGGAAAAATGTACCGGCACGCACACCGCGCCGCGGCGCGCGAGCATCCAGGTCGCCACCGGAGAATCGATGCCCGAGGAAAGCAGCGTCACGACCTTGCCGGCAGAACCCACCGGCAGACCGCCCACGCCGCGCTCAGAGCGCGCATAAACGTAGACGCTACCCTGTACCACGAGCACGTGCACCATCGCGTCGGGATCGTGCATCTGGACCTTTTTATCGGGAAACGCCTCGCACAGTACCTCGCCAACCTGTCGATTGATATCAATCGAGGTGAGCTCATAGTCGGTGTTAGAGCGCTTGGCATGCACCTTAAACGACTCGAAGGGACCAAATTCGCGCAGCGCCTTCACGGCGGCGGCGCAGTACTCCTGCGGGTCGCGGTTCGTGTGATATGCCAGGGACACGCGAGCAACGCCGGGGACGGTGCGAATGACGCGCGCCGCCTCGTCGGCCTGATGCTCGTTAAAGGTCACGAGGATATAACCGGAAATTCGAGACACGGCATTCACGGAAAAGGCGGCCAAGGCCGCCTTGATGTTATCCATGAGGATATGCTCAAAATGTGCGCGGTTCTTGCCCTTCAGTCCAACCTCGTGATAGTGGACCAGGCAGACGCGGGCTGCCATTTAGGCTTCAGCAACCTTGTGGCCGAGCGCCTTCTCGTAACGGGCCTCGTCGTAGGAGATGTCGCCGTCGACAATCTCGTCCATAGCCATCGAGATGGTATCGGCGCCGGAAAGCGCAATGGTGATGTCGTCGACATCCTGGACGGCAAGCACGCGGTTGTGCTGGCCACGCAGCATGCTGTTAATGTCGCAGGCGCGCTTGGAGGCAAGCGAGGCGAGCAGGAAGCGGTTGTGATCGGTCTTCTCCAGAAGATCGTCAATGCAAGGCTTTACAACGGACACGGACCTCAGATCCTTTCATGCATATCGAGAACGCGAACGAGCTCATCGGTCGCGCGGTCGAGATCGTCATTCACCACGACGTCGTCGTAGCGGTCGGCAAGGGCAAGTTCATCGGCGGCGTTTGCCATACGCAGCTCGATCGTCTCGGGCGTCTCGGTACCGCGACCGACCAGGCGATCGCGAAGCACCTCGAGCGAAGGCGGCTTGATAAAGATCAACACGGCCTCGGGGAAACGCTCCTTGACCTGCAGGGCACCCTGAACATCGATCTCCAAGATCAGAGAGGAGCCAGAGGCGAGCTTGGATGTGACCTCACTCACCAACGTGCCGTAGCAGTTGCCGTGGACCTCAGCCCACTCAACAAACTCACCGTTTGCCACGCGGCGGTCGAACTCCTCGCGCGTCAGGAAAAAGTAGTTGACGCCGTCGACCTCACCTTTGCGTGGTGCTCGCGTGGTAGCCGAAACCGTCAGGCCCAGGTTCGAGCGACGCTCGCGCACACGAGTGACGAGCGTGCCCTTGCCTGCACCTGACGGTCCAGAAATCACAAAGAGCTTTGAATCCTGAGCGCTCACTTATTTGGTCAGCTGCTCGAGGAGCTGCTCGCGCTGACGGACGCCGAGGCCCTGGACGCGACGGGTAGCGGAGATGCCGAGCTCCTCCATGATCTTGGCGGCCTTGGCCTTGCCATAACCGGGGAGAGACTCGATGAGGGTGGAAACCTTCATGCGGGAAGCGATGGGGTCATCGGAGTTGAGCACGGACTCGAGGGACTTCTCGCCCTTCTTGATCTGCTCGCGAAGCTCAGCGCGGGCGTGACGTGCGGCGGCAGCCTTCTCAAGAGCCTGCTTGCGCTGCTCGTCGGTAAGCTGAGGGAGTGCCATTCGAACCTCCAAATAGTTGGGTTATATCTGATGCAATAATTGGCATTTTAGCACGTCAAACGCACTAAATGCCCAATCGACGGCTCCATAGGTTAGACGATACCTGCGAAAAGTGCAATATATGGAGGTCAAAGTTAAGCCCCTGACCTGCGATTCCACACAAAGGATGGGAAAGTTTTCGCAGGCACAGGGGCTAATTTGTGCTAAAGAGACCCAAAAGTGGTGACTTGAGGGAATCTTTTAGGCGACGTTTTCGACCAGCTCGGCAACGATAGCGTCAAATGCGGCAACCGGGTCGTCGGCACCGGTGATGGGTCGGCCCACCACGATGTGGCTCGCACCGCGCTCGATAGCCTGGGAGGGCGTCGCCACGCGGGACTGGTCACCAAGGGCGGCACCCACCGGACGCACGCCCGGAGTCACGATCAGCGCGTCGGGGCCGAGCAGCTCGCGCATGTCATGGGCCTCCATCGGCGAGCACACGATGCCGTCGATGCCGTTGGCCTGGGCAAGCTTTGCCAGGCGGGCGGCCTCCTCGGCCACGGGCGACTCAACGCCGATCTGGGTCAGCGCATCCTGGTTCATGCTGGTGAGCACGGTAATGGCGACGAGCTTGGCGCGGTCCTCGCGCGCCTCCTCGGCACCCTCACGGCACGCAGCGAGCATAGCGCCCGAACCCAGGCCATGGACCGAGAGCAGGTCGGCACCGGCGAGCGAGGCCGAACGGGCGGCACCGCGCACCTGATGCGGAATGTCATGAAACTTAAGGTCGAGGAAGACCTTAAAGCCCAGGTCCTTGAACGTCTTGACGATCTCGGGGCCCTCAGCGTAATAGAGCGTCATGCCGACCTTAAGCCAAGCGGCATGACCGGAAAGCTCGTGGGCGAGCTCGAGCGCACGCTCACGGTCGCAGTCGAGGGCGACGATAACGCGGTCGCGGGCATCGGTCTCTAGCATTCGAAAGCACCTACCAGCTCGTTGATGTCCTTCACGCCCTGGGACTCTGCCCAGGCCTCGAGCTCGTGCGCGATCTTGAGCGAAGCGCACGGATCGACAAAGTTGGCCATGCCGACAGACACGCAGGTAGCGCCAGCCAGGATAAACTCAGCCGCATCTTCGCCCGTCATGACGCCGCCGACACCGTTGATGGGGATATCGACGGCCTGAGCGACCTCCCAGACCATGCGAACGGCGATGTGGTGGCACAGCGGGCCCGAAAGGCCGCCCTTGGGCTTGGCCACACGGGACTTGCGAGTATGAACGTCGATGGCCATGCCCTGGATGGAGTTAATGACCGAAAGACCGTCGGCGCCGGCGGCTTCGAGAGCCTTCGCAATCTCGGCGACGTTGACCGGAGCCATCTTGACGAACAACGGCTTATCGGTCACCTTACGGCAGGCAGCCATAACGGCAGAGGCGCCCTCGGGCGAGGAGCCCATGGCGGCACCACCGGCGGCAATATTGGGGCAGCTCACGTTGATCTCGTAGCCGGCAGCCCAGGGGCACAGCTCGACATACATCTCGAGCGCGCGCACAAACTCGTCAACGGAGTGGCCGGCGACCTGGCAGATGACCTGGCAACCGTCCTTGGAAAGCTGCTCGAGCCACGGGCCGGACTCACGGGCAAAGGCAGCCACGCCGGGGTTCTGAAGGCCCACGGAGTTGATCATGCCGCCCGGGATCTCGGCCATGCGGGGCGCGGGGTTGCCGGGCCAGGGCTCGGCAGCGCAGCCCTTGGTGGTGATGGCGCCCAGTTGGGAGACATCAAAGAAGTTCTGGAACTGCCATCCGTAGCCGAAGGTACCGGCTGCGGTGTTGATGGGGTTCTGCATCTTGACGCCGCCGAAATCGACGGCCATGTTCACGTTACCCACTAGAAGACCACCACCTTGGAAGCATCAAACACGGGGCCGCACATGCAGGCGCCCTTCATACCGTCGACCGTCTCGACATTGCAGGTGTTGCAGGCGCCAAAGCCGCAGCTCATCATGCGCTCGAGCGACACCTCGCAGTACGCGCCGGCCTCGGCGGCAGCGGCGGCGACCTTCTTCATCATGACGGCGGGACCGCAGCTGGCCACGTAGTCGTAGCCGCCCTCGCCAAGCAGCTCGGCGGCAGGATCGGTGCAGAAGCCGTGTGTGCCCAACGAGCCGTCGTCGGTGCATACGTTGACCGTAGCTCCCAGCGCGCGGAACTCATCGACGCCCACGGCCTTGGACGCGGTGCCAAAGCCCAGACATACGTCAACGTCCACGCCCTGCTCGGCAAGCATGCCAGCCAGGCAGAGCACGGGCGGAACGCCAATGCCGCCAGCGACGAGCAGCGCCTTCCTGGTGCCCTCGGGCACGAGCCAGCCGCGGCCGCCGGGGCCCAACAGATTAGAGGTGGAACCGGGAGCCATCTGCGACAGACGGCGGGTATCGTCGCCCACGACGGCGTACCACAGCTCAACGGTGCCGGCCTCGGCGTCGGCGCGGTAGTAGCTCAGAGGCACGCGAAGCAGCGAGGACGCATCGCCGGGCACGGCGATGTTCACAAACTGACCGGGCTTGAGCGCACTTGCAAGCTTGGGGGCCGAGATGACGAGCGAGAAGATGCCGTCGGCGATCTCCCGGTTCGAGACGACCTCGAAGTCGTGCATGCGTGCAGTGGAAGGTGTGGGCATAGACGCTCCAATCCCCCATGCGGTTGCATGGTCTAAACGAATAGAAAGCGCGGCACCGCAAGGGCGCCGCGCACAAAAGCGATAAGGCTATGCTAGCAGATGCAGCCGTCGGCAAGCGTCTGTTTGCCGCCGACAAACACATCGGTGGCACGACCGGTAAGCGTGCGACCGGCGAAGCCGGAGTTCTCGGCACGCGACTCGTAACCGCCCTCGCCAACCGTCCAGGTTGCGGCGGGGTCGAACACGGTCAGGTCAGCAACGGAGCCCGCCTTGACCTGAACCTGGTCGAGGCCCAGGATCTCACGCGGTTTGATGGCCATGAGCTCGACCATGCGGCCCACGCTCATCTTGCCCGTGTTGACCAGCTCGGTGAGCACGAGCGACAGCGAGGTCTCGAGGCCGATCATGCCAAAGGGTGCGAGCTCGAACTCGCGGGCCTTCTCCCACGGAGTGTGCGGAGCGTGATCGGTGACGATAACGTCGACGGTACCGTCGATGACACCCTGACGGATGGCCTCGGCGTCCTCGTCGGTGCGCAGCGGCGGATTGACCTTGAGCGAGGTGTTGTAGGTCTCGTCCAGGTCGTTCTCGGTCAGGAACATGTGGTGCGGGGTAGCCTCGCAGGTAACCTGAACGCCAGCGGCCTTACCGGCACGCACGATTTCCAGGCCATGGGCGGTAGAGATGTGCTGGACGTGCAGCTTGGCACCGGTCAGCTTGGCGATCTCGATGTCGCGAGCGATCTGGAGCTCCTCGCCGGCAGCTGGCCAGCCCTCGAGAGCCAGACGGGTCGAGACCTTGCCCTCGTTGATCTGGCCGTGGCCGACCAGGTCCTCGTCCTGGCAGTGGCTCATAAAGACCTTGCCGAACATCTTGCCGTAGTCCATGCAGCGACGGAGCATGCCCGCGCCCTGCACGCCGCGACCGTCGTCGGTAAAGGCGACGGCGCCGTGGGCGACCATATCGCCCATCTCGGACATAGCCTCGCCCTTAAGACCGCGGGTCATGGCGCCCGACGGATAGACGCGGCAGTGACCAACCTCGGCAGCGCGGGACTTGACGAACTCCACGACGGTGCCGTTATCGGTAACGGGATCGGTGTTGGGCATGGCGCACACGCCGGTAAAGCCGCCCTTGGCAGCTGCGCGGGTGCCGCTCTCGATGTCCTCTTTGACCTCGTAGCCGGGCTCGCGAAGGTGAACGTGCATATCCACCAGGCCAGGGACGAGGTACTTGCCGGAAAGGTCGCGGACCTCGGCTCCCTCGACGGCGAGATTCTCGCCGACCTCGGCGATCTTGTCGCCGTCAATCAGGACGTCAACGACACCGTCAAGCTCGACGGACGGGTCGACGACGTGGGCATTCTTAAGAAGCAAGGCCATTATCGGCACCTCCAAGCAGCAGATACAGGATAGCCATACGCACGCAGATACCGGCGTAGACCTGCTCCAGGATGACGGAGCGTTGCGGGTGGTCGGCCATATAGGAGTCGAACTCGACGCCGCGGTTGATGGGGCCCGGGTGGCAGATGATCGCATCGGGCTTCATGAGCTTCTCGCGGTCCTTAGTCAGGCCGAAGAGCTTGTGGTACTCACGAATCGTGGGGAACGGGGCACCCTCGAGGCGCTCCTGCTGCACGCGCAGCATGTAGACGACGTCCAGCTCGGGCAGGACGGAATCGAGGTCGCTCGTCACGTGGTCGCAACCCAGAACCTCGGGCGCCGGCGGCAGCAGCGTGCCGGGGGCGACGGCGTAGGTCTCGCAGCCCATGATCTTAAGGGCGGGGATCAGCGAGCCGCAGACGCGGGAGTGCGCGATATCGCCGACGACGGCGACCTTCAAACCGTGGAAGTCACCCTTGTGCTCCCAGATGGTATACAGGTCGAGCAAGGCCTGCGTGGGATGGTTGTGCTTGCCGTCACCGGCGCAGATGACGCTTGCGGGCGAGTTCTGCGTGACGATGTAGGGAGCACCGGCGTGCTTATCGCGAACGACGATGCAGTCGATCTTATAGGCGTTGAGGGTCTCGACGGTGTCGACGAGGCTCTCACCCTTGACCGTGGAGGTCGAGGAGCCGCCAAAGTTAAGACTGTCGGCCGAAAGACGCTTCTCGGCGAGCTCGAAGGAGCTGCGGGTGCGCGTCGAGGGCTCGTTGAACATGTTGACGATGGTCTTGCCCTTGAGCGTGGGGACCTTCTTGATCGCACGCTCGTTGACCTCGGAGAACGCCTTGGCGGTCTCGAGGATGAGCTTAATGTCCTCTTCGGAGTACTCGGTAATGTCGATCAGGTGCTTATGGTTGAACGCCACGGTACTACTCACCTCCCAGCGGCGCGGAGCCCACGTGGGAACCCGGCGCGACGTCGTTAATCTCGACGGCGGTGTGGCCGTCGACTTCCTTCATATATAGGTGCACGTTCTCCTCATGCGACGAGGGAACGTTCTTGCCGACAAAGTCCGGCGAGATGGGGAGCTCGCGGTGGCCGCGGTCAACGAGGACTGCCAGCTCAATACGGCTCGGACGGCCCAAGTCCATGACGGCGTCGAGAGCGGCGCGAATGGTACGGCCCGTATACAGGATGTCGTCCACCAGCACGACGCGCTTGCCGTCGACGCTAAAGGGAATGTTGGTGGCGTGGATCGCGGGAGCGAAATTGGTAGCGTAGTCATCGCGGTAGAAGCTGATGTCGAGGCTGCCGAGCGGAACGTCGACGCCCTCGATCTCCTTGATCTCCTCGGCGAGCTTCTTTGCCAGAAGGTCGCCGCGCGTGACGATGCCGACCAGAGCGAGGTCTTCACAGCCCTCGTTGCGCTCGAGAATCTCGTGCGCGATGCGGGTCATCGCTCGATTGACGGCGGTCTCGTCCATGATGACCGCCTTGGGGGAAGTCGTGCCCATCGATCTCCTTCCTCACATGTCTTGACTGCTGACACAGTCAAAAAAAATAGATGCCCGACCGCTCAAAGCGGACCAGACACCCACAGGAAGGGCTGCTCTTTGGCAGCTATGTAATTCCATGTGGGTATCTCGTACCCCTTTAATGGTCAAGGGATAGTGTAGCCAACCTCGAGCTTAATTGCGAGCATAAATACAGAGCAATCCGTAAACGGAGCCCAATGCTCAATAAACCTATATATATTTGTGGGACGAGCTTGAAAACGCACACACGAGCTGGCATAATCCCCTCTGCTGCACGCAAATCGGATCTACGTCCAGGGCCGTGGCGTGGGCACTATCGCCAAAAGAGAAATATCTCTGTGTAGATTACGCACAGGGAGCTGCTTCTGTGCTATAGTTCAGGCTTGTTTGTTAACGCGACATGTTCGTTTGTCGCCCAAGGAGGGTCAGTTATGTCCAAAGTTTGCGAAGTTTGCGGTAAGCACCCCGTTGCCGGTCGCTCCATCAGCCACTCTCACCGC
Source organism: Collinsella sp. (assembly GCA_019414265.1). Classification (GTDB taxonomy): domain Bacteria; phylum Actinomycetota; class Coriobacteriia; order Coriobacteriales; family Coriobacteriaceae; genus Collinsella. Next base: position 32,260 of record DXMJ01000005.1, on the reverse strand, counting down.
GTCACCAACCGTAAGTTCCGCCCCAACATCCAGCGCGTCTACGTCGTCGTCGATGGTCACCGTCGCAAGATGAACGTTTGCTCCACCTGCCTCAAGTCCGGCAAGGTTGCGCGCTCCTAAATAAGGTCTTACCAACAAGTACCTCGGACTCTCCGGGTCAAAGACCTCGCGTTCACATAGAACTTACCAAAGGCGCTCTCCCCTACGGAGGGCGCCTTTTTGCACTCATTGGGGACAGGCTTACATGAGTGAAAGCACTCATGTAAGCCTGTCCCCAATGAGTGGGGCGATGCTATAGGATAGTTTAGTTAAAACGCTTCAGTATATTGAAGCGTTTTAGTGTGCCTTTTAGAGGAATCTGACCGTTCGCCGATTAATTTCTTGCTATCATGCAAGACGTAGGGTAAATCTCCGATCGCAAGGAGACACAAATGGTGAAAAAGTCACCGGAAAACACTACTCCCGCAATTGTGGACAACGTAGAGGCGCTTGAGGCTAAGCTCGCTCAGATGCGAGAGGCCCAGGCGCTTTTTGCTACGTACACGCAGGAGCAGGTCGACAAGATCTTCTATGAGGCCGCCATGGCTGCCAACAAGGCTCGTATCCCGTTGGCGAAGATGGCCATCGAGGAGACCGGCCGCGGCGTTCTTGAGGACAAGGTCATCAAGAACCACTACGCCGCAGAGTACATCTACAACGCTTACAAGAACACCAAGACCTGTGGTGTCCTGGAGCGCGACGAGGCTTACGGCATCACCAAGATCGCCGAGCCCATCGGCATCGTGGGCGCCGTCATCCCGACGACCAACCCCACTTCTACCGCGATCTTCAAGACGCTGATCAGCCTGAAGACCCGCAACGCCATCATCATCTCCCCGCACCCGGCTGCCGCCAAGTGCACCATCGCCGCCGCCAAGCTCGTGCTTGATGCCGCCGTCAAGGCCGGTGCCCCCGAGGGCATCATCGGCTGGGTTGATGTCCCCTCCATCGAGCTGACCAACATGGTCATGCGCGACGTCGACATCATCCTCGCCACCGGTGGCCCGGGCATGGTCAAGGCCGCTTACTCCTCGGGCAAGCCCGCCCTGGGCGTTGGCGCCGGTAACACCCCGGTCGTCATCGACGACACCGCCGACGTGCTGCTCGCCGTCAACTCCATCATCCACTCCAAGACCTTCGACAACGGCATGATCTGCGCTTCCGAGCAGTCCGTGACCGTCATCGACACCATCTATGACCAGGTCAAGGCCGAGTTCCAGAAGCGCGGCTGCTACTTCGTCAAGCAGGGTGCCGAGATGGAGGCCCTGCGTGCCGCCATGTTCAAGAACGGCGCTCTCGACCACCGCATCCCCGGCATGGCTGCCGCCAAGATCGCCGAGCTCGCCGGCATCGAGGTTCCCGCCAAGACCAAGATCCTGATCGCCGAGGTCACCTCCACCGACCCCGCCAAGGAGGAGTTCTCCCACGAGAAGCTCTCCCCGGTCCTGGCCATGTACCACGCCAAGGACTTCCAGGAGGCCGTCGACAAGGCCGAGCACCTGGTGCTCGCCGGTGGCCCGGGCCACACCGCCTCTCTGTACGTGCACCCCGCCCAGGCCGAGAAGATCAGCCTGTTCGAGCACGTCATGAAGGCCTGCCGTATCGTCATCAACACCCCGTCCTCGCACGGCGGCATCGGTGACCTGTACAACTTTGGCATGAAGCCGTCTCTGACCCTGGGCTGCGGCTCCTGGGGCGGCAACTCCGTCTCCGAGAACGTTGGGGTGAAGCACTTGATCAACGTTAAGACTGTGGCCGAGCGCCGTGAGAACATGCTGTGGTTCCGCGCTCCCGAGAAGGTCTACTTCAAGAAGGGTTCCACGCCCGTCGCCCTCGACGAGCTCGGTACCGTCATGGGCAAGAAGCGCGCCTTCATCGTCACCGACCAGTTCCTCTTCAAGAATGGCAACACCCGCGCCATCGAGGCCAAGCTCGACGAGATGGGCATCGCCCACGACTGCTTCTACGACGTCGAGCCCGATCCGTCGCTGCAGTGCGCACGTCGCGGCGCCAAGCAGATGGCTCTCTTTGAGCCGGACGTCATCATCGCCGTCGGCGGTGGCTCCGCTATGGACGCCGGCAAGATCATGTGGATGATGTACGAGCACCCCGAGTGCAAGTTTGAGGACATGGCCATGGACTTCATGGACATCCGCAAGCGTATCTTCACCTTCCCCGAGATGGGCAAGAAGGCCTACTTCGTCGCCGTCCCGACCTCTTCGGGTACCGGCTCCGAGTGCACGCCGTTCGCCATCATCACCGACAAGGAGACCGGCATCAAGTGGCCGCTCGCCGACTACGCGCTGCTCCCCAACATGGCTATCGTCGACGCCGACAACTGCATGACCGCCCCGCGCGGCCTGACCGCTGCCTCCGGCATCGATGTCATGACCCACGCCATCGAGTCCTACGTCTCCATCATGGCTTCCGACTACACCAAGGGCCTCTCCGAGCGCGCTGCTAAGCTCGTCTTCGAGAACCTGCCCTCCAGCTTCACGAACGGTGCCAAGGACCCGCATGCCCGCGAGGAGATGCACAACGCCTCCTGCATGGCCGGTATGGCCTTCGCCAACGCCTTCCTGGGCCTCAACCACTCCATGGCCCACAAGCTCGGCGCTTTCCATCACCTGCCCCACGGCCTCGCAAACGCCGTCATCCTGACCCGCGTCATGCGCTACAACGCCGCCGAGGCTCCCGTCAAGATGGGTACCTTCTCCCAGTATCCTTACCCCAACGCGCTGCACAACTACGCCGAGATGGCCAAGTACTGCGGCATCGAGGGCAAGGACGACAAGGAGGTCTTCGAGAACTTCATCACGAAGCTCGAGGAGCTCAAGGACTTCATCGGTGTCAAGAAGACCATCGCCGACTACGGTGTTGACGAGCAGTACTTCCTCGACACCCTCGACGAGATGACCGAGCAGGCATTCAACGACCAGTGCACCGGCGCTAACCCGCGCTACCCGCTCATGAGCGAGATCAAGGAGCTCTACCTGGACGCCTACTACGGCCGCGAGCCCCAGGACTACGCCGTCTGCTAGTTTTTAGCACGGTTATTTGCGGCGGGGTGCACGGGTGTACGCACGCCCCCGCCGTTGCTTCTATCGCATCGTTGAAAGGATGCAATCATGCTGCTCCCCGATTCCAAGACCGAGCTCGTCCGTCGCGGCAACAAGGTCGTTTACGACCTGGGTGACAAGATCGTCAAGGTCTTTAACGAGACCAAGCCCGTCTCCGACGTGTTCAACGAGGCTTTGAATCTTGCCCGCATCAATGAGTGCGGCATCCGCAGCCCCAAGGCTCTCGAGGTTTCTCAGCTCGAGAACGCCAACGGCTGGGCTCTCGTGACCGAGAAGGTTCCGGGCACCACCCTTGCCGAGAAGATGACTGCCGAGCCCCAGCGCTTTGGTGAGTACCTCGAGATGTTCGTCGACCTCCAGATCGAGATCCACGGCTACACCTCCCCGCTGCTCAACCGTCAGCGCGACAAGTTCGCCCGCATGATCGACAGCCTCGATCAGCTCAATGCCACCACGCGCTACAACCTTCAGGAGCGTCTGGACGGCATGACCAAGGAGTTCAAGGTTTGCCACGGCGACTTCAACCCCTCCAACGTCATCGTCGGCGACGATGGCCAGCTCTATGTGTGCGACTGGGCACACGCCACCCAGGGCTCCCCTGCTGCTGACGTTGCCACCACCTACCTGCTCTTTGCCCTCAACAGCAAGGACCAGGCCGAGGCCTACCTGGAGCTCTACTGCGACCGCGCTGACATGCCCATGCAGGTCGTGCGTCAGTGGACGAGCATCGTTGCCGCTTCCGAGCTCGCTCGTAAGCGCAACGTGAACGATGAGTTCCTTAAGAACTGGATCGACGTCGTCGATTATCAGTAGTATCTGAGCGATTTATTTCGCATCGGAGGCACAAAGGAAAACCCCGCAGCTCATTTGGGCTGTGGGGTTTTTCTTTTAGCTATAAAAGATTCTTAGACGCAAAAGCGGCCCTGCGCCTCTCCCTCGAGAGACGCAGGGGCGCTTCGTAAGCGCACTCAACGCAGCGGGCTCGATTAACGGCGTGCTGCCTTCACAAGCTCGGCGACCTTGGCGACAACCTCATCGATTGCCACATCCTCGCGCTCGCCCGTAGCACGGTCCTTAAGCTCAACGGTACCGTTCTTAAGACCGCGCTTGCCCAGAATCACCTGATATGGGAAACCCATAAGGTCGTTGTCGGCAAACTTAAAGCCGGGACGCTCATCACGGTCATCGACGACAACCTCGATACCCTCGGCGCACAGACCCTCGACGATCTGCCCGCAAACGGAAGCGCACTCCTCCTTCTTGGGATCGAGCGGAATCACCGCGACCTCGTACGGGGCAACGGAGACCGGCCAGACGATACCGTGCTCGTCGTTGTGCTGCTCCACAACGGCAGCGAGCGAGCGAGACACGCCAACGCCGTAGCAGCCCATGATGAGCGGCTTCTCCTTGCCGTCCTCGTCCATAAAGGTGGCACCCATGGCCTCGGAGTACTTGGTGCCCAGCTGGAATACCTGAGAGACCTCGATACCGCGGGCAGCGGAGAGCGGCTTGCCGCAGTGCGGGCAGGGATCGCCGGCAACGACGGTAACCAGGTCGGCCCAGTCGTCGACGGTAAAGTCGCGCTCAGGGCAGGCACCGGTAAGGTGATAATCGACCTCGTTGGCACCGCAGGCCCACTGCTTGGACTCGCGCAGGCTCTCGTCGCAGACCAGACGGATGCCCTCGGGCAGGTTAACCGGTCCGATAAAGCCCTTGTGCAGACCGTAGGTCTGGAGCTCCTCATCGGTCATCATGCGATAGCCCTTGCCAAAGACGTGCTCGGCCTTGCAGTCGTTGAGCTCATGATCGCCCGGAACGATGGCCACAACCGGCTTGCCCTCGGCGTCGATGAGAGCCAGGGACTTGCGCGTGCCGTTCTCGGGGAACCCAAAGAACTTGGCAACGGCCTCGATGGTGCCCATGCCCGGAGTCTCGACCTTGGTAAGCGTACCGTCGCCGGGACCCTCGGTCACGACAACCTTAGTGCTTGCCGCCTCGTCATCGGCAGCAAAGCCGCAATCGTCGCAGTAGACCAGCGAAGCCTCGCCGGCCTCGGCCAGCGCCATATACTCGACGGAGGTGTCACCGCCGATCTCGCCGGAATCGGCGACGACGGGCAGGGCCTTGATGTAGCAGCGCTCGCAGATATTGGCGTAGGCCTGCTTCATCTTGTCGTACTCCTCCTGCAGGCTCTCCTGCGTGGCAGAGAAGCTGTAGGCGTCCTTCATGATGAACTCGCGACCGCGCATCAGGCCAAAGCGGGGACGGAACTCGTCGCGGAACTTATCCTGGATGTGATAGAGATTCACCGGCAGCTGCTTGTAGGAACGCAGTTCATTGCGCACCAAGGCGGTCACGGTCTCCTCGTGCGTGGGGCCGAGCACGAACTCGCGGCCGTGGCGGTCATCAAAGCGCACGAGCTCCTTACCATAGGCATCGATACGGCCGGACTCACGCCACAGCTCGGCATCGACCATGATGGGCATCATGAGCTCCTGGGCACCGGCAGCGTCCATCTCGTCGCGCACGATGTTCTCGATTTTGCGAATCGAGCGCCACGCGAGCGGCAGATAGGAATAGAGACCGGCGGCCTCCTTGCGAATCATGCCGGCACGCAGCAGCAGGCGATGGCTCGCAAGCTCGGCATCGGCCGGATCCTCTTTGAGCGTCGGAGCATACAGCTTAGACATATACATTGCTCGAGTCATTTATTTCTCCTCAATTAGCTTGTCGACCTCGGCCATAAGCGCGTCGACAATTTGGTCCTCAGCTACTTTACCAATGATCTGGCCGTGCGAAAAGAGCAGGCCCTGACCTCGTCCGCAGGCAACGCCCAAGTCGGCGTCAGAAGCCTCGCCGGGGCCATTGACCGCGCATCCCATAACGGCGATCGAAAGCGGCGCGGAGTAGTTCTTAAGCCGCTCGGTGACCTCCTCGGCGATAGGAATGAGGTTGACCTGGCAGCGAGCGCACGTGGGGCACGAGACGATCTCGGGGCCACGGCGGCGAAGGCCAAGCGACTGCAGAATACCCCAGGCGACCGGCGGTTCCTCGACCGGATCGGCCGTAAGCGAGACGCGCATGGTGTCGCCAATGCCCTCGGAAAGCAGAATACCCAGGCCCACAGAGCTCTTAATGGTGCCCTGGAGCTTGGTTCCGGCCTCCGTAACGCCCAAATGAAGCGGAACATGGGGGATTTCGCGCGACAGGGCGCGATAGGTGTCGAGCGTCGTGGACACGCTATGGGCCTTGGCGGAAAGCACGATATTGGTAAAACCGCGATCCTCAAAATGCTTGACGAAACGCTCACTCGACATCACGAGCTTTTCGGGCTGCGTAAGGTCATCGCGCTCGGCGATATCCTGCTCAAGCGAGCCAGCGTTCACGCCAATGCGAATCGCGCACCCAGCGGCGCCCGCGGCATCGATCACAGCATCGACCTTGGCCCAATCACCGATGTTGCCGGGATTGATGCGGAGCTTGGCGGCACCGGCCTTAACGGCGCCAATGGCGAGCTTATGGTTAAAGTGGATATCGGCAACGATCGGCACCGGAGACTCCGCACAAATCGTACGAAAGCCCTCGAGCGCAGCCTCGGTGGGCACACTCACGCGCACAACATCGCAACCCGCCTGAGCGAGTGCATGAACTTGTGCAAGCGTTGCCTGGGCGTCGGCGGTATCGGTGCAGGTCATGGACTGAACCACCACCGGAGCGCCGCCGCCTATCTGCACGTCACCGACAAACACGGGGCGTGTCAGCTCACGCGGCAAAGGATGGGACAAAGACAATCCAAACACTCCCCTACAAAATAAATCGAAGGACGTCGGAACGAAGCATGTAGACAAACAACAGCGCAAAGAGCGCGATGCCGACATAGCTGACGATTGTCTGCACCTTCAGCGGCAGCTCGCGACCGGCAACCTTTTGGATAATCTCGATAATCAACTTTCCCCCGTCGAGCGGCGGAATGGGCAGCAGGTTCATAAAGCCCAGCGAAAACGAGATGAGCGCGGCAAACGTCAAGAACGTCGCGGGACCGGCTGCCGCCGCCTGAGAAGACATGACGCTGATACCCACAATCGAGGAGGACTGATCGAGTATCTCCATCGTATGCTGCGGCTGCAGCAGGCGCATCACGCCCTCAGCAGTCTGCTGAACATAGGAGAACGACAGGCGCGCCGAGGTGATAGGGTCCAAATGGACCACCTGCGTAGAGGCGTAAACGCCCAAACGCTCGTCCTTCTTGAGCGCAACCGAGGTCGAAAGTTTCTTGCCGTCGCGCTGATACTCAATGGCGATATCGTCCTTTCCGGCGGCCGCTCCGATCGCATCGTACACGTCCATCCAGGAAGAGCAGGACACGCCGTCGACCGAAAGAATTGCGTCGCCGGCCTCGATACCTGCATTGGCTGCTATCGAGCCTTCTTCGACCTGACCGATCACGTTGCTATCGACCGGCACCGAAACGCCGGCGATAGAGTAGATGCTCATAAGCAGCAAAAAGCCCGTCAGAATATTGACGAGAATGCCAGCGAGCAGCATAAAGGCACGTTTGAGAAAACCTTGGCCCAGATAGGTATGTGAACGCTCCTGCTCAAGAAACTCCGAAGCGGCGACCGGGGGCTCCCACACATCTCCCTCGGCAGTTGCATGCTCTCGATCAAACCTGCGGCCGTCAAAAGTGGTATATCCTGCAGCGTCGCGCGGCAGCGTCTGGTACCTGACCGGATAGTAGCTAGGTGAAGGCTTCTCCCCTTCCTCGTACCAAGGCGCAATGGAACCCCAGCCCAAAAGCAAGACACAAGCCTCGAGAACATCCTCCTCGGGGAGCTCCAGCTCGACGGAAAGGTCTGCAACCGAAACGCGACCATGACGATAGATCGCCGCAAGCACACGGTCGGCGCACGAGACATCGGTCGGGTCCATACCGCAGATAGCGGCATAACCACCCAGCAGCAGCGGCGTCACACCAAACTTGGTACCAATGCGACGCGACGTACGATGAATGTCAAAGCGGCACGGCAGGCCCAAGAAAAACTCGGTGACGCGCACACCGCACGCACGAGCCGCTAAAAAGTGGCCGCCCTCGTGCAGAAACACGAGGACGGATAGCATCAAAAGACCCCAAAAGACCGAGGAGAGAACACTCAGAACAGTATCCATAAAACGAAAAGCAATCCTTACGATTAAGAGCGGGTTGCAGCAAGCACCTCGGCGGCCTTGGCACGAGCCCACGAGTCGATATCGCGAAGCTGCTCAAAGGATGCGACCGCCTGCGTATCGTGTGCATCCATGCACGACTCGACGATACGGTCGATATCGGTAAAGGTGCAGGCATCGTGCAGGAAGGCATCGACGGCAACTTCGTTGGCGGCATTCAGCACGCACGGCATGGTGCCGCCCGTTTTGCCCGCACGCTCGGCAAGCGCGAGGCAACGGAACGTTTCCATATCGGCCGCGTAGAAGGTAAGCTGCCCCAACTCACGAAAATCGATTCGAGGCGCCGGAGTATCCCAACGCTCGGGATACGAGAAGGCAAACTGAATGGGAATGCGCATATCGGAGGCGCCAAGGTGTGCCATCACGGAGCCGTCGGCAAACTCGACCATAGAGTGAATCTTGGACTGACGCTGAACGACCACGTTGATAAAGTCGAGGTCGCAACCGAACAGATGCATCGCCTCGATACGCTCCAGGCCCTTGTTCATAAGGGTGGCGGAGTCGATGGTGATCTTTGCCCCCATGGCCCACGTGGGATGCGCCAAGGCGTCATTGCGGGTCACGTGGTCGAGGTCCTCGCGCGAACGGCCAAAGAACGGACCGCCCGAACAAGTGAGCCAAATGCAGTGGGCCTCGCGCGGATTCTCCCCCAGATAGCACTGGTAGATGGCGGAGTGCTCAGAGTCGACCGGAATGAGCTGACCCGGCTGCGCCAACGGCATCAGCAGATCGCCGCCGACAACGAGGGACTCTTTGTTAGCAAGTGCAAGACGCTTGTTCGAGGTCAGGGCAGCATGGCTCGCTTCGAGCCCGGCAGCGCCCACAATAGCAACAAGGACACAGTCGACGTCATCGCGACGTGCGAGCTCGCAAACCGCCTGCGCACCAACACCGAGCTCGGTGCCCTCGGGCAACTCCTGCAGTACAGCGTCCGCACCATGGGCAACATCGGCCACGGCAACAGCCGGAACCGAAAACTCACGGGCAAACGCAACGAGCTCCGAGGTGCTGGAGTTAACGGACAGTGCCGTCACCTGCAGTCGATCGACATGCTGACGGCATACATCGAGTGCCTGCGTGCCGATAGAGCCCGTACAACCCAAAATTGCAACCCGCAGACGCCCGTCGGGGCCGCACGTCGTCTGAAAAGCCATTACAGCACGCCTCCGATCATCAAAAGCAACTGCGCGGTAATGCAGCCAAAGATAAGCGAGTCGCTACGGTCGAGCATGCCGCCATGGCCCGGAATCAGATTGCCGGAATCCTTGACGCCCACGCCGCGCTTGATGCGCGACTCGATGAGGTCGCCGATAACGCCCAAGATGGACACGACCACGCCGCACAGCAGTGCATAGGGCAAGCTCAGCTTATAGAAATGCGTTGCCCACAAAATGAGCCAGATGAGAATCGAGCCCAAGATGCCGCCGAAAAAGCCCTCCCAGCTCTTTTTGGGAGAAATCTTGGGAACCATCTTGTGCTTGCCGATACGGCTGCCCACGATGTAGGCAAACGAATCGGAGACCCAGAGAGACGCGCAAACGCCCACCGAAAGCAGGGCACCGGCAAAACCGGGCACGGCATCGCGCAGCAGTACGATGGCCGACAGCATAAAACCGGTGTAGATAGGACCCATGAGCGTCACAGCTACATCGGATATGCGGGTACGCGACGAACAGACATACCAAATGCCCACCGCAAGCATCAGAGCAAAAAGCAGGGCATTCAACAACAGCGAGTCGCCCAGCGCCGAGAGCGGAAAGAGCACGGCGGCAGCGATACCCAGGCGCTCGTTGGCCACCTTGCCATCGAGCTTCGTCATGCGGAAAAACTCAAAGCAGCACAGGCCGCTCATGACGGAGACGAAGATGGCGGTGGGAACGATACCCAAAACCAGGCAGAGAATAAATACAACGGCGTAGACGATACCTGCAGCGGCACGGGTAATAAAGCCGGCCAGCCACGAAGTCGCAGCCGCGCCGCTTTTGGCGGCAGGCGCCTTGGGAGCAGACGCCTTGGGACGATCGGACACGATTAAGCCTCCTCGGTCTTGCTCAGTCCACCAAACCTACGGTCGCGGCCCTGATAGGCCAAAATGGCGTTGACAAGACCCCAACGATCAAAGTCGGGCCAATAGGTATCGGTGATATAAAACTCGGAATAGGCAACCTGCCACAGCAGATAGTTCGAAAGGCGAAGCTCGCCGGAGGTTCGAATCACAAGCTCCGGATCGGGCAGCCCAGCGGTGTACAGGTGCGAAGCAACCATATCATCGTCGATAGCGGCGGGATCAATCTTTCCGGCGGCGGCATCGAGCGCGATCTGACGGGCAGCACGGGTGATCTCGGCACGAGCGCCGTAGTTGACGGCAAGCGCCAACGTCATGCCGGTGTGGTCGGCACACTCGGCAAGACCTCGCTCAAAGACATCGCGGGTCTTCTTAGGCAGTGCGGAAATATCGCCCAAAAAGACAACGCGAACGTTTTCACGCTTAAGCAGCGGCAGCTCATCGATAAACGTCTTGGCAAACAAATGCATCAAAACGTTGACCTCGTGCTGCGGACGATTCCAGTTTTCGGTGGAAAACGCATAGGCCGAAAGGACGTCGACACCCAAGCGCACGCATGCGGTAATGATCTCGCGCAGGGAAACGATACCGGCTTTGTGACCCTCGGTGCGGGCAAGACCGCGCGCCGTGGCCCAACGACCGTTACCGTCCATGATGCACGAAATATGATGCGGGATCTTATTGAGGTCAAGGTCGGAAAAACCGACGCCCGCAGGGGCGTCGGCAAAGTACTCGACCAGTTTGTTCTCGTCGTATTGCACCTTAGATCTCCATGACCTCGGCTTCTTTTTCCTTCAGAAGCTCCTCGACCTTGGCAACATACTCATCGGTATGCTTCTGGACCTTGGCCTGCTCGCGACGGACATCGTCCTCGGTGAGCTCTTCGTCGCGCTCGAGCTTGTTGTTAAAGTCACGACGGATGTTGCGGATGGAAACCTTGGCCTGCTCGGCATACTCGCGGCACTCCTTGACGAGCTCGCGACGACGCTCCTCGGTGGGAGCCGGGAACGGCAGGCGTACGACGGTACCGTCAGAGTTGGGAGTAATGCCCAGATCGGAAGCGCTGATGGCCTTCACAATGGCGTTGACGAGCGCCTTGTCCCAGGGCTCGATGAGCAGCATGTGAGCCTCGGGGGTCTTAACGGCAGCAACCTGGGTAACCGGCGTGGGAACACCGTAGTAATCGACCGATATGTCGGACAGAATGTTAGCGTTGGCGCGGCCCGTGCGAACCTTGGAGAAGTTGTGCTTGAGGGACTCGAGCGACTTGTCCATGTGGACGGTGATGTTCTCTGCCATGCTTAATCCTCCTGATAGACGAGCGTGCCGACGGGCTCACCCGAAAGCGCGCGCTTGACGGTGTCCTCGCCATCGATGTTGAGGACCAAAATCGGCATACGGTTATCCTGGCACAGTGCCGTAGCCGTAGAATCCATAACCTGCAGACCGCGGACGAGAACCTCGTGATAGGTAATCTTGTCAAAACGGACGGCATCGGCGCACTTGACGGGATCCTTGTCGTAGATGCCGTCAACCTTGGTGGCCTTAATCAGAATCTCGGCACCGATCTCGCAGGCACGAAGAGCCGCGGCGGTGTCGGTCGTAAAGTACGGATTGCCCGAACCGGCGGCAAAAATAACGACGTTGCCCTTGGAAAGGTGGTTGATGGCGCGACGGCGAATATAGGGCTCGCAGATCTCGTTCATCTGGATAGCGCTCATCACACGGCAGGGAACATCGTTGTGCTCGAAGGCATCCTGCAGGGCAAGCGCGTTCATAACGGTTGCCAGCATGCCCATGTAGTCGGCCTGGGCGCGCTCCATGCCACCGGCAGCGCCGGCCATGCCGCGGAAAATGTTGCCGCCGCCGACAACGACGCCGACCTCATGGCCAACGGCGAGCAGCTCCTTGACCTGCTTGGCAAGATGATCGGTAATCTTGGGGTCGATGCCATATTGGCCGTCGCCCATCAGTGCTTCGCCGGAAAGCTTCAGAAGCACGCGTTTATATCGGATGTCGGACAAAGCGATCCTCCTTTAATTAGACTCTCAATATGATATCAAAGGCTCTGATAAGAGCCATGAAAAAGCAGGCTGTGAGTAAAACCCACAGCCTGCTCATTACCAGCTACAAGAGCTTATTTACTCGCCACGGACCAGGCGGTCGAAGGCAACGACGGTAATGGTATCGCCGAGCTCCTTGGAGACCTGCTCAGCATACTTCTTGATGGTGAGGGAGCTGTCCTTGATGAACTCCTGCTCGGTGAGCACGGACTGCTTGTAGAACTTCTCCAGACGGCCAACAGCCATCTTCTCCTGGATAGCCTCGGGCTTGCCGGACTCGGCAGCCTGAGCCATGTAGATCTGCTTCTCGTGCTCGACGGTCTCAGCCGGAACCTGATCGCGGGTAGCGCAGATCGGGGCGACGGCGGCAACCTGAAGGGCGACGTCGTGAGCGAAGGTCTTGAAGGAGTCGGCCTGAGCGGTCTCGGCCTTCTCGAAGGCGAACTCGACGAGGACGCCGATCTTACCACCCATGTGGATGTAAGAAGCGAGAGCGCCATTCTCGGCCTTGCGGGCGGCGAAACGGGAGATCTTCATGTTCTCGCCCATGATGTGAATCATCTCGGTGAGCTCGGAGGAAACGGTCTCCTCGCCCATCGGCTTCTCGAGCAGCGCGTCGACGTCAGCCGGCTCGGTGGTGGCGACAACCTCGGCGACCTTAGAAGCAAAGCCGGTGAACTTGGCGTTGGAGCCGACGAAGTCGGTCTCGCAGGAGAGCTCGAGCAGAGCGCCGGTCTTGCCATCCTCGGAGACGAACGCGGCGACAGCGCCCTCGTTGGTCTCACGGCCAGCCTTCTTGGCAGCCTTGGCGAGGCCGTTCTTGCGCAGAACGTCGACGGCGGCGTCCATGTCGCCGTCAGCCTCGACGAGAGCCTTCTTGCACTCCATCATCGGGGAGTCGGTCATCTCGCGGAGCTGCTTGACCATAGCGGCAGTAATCTGGGCCATTGTGGTTCCTTTCAAAGAGATGAAAAAGACTTAAATAGGACTGATTTACTCGGCCTTGGGCTCGGCGGCCATCTCGGCCTCGGAGACCTGCTCCTTACCGGAGCCAGCGAGGCAGGCGTCGGCCATGAGCTCGCACATAAGGGTGACTGCGGAGATGGCGTCATCGTTGCAGGGGATGCCGTACTCGACCTCGTCGGGATCGGAGTTGGTGTCGATCAGGGCGACGACGGGGATGTTCAGGCGCTGGGCCTCCTTGATGGCGTTCTCCTCGCGCTTGGTGTCGATGACGAAGAGAGCCTGGGGCAGACCCTTCATGTCGCGGGCGCCACCGAGGTTGGTCTGGAGCTTAGCGAGCTCCTTGCCGAGCACTGCCTGCTCCTTCTTGGGCAGCACTGCCATGCGACCGTCCTCGACCATGGCCTCGAGCTCCTCCATGCGGTTGATGCGGGAGCGGATGGTGACGAAGTTGGTCAGCATGCCGCCGAGCCAACGCTGGTTGATGTAAGGCATGTTGGCGCGCTCAGCGGCGTTCTTAACGGCCTCCTGAGCCTGCTTCTTGGTGCCGACGAACAGCACGTTGCCGCCCTTGGCAACGTTCTTGACGAAGGTGTAGGCCTGGTCGGCGTCAAGGATGGTCTGCTTGAGGTCGAGGATGTAGATGCCGTTGCGCTCACCGAAGATGAACGGCTTCATCTTGGGGTTCCAGCGACGGGTCTGGTGACCGAAGTGGCAGCCGGCCTCGAGCAGGGTGCGGATATTAATCTTGGTAGCCATATTAAACCTCCTGTGGTTTGCCTCCGCGCGGGGTCATCCTCCAAAACCAACCCGGACATGTGCTACCAAAGCCCGGGCACCACGGTATGAAGTAGCCGCGCGTGCGTGATAAAAACCTGTTGCCGTGAAGCAACCCGATGAATGATAGCAGGATTGCCTCTTCCTGCCAACCCGCAATCAAAACCACACACCTCGGTGCGCGCGGGAGGCCCTTCTCCTACTCGCCGCGGGGGTGTGCCTGACTCACGGCGCGCTTTAGTCGGTCGGGCGTGAGGTGCGTATAGATCTGCGTCGTGGACAAGCTCGCATGCCCCAGCAGCTCCTGAACCGAGCGCAGATCCGCGCCGCCCTCGAGCAGGTCGGTCGCAAAGGTGTGGCGCATCGCATGCGGGGCGATGTCGGCAGGAATGCCGGCAAGTGCCGCAAGCATGTGGAACCGCCTTCTGAGCATGGCGGCACTCATGCGGTTTCCGCGCGCCGAGATAAACAGCGGATGCGCGCCGTTCGCACCGTCGTTACGCTTTGCCTGTGCAAGGAGCTGCGGCCTCCCTTCCTCAATATAGCGACGGGTAGCCTCGAGAGCGCGCCGATACAGGGGCACGATACGCTCCTTGCTCCCCTTGCCCCAAAGTCGCAGCGTTCGCTCGGACCAACCAATAGACTCCACGTTGAGCGCCGCGAGCTCCGAGATTCGCGCGCCGGAGGCATAGAGCAGCTCGAGCATCGCCGCATCGCGCAGCCCCGCAGGCGTCGAGGTGTCGGGGGCCTTGAGCAACGACTCGACTTGCCGGGTCGTCAGCACACCGGGAAGATCGCGCGGCAGCTTGGGCGAGGATATCGCCGAGACCGCATCGCCCTCAACGATTCCCTCGGCAGCCATCCACCGATAGAGCGAGCGAATAGCAGACAGGTGTGCCGCAAGGGTCCGAGCCGCCACCTGGCCACGCGACAGCTCGGCCAAATAGGAGCGAACGGTCCGCACGTCGGCGGCGCGAGCGTCGATGCCCTCGCGGTCGCACCACGCGGCGAAGCGCTCGAGCCGCGAGGCGTAGGCGGTTACCGTATTGGGGGCAAGCCCTTCGACACGTGCAATGTAGGCAATGAACGAGTCGACGGCATCGTACAGGTCAAAAGCTATGACCTCTCGCCTCCAAACAGATCGGAGCGCGTTTCCAGATAGGCGTCCAGGGCCTTGAGGGCGCGATCCGCGTAGGCCTGGTAACGATCGCGCTTGCTGCGACGCTTACCGTCCTCGAGCGGCGGAACAAGGCCAAAGTTGACGTGCATGGGTTGATAGCCCACCGTAGCCGGATCGGTCGCATACCCCACGAGCGCGCCCAGGGCGCCCACGCGCGGCAGCTCGACGCCCGCGGCACCGATAGCCTCGGCATAGGTGTTGAGCGCGGCGAGCAGACCCGTCGCCACGGCCTCCATGTACCCCTCGGTACCGGTGATCTGGCCGGCAAGACGCACGCTCGTGCCGGGAACGGCAAAGGTGCCGTCGAGCACGTGCGGAGCATCGACAAAGGTGTTGCGGTGCATGACGCCGTAGCGGAAGAACTCGGCGTTCTCCAGGCCGGGAACCATATGGAAGACGCGCTTCTGTTCGCCGAAGGTCAGGTTGGTCTGGAAGCCAACCAGGTTATAGGCGGTCTTCTCCTTGTTCTCGGCGCGCAGCTGAATTGCCGCCCAGGGACGACGACCGGTGCGCGGGTCGGTGAGCCCGACGGGCTTCATAGCGCCAAAGCGGATGGCATCCTTGCCCGTGCGCGCAACCTCCTCGGCAGGCTGACAGGCCTGGAACAGGTCCCCGCCCTCAAAATCCTTGAGCACCACGCGATCGGCCGTGGTGAGCGCCTCGATAAAGACCTCGTACTCTTCCTTGTTAAGCGGGGCATTCAGATAGTCGCCACTCCCCTGCTCCTCGTAGCGCGACTGCGAGAACAGCACGTCCATATCGAGCGTCGAGGCATCGACAATCGGGGCGGCCGCGTCAAAGAACGCCAGGGCGTCACCACCGACAAGCTTCATGACCTCCTCGCTCAATGCCGGCGAGCACAAGGGACCCGCGGCGATAACCACATGACCCTCGGGGATCTGGGTGACCTCACCGTGGGCGACCTCGATATTGGGGCGGGCGGCAACCTCGGCCTCGACGAGCTCGGAAAACTTGACGCGGTCGACCGCCAGGGCGCCGCCAGCGGGAACGGCCGCACGATGAGCACAGTCGAGCAGCACCGAACCCATGCGCTCGAGCTCGGCCTTCAGCAGACCGGCGGCGGAATCGGGACGGGTCGACTTAAATGAATTGGAGCAGACGAGCTCCGCCAAGTGATCGGTATGGTGGGCAGGAGAGCTTACCTGCGGGCGCATCTCGCACAGCTTTACGGCGAACCCGCGATCTGCCAGCTGAATCGCGCATTCCGATCCCGCTAGACCGCCACCGATAACCGTCACCTGATCAAACAGCATCTGCAAACACCTTTCTAATTGACACGTTTTCCATTGTGACCGAAGGGCGTCTGGGCGTGAAGGGCAAACTTGGAGGGCGCATACCTTCCATCCATCATGCGCTCGATGAGGCCCTCGAGCTCGAGCGAGCCCAGGAGCTTGAGCACACCGACGGCATCAAGGGAGACGAGTGTGGCGATGTCTTCAACCTTGAGCGGCGAGGCGATGAGGGCATGCATCACGGCCTGCTGTGTGGGGTCCAGATCCGCGATACCGGGCGCATCGGGACGCGAATAGCGCAGGGTACCGTAGATTCGAGAGATGGCCATCTCGATGGACTCCTCGTCAATAATGCAGCAGGCCCCGTTGGCAATGAGATAGTTGGTCCCGCGCGACTCGGGCGACAAAATGGAGCCCGGTACCGCAAGCAGTTCGCGCCCCAGGTCCATGGCGGCCTCCGCCGTCGAGAACGTGCCCGAAGGCATGCCGGCCTCCGACACGAAGAGTGCCTGCGAAAGCGCGGCAATCACCCGGTTACGCCGCGGAAAGGCAAACTTACGCGGCCCCATGCCCCAAGGCGAGATGGACACGACCGCACCGCCCGTATCGATCGTGCGCGCGATAAGCCCCGCACTCGAACGCGGGTAGACCACGTCGGCGCCCGTACCCAAAACCAAGACGTGCCTGCCCCCGGCGTTGACCGCGGCCCAACCCGAGGCCTGGTCGCAGCCGACCGCACCGCCCGAGACCACCGTCACCCCCGCCTCGACCGCAACTTTCGCGGCCAGCTCTGCCACGGCAAGACCGTACGGCGAGGCCTTGCGCGCACCGATAATCGAGAGCGCCGGCGTCGAGAGCACCTCCGGGTCGCCACGGACGAACAACGTCTGCGGCACATCGGAAAGTTCCAGAACAGTAGCGGGAAACAGCCCATCACCGGGATGCAGTTCGTAGCGGACCTCACCCATCACTGATCCCTCCTTCCCTGATACATCGCGGCCTCGAGCACGTGGTCTTGCGTCACCCGCTCGCTTTCTGCGACATCGGCAATCGTGCGTGCGATGCGAACCAGACGCACGATGCCGCGTCCCGTGAGATGCGTGCGCTTCGACAGGCCGAGCACGCACGTTTCCGCCGCCTGATCAAGCGCAAAGGTCGATACAACACCATCGATAGAGCGGGGCTCGGCATCCTCGGCCTCGGAGTCTGCATCGTCCATATGGGTCTCGCGCCAGGCACGAAAAGCCCGACCGCGGACAACGTAGTCGCGCAGCTCGGCCGACGACATACCCTCGGCGCCCTCGATAATCACCTGCGGATCGGGGCGGGTCACGTCGAGCATCAGGTCGATGCGGTCGGCCAAGGGACCGCGCAGCTTGGACCGATAGCGCTCGACCATCGATGCCGAGCAACGACACGGAACCTCGCGATCGCCCAAAAAACCGCAGGGGCAGGGATTGCTCGCCGCAAGCAGCTGAAAGCGCGAGGGAAACGTGAAGGCGCCGTCGACGCGCACGATCCTGACATAGCCGCGCTCGATAGGCTGACGAAGCGTCTGCAGCACACCGGTGGGAAACTCGGCAAGCTCGTCCAAAAAGAGCACGCCGCCATGGGCAAGGCTGATCTCGCCCGGATGCACCGGGCGCCCTCCGCCAATAAGGCCCGCTGTCGAAATGCTGTGATGGGGGCTTCGAAACGGCCGATGCCCCGCAAGCAGGCCATCGATGTTCTCACCCAAGACCGAATGAATGCACAGCGCCTCCTGCTGATCCTCGACGGAAAGCTCGGGCAAGATACCCGTCATGCGGCGCGCAAGCATGGTCTTGCCCGATCCCGGAGACCCAATCATAAGCAAGCCCAGCTCCCCTGCCGCCGCAAGCGCTATGCCGCGCTTGGCGACCTCCTGCCCCAACACGTCGGCATAATCGAGCTCGGGCTCAAAGGTGGCCTCGAGCACTTCAGAATCCAGATAGTGCCGAGCTGCCTCGCCCATACCGCGGGCAAGCTGCGACAGATGATCGATAAAACCGCAATCGACCCCCGCGAGCGGAACATGCTGGTCGGACCTGCCGGCGATAAAAGACAGCCCCATGTCGCGAGCCAGCAGCTGGAACGCCACTTCGCCCTTGACGGGAAGCACCGTGCCATCCAAGCCGAGCTCGCCGGCAATGAGGCAGCGGTCGAGATTGTCGCGTGGAATCTGACCGTCGGCCGCAAGCACCGCAATGGCTATCGGCAGGTCAAAGCCGCTACCGGTCTTTCGGATATCGCCCGGCGCCAGATTGACCGTAATGCCCGAGCGCGGGATCTCGAATCCGGCAGAGCGCATCGCGCAGCGAATGCGCCCACGCGACTCCATGACCTCCATACTCGGGATGCCGAGCATCTGGATGCCCGGGATGCCGCCCGCAAGCGAAACCTCGACCGTGACGGGAATCGCCTCAACGCCGCGGATACAGGCTGCGTGAACGGCAAACGTCTCGAACGCCATCACGACACCTGCCAATCGAACGCATTGTACTGGTGCTCGATCTCGGCGATATGCCCGCCGCGAATGGTGACGCCCACGGCATCGAAGCGGATCGCCTTGAGCGGATAATGCTCCATGAGATAACAACTCGCGATGCGACGATAGCGCCGCTGCTTTTGGGCGTTCACCGCTTCCTCGGGAAACACCCGCGTATCGCAATCCAGCGCAACACGCCTGGTCTTGACCTCGGCCATCACCACCACATCGTCGAGCTCATCGAGCAGCACCAGGTCGGCCTCGCCCTCCGAGCATCGATAGCCTTGTTCCAGCAATGCATAGCCGCGCTCGTTAAAGTAATCGATTGCGATAAGCTCGCCCAGCATACCGAGCTCGCGAGGACTGAGCCCCTTGATAAACTCGGGCGTGATCGACCCGCAATCGAGCTCCCCCTCTTCCCAACGCTCCTTGAGCTGCTGCGTCTTGCTCATTTTGGCTGCGGCACACATGGGGTCTCCTTTCCCACTTCCTGCATTGCCTCGATAATGAGGGCAGGTTTCATGCGGGTAAGTACCGGAAGCAAACCAAAAACCAACCAAATGCCGACAAATGAGGGGCCGCGCGCAACAATAGCGTTGCACACGGCCCCTACCAGCAGGTTTATGGAGCCCTTAAGGTCCCAGTCTTCACAATTGGCCTAAAAAAGGCGCTCAGTCTGCAGAAAGTTTCCGCAAAAGCTCACACGGTGCAGCGGACAAAGTCCATGTTTGCGAATCGCCTCGATGTGCTCGGGGCTTGCGTAGCCCTTCGACTCGGCCAAATGGTACTCGGGATATTCGGCATCGTACTCGACCATCATCTCGTCACGCGTGACCTTTGCCATGATGGATGCCGCGGCGATACAGGCGATCTTGGCATCGCCCTTGACCACGTCGCGCTCGTGGGGCACGGCGCCCAGGGGGTTACCGTCCATAAGCACGCAATCGGGCTCAAGCCCCGTATCTGCCACCGCACCCGCGACAGCGGCTCGAATGGCGCGGGCCATGCCCATCTCATCGATATCCGCAGGAGCGATATGGCAAAAGCCGATAGCAGTCGCCACCTCGGCAATCTTCACCGAAAGCAGCTCGCGGCGCGCCGGCGTGAGCTTTTTGGAATCGTTGATGCCCCAGATGCGCGGCTCCATCGGAAGACACACGGCACACACGGTCAGGGGACCCGCTACCGAGCCACGGCCCACCTCGTCGACGCCCACGACCACGCCATCACCGCCGAGCTCATGCATAAGCTCGTACATGCCGTTGACGCGCTCGCGTTCGGCAAGTTCCTTGGCATGGCGCTTAAGGGCACGTTCGCAAGCCTTGATCACCTGCTGGCGCGGATCCTCGCGATAATGCTCCACGAGGGCGGGAATCTCCTCGAACGTGGCGCTCGCCAGCTCGCCGGCAACCTGCGATGCCGAAACCGAGCTCGTCATATTGGCCATACCAGGCCCTCCTTGCATGCAAATCAGATAAAAAGAAGGGCCACCCGAAGGTGGCCCTTGTGTCCAAACGAGTGGACGGACGCTGCGATCTTCTTAGCGCTTCTCGGGGATGCGAGCAGCCTTGCCCACCTTGTCGCGGAGGTAGTACAGCTTGGCGCGACGGACGCGACCATGACGAACGACCTCGAGCTTGGCGATCTTGGGGCTGTGAAGCGGGAAGGTACGCTCAACACCGACACCGAAGGAAATCTTGCGGACGGTGAAGGTCTCGCGGGCACCGGCGCCGGCCATGCGGATGACGTCGCCCTGGAAGACCTGGATGCGCTCGCGGTCGCCTTCCTTAATGCGGTAGTGAACCTTGACGTTGTCGGCGACGCGAACCTGAGGAATGTCCTCGCGGATCTGCTGACGCTCGATTGCGCGGATGTAATCCATGTGCAATTCCTTACTCTTCTAGAGGTGCCGTTCCACCTAGGCCGGCACGTAGTTGAACAAACGTATTCGAGTATACACGCGCGGGTTTCTGCTGCAAGAACAATTTTTTACGCAGACAAAAAGACAAAACCCGCACATGATAACCGCCCGCCTCACGAATGAGACGGGCGGCGTGAAGGGGGCTACGCTAGGCGCCCAAACCCAAAACGTTAGGCGGAACGCTTGGCCTCGAGCTTGGCCTGGGCGGCAGCCAGGCGCGCGAGGGGCACGCGATAGGGCGAACAGGACACGTAGTCCACGTCGGCCACGTTAAACAGGGCCTTGATGGACTTGGGGTCGCCGCCGTGCTCGCCGCACACGCCAAAGTGCATGTCGGGGTTGGTGGCGCGACCTTTCTCGACGGCCATGCGCACGAGCTCCAGCACCGCCGAGTCGATGGTCTCGAAGGGGTTGTCCTTCAAGATCTTCTTGTGCAGGTACAGCGGGATGAACTTGGCCTCGGCGTCGTCGCGCGAGAAACCGAAGGTCGTCTGGGTAAGGTCGTTGGTACCAAAGCAGAAGAAGTCGGCGTGCTGCGCGATCTCGTCGGCAACCATGCAGGCACGCGGCAGCTCGAGCATCGTGCCCACGGGAATATTGAGCTCGACGCCCTCCTCGGCGGAAACCTCGGCGATCACGCGCTCGATGACCTCGCGAGTCTGAACGTGCTCGGCCGTAATGGAAACGAGCGGAACCATGATCTCGGGGCGCGGGTCGACGCCCTCCTTGATAAGGCGGGCAGCAGCCGTGGCCACTGCGCGAACCTGCATGAGCGGCAGATCGCTAAAGACGACGGACAGGCGCACACCGCGCAGGCCGAGCATCGGGTTGGACTCGACCATGCCGTCGATACGACGCAGACGGGTGCGCAGAGCGGCAAGCTCTTCCTCGTTGGCGCCAGCGGCTTCCTTCTTGGTGATGGCGACCTCGAGCTCACGCGGATTATCCAGGAACTCGTGCAGCGGCGGATCGAGCAGGCGAACGACCACATCGCGACCGGACATGGTCTTGAACATCGCCAGGAAGTCCTCGGTCTGAACCTTGAGCAGGTCGGCGAGGGCCTGCTGCTTCACGGCCTCATCATCGGACAAGATAAAGCTCTGGATGATGTTCTTGCGGTCGCCCAGGAACATGTGCTCGGTGCGGCACAGGCCAATAGCCTCGGCACCAAACTCGAGCGCGAGCTCGGCATCCTCGGGATTGTCAGCGTTGACGCGCACATGGTTGGCGTGGCCGACGGTCTCGTCCAGGCGAATCTCGTCGGCCCAGGACAGGATGGTGTCCAGGTCGCCGGTGAGCTCGGCCGAAACCAGATCAACGGCGCCGTCGACGACGATACCCTGGGTGCCGTCGATGGAGATGACATCGCCCTCGTGCAGCACACGATCGCTGCCTTCGATGCGTACAACCTTCTCAGCCGCGTCAATGTGGAAGCGCTCGACGCCGCAGACGCAGGGTGTGCCCATACCGCGAGCGATAACGGCGGCATGACTCGTCTTGCCACCGTGGCTGGTCAGGATGCCCTCGGCGGCAACCATGCCCTTCAAATCGTCGGGGTTGGTCTCCCAGCGAACCAGAATGACCTTATGGCCCTCGTTGGCGCGCGCGACGGCATCATCGCTCGAAAACACGACCTCGCCCACGGCGGCCCCGGGGCTGGCGTTCAGACCGCTGGCTAGCGCCTCGTACTTCTTGGAGGCGTCGAACTGCGGATGCAGGAGCTGGTCGAGCTGCGCGGGATCGATACGGGCCACGGCCTCCTCGCGGGTGATCAGGCCCTCCTCGACCATTTCGATGGCGATACGCAGGGCGGCGGTGGCGGTGCGCTTGCCCACGCGGGTCTGGAGCATCCAGAGCTTGCCCTGCTCGATGGTGAACTCGATATCGCACATATCGCGGTAATGGTCCTCGAGCGTCAGGAAGACACGCTCGAGCTCCTCGCCCGCGGACTCGAGGCCCGGAGTGGCCTTGAGGTCGGCGATGGGCTCGGTGTTGCGGATGCCGGCGACGACGTCCTCGCCCTGGGCGTTAACCAAAAAGTCACCGTAGAACTCCTTGGTGCCGTCGGCCGGATTGCGCGTAAAGGCGACGCCGGTCGCGGAGGTCTCACCCTTGTTGCCAAAGGCCATGGCCTGCACGTTGACGGCGGTACCGAGCTCGTCGGAAATGCCATGCTGCTTGCGGTAGATGCAGGCGCGCTCGTTCATCCAGCTGCCAAAGACGGCCTGGATGGCAAGGCGCAGCTGGAGCTCCGGATCGTGCGGGAAGACGGGCTTGTCGTCGACGGCCTCGAGCTCGGGATACAGGGCGGCCTCGACGTTCTCGGAGAAAATGCCCTTGAAGGTCTCGACGAGCTCCTGCAGGTCCTCGGCCGAAAGCTCGGAATCGACGCGAACGCCGGCGACCAGGCGGGCCTGGGTCAGGGCGTTCTCGAACAGGTCGGCGTCAACACCCATAACGACGTTGGAGAACATCTGGATAAAGCGGCGGTAGCTATCCCAGGCAAAACGCGGATTTTGCGTCTGGGCGATAAGGCCCTGAACCGAGTCGTCGTTAAGGCCCAGGTTGAGGACCGTATCCATCATGCCGGGCATGGAAAACGGAGCGCCCGAGCGCACCGATACGAGCAGCGGGTCGTTGGCGTCGCCGAGCTTTTTGCCGCAGCGGGCCTCGAGGTCGGCCTCGGCAGCAACGATCTCATCGAGTGCGCCCTCCGGCCACACGTTGCCGGCGCCGGAGTACTCGACACAGGTCTGGCAGGTAATGGTGAAGCCACCGGGAACCGGCAGACCGATGCGGCTCATCTCGGCAAGGTTTGCACCCTTGCCGCCAAGCACGAAGTTCATGGACTTGTCGCCCTCAGTGACACAGGTGCCATGGGCGTCGGTTCCAAAACGGTAAACCCTCTTGCAATCGCTCACGATACTTCCCCTTCCATGCGCTCTCGCGCGCGACCGTGGTGACGAATCGACCCACCGGATGCGGGCCGTGAGGGAACTATACGGCGGGGTTCATGCTGGCATGAGAAGAGGGTGCGAGGTTTGGTAAACGTGGTAAATGTGGCGGTAAACGGTAGGTAAAGGTGGTCACCTTATGAAGATACCAATGCAACAAACTTGCAGGTCAAATACAAGTTTTTTGCTAAATCGCTTTACCATAAGTAGCTGATTTGGGACGGGGCTTTTTTAGCTGCCCCCGCAGGCAATCGACCAAAAAGATCGCGACCTCAGCCGGGGTAGCTAAAACCCCGTCCCAAATTAGCTACTTTTGCTGGGCTCGGCGGGCGGCGCGGCGGGCACGGGCTTCTTGGATTTCCTCCAAGTGACTTATGATCTCGGAGGCGCTCTCCTCAATCGCTTTGCCATCGGTACGCACCACAAAGCAGCCCAGACGCTTCATGAGGGCACGAGCCTCCTCGAGCTCGCCGCGCACGCTCTCGGGCTCGGCATAGGAGCCGGCGACGGCGCGGGCATAGTCGTCGCCCAGGCGGCTATCGCGAATCTCGGCAATCACATCGACGGTCGAAATCAGACCGAACAACCGCATCGGATCGACCTCGTAAATCGACTTGGGCGGCTCTATGCCCTGGGCCAACGGAACGTTGGCGACCTTGTAGCCCTGATAGGCCAAATACATCGACAGCGGCGTCTTGGACGTGCGGGATACACCCAGCAGCACGATATCTGCCCCCGAAAGGTCGTCGCAGCCGCGCCCATCATCGTGCTCAACGAAATACTCCATGGCCTCGATGCGATGGAAATAGCGGTCATCGGTCTTGTGAATCACACCCGCAACGCCCTTGGGAGGCACGCCAATAAGCGACGACAGCACGGCAAGCGTCGGGCCGATCAGGTCGACCGAGCGAATGTGCAGCATGCCCAGATAATCGAGCACGCGGGCGCGAAGCGCTGGGTCGACGATAGTGTGGAACACGGCAATATCGCGATGATCCGCATCGACGCGCGGACCCACAAACGACTTTACCTGCTCCACCGAGTTCACCTTGGGCAGGCGCAAGAGATGAAAAGCTCCTTCATCAAATTGCCCGGACGCCGCAAGCACCACCTCACAAGCGGTATCTCCAAGCGAGTCGGAGATAACGATAACGGTGGGACGAGCGGTGACCGGGCAATCCATGCGGGGCTCCTTTTGCGCTTATGCGCAGGCTAGCTTACTTTTTGCGGGCAAGCTCACCGATGTTGGCGATGCCGGAGAAAACGGCCTCGAAGCGGTTAAGCAGCTTAAGGCGATTATCGCGGAGCTGCTCGTCCTTGTCCATGACCATAACCTCGTCGAAGAAACGGTCGATGGGCGCGCGCAGGGCGGCGAGGGCGGCAAACGCGGAAGGATAATCCTCAGCGGCGAGAGCGGCATCGACGGCGGTCTGAGCGGCCTCGGAGGCGTCGGCAAGCGCAAGCTCGACCTCGCCCATCAGGGCGCGATCGTACTCCGCGCCCAGCTCGGGCTTGGAGATGTGCGCCGCGCGGGCGTAGGCGGTTGCAAGGTTGTCGAAGGTCTCGGCGTCGTTCTTGCGGGCCTCATCGAGGGCGGCGCAGCGGGCGAAGAAGACCGACGGGGCAATGATGTGCACCGCGGAAACGGCGGCAACGGTGTCGGCCGGGATCTTCTCGTCGCGGGCCATGCTCACCAAACGGCCGTGGAAGAAGTCGCGAACCTGCTGGGCGACCTCGGCGGCGTCGAACTCAATGCCCTGCTCGCTATAGAGCTCGAGCGCAAAGTCGATGAGCGACGTGGGGTCGATCGGCAGGCGATCGCGCAGGATGTTGATGATGCCGATGGCGGCACGACGCAGCGCGTACGGGTCGGAAGAGCCGGTCGGGGGCTCGCCGATGGCAAAGATGCCGGCAATGGTATCGAGCTTGTCGGCGCAAGCCACGATGCAGCCAGCGGTGCCCTCGGGTAGCTCGTCGCCGGCAAAGCGGGGACGATAGTGATCGCGAATAGCGTGAGCGACCTCGTCGTTCTCCCCCATCGCGCTGGCGTAGTAACCGCCCATCACACCCTGCTGGCTCGTGAACTCGACAACAGCGTTGGACACCAGGTCGGCCTTGCACAGGTGAGCGGCGCGGCCGGCATCGGCGGCCAGGTGGGCACCCAGGTGAGCCTCACGGGCAATAGCGAGCGCAAGCTGCTCAATACGCTCGGACTTGGCGAGCACACTGCCGAGCTTCTCCTGGAAGGCGACCTTGGCCAGACGCTCGCGGAACTCGTCGAGGGAGATCTTCAGATCCTCCTCGTAGAAGAACTTGGCGTCGTCCAGGCGGGCGCGCACGACACGCTCGTTGCCGTCGATCACGCGCTCGGCATTCTCGGGCTTACTGTTGGAGACGACCACGAACTCACGCGTCAGCTTGCCCTCGCCGTCATAGATCGGGAAGTAGCGCTGGTTGGTGAGCATAGACTCGCAGATGATCTCGTGCGGCACCTTGAGGAACTCCTCATCGAAGGTACCGACGAGCACCGTCGGCCACTCGCAGAGGTTGATGACCTCCTCAAAGACCTTCTTGGGCGTATCGACGTGGCAGCCGGGGCGCGCAGCCTCGACCTCGGCGATACCGGCAAGGATGGCCTCACGACGGCGCTCGGCAGAAAGCACGCCGGCGTCCTCGAGCACCTGCTCGTAAACAGCGGGGCTGGCGACCACATGGTCACCGGGACCAAGCACGCGGTGGCCGCGCGTGGTGTTGCCACTCGTCACATCGGCAAAGGACACGGGCACGACATCCCCGCCCAAAAGGCAGCAGATCCAGCGGACCGGACGCACGAACGTGGCGTGCTCGTGGCCCCAGCGCTGAGAGCGGTAGTTGGGCCACTGCAGGCCGGCGATGGTCTTCTCGCACAGGGCCGTCAGAATCGGGGTGGCCGGGGCGGAAGGAATGTTCTTCTCGGCAAATACGTACTCACGGCCGTCGGTGTCCTCGCGACGGACCAGATCCTCGGCAGCCACACCGCACTTGCGGGCGAAGCCCTGGGCGGCCTTGGTGGCGTTACCGTCGGCATCGAAGGCGATGTTGGCCGCGGGACCGCGCTTGACCTCGTGAACCTCATCGGTCGCGGTGGCGACGTCGGCCACGAGCGCAGCCAGGCGACGCGGGCTCGAGATCACGCGGACCTCGCCGTGGGCCAGGCCGGCCTCGTCGAGACCCTTGGCGATCATGGTGCCAAGCTGCTTGACGGCATTGTTCAGCGGTGCAGAGGGCATTTCCTCCGTACCGATCTCAAACAGGAAATCCTTAGCGTCTGCCATGGCTTACGCCACCTCGCCTTCCTGGTCGGCATTCTCGTTGACTCCGGCGACCTCGGCCATATAGGCCTCGCAGCACGCCTTGGCGACGGCGCGGACGCGCAGGATGTAGTTAGCACGCTCGACCGCGGACAGCGCACCGCGAGCATCGAGCAGGTTGAAGGCATGGCTGCACTTCATGACGCAGTCGTAAGCGGGCAGCGGCAGCTTGCGCTCAAGGCAGGAGTGGCACTCGGCCTCGTAGTCGTCAAACTTCTGACGCATCATCTCGACGTTAGCGACCTCAAAGTTGTAAGCGCTAAACTCGCGCTCGTTCTCCAGGAACACGTCGCCATAGGTCATCGGCGTGCCATCGGGCAGATAGCTCCAAACCAGGTCGTAGACGGAGTTGACGCCCTGGGCGTACATGGCGATGCGCTCCAGGCCATAGGTGATCTCGACGGGCACAGGGTCGACCTCGATGCCGCCCACCTGCTGGAAGTACGTAAACTGCGTGACCTCCATGCCGTTGAGCCAGACCTCCCAGCCAAGGCCCCAGGCGCCCAGCGTCGGGCTCTCCCAGTCGTCCTCTACAAAACGGACGTCATGGTCGTTGGGGTCCAGACCGATAGCAGCAAGAGACCCCAGGTAAAGCTCCTGGGCGTTGACCGGCGACGGCTTGATGAGCACCTGGAACTGATAGTAGTGCTGCATGCGGTTGGGATTCTCGCCGTAGCGGCCGTCGGCAGGACGGCGGCAAGGCTGAGCGTAGCAGGTGCGCCACTCGGCGGGGCCGAGCGAGCGCAGCGTGGTCGCGGTGTGGAAGGTACCGGCACCGACCTCGGAGTCATAGGGCTGCATAATGACGCAGCCCTGCTCGCCCCAGTACTGCTGGAGGCGCAGGATGATGTCTTGGAAGGAAAGCGATGAAGCGTTCATGCCTCTAATATCCCCTCGTCGAAACGATTACACGGTTAGGTACTGTACTATAGCGGTTTTTAGTCGATAGTGCCGATGCGGTTGAGCGGCCAGTAGCGCACAAGCGCCACGGCGATCAAATCAGAGCGATCGACGGGGCCAAAGTAGCGCGAGTCGGCAGAGTTTTCGCGGTTGTCGCCCATCACCCACACGCACCCGTCGGGAACGGTGTAGGGATAGCTTACCTGAGCGCCGGGAGCTTGGACCGAAAGCGGCCAGCTCATGCCGGTCGTATAGCCCTCGTCGAGCGCTTGACCGTCAACGACCACCTTGCCGTCCTGAAGGTCGACCGTCTGGCCGGCCGTGGCAATAACACGCTTGACGAGAACATCGTGCTCGGAGGTGCCATCGGGGTTGTGGAACACCACGATATCGCCTTGGCTGACGGGCTGGCCGAGCTCAAGGCTCACCTTTTGCGCCAGGATCTGGTCGCCGATCTCGATCGTGGACTCCATGGAGCCGGTGGGCACCACAAAGGGTTCGACCACAAACGAGCGAATCAGGAAGGTGGCGACCAGTGCGATCGCGACGACCGCGATCCACTCAAACGCACCCTTTAGCACGGAATGCTGCGATGGAACCATTCTCACTCCTCGCTCTGCGAATACGATGCGTCCAGGATGTCCTGCGCGTATGCGCGCTCCTCGGGCGTAAGCCGCGCCGTCTCGATCAGGTCGGGACGCCAGCGGCAGGTGCGCTCGATGGCATTCTTGCGGCGCCAAGCGTCAACTTTGGCGTGATCGCCACTCACGAGTACCGGCGGCACGCCCTCGCCGTTGAACTCGGCGGGGCGGGTGTACTGCGCGTACTCGAGCAGGCCACCGTCCTCGGTAGTCGAGAACGACTCATCGACGTTGCTCATCTCGTCGCCAAGGGCGCCGGGAATCAAGCGCACGACGGCATCGGCAACGACCATAGCGGGAAGCTCGCCGCCCGTGAGCACGTAGTCGCCGATCGACAGGCGCTCGTCGGCATACGCATACGCGCGCTCGTCGACGCCCTCGTAGCGGCTGCAGACAAACAGCAGACGCTCGCTTTTGAGCAAGCGCTCGGCCACATGCTGCGTAAAGGGTTCGCCGCAGGGCGTAAAGAACACCACGGTGGGCTTGGGACCCTCGGAGCTAATAGCCTCGATGGCCTCGGCGATGGGCTCGACCTTCATGAGCATGCCCTGCCCGCCGCCATACGGCTCGTCATCAACGGTACGATGGCGGTCGTGCGTCCAGTCACGCAGGTTATAGGCCTTAAAATCAAAAAGGCCGGCCTTGCGGGCGCGACCCAAGATCGATGTGGACATGACGGGCTCAAACATCTCGGGAAAGACCGAAAGGGTCTCGATCAGCATGTTTTCCTCCCTACTTGTCCATATCGATCAAACCGTCCATAACGCGGACGGAAATTGTCCCCTGATCGGGAAGATCGAGCACAACCTGCTCGATCACGGGAATCAGCACCTCGCCGTACCGATCACCCTCGACAACCCAAACATCGTTAGCGGGCGTCGACATGATCTCGACGATCGTGCCGAGCGAACCGAAGCGCTCGTCGACCACCTCGCGACCCATCAGGTCGGTATAGGCGGCGTCGAGCGAATCGAGCTCAAAGTCGTCACGATTTGCCAGCACATAGCATCCCGTGATGCCCTCGGCGGCCGTCAAGTCGTCAATGCCCTCAAACGAGACCAGATCGCCATCGCCCGTATCGGTGACGGACACGACCGTGCAAAAGCGGTCGCGCTTGAGCGCCGGCGGCGTCAGGGCGACGCGCATACCCGGCGTCAATACAGAAGGAAGCCCCCGCAGCGGCTGCGCGAGGACCTCCCCCTTCCTTCCGTGCGGCTTGACCACACGGGCGATGTTTTTGTACTGGGACCTCAAGGTCCTAGCCCAGAACCTCTACCTCGACTGCAGTGTCGAGGCGAGCGGCCAGTGCACGGGCGAGCGTGCGAATGGCCTTGATGGTACGGCCACGACGGCCGATGACCTTAGCGACGTCATCCTCGGCGACAGAAACCTCGATCGTAGAGGTGTCGTCACCATCGATGACCTCAAGGCTCACGGAATCCGGGTCGTCGACGATCTGAACAACGAGATATTCGACGAGATCGGCGATGCGATCTGAGAGCATTGCCTCACCCTCGAGCTGTGCAGCGTCAACCTCAGGCACGATTTACTCCTCGGCGCCCTCAGCGGCCTCAGCGGCAGCCTTAGCGGCCTCGGCCTCTTTGGCGAGCTGCTTCTTGGACTTCTTGACGACGGTCTCGGTCTTCTCGCCCTCGTTGGCGGCCTTGACCAGAGCGGCGACGGCATCGGTGAGCTGAGCGCCCTTGGACTGCCAGTCGGCGATCTTCTCGAGGTCGAGGTTGATGGTCTTGGGGGCGGTCATCGGGTTGTAGCGGCCAACCTCCTCGATGATACGACCGTCACGCGGGGCGCGGGAATCGGCGACGACGACACGGTAGTACGGACGCTTCTTAGCGCCGTGACGAGCAAGGCGAATCTTGACTGCCAAAGGAAACTCCTCCAACCAAGCAGCTTTAGGCTGCAACTACAAACAAACAGTTGAACATAATACGCCATCGACGCGGGCAGGTGAAGTCCGTGAGACCAACTTCTTCGGTGTAGTCGAGGGCAAATCCATATCTTAGACAAGAATTCGGGATTTGCAAGCACATACACGCACCCCACATGAGCTGCGCGGTATACTCATGACATGGAAAGACGCGAACATACATACGGTTATGAGGATGCCATGGGCGTCACGCCGCCTCCCTGGACGGGTCCGGCGGTGGGCCTGATGGACCTCGATGCGTTTTTTGCGAGCGTGGAGATGCTCGATCATCCCGAATGGCGCGGAAAGCCGCTCATCGTGGGCGGAGACGCCGATTCCCGCGGCGTTGTGTCCACCTGTTCTTACGAGGCACGTCGCTTTGGCGTGCACTCCGCCATGCCCTCAGCCGAGGCACGGCGCTTGTGCCCGCAAGCCATTTGGACGCACGGGCACTTTGATCGCTACCGCGAGGTGAGCGCGCAGGTCATGGCGATTCTTGCCGAGGAGACGCCGCGCGTTGAGCGCGTATCGATCGACGAAGCCTTTATCGATATCACACCGGGTCGCTTTGCGCCCGAGGACCCGCTGCTGGTTGCACGGCGTATAAGCGACCGCGTGGCAGCGCTGGGAGTGACGTGCTCCATTGGCGTAGGCTGCAACAAGACGGTCGCAAAGATCGCAAGCGAGCGGGATAAGCCGTTTGGGCTGACCATCGTGCGCCCCGGAACCGAGCAGCGCTTTTTGGCCGCGCTGCCGGTATCTGCCATGAGCGGCGTCGGGCGCTCGGCCGAGGAGCGACTGCGCCGCATGCGCATCTACACGCTCGGCGAGCTATCACGTGCACCGGAATCCACCTTGGCCTCTATTTTTGGCGTCAACGGCGAACGCATGCGCCAGCGTGCGCTGGGACTCGAAATCTCCGAAGTCACGAGTCTCGATGAAGGGCGCGAGGTCAAGTCGGTCAGCAATGAACGCACCTTTGCGAAAGATTTGACTGAGCGCGGGGACATCGAAGCGGCGATTGCGCTGCTGGGTGAGTCGGTTGGACGCCGCCTGCGCCGTCAGGGACTGACGGGTGGCACGGTAACGCTCAAGCTCAAGTATTCGTATGGAAGCGGGCGTACGGCACAGCGCCGGCTGCCTCATCCGACCGACGATGAGAACATCTTCGTGGCCGTGGCCCTCGAGCTACTCGACAACATCTGGCAGGAAGGCATGCATGTTCGCTTAGCAGGCATCGGTATGAGCGACTTCGACCACCAAGGCGGCATCCAGACCGACCTGTTCTGCGAAGTCGACGACCGCGGAGCCCAATCGAGCGACCGTCGCGACCTCTCCGTCGCGATCGATGCCGTCCGAGACAAGTTCGGCGACACCGCCCTATCCTTCGGCCGCCAATCCCGCTTCAATGATTAACC
>DXMJ01000049.1 GCA_019414265.1 Collinsella sp. | reverse complement strand
TCGCGATCCCCGGCCTTGACGACGAGTTCCGCGTCATCGTGTCTCCGTGGATTCTCTCCTCGCTGATCACCGATCGCCTTGCCGCTTACTACGAGACGGTCACCAAGCACAACCTCAACTACCGTCGCTACTATCACCAGTTCGACTACTAAGAGCAAATAACGTTTGTGTAATCGGGCCTCGCTCCTATATGGAACGGGGCCTCGCTTGGGTTGGAGAGTAATTATGAGCTATCCCCAGCTTGCCGTCATGAATATCAGCCATCGTTATTTTGACCTTGAGGAGTTCTTTTCTTCGGCGTCGGCTTCGGGCTACACGTGTTGCGAGCTTTGGACCGGGGCGATGCATCTGTATGTCGATTGCCATGGATACGATTCGCTCGAGCAGGTGCGGGAGCTATCACAGCGGTATGGGGTTCGGATTGTGGGGCTTTGTCCCGAACAGAACAATCCCAAGCCGTGGAATATCGCGGCGCGCGGGAATGAGGCGCGCACTCGCACGCTCGCGTACTTTAAGAACGTTGTGGATATCGCGGCGGAACTTGGAGCCGAGCAGGTCATGGTCTCGAGCGGCTGGGCATTTTTGAACGAGCCGATCGAGGACGCGTGGGGTCGCAGCGCCTCGATGCTGCGTGTGATTGCCGAGCATGCGGGAGAGCGCGGCGTGCGACTGGTGCTCGAGGCCCTACAGCCGGTTGAGTCGATGATCGTGAACTCGGCGGCCGATACGAAGCGCATGATCGAGGCAGTTGATCATCCGGCACTTAAGGCGTGTCTGGATTTGGGCGCTATGGCGGTGGCGGGGGATACCATCGACGATTATTTTGATCTGCTTGGCGATGATGTCGCCCACGTGCATTTTGTCGATGTTGCGGCAGATGGCACGACGCATCTTGCCTGGGGTGACGGCGACCGCGATATGCGCGCCGACCTGGATAGGCTGGTGGCGCGCGGCTATCGCGGAGTTGTTTCGGCCGAGACCTATGATTGGCGCTATTTCGCCAATCCCGCGGCAGCCGACGCTCAGGTTATGGCGGAGTACCGACGCGCGATTGGCGCCTAAGTGGGACAGGGCGCCGAGTTGGCGTTTGACGCTTTTTGAGAAACGGGACGTGCTTTCCGCTTGAGGCTTCTGGCGGAAAGCACGTCCCAGAACAGGCGCTCAGAATGGGACACACTTTCCGCTGAGGACCTCAACCGGAAACCGCATCCCAGTTTTTGGCTGGCGGGCGGGACGCGCTTTCCCCTATGTTTCCAAATGAATACGGTGTGAGCTGCGGGCAAGGATTTTCCCCGCAAGCACTCTAGTATGCTAAAGTACCCAAAAGACCGGCGGAGCTATGCCGGTCGTTTGTTCTGTATGCAACACAGCATGAGGAGGCTCACCAGATGACGGCCACACCGTGGGGATTCCGGGACATATTGCCCGAGGAGGCTCAGGCACGCGAGGAGATCGCGTATACGGTGAAGGGCTGCTTTAGGGAGCATCATTACCTTCCGGTCGAGACGCCGCTGCTCGAGGACAAGGGTTCGCTCGAGGAGGGCGGCCGCATTGCGGACACGCCGTTTAAGCTCTTTGATGACGACGGCCGCCTGCTGGTGGTCCGTCCCGACAACACGCTACCGATCGTGCGCCTGGTTTCGACCCGCATGCGTGCGGCCGATCTGCCCCTGCGCCTTCGCTACGAGGCGCCGGTGGTTCGCGAGTGCCAGCGCAATGCCGGTGGCTCGCGTCAGTTTACGCAGCTGGGCTTTGAGCTTATCGGTGCGGGCGATACCGCGGGCGATGTAGAGATTGTTTCACTGGTGGCCGAGGCCGTGCGTAAGCTGGCGCTTCCCGATGCTCGTATTATCGCAGGTAGCGTGCGTCCTTTTAAGGAGCTGCTCGCGGCGTGCGAGGATCGCGAGCTGGCAGCCGAGGCCCTGCGCTGCGTGCATGCCAACGACTTTGTGGGTCTCGATGCCCGCGTGGCTGCCAGCACCGAGTCTGATGCCGTCAAGGCCGCCATTAGCGAGCTGCCGCGCCTGCACGGTGGTGCCGAGGTGCTCGACCGCGTGGACGCGCTGCTGGAGGCCGCCGGTATCGCCGCGCCGCCGACGCGCGAGCTGCGTGCCCTGGTCGAGGGTTTGGCTCCCGAGGACGCCAAGGTGCTGTCGTTCGATTTCTCCATTATGAACTCTTTCGATTACTACACGGGCCTGGTCTTTAAGGCCTATGCCGGTGGCTTGCCCGATCCGGTCGGTTCGGGCGGACGCTACGACTCCATCTTTACCGGCGCATTTGGCGACGGCATCGAGGTGCCGGCGGCGGGCTTCGCCTTTTCGCTCGAGCGTTTGGAGGCCGCTCGTACCTCGGCAGAGGACACCGCTTCCGACGGCGATCACGCCGCGGGCCGTGGCGCCGAGGGTCCGCTGCGCATTGCCGTGCCCAAGGGCTCGCTTAAGGCTGACACGCTCGACGTGCTCGAGGCCGCGGGCCTGGACGTCTCTGAGTTGCGTGACCCCGGCCGTCACCTGATTGTGCGCGGTCGCGACACGCGTGCCGGTGAGGGCACGGTCGGCGATGTCGAGTTTGTTATCGTGCGACCCAGCGATGCGCCCGCCTTTGTGGGCTGCGGTGGCGCCGATTGCGGCATCTGCGGCTGGGACTCGCTCATCGAGGCCGACCTCAACCTGCTGCAGCTGGTCGATCTGGGCTATGGCTTGTGCACCTTTATCGAGGCAGAGCCCGCGTGGCGCGCCGGCCAGGCCGAGCGCAACTATGCTCGCCGCGGGTCGCTTCGCGTGGCAACCAAGTATCCGCGCATCGCGAGTGCCTGGTATGCCGAGCGCGGTGTGAACGCCGATATCGTTTCGCTGCACGGCAACATCGAGCTGGGCCCCATCGTCGGCATGACCGATCGCATCGTGGATATTACCGCTACGGGTGCCACGCTGCGCGACAACGATTTGGTCATCACCGGCCGCATTATGGACTGCACGGCGCGCTTTTTTGTCAACCCGGGCGCCGCTCGCTTAGATCCGCGCGTACGTAATCTGGCAGATCGCTTGGCGGCGGCCGTTAAGGACAAGCATTTTGAGCCCGTTGCGGGCTCGGCACAATAGCGCGAGCACGCACGGGCGCCCCAACGTCTGGGCTGCGGGCCGATGGGCGCCGCCGCCCGGCCTCTCGTTTTTCGAACACAACCTCGACCGATAGGGGATACCGATATGAAGACTATCAAGCTTGCTCCCGGTGAGCGTCTCGTTACCAACCAGCTCAACCGCAAGGGCGTTCTGCCGCAAGACATCGTCGACGCCGCCCGCGATATCGTGGCCAACGTGCGCGCCAACGGCGATGCCGCGGTGCGCGACTACTGTCAGCGTTTTGACGGTGTTGAGCTGCAGAGCTTCCGTCTGCCGCAAGAGCAGATCGATGCCGCGCTCGAAGGCCTCGACCCGGCCTTTGTCGCGGCGCTCGAGAAGGCTGCGCGCCAGATTCGCGAGTTCCACCAGCGCGAGGTCGAGCAGAGCTGGTTTACCACGCGTGCAGATGGCACCATGCTCGGCGTTAAGGTGACCCCGCTTGCGGCGGCCGGCATCTACGTGCCGGGCGGTCGCGCGCAGTATCCCTCCACGGTGCTCATGAATGCCATTCCCGCCAAGGTGGCCGGCGTTGAGCGCGTGGTCATGGTGACCCCGCCGCAAAAGGACGGCCTGATCAGTCCCTACACGCTCGCGGCGGCAAAGCTCGGCGGCGTGGACGAAATCTATATGGTGGGCGGCGCCCAGGCCGTGGCCGCGCTGGCGTACGGTACCGAGACCATTCCGCGCGTCGACAAAATCACCGGTCCGGGCAACGCCTTTGTTGCCGCGGCCAAGCAGATTGTCTCGGGCGACGTGGGCATCGACATGGTCGCCGGCCCCTCCGAGGTCTGCGTGCTGGCAGATGCCACGGCCAAGCCCATGGTGGTCGCGGCTGACCTGATGGCCCAGGCCGAGCACGATCCGCTAGCAGCCTGCTATCTGGTGACCTGCGACGAGCAGTTTGCGCGCGAGGTCGAGGCGGGTATCGATATCCTGGTCGCGCAGTCGCCGCGTGCCGAGATCACGCGTGCCTCGCTCGACAATGAGGGCACCATCGTGGTGGCCGCCGATATGGCTGCCGCCGTCGAGGCGGTGAACACCGTGGCGCCCGAGCACCTGGAGCTGCACTGCAAGGATGCGATGGGCCTGCTCGGCGGCATTCGCAACGCCGGCGCCATCTTTGTGGGCGCTTGGAGCTCCGAGCCGCTTGGCGATTATGTTGCCGGCCCCAACCACACGCTGCCGACCGGCGGCACGGCCATGTTCTCCAACCCGCTTTCGGTCGAAGAATTCGTCAAGCGCTCGAGCGTCATTTGCTATACGCCCGAGGGCCTGCTCTCGGACGCTCCCGCGACGCAGCGCCTGGCCGAGGCCGAGGGCCTGTGGGCGCACGCGCTTTCCGCCGCGCTGCGTCGCCGTGTGCTGGAGCAGGGCGAGGATGCCGTGAGCGCCGCGTCGCTGGCCGCGGCCGATCTGACCAAGGTCGCCTGGCCGGGCGACGCCGTGGCGACGGTTGCCGAGGGTGTGGACCTGGTGGCTGCAAGTGCGGATGGCGCTGGTCCGACTGGCGAGGAGGCCTAAAATGGCTGAACTCACGCCACGCATGAAGGAGCTCGTCCAGCCCTACTTGGCCGGCATTGAGCCCTACGATCCCAACTTTACGCCCACGCGCATCAACCTTTCGGCCAACGAGAACACCTATCCCGTGCCGGCCGGCGTGCGCGAGGCGGTCGACGCCGCCCTGGCTGCCATACCGCTCAACCGCTACCCCGATCCCATGTCCAACGACCTGCGCGATGAGCTTGCTGCTTGGCATAGCGTGGCACGCGAGAACATTTGCGTGGGCAACGGCGGCGATGAGCTGCTCTATAACTATCTGCTGGCGTTTGGCGGCGCGGGCCGCACGCTTCTCAACTGCCCGCCGTGCTTTAGCGAATACGCGTTTTTTGCCTCGCTATGCCAGACCGAGGTGCGCGACGTGTGGCGCGACCCGGCGACCTTCGAGCTCGACCAGGCCGCTGTGCTCGCGGCGGCACCCGAGTGCAACCTGGCGATCGTCACCTCGCCCAACAATCCCACGTGCGACGTGGCTCCGCTCGATTTTGTCGCGGCGCTGTGCGACGCGTGCCCTGGCATGGTGATGGTCGACGAGGCCTATGTTGAGTTTGCCGATGATTCGTTTGGCGTTGCCACGACGGCGCAGGCGCTCATCGCCGAGCATCCCAACCTGGTGATTCTGCACACGCTGTCCAAGGCGTTTGGCGCTGCCGGCGCGCGCCTGGGCTATGTGATCGCAGCGCCCGAGGTTATTGACGTGTTCGCGGCGATTCGCCAGATCTACTCGGTTAACGTGCTGAGCCAGGCGGCGGCGCTCGCCTGCGTGCGTGCCCGCGATGCGTACGCGCCCGTGGTGGCTCAGGTCGCGGCTGAGCGCGATCGCGAACTTGCAGCGCTGCGTGCGATGGCCGCCGAGGGCATGCCCGTGGAGGCATGGCCGAGCTCGGCGAACTTTGTGCTCGTGCGTACGCCGCATGCCACGCGTGTGCGCGAGCGTCTGCGCGACGAGTATTCCATTCTGGTGCGCGACTTTAGCTACGCGCCGGGTCTCGCGGACTGTCTGCGCATCACCGTGGGCACGCCGCAAGAAAACGACGAGGTGCTGGCTGCGTTTGCCGCGCTGGTGAAGGAGGAGATGTAGATGGACCGTTATGCCGAGGTGACCCGCAAGACGGGCGAGACCGATATTGTCGTAAAGCTCGACCTGGACGGAAGCGGCGTGTGTGATATCTCGACCGGCGTGCCGTTTTTCGATCACATGCTCAACGCCTTTGGCCGCCACGGCCTGTTCGATCTGACGGTACATGCGGTGGGCGACGTTGAGGTCGATGCTCACCACACTGTCGAGGATACGGGCATTGTGCTGGGCGAGGCGTTTTGCCAGGCGCTGGGCGACAAGGCGGGCATCACGCGCTTTTCCGATGCGGCGATCGCCATGGACGAGACGCTCGTGATGGCTGCCGTGGACATCTCGGGCCGTGGCCAGGCTTATTGCGAGCTGCCCGTGCCGACCGAGCGCGTGGGCACGTTCGATACCGAGCTGGCCGTCGAGTTCTTTTATGCCTTTGCACGCGATGCCAAGCTCACACTGCACGTGCGCGAGCTGGCGGGTGGCAACTCGCATCACATTATCGAGGCCGCCTTTAAGGCCGTGGGCCGCACGATGCGCCACGCCTGCGAGCTGGACCCCCGCGTACAGGGCATCCCCAGCACCAAGGGCTCGCTGTAGCTGACGGATCGCACAAACCACCACAGAGGTGCCTGTGAACTGCCTCCCATTTCTTGGACATCGGGAAATGGGAGGTTTTCCATGAGTAT
>DXMJ01000048.1 GCA_019414265.1 Collinsella sp. | reverse complement strand
AAGACGGAAAGCACATTAAGTGCTTTCCTTTGCGTGCGGAACTCGCGACAAACTTAACCCCCGCCCCCAGCCCCGGAGACCCTCCCTGCCGTCACTTTGTTCGAGTCGTTGTTGTTCCTCGCCGCTTCCGCGGCTCGAGGTCCCCGTTCTCCTCGGCGGGGTTGTCTAAGGTTGTCGCTGAAGCTCTGCCTTTTGTTGCGGTTAGTCCAAGTCAATAAACTTGGTGCTTAGGATCTTGCCGTCTTTGACGAGCATTCTGGCCATGGTGGGGCCTCGGCTGCCTCTGGGGTAGCTGGCGCTGCCGGGATTGAGGACCAGGCAGCGGCCCACTTGGGCTTCTTTGGTTACGTGGGTGTGACCGTTGATGGCTACGTCTACGGATCCCACGGGCAGGTCTTCGCGGTAGTGGGCTACAGCGAATTTGAGGCCTTCGTAGGTAAAGAGGGCCAGACGGTCAACATCCGGGCCGTAGTCGCGGTAGTAGTCGTTGTTGCCTAGGACCGCTCGCACGGGGGCGATGGTGCATAGATGCTCGTAATCCATCTCTGACGTGAGGTCTCCGGCGTGGATGATTAGATCTGCGCCCTTGAGCTCGTCCAGAAGCGCGGGCGAAAGATAGCCGTGGGTGTCCGAGATGATGTCGATGCGCTTGGCGCCTGCACTGTTCATGAGATCCCTTCTGCAAAACCGATTCGGCGTATATACAAAAAGCCCCACGGCTCCGCAGACAATTGGTCTACAGGGCTGCGGGGCCAGTGTGCTAGAGGCTCAGGGCCTTCTTGAGTGGCACAACGCGGCGGCGCGAGACCGGCACGCGTTCGTCGACGCCCGTAATGCCCAGCTGGATAGCGCCCGAGGGCACCGTCTCGACATCTGTGACGCACGCCAAGTTGACGATATAGCGGCGATGAACGCGAAAGAAGCCAAAGTCGCAAAGCTTGGCCTCGAACTGAGCCAGCGAAGTCGTCGATAGAAAACGATCATCGACGGTATAGATACAGGAGTAATCGTCCTTGGCCATGATGAAGCGAATGTCATCCACGGGAATGAGGACCTTACGGCCGCCCTTTTCCACCGGAATGCGCTCGATGGTGGCCTTGCTGTCCGTGACGGGCTTGGCGCGCTGCATGACCTTCTCGATTGCGCGATCCAGGCGTGCCTCCTCAACCGGCTTCATTAGGTAATCGACGGCATCTACGTCGAACGCCTCGACGGCATGATCGCTATACGCGGTCACAAACACAATCGCCGGCGGATTCTTAAGCTTATGCAGTGCCTCGGCAAGCTGCAGACCAGAAGCGCCGGGCATCGAGATATCGAGAAATACGACATCGACGCGGCTTTCCATCAACATCTCAATGGCGGAGCGGACGCTCGACGCCTCAGTGATCGTGCCGATCTTGCCCGTCTGCTCGAGCAAGAAGCGAAGTTCCGAACGGGCCGGGGCCTCATCATCCACAATCATCGCACGCAGCATAGGGATTAAACCTTTCGTCAACAAACTACGCCGGGCATCCGCCGCTTGGCGTTGAGCCCATAGCCTTTTATTTTACTCTTGAATGTCAAAGATGCTCTCTGACAAATCAAGGTGCAGGAGCACTTTGGTGCCCTTGCCCGGCGCCGATTCGACGCGCGTATAGGAGTGCGGTCCATAAAAGCGATGGATGCGCTCAGAAATATTGTGCATGGCCACACCGGCGCCGCCGCCTTGCGGGGAACTGGCATCGGGGCGGGCGGAGCGCTCATCAAACAGCCTGGCGGCGGTGCCCTCGTCCATGCCCACACCGTTGTCGGCTACGGCAATCAGGATTGCGTCGTCGCCGTCTTGATGGACGGTCACATCGATCCGCAGGGCACCGTCATCGCCCATGCCATGCCGTACGGCGTTCTCGACGATGGGCTGTATTACAAAGGCCGGGACCAACGTGTCCTCGACATCCTCGGAGACATCGAAGGTCGCCAGTACGCGGTCCTCGCCAAAGCGCGCCTTCTCAAACGTCAGGTAGCGCTTGGTCTGGGCAACCTCGCGCGAGACCGGGATAAGCGACCCCGAGTTGTCGAGCGTGGCGCGATAGAACGACGAGAACTCGCGCAGCAGCTCGCGGGCGCGCAGCGGATCGGTGCGCGTAAACGACGCGATAGTGTTGAGCGTGTTGAACAGAAAGTGCGGATTGATCTGCGCTTGTAGGGCACGAACCTCGGCACGGGCCGTGAGCTCCTTTTGCACCTCGAGCTCGTGGATGGCGAGCTGCGTGGACAGGATCTCGGCAAAACCCGAGGCGAGCGCATACTGGGTACGGTCGACGGCACGCGGGGTCTTGTAGTAGAACTTGAGCGTGCCGACGGTGCGGTCGCCCACCTTGATGGGCGCGATGATACCGGCGGGAACATGGTTGTGCGAGCCATCCGAACCCACCACGTCCACCACGCGGTTGAACGACTGCACGATGCCGTGCTCAATGACGTAGCGCGTGGCAAGCGTGTGGATGGGCGAATCGGGCAGCAGCTTTTCCTCGAACTCGCCCGCGCAGGCCAGCACGTTGCCCTCATCGGTGATGGCAACGGTCATGGCACGTGTCTCGGGCAGGATACGCCGGCACACCAAAAGCGCCGATTCCTGCGTCAGACCGCCCTTAATGTCCTCGAGCATGGCCGAGGCAACCGAGAGCGTCTCCTCGGTGTACTGGGAGCGTACCGAATCGGGATTGAGCGTCAAAAAGATAAAGATACACAGGAAGATGCACAGCAGCGCACAGGCAATCACCGTGGCAATCGGCTCAATGCCAGTCGCCAGGGCAAAGATAAAGTACGCCAACACGCAAACGGCGCAGACAACGGCGATGATACGAAAGATTGAAATTGAATTATTGCGCTGGGCGCGGCGGTCGATCATTCAGCCCCCTCCAGGATGCTAATCAGTTGTGCGTCGCGCCAAAGTTCGTCCATAATCTTGGGCCAGAAACTCTGAAAACGCAGGTAGCTTGCGGCGTTTTGGCGGGCATAGGTCTTGGCCTCGTCAATACCATGACGCCAGATGCGCAGATACCCCTCGTGCTCGCGGGTAAACATGCTGCGAACCATGGCGGTCTTGCGCACGCGGTCGTCGAGCTCGCGCGAAATCCACGGACCCGGATAGGGCATGAGTGATGCGGCCGTAACCGGAACGAGCTCCTTTTGGTGCGCAGCGAACGTCAGCTTGGCCCGCTCGTAGTACCAACGGTACACGTCCTGCATAAAGCGCGGCGAGCGCTTCTCGGACTCGGGCGGCAGGTGGCGCACGGCCCACTCGTTATCGAACCACACGTCATAGCCGAACATGCGCATGTTAAACAGGTAGTCCAGATCCTCGCCGCGGGTGATAAACGGGTCGAAGGCCACGCGCGTAAAGGCGCGGGCGTGCAGGGCCATCAGGCCGCCGCACACGTAATTGGAGCGCGAGATGCGGGTGCCCGAGAGCGCCTTTTTCATCCAGCGATTGAACTCGATACGCTTGGTCCACCAGCGATGGCAAATGCCCGCTTTGTCCGTGGGAGCCAGCGGCGACCCGTCGCGATCATAAAAGTATCCGCTCTTGACTAAAATCGGCAGGCTCTGACGCGTCTGCTGGCCCAGCGCATAGGTCGCACGCTTCATAAAGTCGGCATCGATGACAGTCTCGTCGTCATCCAAAAACACAACCGCGTCGTGCCCCAGCACCGCCGCGCAGGCAAGACCCATGTTGCGGATGGCGCCGTAGCCGCGCAGGCTCACGCACTCGCCCGAGCCTTTGGGCGCAATCTGTGCCACGCGGTCGGCAACACGCGAAGCCTGAGTATTGGTAACGACGGTGACCTTAAGTGTGGGATGCGCATTAACGATTTCGTGCACGCGATGGGATACGTCGGCCGTGGCAGAAACCGGACAGACCACCAAGAGAATGATGCGCGGAATGTCACGCACCTGTTCGAGTGAAGTCAGGCAGCGATCGAGTTCCGGGTTGGCGGCGTTGAGCGACGTCGAGTGATCGTAGGTGCCGGGAGCGTTTGCTTGGGTATCATCGCCCGCCCAATATGTTGGGATCACAACCGTGGCGTTCATACCTTTACCCTCCTTGCAACACAAAAACGGGGCGCCGCCAAACACAGGCGACGCCCCGCGACCTAGCTGATTCCATCATACCCACTTGGGCTAAACATTGCTCGGAAGTCAGAATGATTTATGCGGCTACTTCCAAAAGAGTACTGCAGATAGGCACAATTGCTGTACTGAGCCCGGTTGCCTTACGCCGCCGCCTGAGTCATGCGGGACAGGCGGACCAGCAGCATAAAGCCAACAACCAGCAGCACGCCAATGGAAAGGACGCCCAGCGACGGGTTGCCGGTCAGCGAGGTGACGACCGACACTAGAAAGGTGCCCATGACGCTTGCATAACGACCAAAGATGTCAAAGAAGCCGTAGTACTCGTTGGATTTTTCTTTAGGGATAATGCGACCAAAGTAGCTACGGCTGAGCGCTTGCACGCCGCCCTGGAACAGGCCGACCATAATGGCAAGCACCCAGAACTCAAAGGCGGTCTTTAGGAAGAACGCGGCGAACAGCACAATGCCCATGTAGGCGGCGACCGCCACCAGAATCATGTTGAGCGTGCCCACGCGTCCGGCGAGCTTGCCGTAGATGATGGCGGACGGAAAGGCCACAAACTGCGTGACGAGCAGCGCCAGCACCAGCTGGGTCGAATCGATACCCAGAGCCGAGCCGTAGCTGGTTGCCATGGAAATGACCGTGTGCACGCCGTCGATGTAGAAGAAGAACGCGATCATGTAGACCAGCACGGTCTTGTTGTGGGCGATCTCGCGCATGGTGTGTCCGACCTCGGAGAACACACCGCCCACGATGTGGCCGATGGTGTCCTGGGGACCGCGCTCGCGACCGTACTTTTGCTTATAGGTGCGAATGAGCGGCAGGGTAAAGATGAGCCACCAGGCACCGGTGATGATAAACGACAGACGCGTTGCCAGCATGGTGGGGACGCCGAGAGCGGGGCCACCCATGATAAGCGCCAGGCAAATGATGAACGGCACGGTGGAACCGATGTAGCCCCAGGCATAGCCCGAACTGGACACGGCGTCCATGCGCTCGTCGGTGGTAATGTCGGGCAGCATGGCGTCGTAGAACGTCATAGAAGAGTTAAGGCCGATGGTGCACAGCACGTACACGGTCAAAAATGCCATGGCGGACATTGGGATAGCCTGCGCCAGGCAAAGGACCAGGCCCGTGAGGAAGAAGCCCAAGAAGAACTTGATCTTGTTGCCGGCGTAATCGGCAAGCGCGCCCAGAATGGGCATGAGCATGGCAATGACTAGCGAGGCAATCGTCTGAGCGTTGCCCCAAGCGACCACCAGGTCTGCCGAGGAAGCACCGGTATTGATGGCGTTAAAGTAGATGGGCACCACCGAGGTATTGAGCAACACGAGGGCCGAATTGCCCACATCGTACATAACCCAGTTACGCTCGAGCTTGGTGTATTTCATGGACAGGGCCCCTTCGTATTCGCCCGATATGCAGTTAGTTCATCGTACCCCAATTGCACAGAAGCGCTGGTAAGGATTCGGCAAAGGGGCAGGAGCGGGTCCTACTCCTCGCGGTCGAACTCCTCGTCGGCGTCGAGTACGCGACCGCTATAGTTGATATGGCCGGTCACGGCATCCATGTCACCGGTCTCGATAAAGCGGGCAACGGTGAGCTCGTAATCGGTCAGCGCGCGCTCAAAGACCTCGGGGAA
This sequence comes from Collinsella sp., assembly GCA_019414265.1. GTDB lineage: Bacteria > Actinomycetota > Coriobacteriia > Coriobacteriales > Coriobacteriaceae > Collinsella. Next base: position 1,552 of record DXMJ01000048.1, on the reverse strand, counting down.
GCTCTCGGTCGAAACCTCATCGGTAAAGGGGTTCTTCCATGTCAGGTGGCCCAGGTTACCGGTGCGCTCGGGCAGCTCCGTCGTCACGCGATGAGCAAGGCCGTCGAGCAGCGAGTAGTCATGCACCAAGCCCTCAACCAGGGCAATCGCGCGCGTCTTGGCCGAACCGGCCGGCTCGATAGTACGGTAGAGCAGCTGCATGTCGGCTACGGCGCCGGCGTACTCCCCCGCCGGGATGTCGATACCGTACACGCGCCCGGCGACGTAGCTCATCAGCACGCCGGCAACGCGATTGATGCGGTCGGTAGTGACGATCTCGCCCGCCGGCGGATAATCCTCGACCGTGGCACCGTCGCGCTTGAGCTGTAGCATCAGCACGTCCAGATCGCTTTCGAGCACGGCGTGAACTTGGCTGCCCGAAGCCTCGAGCTCGGGATCGGAATCTACAATGCCAAACTGCTGCTCGTAGACAAAGGGGTGGGCATTGCGGTCGAGTACATAGTGAGACAGCAGGCCCAGCGCAAAGGCGCGGCCCAGATTGGCGTCGCGCGGCTGCAGGTGCGACACGCCGTCGCGCAGGCACGAGAACTGGCGCGACATGCGCGAGCGGTGCATGACCTGAGCAAGCGACATACAGTCGGAAATGCGCGGCGTGAGCATGTGGAAGAAAAACGGGTCGGGACCTTGGTTTCCCAGGATAAAGGCGATGCGCTCCTCGTCGGACGTAATAACGCCCTGCGGAAGACGGTCGATGCTTTCCTCGCCAAACAGATGATGCGTAATGAGCGCAGGCATAATGATCCTTTCGATTTCATTCGATGCCACCCATTATGCCCACCGCGCGCCCGTGCCAAACCTGCGGCGGTAAACGGTGGCGTGCGGACCGCTTACGCAAGCCCCAGGTGCGTCTTAACCTCGGCGGCGCGACGGCGGGACACGGGCACCGTCGAGGTCACGCGATCGAGCCTGAGCTCCATCAGGCCCGTGGAGCCGATCTCGACATTGTGCACGTCTTCCAAATTGACCAGATAACTGCGGTGGACACGGATAAAGCCCTCGGAGGCCAGGCGCCGCTCGAGCGAGGAAATCGACTCATTGATCAGGTATGTTCCCTCGGCGCAGACGGCGTTGCAAAAATCGGCGCGTGCCTCAAAGTAGCAGACATCCGCCACGGGAATGAACACCTTTTTACCCCCACGATCCACCGTCAGGCGAAGGGGCTGGCGCGGGGTATGGACAGCGCGGCGAACACCCAGGGCGGTTTCGATCTTGTCGAGCGCCTTCGACAGGCGCGCGTCCTCGACCGGCTTGACGATGTAATCGACGGCATCGAGGTTATAGGCATCGGCCGCATACTCGGCAAATGCCGTCACAAACACCACGACCGGCGGCGTCTTTAGGTTCTGCAGCGTCTCGGCAAGCTCGATTCCCGAGCGACCGGGCATCGTGATATCCAAAAACAAGACGTCGGGCTTGTTCGACAGGATCGATTCCACAGCCTCGGTGACATTGCCCGCCTCGGCAATCTGGCCCACACGCGCATCCTTTTCCA
>DXMJ01000047.1 GCA_019414265.1 Collinsella sp. | reverse complement strand
GCATAGCGATGGGCCTCTTCGATACGTTCTTCTCCAGCGTCACCGGCGGCAGTCGAGAGCCTCAAAAACCATCAAACGTCGAGCTCGAGCTGCGCCGCAGGCTTACTGTGCTCGCAAGCGACGAGGCCACTCAAGACGCTCCCCTGCGCTATTTCCTGCGCTGGGAAGGGCAAGTCCAGGGCGTCGGTTTTCGCTTTACCAACACCAACCTCGCGCAGGCACGCGCACTCACCGGCTGGGTGCGTAACATGGAAGACGGCTCAGTCGAGATGGAGATACAGGGGGCTCCGGCAAACATCCTATCTCATCTCGAGGCGCTTCATGCCTCCTACGAGCGCATGGGAACGCGTTTTCGCCTCGTAGACGCCCAGACCCGAGCCCCACTTGCCAATGAAGACGGTTTCATTCCTCGTTATTAGTATTGTGTGCTAAATACGGTATCATTTACCTACGACCGTTGATAGAAAAGAGGCGAGGCGCATAGCGGTGCAAAGAAGGAATACCAGGCAGCGAAAGCTGGTTCTCGACGCCGTGCGCCAAAGCTATAACCATCCCACCGCCGACGAAATCTACAACGTCGTGCGCGCGCAGGATGACAAAATCAGCCGTGGTACGGTCTACCGCAATCTCAATCTCTTGGCCGACGCCGGCGAGATCCTCTCCATCAAGACGCCGGGCGGCAGCCGCTTCGATCGCACGATCGAGCCACATGCGCATATCATCTGCACCTCGTGCAGCCGCGTCATCGATGTACCGCTCCCCTTCGATGCCCAGCTCGACGCCAAGGCGTCCGAGCAAATCGGCTGGCACGTCACGTCGCACTACACCATCTTCGAGGGTCTCTGCCCCGACTGCCGATAAATGTTTGGGACATGCCTTAAAATCCACCTTTCCGCACTCTGTAGCAAAAAGTAGATTTCTAGGCATGTCCCAAATATCTACTCGGCAAGCAGGCGATGCAGCTCCTCTTCGACCGTGCGCGCGTAGCGGACGCGGTCGTTGATGCCGCGCATGGTGGGGTTGCAGCTCTCCATCAGATAGGGATGGCCCACGACGTTGAGCATGTCGCGATCGTTCTCATTGTCGCCAAACGCCATCATCTCATCGGGCGAAATCCCCAGGGCACGACCGTAATCGGCAAGCGCGGAGCCCTTGCCCGAACCGAAACCGATAAAGTCCGTCCATTCGGTTCCCGATGTCATGACATCGACTCGGTCGCTAAAGAGGCGCTCGAAATACTCCAAGGCCGCCGGCTGCTCCACCTCGGGCGTCTGGAAGGCAATCTTAATGACGTCCTCGTCGATGTCCTCGGGACGGTCGACCACCGCCGCGTCGCAGTGGACCTCATAGCGCAGGTGGTCAACAAACGCGTCATTGCCGCTCATGGTGTAGAGGCGCCCCTCACACGAAAGGGTCACGTCGGCATGGGGATACGCAACCACGGCGTTCGCGATATCCATCGCCAGGTCACGCTCCATAGAGCGCTTGACAACGGCACGCCCCTCGCTCATCACCAGGGCTCCGTTTTCGCATACATAGGCGAGCTCATCGGCCACCGGGGCAAACAGGTAGCGCAAGCTCGCATATTGACGGCCACTCGCCGGCATAAACACGATACCGCGACGATGCAGCTCATCGATAAGCTCAAAGGCCTCGGAACGCGGCTCGCGCTCCCCCGGATGCAACAGCGTGCCATCCAAATCGCATGCAATCAGCTTGATTCCCTCAAGACCCATATGCTTTCCCCAAAGCCTCCTATCAACAGCAAGACGGACCTTGATTGGTCGCCCCTCAAAGCCCGTCTTACACATACGCGCGCTTAGCCGCGCGTCTTTTTTACGATGGTAAAGTCGGGAGCCATGCTCACGACGACCTCCGCCGCACTCGACTCAAAGCGCCGGGCCGCATCGAGTTCACGGGTAACCACCGAGAGCCGAACACCCTCGACACCCCGGAGCATGCGGCCCAAAACAGGCTGCACCGGCGTATACATGCGCACGGTATGCTCGTCCGAGTCGCCTCGGAAAATCGGCGCATGCATGTTGCCGATCTCCCAGCACGCATGCGCGAGCGCAATCGGGTCCATGCGGTCAACTTCGACCAAATAAACCTCGGCACTGCGCAGGCGCACGACAACCGCCACGGGCGCCATGCCCGAACGGTCGATGGCGAGCACGTCACCATCGGCAAGACGACCGTCGTCGGCAGCATCCAGCCGAACATCGACTGTGCGCCCCAGCTCCGTCACACCCACAAACGCGCATACATCAGCCTGGTCCCAATCGAGCAGCAGCTCGTCAACCTCAAAGACACCGCCCAGCTCCCGGCGAAGCAGGAGTTCATAGGACGGATCGTTGAGATTTCCCAAGCATGTCGTCGAAACCAAGCGTTCAGGCATACTCTAGCCCTCGACCTCGACGAGCTCGATATCAAAGTTGAGGTCCTTGCCGGCCAACTCGTGGTTGGCGTCGAGCGTCACGGCCTCGGGCGTCACGTCGATGACCACGGCGGGGACGGGCATGCCGCTCGGCGTGGACAGGAAGAGCTTCATGCCCTTCTCGATCTGCTCGATATTGGGAACCTGTTCGGCCGGGAAGGTAATAACCATCTCGGGGTTGTGCTCGCCGTAGGCATCGGCAGCAGGAATGTGCACGGTCTTCTTCTCGCCCACCTGCATGTCGACAACAGCGGCGTCGAAGCCCTTGATCATCTGGCCGGCGCCGCAGGTGAACTCCAGCGGCTCGCCGCGATCGTAGGAGCTATCGAACTGCGTACCATCGTCGAGCGTGCCGCGATAATGAGTCTTGACCTTCTTGCCCTGGTTGGACATGGTAACCTCCGTGATAAGGGCGGCGCACAACGCGGGCCGCCGTGAACATATGGCGCTAACTATACCCTAGTCATACAATTCAAAGACAGTTTGCAAAGAAACGCTGCAACCGGAGGAACCATGGCATATCCCGTATTTGACCTACACTGCGACACCGCCGACCGCATCGGCTGGGCCACGCTCGATCTCGACCTGCGCTTTACCGCCGGCACCGACGGTTATTTCCCCGGCGACGAAACGCATCCGCAAGATTTCGACCTCATCGAGGGCAACGCCTGCGCCATCTCGCTCGCAAAGATCGGCAACACGCCGTGGGCACAGTGCTTCGCCACATTTGTCCCCGACGAGATTCCCACCGCCCACGCCGCGCGCTTCCAGGCGCAGATCATGGCACACATGAGCGGCCAAGCAATGCTCAACCACGACCGCATGGTCAACGTACGCAACGCCGCAGACATTCGCCCCGCGCTCAAAGACGGCAAGGTCGCCTGCATCCACACCATCGAAAACGCCACGTTCTTTGCCGAGGACCCCGCGCTGATCGAGGTGCTCAAGAGCCTGGGCGTACTCATGTCATCACTCAGCTGGAACGCGCAGGGACCGCTCGCGAGCGGCCACGACACCCACGCCGGTCTCACCGCCGCCGGCATCGAGGCACTTACGCAGATGGAGCACGCCGGCATGATACTCGACGTCTCCCACCTCAACGATGAGTGCTTTGACGAGGTTGTCGCCCACGCCACGCGTCCCTTCGTCGCCAGCCACTCCAACTCCCGTGCGGTTTGCGGCGTCAAACGCAACCTTACCGACGACCAGTTCCGCACCATTCGCGACATGGGTGGCATCGTCGGCCTCAACTACTGCAGCGAGTTCCTTTCCAACGACGCAACCGACGAAACCGCCGCAGACGTCACCTTCGACCAGCTGGCGGCACATATCGAGCACTGGCTCGACCTGGGCGGCGAAGATGTCATCGCACTCGGCGGCGACTGGGACGGCGCCAAGGTACCCGACTTCCTCTCTGATGCCAGCAAGATGCCCGAATTCCAGAACATGCTCTCCAAGCACTTTGGCAAGACCGTGATGCAGAAGCTCTGCAGCGACAACGCGCTCGCCTTCTTCGAGCGCTATTAAGAGCGCAATTAATTTCGCATCCCTTGAGCGGCCCGGCATGCCGAGCGGTCGACATGCCGGCCCGTCCCCAATCTGAAGGATCACATTTGACGCAGCAATTTACGATTTCCGTACCCCGACCGGATGGAACGCTCATCCCCGTCGTCGTTACCAAAAAGCGCGTCAAGAACTTTAACCTACGCGTCACATCGAGCGGCGAGGTCCACGCCAGCGCACCGCTCGGCGCCAGCCGCGAGCGCATCGAAGCGTTTGTGAAGCGCAACAGCGCCTGGATTATCAGCCGACTTGCCCAACGTGAGCAACGTCAGGCGACAGCGCGAGAGCCGCTCAGCCCATCGTCCATCATTGCACTTTGGGGCAAGCCCATCACGGTACAGGACGCACTCGATCACAACTTTGCATCGCCCGCACCGCGACCCAAGCAGGCCACCTTCGCAAGTTTTATGGGTACCGACGAATCGGACGAAAGCCCACAGGCCAAGCGGCGCGCAATCCTCGACGGCCTAACGTCCGACGAGCTCCAAGCCCACATCGACCAGCTCTACGCGTCCGAGGTCACCGCAGCGCTACGCGACATCGTGCACGCGTACGAAATCGCAATGGGCGTCACCGTGGCCCGCGTCTCCGTGCGCAGCATGAAAACGCGTTGGGGCTCCTGCACACCCAAAACCGGCGCCATTCGCATCGCGCGCGAGCTCGCCGCCTACCCTGTCGAATGCCTCGACATGGTTGTCGCCCACGAGCTCGTCCATCTGCTCGAGCCGAGCCACAATCAGCGCTTTCACGCCCTGCTCGACACGTACTGTCCCAACAATAGAGCACTGTCTCAGCGGCTCAAGCAGCCACCCCTCAACAAGCTCTAGCGTCGACTAGCGCACGCGCTCGATCTCGACGCCGCAGCTTGCCAGGGGCAGGCCAACAGGAGCCCACGGCTTATCGAGCTTTATGCGCACACCAAGCAGCGAGGGATAACGGCGCAGCAGCATCTGGGCTGTCCCCTCGGCTGCCGCCTCGATGAGCTTAAACGTATGCTCGCGCAGATAGCCATCGACATCGTGGCACACCGAGCCGTAGTCAATCGAGGCGTCCAGGTTATCGTGCTCCCCCGCCGCGCGCAGGTCGGCATAGAGCACCAGAGAAACGATGAACTTCTGACCCAGCGCGTTCTCCTCGGGATACACGCCATGGTTGGCAAAAACCTCCAGGCCGTCAATGACAATACGATCGGCATGGCGCAAATCGTCATAGCTCACGTGAGGCACCGCCGTTGCGGTGGATATTTCGCCCCTTCCACGGCGGGCGAGCTCGGCGCCTTCGGTCTTGGTTGCATTCTCGGGCAGTTTCTTGTTACTCAACGCGATCGTCTCCTTCGTTTAGAACCCCGACCGCGCAAACTAACTACACGCGAATCGACAGGTTCTTTTTATCATCGCTCCAGTTGCAAGCGTTGCGCGCGGGGCATGCAAAGCAGGCACGCGACGCTTTGTCAGCTGCATAGAGCAGACGCTCAAGCGGTTGGCTGTTCACGCGCAGCTTTCGATGGCCCAGAATGGCCGTCTTAATGGCTGCGGCATCGGCCGGCTCAAACGCCACGTCATCGGGCATGCCGCCGAGAATCGCATCAGCGACGCGTTCGCTTGCAACATCATGGGATATACCCGATTCATACTGTTCATCTTTGCCGATATCGTGAAGAAGTGCTGTGGCGTAGATGACCTCGCGGTCAAATTCGAGCTGCTCCTCGAGATTCTTGATCCACATAATGCGCGCGACATCGAGCAGATGGTCAATACCGTGGCGGCAGAAGATGCGCCCCGATTCCAACTGTACGATGTTGCCCAGGTGCCGCCGGAACAGCCCGTTGGCACAAATGTAATCAATGCGAGGCATGGCACCAAAGGGGGCCAGGCCCGAAGCCATAAAGCCGCGACGCGACGTCCCCTCATCGGTCTTCGATGTAAAGTCGTTGACGACTCTCATGGTTAGCGGCCCAGCATCCTAAAGAAACGCTCCTCGAGCGCGGGATCGGTCTCAAAGACGCCGCGGCGAGCAAGCGTCACGGTCTTGGTGCCGGGCTTTTGCACGCCACGCATCGTCATGCACATATGCTCGGCCTCCATCAACACAATTGCTCCCTGGGGAGCGAGATAATCCATGAGGGCATCGGCAACCTGTGCGCACAGTTGCTCCTGCAGCTGCAGACGGCGGGCATAAACCTCAACCGTGCGGGCGAGCTTGGAAAGCCCAGCCACCCGACCGTTAGGGATATAACCAATGGCGGCCTTGCCATAAAACGGCAGCAGATGGTGTTCGCACAGCGAGTAGAACGTGATGTCGCGCTCGATAACCAAATCGTTCGAAGCGACGGCAAAGGTTTTGGACAGGTGTTCCTCGGCACTCTGGTCCATACCGCCGGCGATCTCACCATACATACGGGCAACGCGCGCCGGGGTCTCCAGCAGGCCCTCACGAGTTGGGTCCTCGCCTATGCCCTCAAGCAACAGCTTAATGGCGGCCTCGACTTTTTCCTGATCGACCATCTGGGCCTCACTTTTCCGATTTCACGTTCGCGCTATGGTACCACGCCCTCCGGCATCGACCACAAGCTACATAGTATGGGTCGAATAGACCGGATCGTCTCGCCAAAGCTCCACAGCATCGCAAAGCGCAACGCCCTCGCGCGCGGCACGAGCGCGCGTGGCGTTCATGTCGATCACGCGCTGATTATTCGAGCCCCTAAAGCGCAACGAGATATCGTACAGGTCTTGAACGAACGGACCGTCCACCAGCATGTCGAGGCAGGCAAGGATACGGTCCGTCACCTCGGTATGGTGACGACCGCCCGACACAAGCTCCTCGAGCACGTCGCCGGTAAAGCACCAAATGGTCTTCCCCGACTCCACAGGATAGGCCGCACGCACGCGTTCGACAAAGTCAACGAGCCCCACCTGGTTCTCGGGTTCCATAGGCTCCCCGCCCAGAATCGTCAGGCCATCGATAAAGGGATGGTCAAGACTCTCGATAATCTTATCCTCGACGGCACGGTCAAACGGTTCACCCGCAGCAAAGTTCCACGCGACGGAGTTAAAGCAATTCTTGCACCCACGACGGCACCCACTCACAAACAGAGAAGTACGAACACCTTCCCCATCAGCAATGTCGAAATACTTAATGTTCGCGTAGTTCATAGGTAACTCTCCCGGGAGGCCGGGACATATCATCCCGTCCTCAAACATTCTCGGCCTTCGGCCTGCGAAACTGCGGGCGGGACGATATGTCCCGGCCTCAAGCAAAGGGTAACTCAATGAACGAAGCGAACATCGAGTATAGGGTTCGAGGTCTAATAAAAACTTTGTTGCAGCTCAACCGCCATCACAAGCAAAGCGTTGTTGCAAGTCAACTCATTTCCGCTAAGAACTTCGAGGAGTGAGCAGACCGTATGCCGCATCTCAGCTACGCCAACTTGGCCGTCCCGTAGCGAGTAAAGGTCCGGGGCCTCGCTACGGGACGGCCTGGGATGACTGTTAGAGATGCAGCACGCGGTCGCGGATCTCCTCGGTTCGACCCTGGTTCCAGAAC
>DXMJ01000046.1 GCA_019414265.1 Collinsella sp. | reverse complement strand
GGCGGTGTAGCTCAGTTGGTTAGAGCACACGGTTCATACCCGTGGCGTCACTGGTTCGAATCCAGTCACCGCTACCATAGGTAACACGGTGGCTTCTCAATAATATGTTGAGAGGCCACTATGGTATAAAGGCAAAGTCCCGTCCGGGGACGACCTGTTTAGAGGAGGGCTTTATGGCCAAAGAGAAGTTTGAGCGCACTAAGCCGCATGTTAACATCGGCACCATTGGTCACGTCGACCACGGCAAGACCACGCTGACCGCTGCCATCACCAAGGTTCTCTCCGAGACCGAGGGCTGCAAGGCTGACTTTACGGCGTTCGAGAACATCGACAAGGCTCCCGAGGAGCGCGAGCGCGGCATTACGATCTCCGTCTCCCACGTTGAGTACGAGACCGCTTCCCGTCACTACGCTCACGTTGACTGCCCGGGCCACGCTGACTACGTCAAGAACATGATCTCCGGCGCTGCTCAGATGGACGGTGCTATCCTGGTCATCGCTGCTACCGACGGCCCCATGGCTCAGACTCGCGAGCACATCCTGCTCGCCCGTCAGGTCGGCGTTCCCTACATCGTCGTCTTCCTGAACAAGTGCGACATGGTCGACGATGACGAGCTTATCGACCTCGTCGAGATGGAGACCCGTGAGCTCCTCTCCGAGTACGATTTCCCCGGCGACGACATCCCCGTCATCCGTGGTTCCGCTCTGGGCGCTCTCGAGGGCGACGCCAAGTGGATGGACGCTATCCGCGAGCTCATGAACGCCGTCGACGAGTACATCCCGACGCCTGCTCGTAACAACGACCTCCCGTTCCTGATGGCCGTTGAGGACGTTATGACCATCTCCGGCCGTGGTACTGTTGCTACCGGCCGTGTCGAGCGCGGTGAGCTCAAGCTCAACGAGCCCGTCGAGATCGTCGGCATCAAGGATACCCAGAACACCGTCGTTACCGGTATCGAGATGTTCCGTAAGTCCATGGACTTCTGCGAGGCTGGCGACAACGTCGGTCTGCTGCTCCGCGGCATCAAGCGCGAGGACATCGAGCGCGGCCAGGTTCTCTGCAAGCCCGGTTCGGTTACCCCGCACACCAAGTTCACCGGCGAGATCTACGTTCTGACCAAGGAGGAGGGCGGCCGTCACACCCCGTTCTTCGATGGTTATCGTCCTCAGTTCTACTTCCGTACCACCGACGTTACCGGTACGGTCAAGCTCCCCGAGGGCACCGAGATGGCTATGCCTGGTGACCACATCACCATCGAGGGCGACCTCATCCACCCGATCGCCATGGAGGAGGGCCTGCGCTTCGCTATCCGCGAGGGTGGCCACACCGTCGGTTCGGGCATCGTCTCCACGATCATTGAGTAAATTAGCTCTCTGATAGTTGACTTAGAGAACCCGGCACTTATATGGGTGCCGGGTTCTTTTCTGCAATGGATATTGAGCCGTTGCTGGTGTCGAGAGGATCAATAATGGTCCTGGTTGCACCGTCGATTAGCTCTCGATGGCTTCATTGATGTGTTCCAAATATGAATGGATCCACCGAGAACCAATTGATTCGAGGTTTTCATTGACAGCACTTACATAGAGCTGATAAAGTACCATCTCGTGCCCGTACGGGGCGGAAATGAAAGGTTCAGGATAAATGCGTACTCTAGTTACTCTTGCGTGCACTGAGTGCAAGCGCCGCAACTATACGACCACCAAGAACAAGTCGAACATGCCTGATCGTATGGAGATCAAGAAGTATTGCCCCTGGTGCCGTCACCATACGCTGCACAAAGAGACTCGCTAGTCTCTAGTCATATACGCCAGTAGTTCAATTGGTAGAGCATCGGTCTCCAAAACCGAGTGTTGAGGGTTCGAGTCCTTCCTGGCGTGCCAGTCATTATTCCGTAAGCTCCCAATTGGGGGCTTACGGTTTACTCATGTATAAGCGCATTGCGCGGAGGTAACCCAAATGGCCAACAAGAAGAACAAGAAGAAGGCTCAGCAGTCGGCACCTGCCAATAACGCTGCCGCCAACTCCAAGGTTGAGGCCAAGAAGGCCGTTGCCAAGAAGAACGAGAAGGCTGCGAAGTCCAAGAAGAACGAGAAGCCTGGTTTCTTCGCCCGCACCAAGAAGTATTTCGCTTCGGTCAAGTCCGAGATGAAGCGTGTCACGTGGCCCGATAAGAAGGAGCTCGTGAACTACTCTGTCGTCGTTTGCGCTTCTCTGATCGTCGTCGGCGTCGTCATCGCTCTGCTCGATGCTGGCTTTGGCGAGGCTCTTGCTCTGTTCTCTGGATTGAGGGGCTAAACCATGTCTAAGCGTTGGTACGTCGTTCACACTTACTCCGGATACGAGAACCGCGTTAAGTCCGATCTCGAGCATCGCATCGAGACCATGGGCATGCAGGACCGTATCTTTGATATCGAGATTCCTATGGAGCGCGTCACCGAGATTAAAGAGGGTGGCAAGCGCGAGACCAAGGATTCTAAGATTTTCCCGGGTTATGTCCTGGTCCGCATGGAGATGGATGACGATGCTTGGACGTGCGTTCGTAACACGCCTGGCGTCACCGGTTTCCTGGGCGGCAACGGCAAGCCCGCTCCGCTTTCCCGCGACGAGTACAACAAGATGACTCGTCGTCCCGGTAAGGGCGATTCGCCCAAGCGCACTTCGGTCGATATTCAGGTCGGCACGTCTGTCCGCGTCACCGATGGCCCGCTTACCGACTTTGATGGCAAGGTCTCCGAGGTTAACACCGAGGCAGGCAAGCTTAAGGTCACGCTGATGATCTTTGGCCGCGAGACGCCGGTTGAGCTCGACTTTAACCAGGTCGCTGTCATCGCTTAAGTTTTCGTCCGTTCGCGCGAGCGTGCTTCTTCTGTGACTGCTCATCTCAGGAGTGCTTCTAACACGTGCGTGCTTACGATATAGCAAGTACTTCACACTCGTGATTCGAAAGGAATGACCATGGCTGAGAAGAAGGTTGCCAACGTCATTAAGCTCCAGATTCCTGCTGGTGCAGCTAACCCCGCTCCTCCCGTCGGCCCCGCCCTGGGCGCTGCTGGCGTGAACATCATGCAGTTCTGCCAGGCCTTTAACGCCGAGACGCAGGACAAGAAGGGTGACATCATCCCCGTTGAGATCTCTGTCTACGAGGATAAGTCCTTCTCCTTCATCACCAAGACCCCGCCGGCGGCTCACCTCATCAAGAAGGAGCTGAACCTCAAGTCTGGTTCCGCTAAGCCCCAGGCTGACAAGGTCGGTCAGCTCTCCCAGGAGCAGCTCACCAAGATCGCCGAGATCAAGATGCCGGACCTCAATGCCAACGACATTGACGCCGCCAAGAAGATCATCGCCGGTACCGCCCGTTCCATGGGCGTCACCATCGCTGAGTAGCGATTTCTTTAGGTAATAACGGGTGCTCCGACCGGGGCGCCCGTTATATGTGTGCAATAGGGCACACGATACGATGTGGGAGGGCTCACGCCCGTTTAACCACAGGAGGTAATGCACATGGCTAAGCATGGTAAGAGCTATAACGCCGCTGCCGAGAAGATCGACCGCGCCACGCTCTACACCCCCCTTCAGGCTGCCAAGCTCATCAAGGAGCTCGACACCGCCAAGTTCGACGAGACCGTCGAGGCTCACTTCCGTCTGGGCATCGATACTCGTAAGGCTGACCAGAACATCCGTGGTTCCATCTCCCTGCCCCACGGCACCGGCAAGACCGTTCGTGTTGCCGTCTTCGCCGAGGGCGAGAAGGCCCGCGAGGCCGAGGCTGCCGGTGCCGACATCATCGGTTCCGACGAGCTCGTCGCCCAGATTCAAAAGGGCGAGATCAACTTCGACGCCGCTATCGCTACGCCGAACATGATGGCCAAGGTTGGCCGCATCGGTAAGATTCTTGGTCCCCGTGGCCTCATGCCGAACCCCAAGCTCGGCACCGTGACCATGGATGTTGCCAAGATGGTTTCCGAGCTCAAGGCCGGCCGCGTTGAGTATCGCGCCGACCGTTACGGCATCTGCCACGTGCCCCTGGGCAAGAAGTCCTTCTCTGAGCAGCAGCTCGTCGAGAACTACGCTGCCCTGTACACCGAGATCCTGCGCGTCAAGCCCTCTTCTGCTAAGGGCAAGTACGTCAAGTCCATCTCCGTGTCTTCCACCATGGGCCCTGGCGTCAAGGTCGATCCCGCTGTCCAGCGTGACTTCCTGGCTGAGTAACTTTTAGTTACTGCCTGAGCAAAGCAAGCATTGCTAAAGAAACCCGGTTCTGCCTCGTGCAGGACCGGGTTTCTTGCTATCTCGGGCCAAAACCGCCACAAAGGTGCCTGTCCCCTTTGTGACGGTTACCAGGGTGTTCTGGCGGTAGAGGACTCGATTGCCTCGTGGCGCTTGAGCTCGCGGCGCATGGTTTGCGAATTGAGCCAAGCTGCCTGCCAGCCACGGATGGGGTAGCTCGCTTCGTCCAGCTCAAACTGCGTATAGCCACAGGCGTTGATGATCGTTGCCCCGCATGCGTGCTGACGTTCGCGTTGAAAGTCGCGACCATAGCATTGGTGCACATGCCCGTGCACCATGTACTCGGGATTCCAGGATTCGAGTGCTGTGTTAAAGCATTCGAATCCTCGATGCGGCAGATCATCCAGATCGCCCACGCCGGCGGCGGGTGCATGGGTCAGCAGAATGTCGCAGCCGCCGACCATCCTCACTTTGCGGGACAGCTTGCGCACACGCTTGGCCATCTCGTGCTCGGTATACATGTTGGCACCGTCTCGGTAGCGCATGGAGCCGCCAAGCCCCGCAATGCGGACGCCGCGATACACGTACACGGTGTCTTCGACACAAATGCAGCCGCCCGGTGCATGACGCGCATAGCGGTCATCGTGATTGCCACGCACGTAGATGAGCGGTTTGTTGATGACCGTGACCAAAAACTCAAGATAATCCGGGTCCAGATCTCCTGCGGATAAAATCAAATCGATACCCTCAAAACGCTCCTTGCGAAAGCACTCCCATAGGCATCGTTCTTCGGTATCGGCTATGGCAAGGATTTTCATAGGGCGCGGACCTTCGGCTCATCGTCGAGTTGCGGAATGGTGCCCACCACGTTGTCGGCCAGCCAGTCCATCTCGACGATTTGCGTGCTCGGCAGCGGGGGAAAGCCCTCGATCTGCACCACGCCGTCTTGGCTATGGAGCTCGCCGCCAAATGGATTGATGGAGCCCTCGACGATGCCATTGCGGAGCAGCTGAACAAGCTTACGCGTCTGATAGGGCAGGCCCGGAGCGTAGCGAATGTCGATGACGCCCGAGCTCATACCATACCAGTAGTTGACGGCACGAACCTGGCTGTCGTCACTGGTCTCATCCCAGGTGCCGTGCAGCAGACTTCGCACGATAAGCTCGTAGTATCGGCCCCAGTTCCATACCGGCATGGCAATGCCGACAACCTTGCCATCGACCAGACGGTGGAGTCCGTAGGCCGTGGGGTCTTCGAGTGACTTTGACATGTCGGCGCCGGTCATGACGCTCGCGCCTTCGCGGCACATGGCCTCGGCAAGGCCTCCAGCGGGCACATCGCCCCAGGTCAGGATAATTTGCGCACGGGGGTCGAGCAGCGAGGCGCCAATCGCAAAGGCGTTGATCTCGCTGAGCGCGCCCGAGGCGAAGACCGACGCGTGGTAACCGATGCGGTGGTTGTCCGCCATGCTGGCGGCAAGGGCGCCCAAGAGAAATTTGGCCTCGTACATCTTGCCAAAGTACGAACGGACGCTTTGGTGGGGAAGGCCGATGGAGCAGTTGAGGAATCGCACCTGAGGATACTCGACGGCAGCCCTGAGCGTGTATTCCATCAGGCGGTGCGAGGTCGAGAAGATGACGTTTGCTCCATGTTTGACAGCCGTTTCCACGGCGGCGTAGAACACGTCCGGATCGTGACAGTCCTCGAACGCCTCGGTACGAACGATGCCGCCAAAGTGCTCGTCGAGATATTGGCGCCCTTGGTCGTGCAGACTATCCCAGCTCGACGTGGCACACGGGTATTCGTGAATAAAGGCGATACGCAGGGGATTGGCTGCTGAATAGACGGTCTTGCCCATAAAGAAGTTGAGCACGCCGGAGGTGGGCTTGGCGGGTGCCTCTTCCTCATCGACGCTCGGCGCTTCGACAAGATCGACCTTGTCCTCGTCATTTTTGCCGGCAATGACCAGCTCGCGCCAAATCTTGCACAGGCGGTTTACGACGATATCAGTCGGCGTATCCAGCAGGCGGTCTTGGTTGTACACGTTGAGGTAGACGAGCATAGCGTCGGCGGGCGTAATGTCCAGATGGTCGCCGCCGGCGCGCAGGTAGGCTCGTTTAAAGAGTAGGAAGGTATGGCGCAGGTAGTCGACCTTTTTCTGTGGCCACTTTTCGACAAGGTCCTGGCCGAGCATCTTGGCGAGCGTCTCATAGCTTCCCTCGCGCGAGAACTCAATCTCGTATAGGGGGCAGACGCGCCAAAACGCGCAGAACTCGCCGTACAGGCGACTTTCGACGGAATCCCATGTGCCGGGGTAGAGGCGGGTGACCTTGGCCGAAACCGTCGGGGCGTCCAGGAATTTGAGGACGCTGACGCGCTTGTTGCCCTCCTGGACGTAGAACCGATGCATGAACTCGGTGACGATGATGGGGTCGCGATAGCCCTCGGTCACCTGGATGTCATAGAGGTTGGACCACTTGCGGGCGAACTCGGTGCTAAATGGCAACAGGGGCATAAAGTTGCACGAAAAGGCTGACTGACGGCCCTTGGTAACCGTGCCGACGACCATTTCGAGCGGAATGTCCCTTAGGCCGACGCTCTCTCGCTGACCTAAGGGGAGCTGGGCAACGAGGCTATCGAGGTCCGTAAGGTACGGGTGCTCGCTTTGGCTGATGGCGTGACGGCGTCCCTGCTCGCCGCGCTTGCGTGCTTGACGATAGGCCTCTTCCATGGTGTCTACTCCCTTAGTCGTTTAAACAACGATATGAACCATGGTACCACGATGCGAAACCACCACAAAGGTGCCTGTCCCCTTTGTGGTGGTTTTAGGCGATGATGGGGGCGATGGCGCGGATGCAGGCGTCGGCTGCCGTGAAGGTGGTGCTATCGTCGCTGACGATAAAGATGATTTTGCCCTTGACGCCAAAGTCGCCGATCTCGCTAAAGAGCACGTACGGCTCCTTGTCAAAGCCAGAGATGGGAAGCACCGCGGCCTTGGTGGCGTCGGTAAGCTCATCTGCCAGCGCATCCAGCGAGGCCCACTTGGACGTGTCCTTTACGGCAACGGGCACGGTAACGCGCCCAAAGGGCATCAAGTGCACGAGCGTGTTCTTGGAGATGTTTGAATTGGGGACGATGATGGTCTGCCCGCAGGCGTCCTCGATGGTCGTATGGCGCCAGGTGATATCTTGGACCACGCCCGACACGCCGCCGACCTCGATATTGTCGCCGGGTTTGATAATGCCCATAAACGTCACCTGCATGCCGCCGATGAGGTTTGACAGCGTGTCCTGAAAGCCGAGCGAGATGGCGATGCCGCCGACGCCAAGAGCGGCGACGAGGGCGTTTGCGTTAATGCCAAAGCAGTTGTCGAGGATAAAGCTGCCGCCGATCGTCCATATGACGGCGCGCGCGATGTTGATGAAGATGCTGGATGAAGGGAGTGGGTTATCGTCGCGGTTAAGCAGGTGGCGCAGGGTCTTGGACGCGACCTTGGCGGCAACGGCGGTTCCGATAGCCAAGATACCTGCCCAGATGATGTTGTGGACCCATCGTTGTGCAAAGAAATGAAGAATTGGCTCAAACAATTCCATGTAGGGAAACCTCCTAATGATCGTCCAACCATGATACCCACCAAAAAGCCCGTCCGATCACATTGGACGGGCTTCTGCGCTCGATATAAGGGTTAACGAAAACCACCACAAAGGTGCCTGTGAACTGCGCCCCGAAACTTGGACTGAATAAAT
>DXMJ01000045.1:9212-9708 GCA_019414265.1 Collinsella sp. | reverse complement strand
AGCTTGAGCAGGCACGTCGCGACGGCAAGCGCAACGGCGATGACTACGGCGATGTGGCCGGTCGTTCCAACCGCGGTCGCGACGAGCGTCGCGGCGACGGCGAGCGCCCGAGCCGTCCTAAGCGCGGCGGCAAGACCCGCGTGCGCGAGGGCGTTCAGGCTCGCGTGGACGAGGCCGTGGAGAGCGTGGCTCGCGAGGTGGCTGCCGAGGAGCGCGCTGGTGCTGGTGCCGCTGAGCAGCCTGCGCGCGGCAACCGTGCCGAGCGTCGTGCCAAGCAGTTCCAGGGCGAGGCACACCGCCGTCGTCGTGAGGACGAGGACCGTGGCGGCCGTCGTCGTGTCGAGCGCGAGGACGAGGGCCGCGGTTCGCGCGGTGGCAAGCGCGGTTCGGGCGACCGCCGTCGTTCCGGTCGTGATGACGAGCGCGGTGGCCGTGATGAGCGTCGCGGCGGCGAGGGTCGCGGTGAGCGAGGTGCTCGTGGCGGTGAGTCCCGTGG
>DXMJ01000045.1:0-9200 GCA_019414265.1 Collinsella sp. | reverse complement strand
TGAAGAGCGCGTTAGCCGCGGCGGCGAGCGTCGCGAGGGCGCTCGCGGCAATGGCGGCCGCGGCGGCGCTGGTCGTTCGAATGAGTCGCGCGATCGTCGTGACCCGCGTGCCAGCCGCGATCGTCGCGATGACTGGCGCAACTACGACGATACCCGCGAGGAGCGTCGTGGCGGCTATCGTGGCGGGCGTGGCGGCAACCAGGCCGGCTCCCGTGGCGGCCGTGCCGGCGGTCGCGATAACCGTGGCAGCTATGGCAATAGTCGTGGTGGCAAGCGTGGCGGCAGCTCCCGTCGTCCCGGTGACGGCGGCGGCAAGCGCAAATAACACACGCATCGCCCGCTAGAGCGAGGTGAACCAAGGGCCCCGAGCAACTACGCTCGGGGCCCTTTTTGTTTGCCGTATCCGATCGCTAGTTCAAATGTGATTTCCTCGGGAATGCGTCTAGAGGATGCCGTGGGCCTGTTTCCTACCATGCGGCAATGGGTCCCATGGGGTGCGCCGTGCATTTTTTGGAGTATTCTGCAGTTCGAGTTGTCTGCATATGATTTGACGTCGCCAACGGTGGCTTTCGGATATCCCTGGCGAGCGTTCTGAGTCAGATTTCGTCGTTTTCCGGAGCAGGGGCGCGTCATTCTCGCCATGTCGGAACCCAAAATGACGCAGCGCCCTAAAGGTTTGCCCGCTCGGGGTATTGCTGGCGCGGTCACGTTGCAGAATACTCCGTTTTTTGCACGGGCCAGGATGGGGTACCTCGGGAAAACACGGCGGTATCCCGTAAATATATACAATCTGTACCGTAATTTATACAAAACGAAGAGGCAGACAGCGTAGGGTTGGTGCATTGGGGTGCTTGATGCACCAAAATGGGGATCCCACGTGCCGTATACTCTGGCTGGATGTGAAAACGGCTTGACGCGTTGCCAGACGTAGGGGGAGGGTGTCTCGATGAGCGTATTCGAAATTGTGTTTAGTCCGACGGGTGGAACGCAGAAGGTGTCTGGCCTTGTGGCCGGGGCACTGGACAAGAATACCGTTACCGTCGATCTGACCGATAACGGGCTAGATTTCAGCGCTGTCTCGATGACTGAGGACGACGTGGCCGTAATCTCTGTGCCGGCGTATGCCGGTAGAATCCCGGCTGTGGTGGCTGACCGGTTGGGCATGGTTCACGGGAACGGAGCGCGGGCCGTTCTGGTGTGCGTCTACGGAAACCGCGCGTTTGAGGACACGCTCGTAGAGCTGGAGGACGTTGCGAAGCATGCGGGATTCCGGGTGATCGCGGCAGTTGCGGCCATTGCAGAACATTCCATTGCGCGACAGTTTGCTGCCGGTCGTCCGGATGCGCAGGATGCGGCGCAGCTTGCTGAGTTTGCTCAGCAAATTCAGCAAAAGCTGTTGGCTGAGGATGCGTCCGAGCCCTCTATCCCCGGCAATCGTCCTTATAAACAAGCTGGAGGTCACCGCATGGCGCCCGAGGCAACAGAGGATTGCGTCTCCTGCGGTGCATGCGCCGCGGCGTGCCCCGTTTGTGCTATCGACAAGGGTGACTCCAAACGAGCAGCTGGCGAGGCGTGCATCTCCTGCATGCGCTGCATCGCCGTATGTCCGCGAGGTGCTCGCAAGCTTGATTCCAGCAAACTATCCGCTGTTTCCCAGATGCTGAGCAAGGTTTGCGTCGTGCGGAAGGAATGCGAGCTCTTCATCTAGCGCATACGAAATTGGCGCAATGGGGGCAGGTTAATCTGCACCAACCTGGTGCAAACAAACCTGTCCCCAATGCACCAGAGTGAGGAGTGCTCCCGAGTGCCGGCAGAAAAGGAACGTCCCTAAGTGCCGCTTAAATACCGTTTATCGGAGAAAAAATACCGTTCGCCGGTCATAATGATTGTTCCGGCTTTGGGCTTGTCTATAATAACCCACGTAAAAGAAATGCGGAAGGTTACCGAGTCCCCTCGGACGTGGGTCTAACCAAAGTCTTAGAACGGGTGTGTCTCAATGGGTGCATTCGATTGATTTTGGTTGGGCTATATTTATGAAGGGACATGTCACCATGGGTTTCTTTTCTCGCCTAATGGGTGGTTCGGATAAGCAGACGACTGCGGCTTCCGAGTTCGAAATCCTCGCTCCCGTTTCCGGCGAGCTTGTTAATCTAGAAAAAACCAATGACCCCGCTTTTAGCAGCCGTGCAGTGGGCGATGGCGTTGCCGTGGTTCCCCAAGAGGGAACGGTGTGCGCTCCTGTTTCCGGTACCGTCGCCGCTCTGTTTCCGACTGAGCACGCGCTGGGCATCATGTCCGATAACAGCTCTGCTCAGGTGATGCTGCATATCGGAATCGACACTGTTAAACTTGAGGGCAAGGGCTTCCATGCGCTTGTTGCCCAGGGTGATCACGTTGACGCGGGCCAGCCCCTCGTCGAGGTCGATTTCGACGTGGTTCGCGCTGCCGGCTTTGATCCCACGGTCTTCGTTATCGTGTGCGAGCGCTCGGAGAACTCGACTCTTCGTGAGCATGCTTCCGGCCCTGTTGCTGTTAAAGAGCCTGTCGTCTGGCTTTCCGAGTAAATTCTTGTGGTGGGTACCGTGGTTATCAAGCGAGTTTTTAACAACAACGTCGCAATGGTCACTTCGGACGATGGCTCCGAGCTCATCGTCATCGGTCGAGGCCTCTGCTTTGGCCGTCATGCCGGCGATGCCATCGACGAGGCGTCGATCGAAAAGACCTACGCGTTGCAGGAGGGAACTTCTCAGGATTCGCGTACGATTGACCGCTTGGCACATCTTTTGGAGTCCATCCCCACCGTCAACCTCGTGATTGCCGAGGACATTGTTCAGATGCTCCGTCGAGAGCTCAATGTTGATATCAACGACAAGATTCTCATTGCTCTCGCAGACCATATCAGCCTTGCTTTGGAGCGCGAGCGCAAGGGCGTCTCCTGTGAGAATCCGTTGCTGCTCGAGATCCAGCAGTTCTATCGCAAGGAGTATGCACTTGCGGGCCGTGCGCTGCAGATTATCAAGGAGTATATGGGCATTCAGATGAGCGAAGAAGAGCAGGGTTTCATTACCTTGCATATCGTCAACGCCACCATGCCGCAACGCTCCGACCGTTTGATTGTTTCGGTCCAGCTTGTTCGCGACGTGCTCGCGATTGTTTCCGAGCGCTATGCTACGACCCTCGATGACACCTCGTTGCCCTATGAGCGTTTCGTCCGCCACCTGCAGTTTTTCGCACAGCGGGCGCTTGACCCCACGGCCGGGCAAATCAATGGCGACGCGCTGTTCCGAATCGATGAAACGGCGTATCCGTGCGCATTCTCGTGCGCGGACGCCATAGCCGCCCACTTGTCGTCTACCTATAACGTTGTCGTTACCGATGCCGAGAAGAGCTATCTCGCATATCACATTGTTAACCTGCTTGGAGAACCTGGTCTCTAGGCATAACGTGCCCACACATCGATTGATATAAGGCAAGGCTCACGGTCTTGTCCAGGGCACATCTGTCTTAATTTGCGGAAAAGGAAGGGGAGTACCGCTATGACCGCAAAAAAGAAGTTCAATTTCAAAGCGCCGTTGGAGGTGTTCGCGAAGTCGATCGTCCAGCCGATGATGTATCTCTCGGTTGCCGGCATCCTGCTCATTGTGGGCATCATTCTGACCAACAAGACCATTTGCGCTTTGGTCCCCGTACTGGGCTCCGGTCCGTTCCAGCTTGTGGGCGCCGTTGTCTACCAGTCGCTGATGTTTATCATCAACAACCTCTCGATTCTGTTCTGCGTGGGTATCGCCGGCGCCATGGCAAAGAAGAACAAGGGCCATGCTTCGCTGATTGCCCTGATGTCGTTCTTCCTGTTCCTGCAGGCTAACAACATCGTGCTCAACGCCACCGGCTCTCTTGCCGATGCGAGCGGCATGCTCGGTCTTACCGGAACCGGCCAGGCCACCGTTATGGGCATTCAGGTGCTCGATACCGGCGTGTTCGGCGGCATCATTCTCGGTTGCATCACCGGTACCGTGTTCAACAAGTACTCGAACAAGCAGTTCCCCATTGCCCTTTCGATGTTCTCGGGCGTTCGCTTCCCGTTCCTGATCATGATCATCATTTCCTGGATCATGGGCGCTGGCTTCTGCATCGTTTGGCCTCCGGTTCAGGGCGCCATCTCCTCCGTTGCCGGCATCATTAAGGAGTCGGGCAACATCGGTCTGTTTATCTACGGCATGCTCAACAAGCTGCTCGTTCCCACCGGTCTGCACCACCTCATCTACACCCCGTTCCAGTTCTCCGATGTGGGCGGCACCCTGACGCTGGGTGATCAGGTTATCGCCGGCGCCTACCCCATCCGTGTTGCCGAGATGGCAATGACGGGCCAGCCCTTCTCCGATAGCACCTACTTCAACAGCTACACCTTCAACAACCTGTGGCCCTACATCGGCATCGGTCTCGCCTTTATCTTCACCGCTTACAAGGGGAACAAGGATAAGACCAAGGCAGTTATCATCCCGCTGATCATCACCGCCGTGCTCTCCTGCGTCACCGAGCCCATGGACTTCCTCTTTGTCTTTGCCGCTCCTGTGCTCTTTATCGTTCACTCGATTCTTTCCGGTATTTTCCTGGTTCTGCTCAAGGTCCTCTCCGTGCCCGCTTCGACTGCAGGCGGCATCATCAACATCGTGGTTTCCAACCTGGTCCTCGGTGTCGACAAGACCAACTGGCCGGTTATGCTGGTGCTTGGAGTCGTAAACGCCGCTCTGTACTTCTTCCTCTTCACCTTCCTTATTAAGAAGCTCAACCTCCACACGCCTGGCCGCGAGGAGGAGTCCGAGCTCGCCGAGTCCGTTGCCGAGGGCGAGGCCGCCGCGTCTGTCGCGGTGAAGCAGGGCGCCGTTGCCGCGGCTCCCGCAGAGGGCGTCGATGCAGGTATTGCCGACCTGGTCGCAGGTCTTGGCGGCAAGGACAACATCGAGGAGCTCGAGAACTGCTTTACGCGTCTCCGCGTGAACGTTAAGAACCCGGACCTCATCAATGAGGACCTCATCAACCACGTGCCCAACAGCGGCATCAACCGCAACGGCAATAATATCCAGATCATCTTTGGCATGAAGGTCGCCGAGATGCGCGACAAGGTCGAAAACGCAATTGAGAAGGAGCAGTAAACAATGATCATTACTCTGTGTGGTGGCGGATCCACCTTTACCCCCGGCATCGTCAAGTCCATCGCCCTGCGCAAGGACGAGCTCGACGTTGACGAGATTCGTCTGTACGACATCAACGAGGAGCGCCAGCGCAAGGTCGGCGTGCTCGTGGACTGGATTTTGCACGAGGACCTCGGCCTGGACATCAAGCTCACGGTGACCACCGACAAAAAGACGGCTTTTACCGACGCGAGCTTCGTGTTTGCCCAGATGCGCGTGGGCGGCTACGCCATGCGCGAGCAGGACGAGAAGATTCCGCTGCGTCACGGCTGCGTGGGCCAGGAGACTTGCGGTTGCGGCGGCCTTGCCTACGGCATGCGCACCATCTTCCCCATGGTCGAGCTGATCGATGACGTTGAGAAGTACGCCAAGAAGGATTACTGGATTCTCAACTACTCCAACCCTGCTGCCATCGTCTCCGAGGGCTGCCGTGTGCTGCGTCCCAACGCT
Organism: Collinsella sp.; assembly: GCA_019414265.1. Classification (GTDB taxonomy): domain Bacteria; phylum Actinomycetota; class Coriobacteriia; order Coriobacteriales; family Coriobacteriaceae; genus Collinsella. The sequence goes on along the minus strand of DXMJ01000045.1, from coordinate 3,558 downwards.
CGCATCATCAACATCTGCGACATGCCGATCGCGATCATCGACGTGGTTTGCGCCGCGCTCGATATCGACAAGAAGGATGTCGAGTACGATTACTTTGGCCTCAACCACTTTGGTTGGTTCACCTCGATCCGCCACAAGGGCGAGGAGGTGCTCCCGCAGCTGCGCGAGTACATCAAGGAGCACCAGATCCTGCTGCCCGATTCCTACCTCAAGGGTATGGGCTCGCTCATGGCAAAGAAGCCCGAGGAGGCCACTGACGAGCACCCCGAGCAGAACCGTCACACCAAGGGCAGCTGGTACTACGTCTGGAAGGGCGAGTACGAGATCATGGAGTGCTTCCCGGAGTACCTGCCCAACACGTATCTGAACTACTACCTGCAGCAGAAGGAGTTCGTCGAGCATTCCAACCCCGAGCGCACCCGTGCTAACGAGGTTGAGGAGACGCGCGAGAAGAACCTCTTCGACGGTATCGATCACTACGAGAAGACCGGCGAGATCGACGAGAGCACGTTCTATGCGGGCAGCCACGGCGACTGGATTGCCGACCTGGCCATCGCTCTGAAGAACGACACCAAGCAGCGCTTCCTGGTCATTTGCGAGAACAAGGGCGCCATCCCCAACATGCCCTATGACGCCATGGTCGAGCTGCCTGCCTACATTGGCAAGAACGGCCCCGAGGTCATCAGCCGCGACAACATTCCGCTGTTCCAGCAGGGTCTTATGATGCAGCAGCTGAACTCCGAGAAGCTCGTGGTCGAGGCTACGATCGAGGGTTCGTACGAGAAGGCGCTCAAGGCCTTTACGCTCAACAAGACCGTGCCGTCGATGAAGGTCGCCAAGGAGGTTCTCGACGACATGATCGAGGCTAACAAGGACTTCTGGCCCGAGCTTAAGTAAAAGCAACAGGGTCGCTGACCGCATACCTGGAGCAATGCCCCGTCCACGTGATTGCGTGGGCGGGGCATTGCCGTTTTGCGCAAAGTAACCTGGCTCCTTTGCACCAACAATGATCCGTTTCCTCCGTCTCCATGGGGCCGGGTGTGGTATTCTATCTGCGGGGTAATACTTAGGAATACCAAGTAATACCAAAGCCGCAGAAACAACTCCGGATGCGGGCCAATCGGGTTGCCTTCACAGTCCGTCGCCCAGCCGCGTGGCCCGCATCTATCCGCACTACCGTCGTTTCAAAAAGGAAGCGCCATGGCAGAACACATGACCCCCGTAGTCGCGAAGGTCTTGCCCGAGGAGAAGGCAGCCTTCGCGGCGGCAACCCAGCTCGTGGGCACCACGCCGTCCAACGCCATCCGCATGTTCATCGCCGCTTTCAATCGCTGTGGCACCTTCCCGTTCGACATTTCGCCCAACGGGGCCTTTGGCGCTGCGCCCGATTCTCATCAACAATGACTGTTCCAAACTGCCGGCACTTGGGGACGTTCTTTTTCTGCCGGCAGTTAAGGAACGTCCCTAAGTGCCGGGTTTTGAGGAGGTTGGCATGCTCAATGCGATGGCGTGGGCGCTTGCCTGTTTTGGCGTTGTCGCTGCCGATATAGCCCTGAGCGTGGTTCTGTTTTCAGTTCTCGATGCCGTGTCGGTGCTGACGGGCTATCCGATCGACAATCTCGATATCCAATGGTTCCAGGCTGCCGCTCAGACGGCGTCATTTTTGATGGCGCTGCTGTGGTGGCGTTATCTGTGGCCCCGCTCCTTCATGGCGCGCCGGCAAGGCGAGCGCCCGCTCGGTGGGGGAGCAAGCGCGGCATGGAAGCGCATTGTCTGCGTTGTCGTGATCGGCCTATCCATGCAGGTGGTCATTAGCTACCTATGCGACGGCGTGCTGTCGCTGCTGCCCGAGGTCGCGGCAGACTATAGCGAGCTCGTCGAGGAAACGGGCATGGGCGATACCAGCCTTCTTGCCGTCCTGACCACGGTGCTCGGCGCGCCGTTTTACGAGGAACTGCTGGTGCGCGGCATCATCTTTGAGTTTTCGCTGCGTGCGTTTAATCCACAGTGCCGTTCGTTCTGGAAGCGCCGGCGCCGCGCGAACGCGCAGGACGGCGCCATAGTGCCCTGGGCGGCCCCGAGTACCTGGGGCGTCGCCGCGGCAATCGTGCTGCAGGCGGCGGTCTTCGGCTTTATGCACATGAACTGGGTGCAGGGCTGCTACGCGGGCGCTGCCGGCCTCATTTTTGGTTGGGTACTCGTGACCACCGGAAAGCTTCGCTACACGATTCTGCTGCACTTTGCGTTTAATGCCGGGTCGTATCTCATGGGGCTGCTGTGGTTTGTGGGCACACCGCTCGACGTTGTGGTCACGGTTGGCATCGCCGGCTTTGTGCTGGTAGAGGCGATGCGCTCGCTGCTTCGATTGCGCATTCCCGTGTCGCGCGAAGCTGATCGGTCTGAGTAATAACGCCTTTAATTAGACCGATGCGTCCTGAACGCACCTGGCGTTTCGCCGAATGCTTCTTTAAATTTTGAGTAAAAGAATGACATGTTGGAGATGCCGACTTTTCGGGCTACATACTGCACGCTGCGCTCGGTGTTATTGAGAAGATATGCCGCCTCTGTGAGCTGCTGGTTGAGCTTGATTTGCGAAAACGTTTTGCCGGTTTTTTGCTTGATCAAGCTGCTGAGATAGCTGGTGCTATAACCCGTATCGCTCGCAATGCTTTCGAGTGTGCAGTCGCCGTAGCTTCGCTCAATATGATTCAGAATCGACACGATGCGTTCGTCCGACATGATCGCCTGGTTATCAGTTGCGGAGCGTCGGTACAGTCCTCGAATGAGAACAAGGAATAGGCTGACGGCGAGGTGCCTCATGAGTTCATTGGAATAGGCATCTTTAAAGTGATATTCGATAAAGAGCATCTCGATGAGGCGTCGCGCATGTCGGGCGTATTCCTCTGGAAGAATGAGATATTTTCGGGCCTCGCGGTTTTTGGACACAAAATCAAATAGAAGATTCGTTAATGGTGACGCGCCGGGTAGCTGGCTCAGGAACAACGAATCGAACATTTCTTTTTTGAAGACGATCGAAATGACGATATCATGCTCGCCCTTAACGTATGGAACGCTTCTGACTACGCCGGTGTTGCAAATGAGCACATCACCCTTTTTAAGGAGCAGTGACCGTCCGTTGACGATAAACGTGCAGACGCCGTCGTACACGTAGTTAAGCTCCATATCCCGATTGATATGAGGAGGAATATCGGTAAAGCGCGACTCCTTGATAAGGCCCACGGGGTTTTCGTCGAGAGTTTCTTTCCAATCAAACAGATAGACCTCTTCGCCGTTAATGGTTGTGGTTTCCACCCTGTTATATCGCGGGCTGAGCTCTCCCGGATGTGTGCGATGCCACTCTTCGGTCTCGGTATGCGTATAGAGCAGCTGTTTGAGATTCGAATCCATGGGGTGTTCCAAGGGTGAACGGTAGAATCGATGCCTTAAACGGTATTATATCTAAAAAAATGTTATAAACAAACGCTTTCTATGCGATATCTTGTGCATCTTGTTCTTCCTAGTATTGGGTTATCCGCTGGAGCATCCGATCAAGGAGGG
>DXMJ01000044.1 GCA_019414265.1 Collinsella sp. | reverse complement strand
TGGAAAACCTCCCATTTCCCGATGTCCAAGAAATGGGAGGCAGTTCACTGTCCCCATTGTGGTGGTTTGGACCGGCTGGGCATGTGTGCATCGAGTGGTATCTAGTTTGAGATACCACTTCTGGTATATCAGCTTGCGATTGCGTGAGTACAATACTCGAACGTTATACGTCTCGGCGCCCCCTGTGCGTGGGCGTCTTGCAGTCACGCGAACGAAGGGATTTATCCTATGTGCGGAATCGTCGGCTACACCGGCTCTGATATTGCAAAGAACATCCTGGTCACGGGCCTCAAGCGTATGGAGTATCGCGGCTATGACTCCTCGGGCGTCGCGCTCGAGGTGGGCGAGGGCGCCGCGGCGCACCTCGATGTCATCCGCCGCGTGGGCAAGGTCGCGGGCCTGGAGAGCGAGCTTTCCAACATCGACAGCGACGCTACCTGCGGTATCGGCCACACCCGTTGGGCCACCCACGGCAAGCCCTCCATCGTTAACGCCCATCCCCACACCAGCTGCGACGGTCGTATCGCCATCGTCCACAACGGCATCATCGAGAACTTCGCCGAGCTGCGCGAGGAGCTGGAGGGCCGCGGCCATCACTTTAAGAGCGAGACGGATACCGAGGTCTTCGCGCATCTGATCGAAGAGGCTTATGCCGAGACGCACGACCTGATGGCCTCTGTGCGCGAGGCGTGCACCCACGTGGTCGGTGCCTATGGTCTGGCCGCCGTGTGCGCTGACGAGCCCGGCGTGATCGCCGTGGCCCGCAAGGATTCCCCGATCGTGGTCGGCGCGGGCGAGACCGGCGCCTATGTCGCCTCCGACGTCATCGCGCTCATCGACGCCACCCGCGATGTCGTGGTGCTCGAGGACGGTCAGTTTGCCAAACTCACGCCCGCAGGCGTCGAGTACACCGACGAGGCCGGCAACGTTATCGAGCCCAAGGTCACCCACATCGACTGGGACCTGGACATGGCCGAAAAGGGCGGTTATCCCGACTTTATGCTCAAGGAGATTCACGAGCAGCCGCGCGTCGTGCGCGACACACTGGTCGGTCGTATGACGCCGGCCGGCGAGCTCGACATCGACGAGCTGGGCCTTTCACTCGAGGAGCTCAACGACATCGACCGCGTCTACGTAATCGCTTGCGGCACCAGCTATCACGCTGGCCTCATTGCCAAGAATCTCATTGAGGGCTGGGCTCGCATCCCCACCGAGGTGGAGGCGGCCAGCGAGTTCCGTTATCGCAATCCCATCATCACGCCGACGACGCTTGTCGTTGCCGTGTCCCAGTCGGGCGAGACGGCCGATACCCTTGCCGCCATTCGCGACGCGCGCATCAAGGGTGCCAAGGTCTTCGGCATCACCAACGTGGTGGGCAGCCCCGTGGCGCGTGAGAGCGACGGCGTCATCTACACCAAGGCCAACAAAGAGATCGCGGTCGCCTCGACCAAGAGCTTCATCGGCCAGGTCGTGAGCCTTACGCTTTTGGCCCTGCTGCTGGCGCAGGTCAAGTACCGCTTGACCACCAAGCAGGCGCGCATGCTGTTCCGCGAGCTTTCCGATACGGCCGAGCAGATCCAGTGGATTTTGGATACCCAGACCGAGGCCGTTCATGAGGCCGCCCTGCTGTGCAAGGACGCGCAGTCCGCACTGTTCGTGGGTCGCGGCATGGGTGCCGCTATTTCCTACGAGGGCGCGCTCAAGCTCAAAGAGGTCAGCTACCTGCACGCCGAGGCCTACGCCGCCGGCGAGATGAAGCACGGCCCCATCGCCCTGATCGACCCGGGCTTCCCCGTCATCGCCGTGGCCACCAAGAGCGCCACCTACGACAAGACCGTGTCGAACCTTATGGAGTGCAAGGCGCGCGGTGCCAAGGTCATCGTCGTTGCCACCGAGGGCGACGAGGAGATCAACAAGATCGCCGACTGCATGATCCGCGTGCCGGCCGTCCGCGACGTGTTCAGCCCCATCACGGCGAGCGTCCCGCTGCAGCTGCTCGCCCGCGAGGTCGCCATCCTGCGCGGCTGCGACGTCGACCAACCCCGAAACCTGGCAAAGAGTGTCACGGTAGAGTAGTTGGTTCCGCCGTTCTAGCGACTAAGGCCCGGCTCTGCATCAATCAAGACGGAGCCGGGCCTTTTCTGCGTTTGCCCAGATAAAACCTGCCAAAATAAACCTGTCCCTTTTTGGCAGGTTAGCGGAGCTTGCTGGTCTCGAAGTACTCGGGGAACTGGTCCAGAACTTCGGTTTGGTTGCGGAACATCATGTGCAGGTGCTTGCTGACCAAAAAGCTCGCTTCGATGGGGTCGCGACCGGCGATAGCGCGGCGAATCTGCTTGTGCTCGTTCACGATGTCCTGATTGTCGAGAACCTGCGTGGCGGCGCGCAGCCAGCGGAAGCGCTCCAGGTCGGCATTGGTCTCTTCGAGCCACGACCACACGGTGCTGCGACATGCGATGCTAAAAATCATGTGATGCATGAGGTTGTCGCTCAAAAAGAAGCCGATGCGATCCTCTTCGGCCATGGCCTTTTCCTGCAGCACGATGGCGCGGTCGAGCTGCTCGATGCCGGCCGACGTGGCTCGCGCACAGCACTCCACAATCACCTGCTTTTCCAGATGTTCGCGGATGTAACAGGCACTCTCGGCAAGGGTGAGGTTGATGGGTGAGACGTAGGTGCCACTCTGGGGCACGGTGCGCACCAGGCCTTCCTGCGCCAAGCGAACCAAAGCCTCGCGCACGGGCGTGCGACCCATATCCAGGTCGTCGCAAAGTTGCTTGACGCCCAGCTTTTCGCCCGGCTTGTAGTCCAGGTAGACGATTTTGCGTCGAATGGTGTGGTAGGACTGGTCCTGTAGGCTCGTTTCCTGCTCGCCGACGTGCATCGATTCTTCCATAGCGCCTCGCAACTGTTCTATCAAACTCATATGTCAGTTGTTAATTATGCCGCGAATCAGCTTTCCGCGGTGGGTAATTCGGCTGTTGCCCAAGAACTATTGCGGCATCTTAGTCTGTGTTTGCGCAAGGCTGCGCTCAATGTTGCCGTATCATAAGCCGTCGCAAACGTGAAATAGAAAGAAGGAATCCCATATGCAACTGGCGAATATCGTACGCGAGCGCTGGAAGGGCGTCTTGTTCTGCCTGATCATCGCTATCCCCGCAACGCTGCTCGGCAAACAGATTGAGGTGGTCGGTGGGCCGGTATTCGCCATCCTCTTTGGCATGGTTCTGGCGCTCGTCTTTCCCAAGAATCATCGCGAACAGCTCGCCGCCGGTGTCACCTATACGTCTAAAAAAGTCTTGCAGTACGCGGTTATCCTGCTTGGCTTTGGCATGAACCTCTCCCAGATTCTGTCCAAGGGCGCTCAGTCGCTACCGATTATCGTGGCGACGATCTCGACCTCGCTTGTCATCGCCTTTGTGCTCTGCCGCGTTATGAACGTGCCGGGCAAGATCGCGACGCTTGTGGGCGTGGGTTCGTCGATTTGCGGCGGTTCTGCCATCGCCGCGACCGCGCCCGTCATCGATGCCGACGATCGCGAGATTGCCCAGGCTATTTCGGTCATCTTCCTGTTTAACGTTATCGCGGCGCTCGTGTTTCCGACGCTCGGCGGCGTACTCGGGCTGACCAACGAGGGCTTTGGCTTGTTTGCCGGCACCGCCATCAACGACACCTCGTCGGTAACGGCTGCGGCGAGCGCCTGGGACAGTATGCATCCCGGCGCCAATGTGCTCGAGAGCGCCACAGTGGTCAAGCTCACCAGGACGCTGGCCATTATTCCAATTACGTTGGTTCTCGCATGCTGGCAGATGCATCTGGCACGCAAGGCCGGCGGCGACGCCAAAAGCACGTTCTCGCTTAAACGCGCGTTTCCCATGTTCGTGCTGTTCTTTGTGCTGGCGAGCGTAATCACCACGGTGTTTCAGCTTCCTGCATCCATTACGGCGCCCATCAAGGAGCTGTCGAAGTTCTTTATCGTGATGGCCATGGCGGCTATTGGCTTTAATACCGATATCGTCGAGCTGGTCAAAAAGGGCGGCAAGCCCATCGCGCTGGGCTTTTGCTGCTGGATTGGCATTGCGTGCATGAGTTTGGGAATGCAGCACGTGCTGGGAATCTGGTAGAGGAGTAGCTTATTTGCGTGCTGGTTGCTGGTGAGCGCATGCCTGCGGTGGAGCGATAGGAGCTCTTGCGGGTATGGCTTGTCCGCAGGTTTATAAGTCCCGAAGAGCTCTTATCGCCCCGCCAGGATGGCGATGCGGGGCAACACCTATACTCGCAGGACGGCGCTTTCTGCCCTATAGTGTTTGGTGAGCAATATCGTTCAATTTTGAAACACTCGGTCGTGCGACCGTCGGCGGTTGCACGTCGCCGCGGACAGGGGCAAATCATGGATAGCGATGCCAAGCTGAACATCTTGACCGAGGCCCTGGCTGCTGCCGGGGCCTCGGCATTGGCAATCGATGCGCGTGGGGACGTCGCGATTTCGACCATGAATGACGCGGCGCTTGAGCGGGATGTGGCGGCTTTTGTCGCTGAGCGCCTCGACCGTATAGGAGACGGCGCGCGTCTGGTTATGGGGCGTGCGGGTACGCGCCTGAGCCTGACCGTTCGCCCCACCGACAAAGAAGGCGGGGGCCTTTGGGTCGTCGTGGTCCGCGAGGTACGCGGCGCCGCGGCACATGCGGGCATCGAGTGGCTCAACGCCGACGAAGTTGAGGCCCGCTACGAATCGAGCGCGTACGGCATCGTTGAGGGGGCGGCCTCGGTAGCTGCGCCGGTCGCCGAGAGTTACGCGCGCGGCGTGCCCCTTATGCTCGAGGGCGAGCTGGGAGCGGGTCAGGTCGAGATCGCCAAGCGCCTCTATCTGGACGGTCCTTTTGCCGATCAACCCTTTGTTGCCGTTGCGCTCGATGAGCTTACCGATCGCGGTTGGCGCCACGTGCTCAAAAGCGCCGAATCGCCGTTGTTCCAAACGGGGCTGACACTTTGCATTGAGGGCTGGAACACGGTTGGCCCCCAGCGTCTCCGCGAGCTCGTTTCCACGATGGCCGACACCGCGTTGGCGACGCGCTGCCATGTGGTGCTGACGGCGAATGACATGCCGGGCGGCAGCGAAAGTGATCAAGCTGCCTTTGTGACTGAGCGCTTCGCCTGTGCGGTGAGCGTGGCGCCGGCAATCGCCGAGCAGGGAGCCGCGTCGACGAAGGTTGCGCGCTATTTGGAATATCTCGCTGATGCATTTGGGACGGCAGCGCCCACGTTGTCTGCCGCGGCGGCAAAGACGCTCGATGTTTACCGCTGGCCGCGCAATTATCTGCAGCTCCGCGAGGTCTCGGAACGACTGTATATATTGGTGGGGGCGGGCACGGTGGACCGCGCTGTGGCGGAGGAAGTGCTCGCCCAAGAGGACGTGATTAAGACCGCAACCTTTGGCGCCCCGACACTCGAAAGCGACCTGTATATCCTGCGACCGCTGGCCGATACCGAGCGAGATATCGCGCATCTGGTTGTAGATCATCTCCACGGCAACCGGACCCGTGCGGCGGAGGTGCTGGGCGTAAGCCGAACAACGCTGTGGCGCTTGCTGAAGGACGATGACCGTTGAGCGAGGCGCCCGTGACCGCGCGCGACGCGTGTGCTACAGTCCAAAGCGTTATTGTTTCGATTTGGTTACGGCGTGCGGGGGCGTATGGCTGAGACTACAAAACCGAGCCGCAGAAGGCGGAGTGCCGCGCCGGTTAACCGACGCACAACATCGGTGACGTGGGGCAAACACGCCTCGGGGTTTGACGGCTCGTTCAAGCGCACTAAATACGGCTATCCTTCGACAGGTGCTCGCTTGGCAATGCAGGCAGAGTCCTCGCTGTGGGGCCGCAAACGCGTGGTGGGCTCAAAGCTCAAGCACGACGGCACGCTCGGCTACATCAGCCGCGGGGCGGCTCGCCGCAGTGGGCTCAATCCTGCTGGTTGGCATCGTTATGTGCCGATCGCGGTCGTCGTTGCAGTGATCGTCATCGCACTCGCTGCGCTTGGCTACGCCGGCGGTGGCGCCAACTTGGACGCGGTGTTTAAATCGCCCGAGCTCGCGCATGCAGGCACAGAAGTTGTCGAGGGCGCTCAGACCCAGACGGGCGTCGCGCCCCAGCGCGGCATGGTCGCGGCAGCCTCCACCATCGCCGACGCTCAAAAGGACGAGGACGAGCAAGACGACGACGCCGAAACGACCCAGACGAACGAAACGACGACAACTCCATCGGCAAGATAAGTTGCGAGCGGAGCAGCAAATTTGGGACGGGGCCTTTTAGCTGCCCAAGTGTCGAATGTCAACAGTGGCGCACCTGATGTCAGTCGCCAACAGCGAGCGAGCCGCATTTGCGCCAAGGTGACGTGAAATGAGAGGGCGCTGACCTTCTGGTCGCGCCCTCGAAATTGAACGTCAGATTGGCGTGAATGCGGCCCGCGCAGCGTCAACGGGTCCGCCGTTCGTTAGAACGGCGGAACATACACCACGTTGTCGCGGCGGGGTTTGGCCCCGGGGAGTGCGTCCTCGGCGTAGCCCAGAATGCAGTTGCCCACACCGCGCAGACTTCCGTCGGTGGGTAGACCCCACTTGGCCAGCAGTTCCAGTCCCTCGGGTGAGTCAAAGACCTCGTGCGCGCGGTGGATCCAACACGAATCGACGCCCAGCGCATAGGCTGCGTTGAGCAGGTTGCCCATGGCGAGCGAGCCGTCTTCCAGGTGTGTGGGCACACTGCGGTCGACGAGCACCACCACAACGGTTTTGGCGCCGTAGAAGGGATCTCCCTCGCTGCCCATAACTTGGGCGTTGAGCTGCGAGAGGCGCTCGACGGTTGCGGGGTCGGTAACGGCGACGAACGTGACCGGCTGACGTCCCATGCCGCTGGGCGCGTACTGGCCTGCCTCGATAATGCGTGCGAGCTTTTCTGCCTCGACGGGGCGATCGCTGTAGTTACGGCAGCTGCGGCGATGGATGAGCGCTTCGATGGTCTCCATGTGTCCTCCTGACGTTGGTTTAGATGCCTCGTTCTTACCCGCCGAACCAAAACCGTAATCGCGCCGTCGGCCTCAAACAATGCAAGCTACCAAGTGGAAAAGTTGGTTTGCATAAAACTTCAGCCAGAATGTGACAAACCGGTGGGATGATTAAACGTTTTATCCCGTCTACCCTGCGGTTTTTTACCACTTGCCTAAATGATGCGCGCATAAGCTCTGATAAAGGTTTTACTAAAGGAGTACCAACGTTTATCAGCGCGCCATGGTGGCGCCGGGCCAGGAGGTAACATCATGTTCCAGGCTGGAGATGTCGTCGAGACCGACTTCGAAGGATTTCTGAAGCTGCTGCGTTCCAAGACGCGCGCTTTTGTGACGATTGACGATCACGAGTACTACATCACGCACACCGATGGCTATTGGCGTGTTCAGGATTGCGAGGCCCTCAACGATAAGGGCCACTTTACCGACTGCTCCGAGCTGGTCAACACGGTCTGCGAGGTCGTCGAACTGCCGTGGATCTGTGGCAAGAGCCTGCACGACAGCTTCTCGGGCGCCACAGTCTACGAGGCCGTCGCTGCGTAACAGCCAACAATCGATATTCTCTCGCAACCGCCGGCGCCGCCCCCGCGCCGGCGGTCTTTTTTGTCGACATGCCTATGTAGAGCTGACCATATATAACGAGCTTATTGACGATAGTCAAAACTCGGACTAATGTAGAGATGTAAATTGGTCAAAACTCGGACAATCGAATGGTGGGATAGATGAATAGTGCGGTTACGCTGGTCGATTTCGACCGGATGCTCAATGGACTCGACCATATCTATTCGGAGTTCTCGCGCGCCTGCGGTCTTTCGGATTGCGCCTATTGGATGCTCGTCGACACGAGTGCAGCGGGTGGAAGCGTTGCCGTGAGTCGGCTGACGAGTGAATGGTTCTACAGCAAACAGACCATCAATTCGGCAATCAAGACGCTTAGGGCGCGAGGGCTTGCGACGTTGGAGTTTGCCGAGGGCAGTCGTAAGAACAAGGTTGTGCGACTGACCGCAGAAGGTATGCAGTTTGCCAAGCGCTACGCGTTGCCGGCGCAAAAAGCCGAGCAACAGGCATTCGAGGCGCTCGAGCCGTGGGAACAGCGCGAGATCATGCGCTTGGTCGGTAAGTTCTCCCATGTTCTTAACGAAGAGTGCGAGGCATTTAAACGGCAAGTTGCCGCCGAGAACGAGGCTGACGATAAGGGCGAGGGGGAGACATGCGACTCTTAATGAGGTTTATGAGGCCGTACCGCGGTCTGATCGCGGTGACGCTGCTGGTGCTGCTAATCGACAACGTCGGCACGCTGTTGGTGCCTACAATGTTGGCGAATATGGTCAATACCGGTATCACGACGGGTGATGTCGACTACATCTTGCGCAACGGTCTGTACATGCTTATCGCGACCGGCATGGCCAGCGGCGGCGCGGTGCTGGGCTGCTATCTTTCGGCCCGTCTGGCGGCCAATGTGGCCTGCGACATCCGCAACGCCGTCTACGATAAGTCGCTCGAGCTGTCCGCCAGCGACTTTGAGCGCTTTGGCACGGGTTCGATGATCACGCGCTCGCTCAACGACATCAACGTGATCCAGCAGGCCATTCTGCAGACGATTCAGTTGGTGCTGCCGGTGCCGTTCTTGGCCGTCGCGGGCATCATCTTTGCCTGGTTTATCGATCCTGCCATGGGCACGCTGCTGGGCGTGGTCGTTGCGATCGTGCTGGTGGCGGCGGTCTTTACGGTGGCTAACGCCGCGCCGATTTTTATGCGCCTTCAGAGCTTTATCGACCGCATGAACGTGGTGCTGCGCGAGAACATCGTGGGCGTGCGCGTCATCCGCGCATTTAACAAGGAACGCCACGAGGAGCAGCGCCTGGACGAGGTGTTTAGCGATTACGCGGCCAATGCCATCAAGGTCAACCACCTGTTTGTGGGTCTCGACAGCTCCAGCTTCTTTTTGATGAACATCGCCGAGGTGGCGGTGCTGTGGGTGGGCGGCAACCGCGTGGGCGTCCATGCCATGCAAATCGGCAGCATCTCGGCCGTGCTGGAGTACGCGATCCTGATCCTGTTCTTTGTGATGATGGCGCAGATGGTGGTGCTGACGCTCCCGCGCGCCGCGGCGTGTCTCAACCGCGCGCAGCAGGTGCTCGAAATCGAGCCGAGCATTGTGGACGGCAAGGCTACGCTGGGCGACGGGGCGCCTGAGTCCGCAGACGGCGCCGACGCGGTGGCCGTGTTCGACCACATGTCGTTCCGTTTTGACGATGCCGACGAGGACACCCTGTGCAACCTGAGTTTTGCCTGCCGCCGTGGACAGACGACCGCGATCGTGGGCTCAACGGGCTCGGGCAAGTCAACGGTGGCCAAACTCTTGCTTCGCTTCCACGATGCCACGAAGGGCGCCATTCGCCTGAACGGCGTCGATCTGCGCGACCTTTCGCAAGACGACATCCGCGGGCGTATCGCCTATGTGCCGCAGAAGGCATGGCTGTTCTCGGGTACGGTGGCGAGCAACCTGCGCTTTGGTAACGAGGGTGCGACCGAGGCTGACATGCTCCATGCGCTCCAGGTTGCCCAGAGCACCTTTGTGCTCGACCAGCCCCAGGGGCTCGATACGCCGGTGGCCCAGGGCGGCACGACCCAGGGGCTCGATACGCCGGTGGCCCAGGGCGGCACGAACTTCTCGGGTGGTCAGCGCCAGCGTTTGGCAATCGCCCGCGCACTCATGAAGCGCGCCGACCTGTATATCTTCGACGACAGTTTTTCGGCCCTGGACTTTAAGACCGATGCGGCACTGCGCCATGCGCTGCAGGACGAGACGTGCGATGCCGCGGTGCTCATCATCGCGCAGCGCATCTCGACTATTTTGCATGCCGATCAGATCGTGGTGCTCAAGGACGGCGAGGTCGTGGGCCTGGGCACGCACGACGAGCTCATGGAAACCTGCGAGGTGTACCGCGCTATCGCGGAATCGCAGATGAAGGGAGGTGAGTAGCATGACCGAGGAGCTCAAGAAGTGCAGCGATGCTATCGATTCGAACGATTCGGACGCCGCTGAGAAAACGGTCGACCAGGCTGCCGCGGTGCTCGAGCTGGATGACGCCATCAAGGCGGCCGAGCGCGAGGCTCGTCGCCAGGCGCTGTACGAGGAAAACGAGCGTGCCGAGGACGAACGTGCCCGTGCCGAGGCAGAACGTATGCGCGACGTGGACGACGAAGACGAGGACGAGACGCCCCGGGATACCTGGG
>DXMJ01000043.1 GCA_019414265.1 Collinsella sp. | reverse complement strand
AAGACGGAAAGCACATTAAGTGCTTTCCTTTGCGTGCGGAACTCGCGATAAACTTAATTACGCGCCGCTCCCCGCCCACGCCGGGCAAACATCGTTGGACTTATCACTGACATGAAATGGGCGCTTGCATATCGTCTGCTAACTTGGCACGGTACAATGCTTTCAGATTTCAATTTGTAAATTAGTGGGGTTAATTCATGGCAGAATCTCGTGCGGAGCGTAGGGCTCGTCGTGCTTTGGTGGAAGCGGCTGAGGGGTCAAAGGAGGAGAAATCTTCTACGAAATCCAAGTCTTCTAAAGCTGCAAAAAGCAAATCGACCAAGAACAGGGCTAAGACCAAGCGTTCTGACTCTCGCCGAGGCGGGGACAAAGCGCCTCGGACTCGTTCCAAGCGCCCGCATAATGATTCGGTTTCGTCTGCGCGTAAGGCTGTGGACCCCAAGTCTCCCTGTTCGATCATGAAAGCTTGTGGTGGATGCACGGCGCTCAATCGTCCTTATAAGAAGCAACTGGCGGCCAAGCAGGCTGCTATGGAAGAGCTGTTTGCTGAGCTCTGCGAGCGCGAGGGTATTGCCGTTGATCCCATTCGCGGTATGGGTGTTATCCTGGGCGACCCGGGTAAATATCCTGCGCCGCGTGGCTTTCGTCATAAGGCTGCCACTCCCTTTGCTCCCGGTAAGGAGGGCGCTGTCCGTTGCGGTTTCTTTGAGCGCGGCACGCACAAGATCGTTGCCGTACCCGAGTGTCCTGTCGAGGCGCCGGGTGCCCGTCAGATTCTCAACGGCATCGCACGCGAAGCTGAGCGGCTGCATATTCCCGCGTTTAATGAGGACAAACATCTTGGCTTGCTTCGCTATGCCGTCGTCCGCCGCGGCTGGCGTACCGACCAGGTCATGGTTACGCTCGTGACCGCCCAGCGTGACTTACCGCATGCACAGGAGTTCTTTGAGGCCGTCGCGGCACTCGATCCGCATATCGTCACCGTTGCCCAAAATATCAATGGCCGTCCCGGTAACGCCATCTTGGGTGAGGAGACTTGTATCGTCTATGGCGCCGAGTGCATGCGCGACCAGCTGCTCGGCTGCGAGTTCGACATCTCCCCCACCGCGTTCTACCAGACCAACCCGCAGCAGACCGAACTGCTCTACCGGCTCGCCATCGAAGGCATGGACCTGCGCCAGGGCGATGTGCTTATGGATGCCTACTGCGGCAGCGGCACCATCGGTCTGTGCGCCGCGAAGGATGCCCAGGACAGGGGCGTCGGCATTATGCTGCTCGGCGTGGAGCGCAACCCGGCGGGCATTGCCGACGCACGTCGCAATGCCGAGCTCAACGGCCTCACCCGCAGCGCCTGGTTTATGGCCGACGATGCCACCGACTACATCCTGGACGCCGCCGATAACAACGAGCGCGTCGACGTCCTTTCCATCGACCCGCCGCGCGCCGGCTCCACCCCCGAGTTCCTCGAAGCCGCCTGCGCACTCAAGCCGCGCCGCATCACCTATATCAGCTGCAACCCCGTGACCCAAGAGCGTGACCTGCACCAGCTCCTCGACGGAGGCTATCGCCTGCTCAAGATCACGCCGGTCGACATGTTCCCCCATACCGACCACACCGAAACCGTAGCGATCCTCGAGCGCCGCTAACCAACACCGGTAGATTTTTGGGACAAGAAGGGGGCGGTCCGTCTGGACCGCCCCCTTTCGTTGGATATATGAGCCCGTTACATGCTCTTGCGCAGGTCACACACGCCGGCTGCCGCCATCTCGCGCAGCAGCGTCTCGCGATCGCGCGTCACGATCAGATCCAGCGGGAAGTGAATCTCATCGAGCATCTTGCGCGCCTGGTCGAGCTTGCCAATTGCCATACCAATGTGCGCGTCGGTCGAGACGCCAATCCCCACGCCCAGTTCGGCGCAGCGCTCGGCAATCTTGCGACAAGCGCCCCAATGCTCGGCATCGGTACCATGCTCAAGACTATGGTTGTTAATCTCGATAATCTTGTGCTTGGCCTTTGCCGCCAACAACACCTCATCGATATCAAAGGAAACACCCGAGCGACCCGTGTGACCCAGCATAAACACTTTGGGGTGTTCCAGAGCATTGATATACATCTCGGTCGTCTGGGCGAGCGTCGCGCCTTCAGCGAGCTGCGGATTATGCACACTCGCAACCAAATAATCCAAATTGCGCGTAACCAAATCGAACAGCGAATGCTCACGACTATACGAATCGCCGGCAATATCGAGCGAAACGGGAATGTCCTCGCCAAACAGGCTTCCGTCCAGCGAAACGATATCGGCCTCGGCACCACGCAGCACCAGTACGCCGCTCCAAATGCGCGGCCAGATATCCTGATTGATAAAGAACTGGTAACTGCGCAGGTCATTGGGGCAAGGTGAAACCATAGAGCTCAGATGGTCGGCAGATCCGAGCACCTGCAGGCCACGCTCTGCCGCCCAGTACACATTCTCCTCAATGGTCGAATATGCATGCGCAGAGAACATCGTATGAGTATGGATATCACAGGAAAGCAGGTAGGGCATCGGATCTCCTTATCCGGCATGGCCGTCGCGTATATTCATTGTACGCATAGCCTTCGATAGTCGTAAAACCGCTCCATCCCAACGACACAACGTACATGACAACGGGGTCCGGCTTAACACCAAACCCCGTTTCACGTAAAACATTGTAGGCAGAGCGCTTTACTTTTAACGATACTCGTCCGCCAACTGTTTCCAAGCGGGTAGCGAATTGACAATCGTTTCGTAACTCACGCAATAGCCCAGGCGGAACCAACCCGGCATACCAAAGCTGTCCGAGGGAACCGCAAGCAACTCATACTTCTTTGCGCGCTCGCAAAACGCATTCGCATCGGGCTCCAATGCTTTCACCCATAGGTAGAACGCGCCATCCGGCTCAACATAGGTGTAGCCATACTCCGCTAGTGCGTCGGTAAGCGCGGTGCGGTTGCGTGCATAGGCCTCAACGTCACTCGGCTCATCGATGCAGTCGATAATTACGCGCTGAAAGAGCGCCGGCGCGCACACGAAGCCCAGCGTACGGGCGGCACCGGCAACGGCCGGCATCAGACGGGCAGCCTGCGGATTGGTGTTGGGAACCAAGATCCACCCCACGCGCTCACCCGGCAGCGACAGCGACTTGGAATACGAGTAGCACACGATGGTGTGCTCGTAGATCGAGGGCACCCAAGGCACCTCGGCACCGTACACGATCTCGCGGTACGGCTCATCCGAGATGAGCATAATCGGATTCTCGGGATCGCGCTGAGCGTTGGCCTCGCGCAGAACATTGGCCAGTCGCGTCAGCGTGTCGCGCGTATATACGGCACCGGTCGGGTTGTTGGGCGAGTCGATAATGACGGCTGCCGTCTTGTCGGTGATCGCCTTGAATACGTTATCCACGCTCAGCTGGAATGTGTCCTCGTTGGCAAGCGCCTCGACACACGTGCAGCCGGCCTTCTCAATCCAAACGCGATACTCCGGAAAGTACGGGGCGATAACAATAACCTCGTCGCCCGGATTCGTAACGGCGTTGAGCGCGCAGGTGAGCGAAGCCGCGGCACCCACCGTCATAAAGACGTCTTTGCCCTCATAGCTCGTGCCAAAGCGGCGGTTGAGCGATTCGGCCACAGCGGCACGACATTGCGGCAGGCCCGGTGCGGGCGTGTAGCCGTGCAGCTGGTCGCTCGGCAGCTCCAGGGCCTTCTTAATGGACTCCGCCACAGCAGCGGGTGCCGGAACGCTCGGATTGCCCAGCGAAAAATCGAATACGTTTTCCGCACCGATCTGCGCCTTGCGCTCAAGGCCATAGCTAAAAATCTCACGGATGATGGAGCTTTCCGCACCGCGAGCATACATGGTTTCGTTGATCATCTGTTCCCCTTTCGCATAGGCGGTATTGTACGCTTTAGTTGAGCAAAGTGCCGCAGCAATGTTAATTGGGGACAGACTTAAATGCGTGAAAACGCTCATTTAAGTCTGTCCCCAATCAACAGATGGCCCCATATCGCTAAAAAAAGCCTCCGCAGGTTTCCCCGCGGAGGCTTTCGCCACAAAGACTATTTGTCGTCGTCGGCGTCGGCATCGGCGTTGACGGCATGGTCATCGCCAGCGCCATCGGATGCCACTTCGGCATCCTCCTGCATGGCCGCCTGCGCAAAAGCCGCGGCATCAGCCGCCAGCTCCTCCTCGCTCATACGAGGCGCGCGCTTTTTGGTCGGCATACCGGCCGCCTTGGCATTGCGCTCCTCCTTGGCCGCCAGGATATCGCCCTCGCGCTCAAGGTAGGCATCCCACTCGTTGTCGAGCAGGGCATTCACGGCGTCGCCTTCGACGGTCTCGCGCTCAAGCAGCACCTTCGCCATCAGATCAAGCTGATCGCGACGGGCATCCAGAATCTCGACCGCGCGGCGATGGGCCTCGCGCATAATGCGCTGGACCTCGATATCGATGCGACGCGCCGTCTCCTCGGAGTAATCCTGGTGATCGGCGTAATCGCGGCCAAGGAACACCTGATGCTGCGCCTCGCCAAACACTTGCGTGCCGAGTTCCTCGCTCATGCCCAGGCGCGTGACCATCTCGCGTGCCATCTTGGTCGCGCGCTCCAGGTCGTTGCTCGCGCCCGACGTGATATCATCGCACATGAGCTCCTCGGCAACGCGGCCGCCCAAGAACACGGCAAGCTCGTCGAGCATCTCGTTCTTGGTCTTGAGGAAGTGATCCTCCTGCGGAAGCTGCAACGTGTAGCCCAGAGCCTGGCCGCGGCTGACGATCGAAATCTTATGAACCGGATCGGAGTGCTCCAAGATGTGACCCACCAAAGCGTGACCGCTCTCATGATAGGCAATCGTGGTGCGCTCGGCCTCGGTCATCACGCGACCCTTGCGTTGCGGTCCGGCAATCACGCGCTCCATCGACTCCTCGACCTCGTCCATCGAGATCACGGAACGATGGCGGCGAGCGGCCAGCAGCGCAGATTCGTTGAGCAGGTTTGCCAGATCGGCACCGGTAAAGCCAACGGTCATCTGGGCGAGCTTCTCAAACTTAACGTCCTCGTCCATCGGCTTATTCTCGGCATGTACGCGCAAGATCTGCTCGCGACCCTTTACGTCCGGACGGTCGACCGTGACCTGACGATCAAAACGACCGGGGCGCAGCAATGCCGGATCCAGAATATCGGGGCGATTGGTTGCGGCGATCAGGATGACCGACTCGCTTTCCTCAAAACCGTCCATCTCGACCAGCAGCTGGTTGAGCGTCTGCTCGCGCTCGTCGTGACCGCCGCCCAGACCGGCTCCGCGCTGACGTCCCACGGCATCGATCTCGTCAATAAAGATGATCGACGGAGCCTGAGACTTGACCTCCTTAAAGAGGTCGCGCACGCGGCTGGCACCGACACCCACGAACATCTCGACAAAGTCAGAACCAGAGATGCTAAAGAACGGCACGCCCGCCTCGCCGGCAACGGCCTTGGCCAGCAGCGTCTTACCGGTACCCGGAGGGCCCACCAGCAAAACGCCGCGCGGGATCTTGGCACCCAGTTTGCGATAGCGGTCCGGATCGCTTAGGAAGTCGCGGATCTCCTCGAGCTCCTCGACGGCCTCGTCCACGCCGGCCACGTCCTCGAACTTGACCTTGGGACGCGTAGCCTCGTTGGTCTTGGCATTGGTCTTGCCAAACTGCATGTTCCTGTTATTGGCGCCCATCATCTGGCGCATAAAGTAGAACATGATGGCGATCAGGGCGATCGTCGGCAGCACGCTCATCGCCAGGTCGCCCCAAAAATCGGGGTCGTTGGTGTTGACGATGTACTTGGTATCGGGGTGCTCCGCCATAAGCTCGGCAAGCGAATCGGAGCCGACATAGGTCGAGGAGAAGCTCTTGAGCTCGCTCGTATCGCCCTTGTCCTTTTTCGTCTTCCAGTAATGCCCCGCCACGCTTCCGTCTTGAACCGTATAGGTCAAATCTTCGACGCGATCCTGCTTAATGGCACTGACCATCTCGCTCGTCGCGAGCTTAACGGTATTGCTGGAGTTGGCAAAGCCGG
Source organism: Collinsella sp. (assembly GCA_019414265.1). Classification (GTDB taxonomy): domain Bacteria; phylum Actinomycetota; class Coriobacteriia; order Coriobacteriales; family Coriobacteriaceae; genus Collinsella. The sequence goes on along the minus strand of DXMJ01000043.1, from coordinate 4,602 downwards.
AACCCATATTAAAGAAGGCATAGCCCAGAAGCGCGCAAGCCAAAAGAAAATACAGCCAGCCCGTACGCGTGGGCTTCTTGCCTCCGGGCATCCCCGGAATCTTTGGGTCCCGGGGAGTCTGGGGATTGTTGTCGTTACGGTCGTCGGGCATCTTACGAATAAACCTCCGGTTTCAAAATGCCCAGATACGGAAGGTTGCGATAGCGCTCGGCATAGTCGAGGCCGTAGCCCACCACAAAGGCATCGGGGCAATGGGTTCCAACATACTTGGGCGTGATGGCCGAGGTACGGTTCTCAACGTCCTTCCACAGGAAAGCAGCGACCTCCAGAGAAGCGGGCTTGCGGCTCTCGAGGTTCTTCATCAGGTACTTGAGGGTCAGGCCCGAGTCCAGAATGTCCTCGACGATCAGCACGTCGCGACCACGGATGTCGATATCCAGGTCCTTAATGATACGCACGATGCCCGAAGACTTCACACCGTCGCCATAGCTCGAAACAGCCATGAAATCGATGTTGGTCGGTAGCTCGATCTTGCGCATCAGGTCGCCCATAAAGACAACGGCGCCGCGCAGGACCGCGATCAGCACCAGATCCTTACCCGCGTAGTCGCGCGTAATCTCCTCGCCCAGGCGAGAAACGATACCGTCGATATCCTCCTGCGTAAACAGAACCTTCTCGATATCCGGATGTTGAGAAGCCATGACAACCCTTTCTTGTGCTTAATCGCCCACACACCGCCGTATGGACGCGAACTACACATTCTAGCAGCGCACGGGGTATATTTTCCAGCCCTCGCACCATCAGCGCGGGAATACCGTCAACGCCGCACAGAAAAGCTGGTGCGAGGGGCTAACCCGCGTCGACCACACGAAGCAGATAGGCCACGCGCGTCGCCGCCGTGCACTTAAAACGCTCGTCCGCGCGAACTCCGGCGACCCACACCACGGCACCCCCCGGCGCCGTCCTCACCATGGGCACGCCGGCGCGCTCGGAAACGGGAATGCGAGCCTCGCCTAGCAAGTCGGATACTTTCTTGCTTCGGCCACTCATCCCTAACGGGCACATCACGTCTCCCGGTGCGGGACCGTCCACCCACAGGCGCGCCAATCGCGCCTCGGCAGGGATCTCGCCACGTGAGCCCGCCAGGATCCGCTCACTATCGCTGTCGGCAAAACCCAGGGCAGCCGCGTCTACTAAAGCTGTCACTTCCCCGGCAGCCGCAAGCTCACGAGCGCGGCGCACGATATCGCATCCCGGCTCAACGGCCATCGGCTCTGCGACCAGCATGCGTCCCCCGCCCAACGGCAAACGACCGGGTACGGTAACCCAGTCCGCAACCAGGCCCTCACGAGCCACCGGCGCCTTAAACGCCAGCATGCCAAACTCGACGCGCGCGTCAATTCCCGCCGGAAGCGTGACCGAGCCTGCGCCCTCGGCAACGCAGGAAAGGACTCGCTCCACATGTCGCATCTCTGGACGAGCGTCCGGATCGATGCGTTTAATCGCCAGTCGCACGATGCGCCGCGCGATTACCACCTCGGCCGCAGCAAGGCGTCTGGCATCGAGCACCAGCGCACCCGCCGCCTCCTTGCGCAAACAGCTTCGAAACGCCTGCGCCGACAGCTGGGATAGAAACGCGTCTTCGTCACCCAAGATCTCACAGGCGGCGCCAATCGTCTTGCACACGCTCGCATTACGCTGTGCCACCACTGGCATTACCCGATGGCGCACGTAGTTTCGCAGATACGAGATATCCTCATTGCTCTCGTCCTCACGCCACGGCTGACCATGTACCTGCAGATAGCCCACTAGCTCGCCATGAGTTAGGTCAAGCAAGGGGCGCACCACGATATTCCTTCGACGGGGAATGCTCGAAAGCCCAGCCGGGCCCGACCCCTTAATGGCGTTCATCAAAAATGTTTCCGCGCGGTCCGACGAAGTATGCGCGGTACAGATACGAGCCGCCGTCCGCGGTGCGCCCGATTCGGCACAAAGTTCGCGAACATATCTCCGTGCCGCGGCATAGCGCACCTCGCGAGCCGCAGCCTCGATATTGCCCGATTCGTCATCAAAATAGGCATGCTCAACACACAGCGGCAAGCCGTATTGCGCGCACAGGTCACGTACAAAGGCCTCGTCGCCATCGGATGCCTCCCCGCGCAGATGATGGTTTACATGCAGCACGTGCAATCGCTCGCGCGCAATGGGAGCGACGCCGCGCCCGTCCTGGATATCCAGCTTTGATGTGCAAGCCATAAGGAGCAGCGCCGTCGAGTCCGCACCGCCTGATACCATGAGCACTACGGGGGCAGCGGCCTGCCGCGTTGCCAGGGCGCTCTTATCCGTCCTCGGCGCGGCATGATGTCCATAGTGCTGAGATACCGTTGGCATTCGCTTCCTCCTCTATTCATCCGCACCCATTGTATCCTTTGGAATCTTATGTCTCGCCTGCACCTTCATATCCTCGGCAGCGGCTCAAAAGGCAACTGCGCACTCGTCGAGGGGCCTCAGGGGCTCATCATGATCGACAACGGCCTGTCCCGCCGCGAGACACTTAAACGCATGGCGGAGCTTGGCCTCTCGGCAGACGACGTCGCCGCTCTAGTAATCACCCATGAGCACGGCGACCACATTAAGGGGCTTGAGGTATGGTGCAAGCATTGGAATGGCCCGATCTTTTCCAGTAGAGGCACGCTCACATCAAAAGAAAGCCTCGCACATCTGCCTGTTGAGGAATTCGAACCAGGTGACACCCTCTCTATTGTCGGAGTCCGCATTCAAACGTATTCGACATCCCACGATGTCGTTAATCCCGTCGGCTACCGGTTTGACGCTCAGGGTGATTCAATTGGCTTTGCCACCGACACCGGCGAGTTGTCGAAGCATGCCATCGATACGCTCAAGGACTGTCGCATTCTCGCACTCGAAAGCAACCACGATGTAACCATGCTGCGTCAAGGCGACTATCCTCGCTTTCTTCAGGAACGTATCCTGTCTGTAAAAGGACATCTCTCCAACGATCAGGCCGCCGATGCCGCACGCGCGTTGGTAACCGATCGCACCGAGCAACTTATCGCGATGCACATTAGCCAAGACAACAATCGCCCAAGCCTGACCGTCAAAAGCTACGCAAGCTCCCTCGACGCAACACTCGACAACGAGCTTGGCAGCACCGCCACCCGCGTTGAGGGGCTGCATAAACTCACGATACGTCCCGCCGGGCAATATCGGCCCATGACCATACAGTAAACAGCAAAGGGGGCTGGGAATCACTTCCCAGCCCCCTTAACGTAGGCACCGATTTTAAAAGCCGATAGCCTTAATCGATGGAAATCTTCGTAACGTTCTTCTTCTCGACAATCTTGGGAACCGTAACGGTAAGGATGCCGTCAGCATACTTAGCCGAAAGGCCCTCGCTCGAAGCGTCCTTCAGATACACGCCGCGCGTCGCGCTGTACGAGCCGAACTCCTTCTGGAGGAAGTTCTTGCCCTCGTTTTCGGCGCTCTCCTCGACGTTCACACTGATCGACAGGCGACCCTCATTGAGCTCGACGTCGATGTCATCCTTGGCGACACCGGTAAGATACGCCTTGACCTCGTAGCCATCGCCCTTGTCCTCAACGTCAACGGGGAACGCCTTGGAGGCAATCGAGCTATTCGCCAGGTCGGTCATGTCATCAAACAAATCGAACAGCGAACTTGCAGAAGGACGGACGCCAAAAACCGAACGATAAGGAACCATGCTTGCCATGTTTACCACTCCTTGTAAGGACTGCCGAGTCATCTTCTAGGTGACTGGGACTTCTTTTGACGCTGTTATATATGCCCAGCCGCTTCTTATATATACATCGACTATAAAGTTTTTTGAGTCTATTTATATAAGCATATCTAAGTCTGGTTGACTAAGGTTTTGTCTAACAAACGGAATTTGGACGTAGGCTTAAATAATGTATGCAATCCCATCAAAACTAGACGGCTGGCTTACAATGGGCGCATACACGATATTGATGACGAACTAAGGGCATCATGGACGATCAAAAACAGGACAACACGTTTATGCCGGAGCAGGACGAAGCATCCAGCCCGCAACCGATTCGATTCCATCGCCCCCACATCTCGCAAGAGCCTATCAATGACCCAGAGCCCAAATATGTGACAAGAAACCGATATCAAACACTCGAAGAAGCGCAAACGGGGCGCAAACATATGGGCGTCGCCTCGGGAGACCCTGTATATCTGAAAGACGCACCATTATCTAAAAACAGCGCAGCTAGTGATGAGCCGATGAAAGCATCCGCCGCTCATCAACAAAGAGGGCCTCGACCCAAGCAAACCTTGACGCATTCGGCTCGCTATCTCGAAACGCCAAAACAGGGAAAGTCAATCTTCGTTTCGTCAAGTAAACGACGCAAGCAGCATCAACTGACAATCCTGCTTATGATCATTGCGGCCATAGCAGTTGCCCTTGTTATACGATTTATTTTCTTTAAATAAAGGCTCAATACCGAAAACAACAAGATCGTCTGGAGTAATTGAGTCATTTACACCCCGTAAACGCAAAAAAGGGGGAGGCCGCGAGGCCTCCCCCTTCTTCAAGTCATC
>DXMJ01000042.1 GCA_019414265.1 Collinsella sp. | reverse complement strand
GCTCAACAACGCCGCCCAGGTTGCTGCCGCCGGCGCCGCCGAGACCCCCGCGGTCGAGGATGCCGGCGAGCTGCAGCGCAAATGGGCCGAGGTTGTCGAGCGCGTCAAGGCCCAGCAGGCCTCCTACGCGGCTCTTCTGCTTAACGCTCGCGCCACGGCGGACGACGGCTCTAAGCTTACGGTGTCGTTCCCCGCGGGTTCGACCTTTGCCATCAAGATGCTCGGCCGCGCCGACACGCAGTCTGTGGTCCTGCCAACGGTCTGCGCGGTCTTCGGTCGTCGCATCGTCGACTACGTCCTGGATGGGGGTGGCACGCCGGCTCCTCAACATGAGGAGCATTCTCCATCTGCACGGGCTGCGGTATCTGTGGACCCGCAACCCGTGTCCTCGGCGGCCCCTGTATCCTCGAGCGCCAGCGCGACGCAGCCACAAGCAGCGCCGATAGCGGCACCGACCCCGTCGGCGCCTGAACCCACTGCGCCCAAACCGGCTGCTCCGATTTCCGCGCCCAAGCCCGCTGCCACGCCTGCACCCAAGTCATCCGACCTGGCCAAGGCCCCCTGGCTGCGCTCCGACAACCCCGCCGGCGCCCCCGCTACGGGTAAGCTCCCGACCGAACCCGCGCCCCGAGCGCCCGAGCGCTCGTCCGCTCCCATGGCTCAACCGTCTGCACAGGCTGCGCCGTGGGAATCCGAGCAGGTGCCCTACGACGACGCCATGGTCGGCGGTTTTGCTGCCGATGCGGGCGGGGACGATCTGCCCCCGTTCGACGTGCCGGGTGCGACGTCCGCTCCCAAGCTCGCCGCTTCAGCCGCGGCTCCCGCAGCTGCGACGTCTGCTCCCGCAAGCGATGACGCCCCCGCTGCCCCTTGGGAGTCCAACCCCGGCGCCGGCAGCCCCTTCGGCCATCAGGGCGCAGCCCCGAGCATCCCGCAGACCGAGGACGAGGCCAAAGCCCTCATCCGCAGCGTCTTCGGTCAGTCCACTATCTTCAAACCGGTGGAGTAACTGTGCGGGCGGGTACGCTGCTCAAGAAGAGATCTCTTTGTCCGGGCGCATCTGTATTTCGGACATGTGTAGTGTGGTGCCGCGTATATCGCATTCGAGCAGACAGGCGCGTGACGGTCGGCCTAGGATGCTGAGGTCGATACGATATGTCGCATGGCTGTCCGTGTATTCGACTTGCTCGGCGTTGACGGTTGCTCCGATTGTAAATAAAGAGCCCAGTTCGGCATCGACAATCTTGGAGTCCTTTATCTTGACCTTGAACTCTTGGTAGAGGGACGGGCTGTTGTAGTAAATGGTTCGGGTTCCGTCGGTGCACTCATCGGTCGCTTCCCATTTGACGACGGGCTGGTCCGAGCTGGCTATCAGTAGTTCTGCTCCAAAGGCTATGGCATGGGTGATGACAACCAGCAGTGCCCAGCCGACAAAGAGATAGAGAACCACATATGCAACGGGGTGTTTTGAGCGGATGTTTTGGAGCGCGTCGGGGGCATTCATGGGGCACCTCCAAATTGCTATCTTTGACAATCAAATTTTACCATGCCGTCATGAGCGCCACCTCGAGCGGCGGTTTAGCATTTTGCTATCTAGCTGGATGCAGCAAATGCCGGGTTCCGGCTCTACAAGATTTAGCTTTCGATATTATGTAGATGCGAATTATTCAACTTTGCATAATCTTTGGGCGCGGCTTGCACTCCAGGACATGTATATCGACTGGGGTAGCGTGTCCGCCCCGCTCGCTTGCCCCGCGCCGTGGTACGATTTTTGCGTTTGAAAGTCCCGCCGCGTCCCGGCTGCCTTTGCAGCTCGTCGCGCGGCCGCACGTAAAGGAGCCATCATGGCCGGTATGAACATGCAGCAGATGATGAAGCAGGCCCGCAAGATGCAGGAGCAGCTTGCCGCCGCGCAGGAAAACCTCAAGTCCCAGACCGTCGATGCCTCTGCCGGCGGCGGCATGGTCAAGGTGACCGTTAACGGCGAGATGGAGCTCGTCAACCTCACCATCGACCCTGATGCGCTCGATCCCGAGGACGTCGATATGCTGCAGGACATGATCATGGCTGCCGTCAACGAGGCCGTCCGCGGCGTCAACGAGCTCGCCAACAAGCAGATGGGCGCCATCACCGGCGGCCTCAACATCCCGGGCATGCCGTTCTAAGACACGCATATAATGAGTGCGAATCACAGTCTGCAAAAACTGCTCGATGAGCTGGGTCGTCTGCCGGGCATTGGTCCCAAGTCGGCCCAGCGCATCGCCTATTACCTGCTCGAGGCCGATGCCGAGGAGGCCCGCCGCTTGGCCGAGGCCATCCTGGACGTCAAGCAAGAGGTCCACTTTTGCAGCCGTTGCTTTAACTACGCCACGGCCGACGAGTGCTCCATCTGCCAGGACCCGATGCGCGATACCACCCGCATCTGCGTGGTGGGCGAGCCGCGCGATGTCCAGGCGATTGAGCGCACGGGCAGCTACCACGGCCTCTACCATGTGTTGGGCGGCGTGATCAGCCCCATGGACAAGATCGGTCCCGAGCAGCTGCATATCCGCGAGTTGCTGGCGCGCCTGGGCCATGAGGATATCCACGAGGTCATTATCGCCACCAACCCCAATATCGAGGGCGAGACCACGGCGAGCTACCTTGCTCGCACCATCAAGCCACTGGGCGTCGAGGTGTCGCGTCTGGCGAGCGGCCTGCCCGTGGGTGGCGACCTGGAGTATGCCGACGAGCTCACGCTCGGCCGCGCTATCGAGGCCCGCCGCGCGATCTAGGCGGCGTCAGCTCCGCGGCATGTCCCGTCGGCCTGCCGCACGGGGCGCTCATAATTGGGCACGTGTTCATGCATTTGTTGTGCAACAAACCTGCTTTTCATCCGCTTATCGCGTGGATGGGTCCACTTGCACCTCGTATTTGCCCATTCGTTGCGCAACCTTTTTGGTTCGCTGATACACTCAAATGTGGATATGAAAGAATGCGCCGCTTTTAAGCGGCGTGTTTTTGTTGGAGGAGAACGCATGCGGCCCGGGGGCACTCAGACAAAGCATGGCGCCGCGGTGCGCATGCGGCGCCGGCTGGGCCTGGCGCCTCGGGCGTATGTGCTGCTGTCTTGCTCGCTCGTACTGGTCATAGCCGGTGTTTCGGCTTATGGCATGACGGTGCCGTCCATGGTACAGGCGCATGCTGCGCGCGAGCTGCATATTGGGCGCAAGACCAAAAGCGACTTGGGAACGACAACTGGATTTGCGTGGGCGAGCGTGGTCGGGCGCACCGTGTTTGACGTCGATCCCGCGGACAAGGGCGAGCGGGCGTCCAACGAGATCACGCTGGCAAACGGCAAGACCATCGTGCTCACCAACACCAAGGTCATTACGAAGCTTTCCAATAACAGCGTGGCTTCTGTCGTTAACAAGGCGGAGCGGCAGAAGGAGCAGGATACGCAGCAGGCGGGTAAGCCCGGCGGCTCGGACGGGTCCAGTTCTGGCACCGGTTCGGCGGGCTCGGACGGCGGTTCCGGTTCGGGTTCCGCCGCTGGCGGTGGATCTTCGAGTGGCGGCTCGACGGACGGCGGTGCCGGCGGCGACACGGGCTCGGGTGGTCTCTCGGCTGCCGAGGAGGAGAGAATCCACAATTGGCTCGTGACCAAATACAACATGCTCGATGACTATGTCGCCCGCGCCAATAGCGCGGTGTCGACCTATAACGCAACAGGCGATACCGGGCCGTGCGATAGCCTGGCCAACGATATGTTTGTCATCCGTGCCGAGTTTGGCCGGCAAACGTTTTCTCCCCACTCAAAGTGGTATCGGCAGTACGCCAACCTATGGGGCTGCTACACCAACCTGTGCCAATGGGTGGGGCATTACGGCGATGATGACATTGCGCTTAACAACTTCAACAATAGCCTGGCGGCGATCGCCCTATGACGAACGATCTCGCTTCTGCGGCAGCCCAGTCGCTCAACCGTGATCCCATGGTGGGCCTGCGCCTGGCGCGCGTTGGAGGGTTTGAGCCTGCTATTGCGCTGAGCCCGGATGAGCTGCCCGTCTACCAGCGTCGATTTGCGATGCTGTTTGCCGACGACGCCACCATGCGCCGTGGTGGCATCGGCCGCGTGACGCGTGCCGTCAATGCCCAGGGCGAGGCCGTGGCGCTCAAGCAGCTCATCTTGCCGACGCGCGACGAGTTCGATGACGACGCCGCTTATGAGGCGCTGGTCGCCAAGTTTAAGGCGGCGTTTCGCGAGGAATACGAATGCCATCGCGCCCTTTCGGGCCTCAAAGGCTTTCCCCGCCTGTATGGATGGGGCGAGGTCGACGGTGTGCCCGCGATTGTCATGGAGTGGGTCGAGGGCGAGACGCTTGCCCGCCTGCGCCCGCGCCTTGCCGTGGACGATGCCGGTCGCCTGTCGCCGCTCGTGGCCGCTCGCCTGGGCCGCGACCTGTTCGACTTGCTCTGCCGCATGAACCTGGTGGGGGAGGGCTTTGTCCATCGCGACATCTCGCCGGCCAATATTATGGTTCGCACGGCGCGCCTGCCGCTCGACCAACAACTTGCCGAGGGCACGTTCGATTTGTGCCTCATCGACTTTGGCTCGTCGTTGGCGCTCGAGCCCGCCTCTGCGGTGGCGGGAACCGGCGGCAGGGAGTCCTTTACAGAGCGCTATGCCACGTTGCGTCGCGCGACGGTTGCCTACGCTCCGCCCGAGATGCTCACCGACGATATTGCCGACCTGCGCGTTTTGCGCATGTCGCCGGCAATCGACGTGTATGCCGCGGCGAGCACGGTCTATGAGCTCATCGCCGGCGTCGCACCGTACGAGGTGGCGCCGAGCGCATTGGGCACCTCGGGTTCGCGCAAAAAGACGCGCGATATTGCCAGTCCCTATCGTCTCAAGATGGATACGCGCCCCGACTATCCCGCTGGCGCCCATGCGCCCGGTTGCGACCTAACCCAGCTGCTCCGGCGTGAGCCCGATGTGGCGCTCGCCGCCGCCGAGCAGGCACAGCAGATGGGGCTCGAGCCAGACTCCGAGGAGCTGCGCGACGCGCTGGCATTTGTCGACGCCCAGTTGTTCGACGTGGTCATGGCCTGCCTGTCGCGTAATCAGGGCGATCGTCCCGAGCCCGCCGCGGTGGAGGCGGCGCTTACGACGTTTTGCGACCACTACGCGCAAAACGTCGGCCGGTCGCTCCGCGGCGAGCCGCTCACGCCCTGTCCCATGGATGCGTCCAGCCGCGTGGTCCGTCGCGCTGCGATGATCGGTACAGCGGCTGTCTGCGGCATCGTATGGGCCGTTGTGGTGGTGTCGGCGGCGCTGCTGGCGTCGGGTGCTCGTGTGGCGGTTGCCGTGGGGTACATTTCGTGGTCCGGTACGCTGCCGGGTATCGTTGCCGCGCTCGCGCTGGCGCTGCCGGGCATGGCGGGTATTGCCGCCGGCGCCATGGCGCACGATCGTCGCACGGGGTTCCTGCATGGCGTACTGGCGCTTTCTGCCTGCGAGGTTCCGGTGCTGATCGCGGTTGCATGCACCGTGTTTTCCCAGCGCGCCGTAGCGAGCGGCTTCGTTGCCGCCTTAATTGCAACATACACGCTCGTATGGTTTTTGCTGTCGATGGGTTTTGCCTTTGAGCTTCCCGTCGCGGCGCCGCGGCGCGCAAAAACCCAGACGGCGACGCCGCTTGCCGGTGGTGCCGCGGCGGTTCGCGCCTTTGTCGGGGCGACCGAGACGTCGTCCGATACGAGTTCAACGACCAAGGAGGTCTAGGCCATGGCATCTCAAATCAAGCTCACCCCGTGCGGAGCCATGTTCGACATCTTTAAACGCGCAGCGCACCTGAGCCATATCGAGCTGTGCGGCATGGTGCTTTCGAGCCGTCCGCTGGCCGATGGCCGCAGCCCCCAGAGCCGCGCCGCCGATCGCTCCCGGGTCTCGCGTTTTATCGTGCGCGCTCCGGTCGGCACGCTGCAGGAGCGCTATTTTGCCGATTACGGCACCTCGGCCGCGCGCATCATGTCGCATCTGGCCCTGCGTCGCCGCAATCCCATGAATGCCATGGCGGTGATCAACATGGTGTGCGGGCCTGCTGGCGAGCCCATGGTGCGGGCGCTCGAGGAATGCCATCAGGATACGAACCTCTACCGTAATGCGGTCGAGCGTCTGTCGCAGGCGGCGGAACTTATGCCCGCCGAGCGTGCCGAGGCCGTGCTGGTGCTGTTTGTCGCCGTCGGCTGCTCGGCAGATGTTCGATCCTCGGTGACCTATGCTATCGACTATGCGCACGCGACTTGCGGCGGTGCCACATCGACCCCGCGCTCGCTGAGCACCTCGACGGTCACGGGCGAGCACGAGGCGGCGCCTGCGCACCCGCTGGGCCTGCTTCGCGTGCAGGACGGCTACGTGGTAAGTGCCCCGCGCTGGATTCAGCCGAGCGAGCAGGGCGTGGAGATCGGTGCGCTGGCGACGGGGGAAGGCGATATTACCGATGTGGGCGATGACGTTTCGGCTCGCCATGCCCACGTGTGGTGCGATGGCCAAAATGCCTGGTACGTCGAGGACCTGTCGTCCACCAACGGAACCGTGGTGGTAAACGGCGCGACGAACGTCTGCACCCAGGTCGAGCCCGGCCGCTGCGCCCAGCTCAACCCCGGTGACGAGCTCAGGCTCGGCGAATCCACCACCTACGCTATCCTCCTCGGCGCCCTCTAACTCATCTCCTAAATAAGTTGCGGTGAGATAGTTCCTGATGAGGCCCTTGACGCGGGCACCCAAGAACTATTTCACCGCAACTGCTGCGTGGTCCCCGGGGATTGCGTTCGTTGGCAGCGGCCGTGTGATAGTCACCCGAGGTAAACCTTTACCGCCCACCTATATTTGTCGAAATATGGCTTGGCGGCGGGGTACAATAAGCCCGCATGCGGATTTCCGTTGCGGGCGCTTCCCATCGCCGGGGCGTGCCCGGGAGCATCCGGCATGCGGCCTTTGCGGCGCTCGGTCATGTGCAAGACGGGTAGCTGGGCCTGTGGAGCGCGTGCAGCCCTCCTTGCCTCGGCATGCCTTCTCTCCATGCCATGTACCTGCTGCTCAGTCTGCCTGTCGGATGATTGGAAGCAACAGCGAAAATCCCATCACGCCAACATCCCGGCAATCGCCGGGGCCTGTATACCTATATGAGAGGAGAGGGGTATATGGCGCGTAAGTTTAAGTCTATGGACGGCAACGAGGCGGCCGCATATGTTTCGTATGCGTACACCGAGGTAGCGGGAATTTATCCCATTACGCCGTCCAGCCCGATGGCCGACCATGTCGACCAGTGGGCGGCCCAGGGTCGCAAGAACATCTTTGGCACCCCGGTCAAGGTCGTCGAGATGGAGTCTGAGGCAGGTGCAGCCGGTACCGTTCACGGTTCGCTGGGCGCCGGTGCTCTGACCACCACCTACACGGCTTCTCAGGGCCTGCTCCTGATGATCCCGAACATGTACAAGATCGCGGGCGAGCAGCTCCCGGGCGTCTTCCACGTCTCCGCGCGTTGCGTCGCTTCCCACGCCCTGAACATCTTTGGCGATCATTCCGACGTCATGGCCTGCCGTCAGACCGGTTTCGCCATGCTCGCCGAGGGCAACGTCCAGGAGGTCATGGACCTCTCGCCGGTGGCTCACCTTGCCGCCATCGAGGGCAAGACCCCGTTCCTTAACTTCTTCGATGGCTTCCGCACCAGCCACGAGATCCAGAAGGTTGCCATGTGGGACTACAAGGATCTGGCCGAGATGTGCGACATGGACGCCGTCCAGGCTTTCCGCGATCACGCGCTCAACCCTGAGCACCCGCATACCCGCGGCAGCCACGAGAACGGCGACATCTTCTTCCAGAACCGCGAGGCCTGCAACAAGGTCTACGACGAGCTTCCCGCCGTCGTCGAGGGCTACATGAAGAAGATCAACGAAAAGCTCGGCACCGATTACGGCCTGTTCAACTACTACGGCGCTCCCGATGCCGATCGTGTCGTCGTGTGCATGGGCTCCTTCTGCGACGTGCTCGAGGAAGTCATCGACTACCTCAACGCTCACGGCGAGAAGGTCGGCCTGGTCAAGGTTCGCCTGTTCCGTCCGTTCTCCATCAAGCACTTTGTCGACGTTCTCCCCGAGACCGTCAAAAAGATCGCCGTCATGGACCGCACCAAGGAGCCGGGTTCCATCGGCGAGCCGCTCTACCAGGACGTCGTCTCCGCTCTCTACGAGGCCGGCAAGACGGGCATCAAGGTCGTCGGCGGCCGTTACGGCCTGGGCAGCAAGGACACGCCTCCCGCGTCCGCGTTTGCTGTCTTCGAGGAGCTTAAGAAGGACGAGCCCAAGCGCGAGTTCACCATCGGCATTGTCGATGACGTGACCAACCTGAGCCTGCCCGAGGCCGAGGATGCGCCCAACACCGCAGCCCCCGGCACCATCGAGTGCAAGTTCTGGGGTCTGGGTGGCGACGGTACCGTCGGCGCCAACAAGAACTCGATCAAGATCATCGGCGACCACACCGACAAGTACGTTCAGGCCTACTTCCAGTACGACTCCAAGAAGACCGGCGGCGTCACCGTCTCGCACCTGCGCTTTGGTGATTCTCCGATCCGCTCGCCGTACTACGTGACCAAGGCCGACTTTGTCGCCTGCCACAACCCCAGCTACATCGTCAAGGGCTTCAAGATGGTCCGCGACGTCAAGCCGGGCGGCACCTTCCTGGTCAACTGCCAGTGGAGCGACGAGGAGTTCGCCGAGCACATGCCCGCCGTGGCCAAGCGCTACATCGCGAACAACAACGTCAACGTCTACCTGATCGACGCTATCGACCTGGCTGCCAAGGTCGGCATGGGCAAGCGCACCAACACGGTGCTCCAGTCCGCCTTCTTCGCACTGGCCAAGGTCCTGCCCGCCGAGGACGCCCTGCAGTACATGAAGGACGCGGCCACCAAGTCCTACATGAAGAAGGGCCAGGCCATCGTCGACGCCAACCACAAGGCCATCGATGCCGGCGCTACCGCCTTCCGCAAGTTCGAGGTTCCGGCCGACTGGGCAACTGCCGAGGATGCCGCTCCCGTCGAGCTCTCCGAGGAGACCAAGTCCGCTATCGCCCAGCAGGTCAAGAACCTGCTCGAGCCCATCGATCGCATGGATGGCGACAGCCTGCCCGTTTCCGCCTTTGTCGATTGCGCTGACGGCCAGTTTGAGCTGGGCGCCTCCGCATACGAGAAGCGCGGCGTCGCCGTGGTCGTTCCTCACTGGGACGAGACCAAGTGCATCCAGTGCAACCAGTGCGCCTATGTGTGCCCGCATGCCACCATCCGTCCGTTCGCGATGACCGAGGACGAGGCTGCCGCCGCGCCCGAGGCTACCCGCACGCTCGACGCTATGGGCCCCAAGGCCAAGGGCATGAAGTTCACCATGGCCGTGTCCCCGCTCGACTGCATGGGCTGCACCAACTGCGTCAAGGTCTGCCCCAAGGGCGCCCTCGAGATGGTTCCCACCGAGCAGGAGATGGACCAGCAGCCCGTTTGGGACTACATGGTCGAGAACGTCTCCGAGAAGAAGGAGCTCATCGCGGCCAACGTCAAGGGCAGCCAGTTTAAGCAGCCTTACCTGGAGTTCTCTGGTTCCTGCGCCGGCTGCGCCGAGACCGCCTATGCACGTCTGGTGACCCAGGTCGCCGGCGACCGCATGTTCATCTCCAACGCCACCGGCTGCTCCTCCATTTGGGGCAACCCCGCTGCCACCGCTCCGTACTGCAAGGACAAGGACGGTCACGGCCCGGCGTGGAACAACTCCCTGTTCGAGGACAATGCCGAGCACGGTCTGGGCATGGCCGTTGGCTATGAGGCCGTTCAGCACAAGCTGATCGCCGCTACCCAGGACATCATCGCTGCCGATGGTCCGTCCGATGAGCTCAAGGCCGCCGGCCAGGCTTGGCTCGACTCCGTCAACGACGCCGAGGCTTCCAAGACCGCTGCCGCTGCCTACGTTGCCGAGCTCGAGAAGTGCGGCTGCGACGCTTCCAAGGCGATTCTCGCCGACAAGGCTTACCTCACCAAGAAGTCCTTCTGGATCTTCGGCGGCGACGGCTGGGCCTACGACATCGGCTTCGGTGGCTTGGACCACGTCCTGGCTTCCGGCCACAACGTCAACGTCTTCGTCTTTGACACCGAGGTTTACTCCAACACCGGTGGTCAGGCCTCCAAGGCCTCGAACCTGGGCCAGGTCGCTCAGTTCGCCGCTGCCGGTAAGGTGACCAAGAAGAAGTCTCTGGCTGAGATTGCCATGAGCTACGGCTACGTCTACGTGGCACAGGTTGCCATGGGCGCCAACCCGGCTCAGACCCTCAAGGCCATTCACGAGGCCGAGGCCTACGACGGCCCGTCCCTCATCATCGGCTACAGCCCCTGCGAGATGCACTCCATCAAGAAGGGCGGCATGCAGAACTGCCAGGCCGAGATGAAGAAGGCTGTCGAGTGCGGTTACTGGAACCTCTTCCGCTTCAACCCCGAGGCTGCTGCCGGCAAGAAGTTCTCGCTCGATTCCAAGGAGCCCGCGGGCGGTTATCAGGAGTTCCTGATGAACGAGGCCCGTTACGCTTCGCTGACGCGTTCCTTCCCCGAGCGCGCCGAGGAGCTCTTCAAGGAGAACGAGCAGGCCGCCATGGACCGCTACGCTCACCTGCTGAAGCTCAAGACAGTGTACAACGAGGCCTAAGTCTCCCACCGCAGGATCTGAGGGCTAACCTTCGCGGACGTCCTCGGACATGAAAGAACCCCCGCTGCGCACTGAACTGCACCCCAAAACTTGGACGGCTTAAATAAGAACTACGCCGCAAGGG
>DXMJ01000041.1 GCA_019414265.1 Collinsella sp. | reverse complement strand
AGCGACGCAGCGGGGCGCGGCCGCCGCAGGCAGACGCGGTGCCGGCACTTGGGGACGCTCCTAAGTGCCGGCATTATAGGAACGTCCCCAAGTGCCGGCTCGGGACTATTTTCGAGGACCCTCCGAAGGACTGTGGCCAAAAAACGGCAAATATGAGTACTGTTACCGTTGTAGCTACATTATTTTCGTTAATAAAAGAAGATCTTAATGAGATTTATTCGCATCAAGGTCTTCCTTTAATGAACACTTGAGGAGATACGGCAGCTTATCTGCTCGATCGACACGTCAAATCACCTTAAATGTGGTCAAAATTACTGCTACTAAAAGAGTATCAGTACTCATATTTGATGTTTTTTGGCCACGGCTCTTTATAGACACCCTGCACAGCGACGGTGGTAGATTTCGGAACGTGTCCGTCAGCCCCGTTCCGAAAAACGAGCCGCATGCAACGGCCAAGCCACGACAGGCCCCGGGAGAGCGGGGACACCGGCTTAGGTTTATCGCGAGTTCCGCACGAACAGGAGGCCACTTAATGTGGCCTCCGTCGTGAGCAGGACTGTAGAGCAGGAAACCTAAGCCGGTGTCCCCGCTCTCCCGGGGCCGGCGGAATTTAGTTGTTCAGCATGCGGTCGAAGCTTCCCGAGTCGCCATCCCGATAGTCGGCGGTCATCAGGATCTCCTGCGGAATGCGCCCGCCCTCGCGTAGCACATTGCGGAACTGCACGCGCGTGACCATGGGCAGATCCTTGATCGTCGCCGCCAAGTTCTGCGGCACGCCCTGGTTGGCAGCCGCGGGCTCGCACTCGCCGCCGGCCTTCACGCGACGCTTATGCTCGGCGAGCATGGCGCGGTACATGCCGGCATGCAGACGAATCTCAACCACATTGGCATTGCGAGCCTGCTCGACGATGCGCGCGCCCTCGCGGTCGATATCGCCCACGTAGTAGACGTAGTTAAAGCGATAGCCGATCTCAGCCAGATAATCGTCCAGGGCATGCGAGACGCTCGCCTTGCATCCGCCGCCAAAAATCACGCCGCCCACCTTGATGCCAAAGAGCTTGGCGTGCTTGCGGCCACGCAGCAGCCTGACGATCTCGTCATAGGTGTCCAGGTTCTCGACCATAATGAACGGCTTATCGGCGCCCAGCGTAAAGAAACCCGTAAAGTGCACGGGGCGGTTGGGGGCGACCTTGATCGCCTGCATGCTGATGCCCTTTTCGGTCATGCGCCTTATCAGGCGCTCACCGTGCTTGCCGTCAAAAGCCTTCTCGTCGTTAAAAATCTGGTAGGCACGCTGGCGGCGCGAGGCAACCGGCGTATCGGCACCTCGGTTTTGCTCGATCCAAGCCTGGATGATTGCGATTTCCTCGGCAATCTTGCGGTTGGACATCTCGTTGTGCTGAGTGCGCTGCGGCGCCTTTTTGCCGTCCTTGCCCTCGACCTTAACAATTTGAGTCTGCTGCTCCTTGATCTTAGAGAGCGCCGTAGGCGTAGGGACAACTTTGAGCAGCTGCCTGCCCAAAACGCGGGCAAGGGCAAACGCCGATACCTCGCCGTGGACGGCCGACTCGGGCTGCTGGGTAGCACTATCAGCCGCGGCAGGCTCAGCCTGTGCATGAGGCTTACGCTTGGAATCTGCCCGGGTATTACGTTCCTGCTTGGGCGCAGACGAGCGCTTTTGCGGACGATCGGACTTGGCCTCCTTCGCCGGCTGGCGCTTGACCTGATCCACCGGAGTCTCGGCCTTCTCATCTCCGTTTTGTGTCGCTGTCTTCTCGGCCGCGGCCTCGGCATTTGAGCCACGACCGCCGCGGTGACGACGACGGCGGGGCTTGCCTGAGGCGCTCTCCCCCGCCTGCTTATCAGCGGTCTGTTGAGCTTTGACCTCAGTGTCAGCCGCAGGCTGCGACTCGGAAGGTTGCTGCTCGCGAGCCGCCGGCTCAACGGTTTTCTCGGTTTGTTCGGCCTTCTCGGCCTGAGCGGTCGAAGCCGGCTCGCCCTTCTCCTGACGCCTTACGGGATACGCGCGCCTCGCAAAACCACGCCCGGGACGGCATGAACCCGGAGCCTTCTTGGCAGACTCCTCAACATCGTCTGCAGCCTCGGAAGGCTCTTCAACCTCATGCGCGACATCCTGCTGCGCAGCCTTAAAGTGGGCACCACGGCGACGCTGGGACTCCTGGGCCTCCACGGGCTTTTGCTCCTTCGCGGGCCTCTGCGACTCGGCAGCAACCTCGTTCTCAACAGCCTCGGCATCCGTCTCACCCTTTTGAGCAACGGCACGACGGAAGCGCTCCTGCTGGGCGCGGCGCTGCGCATCGCGCTTGCCACCCCCGCCAAAACCGCCGCGTCCTGCCTTGGCCGTAAAGGCACGCACGACGTTCTCATCGAGCAACTCATCGGTATCGACATGCTCACGCGGAGCAGCTTCTTCCACAGCAGGCACGTCAGCGGAATCCTCGACGACAAAATCTTCGACGGACTCGGCAGGCTGCTCCTGGGTATCGCGGATCTCGACATTGATGGTATAGAACGCCGGGCGCCCGTTAATGCCGCTGCCCTCGATCTTGGTCACGATATTTGCCGCGATAAGCTCATCGCGCATCGCCTTGGTGTCGCATTCCTTATCGACGGAGCGGAAAATCTGCGCCAGCGCGCTCGACTTAATCTTGAGTGCCTTGCGGCAGAGCAGGTCGTAGGCAACCAGCTTGGCGCGCTCGGCAGAAAGCGATGTCTGGCTGCTCAGACGCTCAGCCAGAGCATCGACATTGTTTTGATTATCGGAATATACCGTCTTGGCCACGGGGCCCCTTTCATATGCACACATATACGTCCATATGGTACAACGCACGAGCCTATCCACGCAAAACATCTGCGAGAACGCCCTTGCACCACCTGTTCTCACAAGAAAAAAGACCGGGTCCGCTTGATTGCGGACCCGGTCTTTCCGAGTCAAATAGATGGGAGATTCAACCCGTCCGACCGACTAGGCCTTGGCGGCCTCGGCGTCGGCAGGAACTTCAGCGGCAGCGGCGCGACCGTACTCGGCCTTGCCCATCTCGGACCACTCGGGCTCCTCGTCGGGCATGGAGCCGGCCTCCTTGCCGAAGAACTCCTTGAGGCAGTTGACGGCGACGATGAGGCCCAGGACCATCAGCAGGACGGCGAAAACGAGCTGCAAGCCCTTGGTGGCGGCGACGGAGACGGCGGCCGTGGTGGCGGTAGCCGGGATGGTGCCGAAGAAGCCGTAAGCCTGGACAGCGGTCATGCAGCCCATGGCGCTCTGGACCAGCGAGGTGAAGGTGCAGCAGAGCAGGAAGGCGACGGGCACGTAGAGCATCCAGCCCTTGCGGCCGGTGCACTTGCAGAACACGGCGAGGGTGATCATGGTCATGCCGCCGAGCAGCTGGTTGGAAGCACCAAAGAGCGGCCAGATGTTGGCATAGCCGCCAAAGGCGAGGGCGAGACCGGGAAGCAGGGTGACGACCGTGGCGAACCAGGGGTTGCCGAGAACCTTCATGTAGCCGGCCTTGGACTCGATGGCCAGGGCGTCGTTGGTCTGGGCAAAGAACTCGGAGAACGAGGTGCGGGCGATGCGGGCGACGGCATCGAGCGAGGTCAGGGCCAGAGCGGAAACGTTCATGGTCATGAAGACGGTAGCGAGCGTGCCGTCAACACCGAAGGCCTGCATACCGCGGGAGATGCCAGCGGCGAAGATCTGGAACGGGGTGGAAGCGACGCCGGCGTTGAGGGCGCCGGTACCGGCGGTGTTCATGTCGGAGAACATGATGCCGGCGACGATGATGGCAAGGATGCCGACGAAGGACTCGACGATCATGGCGCCATAACCGACCTTGACGGCGTCCTGCTCCTTCTCGACCTGCTTGGAGGAGGTACCAGAAGAAACGAGGCTGTGGAAGCCGGAGAGGGCACCGCAGGCAACGGAAACAAACAGGACCGGGAACATCATGCCAGAAGCGCTGGAGAAGCCGGTAAAGGCCGGAGCGGTGATGGTGGCCTGGCCGTTAACACCCAGGACGACGATACCGAGGACAGCGCAGGCGATCATGACGATCATCATGATGGAAGTGAGGTAGTCGCGAGGGGTCTTGAGCATCTGGATGGGCATGGCGCCAGCAAAGACCAGGTAGACCATGACAACGGCGAACCACTGGAACTTGTCCAGGTAGACCGGGAACTGCATACCGACGGCAAACATGAGAACCATGAGGACCACGCCGGTGACGAACTCGGTAGCACCGGTGAGGTTGAACTTCTTCTGGGCCCAACCAAAGGCGATAGCGACGAAGGTGAACAGGATGGAGATGGTACCAGCGCAGCCGGCGGCATAGGACTTGGTGAAGTCGATGGCACCGGTAGCAGCACCAGAAGCGTCAACGGCCGGGGTGAACATGAACGTCTTGCAGACCATGTCGGTGAAGGCGGCGATGACGATGATGCAGAACAGCCAGCAGAACAGCAGGAACAGGCGACGGCCGGTCTTGCCGATGTACTTCTCGATGAGCTGAGCGAGCGACTTGCCGTTGTTCTTCATCGAAGCGTACAGAGCACCAAAGTCGTGGACGGCGCCAAAGAAGATGCCGCCGACGAGGACCCAGAGCACGACGGGCAGCCAGCCAAAGGCCATGGCGACGATCGTACCCGTGACAGGGCCAGCACCGCAGATCGAGCTGAACTGGTGCGAGAACGCGGTAAAGGCGGAGACGGGCGAGAAGCTCTTGCCGTCCTTCATGCGCTTGGCCGGCGTGAGGGCCTCTTTGTCAACGCCCCACTTGTTGGCCAGCCAGCGGCCGTAGCCCAGATAGCCGCAGGCGAGCACCGCCGCGGCCACAACCATGAGCAAAACTCCGTTCATTACATTTCCTCCTCTAAAAAGAACTTCCTAGACATAAAAAATGAGGGCCGTCGGTTGCGCTCGACGGCCCTCATCTTCATCAGCCGCCCGTTATCGTACGGGCTAGCTGTATGTGCTAACCCGCATCAGATAATTACTACGCTGATAATGTTTAGCTGATGCGTGAACATGTCTAAGAAATCCTCTTCAATCATGATGTGAACGATCCGTGCGTGTTCACATCCCCCAGTGGTTGAAAAGGAGTATGAAACTTTAGTTACCTAAAGTCAACGCAAATATGTAATGAATTTTCAACTTTTTTGAATTTCTCGGTATAAAACGCCACTGACCTCGGACTTTACCTAACAAAAGTTTTTGCATGAGAGATGCCCCTCGGGAGCGAGCGGGCGTATACAAGGTTTCCTGCTCTACAGTCCTGCTCGCACGGAGAGCACATTAAGTGCTCTCCGGCTCGTGCGGAACTCGCGATAAACCTTGTATACGCCCGCTCGCTCCCGAGGGGCTCCCATCCCAAATGCGGAGCAAAGCTCCGCATGCCATCTTTTCTTTCAGCTAAAGCACGCCGGAAATTCGACGCTGGCTTGTTAACCTTGCTGGACGTTGTCGACGCCGATCCAGCCCAGAAGCCATATCGATACAGAAAGGTCCCCGGCCGGAGGGGCCGGATATAAGGTTTATCGCGAGTTCCGCACGCAAAGAAGGCCACTTAATGTGGCCTTCGTCTTGCGCAGGACTGTAGAGCAGGAAACCTTATATCCGGCCCCTCCGTCCGGGGACCGCGCCGTACCAGCTACAGCGTCATGTTTGGATCGGCGTCGACGTCGAACGGCGAGATTTCGCCTCGGTCGAATTTACGGCGGGCAACCTCTGCGATCATGGCGGCGTTGTCGGTGCACGCCGAAAGCGGTGGCACCGTTACGCGGATCCCCTGACGCCCAAGCTTCTTGATCATCATCTCGCGCAGATGCGGATTAGCCGAGACGCCGCCGCCGATGCAGTATTCCTTGCATCCGGTGGCATGCAGGGCGTTTTTGGCCTTCTTGTACTGAACGTCAAAGACGGCTGCCTCAAACGAAGCCGCCAGATCGGGCAGGTGAATCGTGCGCCCGGCCTTGGTCTCCTGCTCGATGTAGAGCGTCACGGCCGTTTTAAGACCCGAAAGCGAGAAACGATAGTCTCCCCTGCTGTTAAGCGCGCGAGGAAAATCGATCGCGCGGGGGTTGCCCGTCTCGGCCAGCTTGGAGATGATGGGGCCACCGGGATAGCCCAGACCCAACGCCTTGGCTACCTTGTCGAAGGCCTCGCCCACAGCATCGTCGAGTGTCTCACCAAGTACCTCGTAGTCGCCCCATGCCTTCACGTGCACGAGCATGGTATGACCGCCCGAGACGAGCGTGAAGATAAACGGCGGCCTGAGATCGGGCTGCGCCAGCAGGTTGGCGAACAGATGGCCCTCCAGATGGTTGACGCACACGAGCGGCTTGCCGGCGGCATAGGCAAAGCCCTTGGCGAAGGCGACGCCCACTACCAGAGCACCCACCAGGCCCGGACCCTGCGTCACGCCAACAGCGGCGAGTTCGCTCGGCGCGATGGCTCCACCCTCAAGACCAAGCGATGCTGCGGCATCCTCGAGCGCCGCATCCACGACACTCACAATCACCTCAACGTGTTTGCGCGAGGCGATCTCGGGCACCACGCCGCCAAAGCGGGCGTGAAAATCAATCTGTGTCGACACCTGGTTGGCCAGCATATTGCCATCCGCATCGATAATCGCCACGGCCGTCTCGTCGCAGGAGCTCTCGATAGCGAGCACTAGGCGGCGGCGCTCAATTTCGGCACGCTCCCCCTCGGAGCGCCCAGGCGCAGGCAGCGGCCATACGCGCTGCTCTGCCGCCGTCGGCTCGGGCGAAGCATTGTCGACCGGAAGCACCAGGGGCAGCGGAGCCGTCATGACGATGGCGTCCTTGCCGGCACCATAATAGCCGCGGCGACGGCCAGCCTCGGTAAAGCCCAGAGCGTTATAAAGCGCGGTCGCTCCCTCGTTACCGTCCTCGACCTCGAGCGAAGCCGTAGTGCAGCCGAGCATCTGGGCATCATAGCTCACGTGCGACAGCAGCTTGCGGGCAATGCCCTCACGGCGATGTGCCGGGTCGACGGCGACATCCAGAATCTGCACATCACCGTCCACGACCATACCGCCGGCAAGGCCCAGCAGCTTGCCGTCGTCGTGTGCCACCCACCAACTACGCGGCGCAGCGACGTCCTCGCCCAGTTCGGACAGGAACATGCCCGGCGTCCATGCCTCGTGTCCGGCACCTTCAAAGCAGGCAGCCTCCAGCGCGCTCGCGCCCTCGGCATCCGCCGCGCCCATGGGACGGAACTGCAGATGACGACCGGCGAGCTCATCGGCAACACCCGTAATTTCGCTCTGCGCACTCTCGGCAAGACCAAGACGCTTGCGCTCGTTTTCCTCGGCATCCGAAAGGCGCGTGTAAATCGGCAGGACGCGGGCCGGATCGCCGTCACCCGCAGCGTGCGCGAGCAGCAAGCCCTCGCCCGAAGGCCACCACAGGTCGCGCTCCACGCAACGGGCGGCCTCGTCCTCACCCAGCAGCTTGCCATAGCGCACGAGACCGTCACCGGTCAGCTGAACCTGGCCCCAGTCCGCTGCTTGGCGCCACTCATCGAGCGCCACGGCGGCCTTGACCACGTGTTCGCGCTCAAATTGACGCTCGGGACCCTCATCGACCAGCATATACAGCGCCGGATATACCTCACCGCGCATAGCATCGGCCAAGATACCAAGCTTGCCGCGCACGCCAGCCTTCCACGCCGTCCAAGCGCAAGCGTCGAGCGTCGACACGCCCAGCAGCGGAACATTGGCACCACGCGCGAGGCCCTTGGCAGTGGAGATGCCGATGCGCACACCCGTAAAGGACCCCGGGCCGCGGCCGACCACATAGCAACCAACATCGCTGCGATCCAGACCGGCTTGAGCCAGCACGCCATCAACGGTATTCACGAGCTCAACGTTGGCGTGACGGCGACACATGTGGTCGCCACTCACGAGCTTCGTCTCACCCGTCTGCCCATCAATCCAGCTTGCCGCGCAGGCAAGCATGTCAGTCGAGGTATCGAGCGCCACCACCAGCGCGTTGTCGTTATGCAAGCTCATCTTGTACAGCCTTATCAATCAAATGGGAAAGTTCCATTGCGCGGTCACCGTGCGCCTCAAGCGTTATCGTTCGCACGTCGCTGTCGCCCTCATCACGCCTGAGCGTCACCGAAAGATACTCATCCGTCAGCTCGTCCTGGAATTGTTCGCCCCATTCCAGCAGGCAAGCACCCTCATAGCCCAGCACATCGAAAATGCCCGTATCCTCGAGCTCGTAGGCATGCTCCAGGCGGTATAGATCAAAGTGAAACAGCGGAATACGACCTTGATCGTGAACGGCCATGAGGGCGAACGTAGGGCTCGTAACCATATGCCCATCGCCCAGCCCGCGCGAGACGCCCTTGGTAAAGTGAGTTTTGCCCACTCCCAGGCCACCGGTCAGGATGAGCACATCGCCGTCCTCAAGGCACGGTGCAATTAGCTCGCCAAAGTACTCCGTATCGGCAGCGCAAGTCGTTTTGTAAGTACCTACCCCCAGGCGCTCCAGGGACATATATGCTCCTTATTATTCCGAGGCGTCCTCTGGCGCGGGATGTCGCTCCAGATAGTCGCCCAGCATCTTAAAGTCTTCCTCCAGCAGCTCCTGCCAAGCCGGATTGCGCAGCGCTGCTGCCGGATGGAACGTGGGCATTACCACAAAATGCCCCATCTGGTGGAACCTGCCGCGCAGCTTAGTAATGCCAATCTCGGTCTTTAGCACAAAGTGCGTCGCGGGGTTGCCGAGCGTCACAATAATATCGGGCCAGATGCTTCGAATCTGCTCACGCAAAAATGGCGAGCAAGCCAGCACTTCCTCGGGACGCGGATTGCGGTTTCCCGGCGGGCGGCACTTAAGCACGTTGGCAATGTAGACGTCTTCGCGTTTGAGCCCCGCCAGCGACAAAATGCCGTTGAGGTCCTCGCCTGCCGCCCCCACAAAGGGCTCGCCCTGCAAATCCTCATTGCGGCCCGGCGCCTCGCCAATAAACATCACGCGAGCGTGGGGGTTTCCCACGCCAAACACGATGTTATGGCGCGACTGGTAAAGCTGGCAAAGGTGACAATCGCCCAGAACGGCCTCGATCTCCTCGAGTGCGACCTCACGCGGCGCCTGATGGCTATGGCCGGGGATGTGCATGACGCCCATAGCGACTCCTACACGTAGACCTTGTCGAGACGCATACCAAAGCCGCAAGCGACCTCGTAGTTAATCGTGCCGCGTAGGCGCGCCATCTCGTCCATGGTAATCTCGGCATCTCCATCGCGGCCGACAATGATCATCTCGTCACCATACTCGGCCTCGGGAATCTCATGCGCCGGGTTGGACTGAATGGCGACCATAAACTGGTCCATGCAGATATTGCCCACCTGACGCACACGCTCGCCGCGATACAGCACGTCCATACGATTGGAAAGCGTACGCGAAAGGCCATCGGCATAACCGATCGGAAGGGTGCAGATCTGAACGCGCGTGCGCGGTACGCGGTAGGTAAAGCCGTAGCCCACGCCCTCGCCCATCGCAGGATGCGCCACGCGCGTCACACGCGCGTGGACGCTCATGACGGGATCAAGCTGCATCACGCGACCACTCAGCTCACATGGCTGCAGACCATACAAACCGATGCCGGCACGAATCATGTCAAAGTGCATTGAAGAATCGAGCATCGAGGACGGCGTATTGGCACAATGCACGATACCGCATTCAAAACCTGCGTCCTTAATGGCCTGAACGGCCTCGGTAAAACGCTGGCACTGCAGCTTGTAGTCCCAACCCGAAGGTTCATCGGCCGTGGCAAAGTGCGTAAATACGCCGTCGCACTGGATGCCGCGATGGAAACTGATGCCGCGTACAAAGTCGAGCACCTGTGTGTAGTGAACACCGATACGATTCATGCCCGTCTCGATGGCAAGATGGTACTTGCCCACCTTGCCCGCCGCGACGGCGCATTCGCCATACGCAAGAGCAAAATCGGACGTATAGACCGAGGGCATGATATCGAATTCGAGCAATGCAGGAATAGCCTCGATAGGCGGCTCACTTAGAATCAGGACGGGCTTAGTAATCCCGCCCTGACGGAGCCCAACGCCCTCGTTAACCGTCGCCACGGCAAACATGTCGGCACCGGCCGAATACATGATCTTGGCACACTCAACAGCTCCATGACCATAAGCATCGGCCTTGACCACGCAGCACAGGCGCTGACGCGGATTCAACAAGTTCTTATAGGCCCTCGTGTTGCGACGGAGCGCCCCGCGGTCGATCTCGACCCAGGACCAGCGCGTCAAATCGGCTTTATTCATGATTAGTCATCCGACCCTTCGTCCATGATTCCCAGATCTTCGAGCGCATCCTTTGCCGCCAGCTCCATGGCAGGACCGATCAAGTCGATAAGATCGGTCGCGATGACGCTCTTCTCACCATACTCCGTCGCCGCGGCAAAACCGGCGTAGCTGTGAAGTGCGACGGCGTACGAATACAGCAACTCCCAACGATCCATCTCGTCGCGTATGGTGGCAAGCGTGCCGGCCAAAATACCCGCGAGAACATCACCCGAACCGGCAGTTGCCAGAGAAGCCGGACCCGAGAGCGGCAGCAGCACACGCTCAACGCCACAGATAGCCGTCGTCGGCCCCTTGGCAATGACCACCAGATTGTCGGAGCCTGCAGCCCAGACAACCTTCTGCGCGGCCGCAATCGCGGTACCAAGGTCGTTCACCTCGTCACCGGCAACCAGGCGCGAAAGCTCACGATAGTGCGGCGTCATAACCAACGGCTGCTCGCGGCGATACATCTCGGGGTTACTATCAATACCGTCAATGGCAATCTTAGCAAGGCAGTTGAGTGCATCGGCGTCCAAAATTAGCGGTACATCAAGCTCGAGCAAGCCCGAAACCACCTGCATAGCGCCGGCAGACGTCGTCATACCGGGACCGCACAGCACGCAGCTGTACTTCTTTGCGATCTCGCACACCGTCATGCGCGCAGCGGCGCCAAAGGAGCCGCGGGAATCAGACGGAATAGCAAAGACCGGAATCGAAGGAAGTGCCATGCGAATGAGATTGGCGCAGGCGTCAGGAGCCGCGACTGCCACGTAACCAGCACCCGCGCGAGCTGCAGACTTGGCCGCCATAATGGCAGCACCAGGATATTGCGCAGATCCGGCGACAATAAGCACGGAGCCACGGGAATACTTATCGATATTCGATGGTAGCGGAGCAAAGTAATCAACTAAGTCACCGGGCTCGACAATCTCGGCGGCGTGGTCGACATCATCGATGACCTCGTCAAGACGGTCGTAAAGATTGCCGCAGATCAAATCGCCAGCATACTCAGGACCATCAGCGCTATACAGACCAATCTTGGGCGCAATCATCGTCACCGTGCGCTCGGCACGAATGCAGCCGTCATCAACAACGCCCGTCTCTGCATTCAGGCCCGAGGGGACATCAATGGATACGACACAATCGGCGCATTCATTGACCGTAGGAATCCAAATGGAGAACGGCACACGCAGATTCCCGTGGAAACCGGTACCAAAAATGGCATCGACAACAACATCGGCCTTATCGATCAAAACCTCGAGTTCATCACGCGAGGGGCCGACGCAAACGTGCACATCGCGGCCGGCAGTACGACGAGCAACATGACGTGCCAGAGCAGCAGGAATCTCATCCGGTTCAACCGGAGAAACGATATCCACGTCCACACCCTTATGGCTCAGGATATCGGCGGCAACCCAACCGTCGCCGCCATTATTACCAAAACCGACCAAAACGAGAACCCGATCGGGATTGAGCTTCAAGACCTCGTTAGCGGCAAACTCACCCGCTAGCTCCATAAGCTCGGCCTTCGAAGTCCCTTCGCGTTCGATGATATCCTCGAGACGAACGACTTCTTCGGTACTCAAAACCGGTTTCATCTATGCTCCTAGCGTATCTTGCGAAGCATCGCCCAGGTGCTCCGTCAATGCTGAATTCTGCAGCTGCTCGAGCTCATCTAATACAGAGCGAGCCTCTTTAAATGTCTGCGTAACGCGTTTCTTGGTGCTCACCTTTTCATCTTTTGGCTTAGGCCGAGCATCTTCGGTAATCGCGATGGCATTCGCAACGGCCAAGTCTCCCGTAAGCGTAATGGAAAGAGCGACCTCAACAACGCCCAGTTCTTGAGCGATCTCGAGAGCACGGCCCGAAAGCAGCGCCTTCGGTTTGCCGAGTTTATCACGCGTTACCGAAACATCCTTGCGACCTACACCTTGACTAAAACCCGTGCCGAGAGCTTTAAGCACCGCCTCGCGCGAAGCAAAG
The DNA here is from genome assembly GCA_019414265.1 of Collinsella sp. Lineage (GTDB taxonomy): Bacteria > Actinomycetota > Coriobacteriia > Coriobacteriales > Coriobacteriaceae > Collinsella. The sequence goes on along the minus strand of DXMJ01000041.1, from coordinate 318 downwards.
CGGCTCGCATAGTGAGCAGCGGGACGCGATGATGCATCGCAATACGCACGCTCTTCTTCGGTAAACACACGCCGAGCAAACGACGGCGTCTTTTCAAGAATTGATTTCATGCGGGAAATCTCGACGATATCAACGCCGATACCAGCTTCAGCCATGTTCACCTCCATATCGCACAGACTAAGTTATTGTAGCCCGTTCGCAGAAGATGCGACAAACGAGGGTTATAAAACACAGCTACTATGTGAGACAAATTGCCCGAGATACAAAAAAGGGGGAGGCCGCGAGGCCTCCCCCTTCTTCAAGTCATCCGACGGCTCG
>DXMJ01000040.1 GCA_019414265.1 Collinsella sp. | reverse complement strand
CGACGGCGCCGAAACGACCCACACGAACGAAACGACGACAACTCCATCGGCAAGATAAGTTGCGAGTGGGTGGCTAAAATAGCCTCGTCCCAAATTGGCTACCCCTATGACGCTCTTGGGTTACCTTACGTAGACGACGTTGTCGCGGCGGGGGTTGGGCTCGGGGAGCGTGTCTTCGGCATAGCCCAGAATGCAGTGACCGACACCGCGCAGGCTGCCGTCGGCGGGCAGGTCCCAGCTGGCCAGCAGCTCCAGGCCCTCGGGCGAGTCAAAGACCTCGTGCGCGCGGTGAATCCAGCACGAATCGACACCCAGTGCATAGGCGGCGTTGAGCAAGTTGCCCATGGCGAGCGAGCCGTCTTCCAGATGCGTGGGCACGCTGCGGTCGACCAGCACCACCACAACGGTCTTGGCGCCATAGAAGGGGTCACTGTTGCTGCCCATGACCTGGGCGTTGAGCTGTGAGAGACGCTCGACGGTCGCGGGGTCGGTGACGGCGACAAACGTCACCGGCTGGCGGCCCATGCCGCTCGGTGCATATTGGCCGGCTTCGATAATACGTGCAAGCTTTTCGACCTCGACGGGACGATCGCTGTATTTGCGGCAGCTGCGGCGGTGAATGAGTGCTTCGATAGTCTCCATGGTGTCTCCTTGCGGTGGCGTTGCAGATGCCCCGTTCATACCCGTCGGGCTCAAACGGTAGACGGTCAATTGCCCGGCCAAAAGGATAGATTCCAATTGGAAAAGTAGGTTTGCATAAAAGTACCTTCAGAATGTGACAAACAAATGGGACGGTTAAACGTTTTATCCCGTCTACCCTGCGGTTTTTTACCACTTGCCTAAATGACGAACGCATAACCTCTGATAAAGGTTTTACTAAAGGAGTACCAACGTTTATCAATGCGCCGTGGTGGCGCCGGGCCAGGAGGTAACATCATGTTCCAGGCTGGAGATGTCGTCGAGACCGACTTCGAAGGATTTCTGAAGCTGCTGCGTTCCAAGACGCGCGCTTTTGTGACGATTGACGATCACGAGTACTACATCACGCACACCGATGGCTATTGGCGTGTTCAGGATTGCGAGGCCCTCAACGACAAGGGCCACTTTACTGACTGCTCCGAGCTGGTCAACACGGTCTGCGAGGTCGTCGAGCTGCCGTGGATTGCCGGCAAGAGCCTGCATGACAGCTTCTCGGGCGCTACGGTCTATGAGGCCGTCGCCGCTTAACGGGCAATAAAACCCGATTTTCACGTGACCGCTGGCGCTGCCCCGCGCCGGCGGTCTTTTTCTACCGATAGGCCATAAAAGTGCAAGCATTTGCGGAGAGCCTGTTGACGATAGTCAAAACTCGGACTAATCTAGAGATACAAAATTGGTCAAAAATCGGACAATCGAATGGTGGGATAGATGAATAGTGCGGTTACGCTGGTCGACTTCGACCGGTTGCTCAATGGACTCGACCATATCTATTCGGAGTTCTCGCGCGCCTGCGGTCTTTCGGACTGCGCTTACTGGATGCTCGTCGATACCAGCACGGCGGGCGGCAGTATTGCCGTAAGCCGCCTGACGAGCGAATGGTTCTACAGCAAGCAGACCATCAACTCGGCCATTAAAACCTTGACGGCGCGGGACTTTGCGACGTTGGAGTTTGCCGAGGGCAGTCGTAAGAACAAGGTTGTGCGTTTGACCGAAGCGGGCATGCGGTTTGCCGAGCGTTATGCGCTGCCGGCACTCAAGGCCGAGCAGCGAGCCTTTGGCGCGCTTGAGCCGTGTGAGCAGCGCGAGATTATGCGCTTGATCGGAAAATTCTCTCAGGTGCTCGGTGAGGAGTGCGAGGCATTTAAGCAGCATATCGCTGCCGAGAGCCAAGCCGAGAATCAAGGTGAGGGGGAGTCGTGCGACTGTTAATGAGGTTTCTGAAGCCCTATCGAGGGCTTATCGCAGTGACGCTGCTGGTGCTGCTGGTTGATAACGTCGGCACGCTGTTGGTTCCCACGATGCTGGCGAACATGGTCAACACCGGTATCACCACGGGTGATGTCGACTACATTTTGCGCAATGGCCTCTACATGCTTATCGCGACCGGCATGGCCAGCGGCGGCGCGGTGCTGGGCTGCTATCTTTCGGCGCGCTTGGCCGCCAACGTGGCCTGCGATATCCGCAATGCCGTGTACGACAAGTCGCTCGAGCTCGCGGCCAGCGACTTTGAGCGCTTTGGCACCGGATCGATGATCACGCGCTCGCTCAACGACATCAACGTGATTCAGCAGGCGATTCTGCAGACGATTCAGCTGGTGCTGCCCGTGCCGTTTTTGGCTGTGGCGGGCATCATCTTCGCCTGGTTTATCGATCCTGCCATGGGCACGCTTCTGGGCGTCGTGGTTGCGATTGTGCTGGTGGCGGCGGTCTTTACGGTTGCCAACGCGGCTCCGATCTTTATGCGCTTGCAGAGCTTTATCGACCGCATGAACGTGGTGCTGCGCGAAAACATCGTGGGCGTGCGCGTCATCCGTGCGTTTAACAAGGAGCGTCACGAGGAGCGGCGCCTGGACGAGGTGTTCAGCGACTACGCCGCCAACGCCATCAAAGTCAACCACCTGTTTGTGGGCCTCGACAGCTCAAGCTTCTTTTTGATGAACATCGCCGAGGTAGCGGTGCTGTGGGTTGGCGGCAACCGCGTGGGCGCCCACGCCATGCAGATCGCGAGCATCTCGGCGGTGCTGGAGTACGCGCTTCTGATCCTGTTCTTTGTGATGATGGCGCAGATGGTGGTGCTAACGCTGCCACGCGCCGCGGCATGTCTAAGCCGTGCACAGCAAGTGCTGGAGATTGAGCCGAGCATCGTCGATGGCCAGCGTACGCTTGATGCGGCCGCGTCCGACTCAAAGGACGGGGCCGATGCGGTCGCCGTGTTCGATCATATGTCGTTTCGCTTTGACGACGCCGACGAGGACACGCTGTGCGATCTGAACTTTACCTGTCGTCGCGGTCAGACGACAGCGATTGTGGGCTCGACGGGCTCGGGCAAGTCGACGGCGGCAAAGCTTCTGTTGCGCTTCCACGATGCCACGAAGGGTGCCATTCGCTTGAGCGGCGTCGATTTGCGCGAGCTTTCGCAAGGTGAGATTCGCGGGCGCATCGCCTACGTGCCGCAGAAGGCGTGGCTGTTCTCGGGCACCGTGGCAAGCAACCTGCGCTTTGGCAACGAAGACGCGACCGAGGCGGACATGCTTCATGCGCTGCAGGTTGCCCAGAGCACCTTTGTGCTCGATCAGCCGCAGGGGCTCGATACCCCGGTGGTGCAGGGCGGTACGAACTTTTCGGGCGGCCAGCGCCAACGTCTGGCCATCGCCCGTGCGCTCATGAAGCATGCCGATCTATATATCTTCGATGACAGTTTTTCGGCCCTGGACTTTAAGACCGATGCGGCCCTGCGCCATGCGCTGCAGGACGAGACGCGCGACGCCGCGGTGCTCATCATCGCGCAGCGCATCTCGACGATTCTGCACGCCGACCAGATTGTCGTGCTCAAGGATGGCGAGGTCGTGGGCCTGGGCACGCATGGCGAGCTTATGGAAACCTGCGAGGTGTACCGCGCCATCGCGGAATCGCAGATGAAGGGAGGTGAGTAGCATGACCGAGGAGCTCGAGAAGCAGGGCGGCGTTGATGACGCCGTTGCCGCGGGGCTGGTCGAGGAAACGGCTGTCACGTCGACCGAGCTGGATGACGCCGCCAAGGCTGCAGTCGAGCGCGAGGCTCGCCGCCAAGCGCTCTACGAGGAAAACGAGCGTGCCGAGGACGAGCGTGCCCGCGCCGAGGCAGAGCGTATGCGCGACGTGGACGACGAAGACGAGGACGAGACGCCCCGGGATACCTGGGCGACGGTGCGCCGCTTGTGGGGCGAGGCCGCCGGCGACCATTGGCGCTTTTACATCGTGTTTGCGAGCATCGTGTTCTACGTCATCTTTAACACCGCCGCGCCGGCGTACAGCGCTCACGTCATCGACGAGCTGTGGGGGCATATGCAGGTGGCGTTTGCCAACGGAACCACCTTCAACATCACCTGGGAGAACTGCGGCAAGACCATCTTCGTCTACTTTATGATCTGGACTGCCGCTGCCTCGTTCTATGCGCTCCAGAGCTTTTTGATGTCGAGCGTGGCCGAACGCCTCAACCTGCGTCTACGCAACCGCATCGCACAAAAGCTCAATCTTCTGCCGCTTGCCTTCTTTGACGCGCATCGTCCCGGTGAGGTCGTCAGCCGTGCGACCAACGACTTGGACAAGATGTCCGAGAGCATGCAGCGCGGATTGCTGCAGCTGCTTGTGTCGATCGGCACCGTGACGGGTGCCATCATCATGATGTTCGTCTATAGCGTTAAGCTCACGCTCGTCTTTTTGGGCTTCACGGCCCTGTCGCTGCTGGTGACCAAAGTGGTTTCGCGCCGCACGCATGATGTAACGGGCGAACGCCAGGAGTGGGTGTCCAAGATTACGAGCGCGGTCGAGGAGGGCTACTCGGGCCGTCTGGTGATTCGCGCGTTCAACCGCGAGCGCCAGAGTTCTGCCGAGGTACACGAGGCCTCGGGCGAGCTGGCGCGTGTGAGCGTCAAGGCCGACTTTATGATTAACGCTGTGGGCCCCGCGGTTCGCTTTATCGGTCGTCTGGCGCAGATCGTGATCGCGCTCGTGGGCTGCAACATGCTGGTGGCCGGTCAGATGACTGTCGGCGTGTTCCAGGCGTTCTTCCAGTTTATCTACGAGGCGTCCGAGCCCATGACGCAGCTCTCGTTTACCTTCAACTCGCTGCAGAGCGCGCTGGCGAGTGCGGAGCGCGTGTTCGACCTGCTCGATGAGCCCGAGATGGAGGCCGATCCGCAGCCGGGCGAGGCCGCCAAGCTGCCGGGTCGCGTGGAGGGCCGCGTCTCCTTTGAGCACGTGCGCTTTGGTTATTCGCCCGACAAGCCGCTCATGCGCGACGTGTCGTTTACCGCCGAGCCGGGCCAGAAGATTGCCGTGGTGGGAACCACGGGCGCAGGCAAGACGACGCTCATCAACCTGCTCATGCGCTTTTACGAGATCGACGGCGGCCGCATTACGCTTGACGGTGTGGATACGCGCCTCATGGATCGCGGCGAGCTACGGCAGCAGTTTGGCATGGTGCTACAGGATGCCTGGCTGTTCGACGGCACGATTGCCGAGAACATCGCCTACGGCTGCCCCGAGGCAACGCGCGAGGAGATTGTTGCGGCCGCTCGCGCCGCCCAGGTCGACTTCTTTGTGCGCACCATGCCTCAGGGCTACGACACGCGCGTAGCCAACGATGCCGAAAGCATCAGCCAGGGCCAGCGTCAGCTGCTAACCATCGCACGCGTGCTGCTCAACAACCCGGCGATTCTCATCCTGGACGAGGCGACGTCGAGCGTGGATACGCGCACCGAGCTTGCCATCGGCCGCGCCATGGACGCGCTCATGCGCGGCCGCACGAGCTTTGTGATCGCGCATCGCCTGTCGACGATTGTGGATGCCGACCTGATCTTGGTTATGGATCACGGCAACATTATCGAGCAGGGAACGCACAAGGAGCTGCTGGCTGCCGAGGGCGCCTACGCCGACCTCTACCTGAGCCAATTCGCATAATGTGACAAAGGGACAGTCCCGCATGTCACATCAGAAATAAGGCGCGCCGGGGATGGATTCCCTGGCGCGCCTTTGCGTTGGCGTCAATGTTGTCGGTGGCCGTCCGCCTCTAGCGCTCGTCCACGAGCTTGGTGACGAGGGCCTTGAGCTCGGCCACCTCTCGCTCGAGTTCCTTGACGCGGCGGGCATTCTCGGTGATGCCCTGGCGGTTGAGGGCACTCTGCTCGGCGGCATCGTCGGGCATGTATTCGCGGTGCTGCTTGGCGTCGAAGCTTTCCTCGAATACGCGGCAGCCGTTGCGCTTGATGACGCGGCCCGGCACGCCCACGACGGTGCAGTTGTCGGGCACGTCCTTGACGACGACCGAGTTGCCGCCGATTTTGACGTTGTTGCCAATGCGAATGTTGCCGAGCACCTTGGCGCCTGTGCCCACGGTGACGTTGTTGCCCAGGGTGGGGTGGCGCTTGCCGGTCTCGTTGCCGGTGCCGCCAAGTGTGACGCCCTGATAGAGCACGCAGTTGTCGCCCACAATGGCGGTTTCGCCGATGACAACGCCCATGGCGTGGTCGATAAAGAAATGCTTGCCGATCTGTGCGGCAGGATGAATCTCGACGCCAGTGATATGGCGGGTGATTTGCGAGAGCACGCGGGCGAGCGAGCGATGTCCATGTTCCCACAGCCAGTGCTCGGGCACGTGGTTCCACTTGGCGTGCAGGCCGGGGTAAGAAAGGAAGATGACTAGGCCGTTTTGCGCGGCGGGGTCCTGTGCCTGGACGGTCTTGATGTCCTCGCGAATGGTATTGATAAAGCTCACCGGCCGCCCTCCCTTAGCGCCGCGACAATGCAATTCAATAAAGTATAGCGATTCGCTAGGGATTAGGAAGAGAAATCTTGCTCGGCTTTGCGCGACAGGTGTCAATTATGCAAACTTGCTGGTAATGAAGTCACGCTTTTGTAAGGTCGTGTGCGTTGCCGCGTCACAACCGTATACTGGTCAACTTGGACGTGTCCGCGCCCACAACTGAGAGGTTTTACTTCATGGGTTTCATCAATTTTATCGCCGAGCTGCTTAAGGATCCGCGCACCGCGATCGCCAGCTGGATCGCCGCCGGCCCGCTTATGGCCTACGGCTGCGTGTTCCTGATCATCTTTATCGAGACGGGCGTGGTGTTCTTCCCGTTCCTTCCCGGCGACTCGCTGCTGTTTGCCTCGGGTTTCTTTGCCCACAACGGCGGCTTTAACATCGTGGCTCTGCTGGCCGTCGCATGGACGGCTGCCATCTTGGGCGATCAGTGCAACTTTATGATCGGTCATTTCTTTGGCCAAAAGATCATCGCCTCGGGCAAGGTGAAGGCCATGACGCCCGAGCGAATCAAAAAGTCCGAGGACTTCCTGGACAAGTGGGGCCACCTGGCCATCTTCCTGGGTCGCTTCTTCCCGTTTATCCGCACCTTTGTGCCTTTCATCGCCGGCATGGGCGGCATGCACTGGCGCAACTTTGTCATCTTTAACGTGCTGGGCGGCATTACCTGGTCGACGGTCTTTACGCTGTTGGGCTACTTCTTTGGCGGCATTCCCTTTGTGCAGGAGCACTTTGAGCTGCTGATTATCGGCATCGTCGCCGTGTCGATCATCCCGACCGTGGTCGGTCTGGTTAAGGCTAAGCTGGGCAAAAAGAACGCGTAGCTCGAGCCAGCGCGCAAACCGTGCCGTTGAGGCCCGTCACCCTTTACGGTGGCGGGCCTTTCTGCTTCGGTCAAATGAAAATACTTTACTTAGTTAAAGAAAAGCGTTTTATCAGACGCGTACGGGGAGTACAATCTCGTGCATGCGAATCGACGTGCCATCGGCTTTGATGCCGTTCGCGTGTCCCGTCCGGCTCTACGCTCCGGGCGTGCGACGTTGCGACGCGGTCGGCTTCGGTCTTTGCGTGCGGGTTCGCGAGTATGCAACTGTGTATGTAAGGAGCGACATATGACTGTCGAGAAGAAGGATATCGATTGGGGTAGCCTCGGCTTTGGCTACATGAAAACCGATTACAGCTACGAGGCTCATTGGAAGGATGGCGAGTGGGACGAGGGCGGCCTGACCACCGACCACACCCTGCATGTTTCCGAGTGCGGCGGCATCTTCCATTACTGCCAGGAGGTCTTTGAGGGCCTGAAGGCCTACACCGCCGAGGACGGCAGCATCGTCTGCTTCCGTCCCGACATGAACGCTGAGCGTATGTATAACTCTGCCCAGCGCCTCGAGATGCCCCCGTTCCCCAAGGACAAGTTTGTCGAGGCCGTCAAGCAGGTCGTTTCTGCCAACGCCGCCTGGGTTCCGCCCTTCGGCTCCGGTGCAACCCTGTACGTGCGTCCGTTTATGATCGGCTCTGGTGACGTGATCGGCGTGGCTCCCGCTCCTGAGTACACGTTCCGCATTCTCGTGACCCCGGTCGGTCCGTACTTTAAGGGTGGCCTCAAGCCCGTCAAGCTGCGCGTTTCCGAGTACGACCGCGCCGCACCGCACGGCACCGGCAACATCAAGGCTGGCCTGAACTACGCCATGTCCCTCAAGCCCACGATGGAGGCCCATCGCGAGGGCTATGCCGAGAACCTGTATCTCGACTCTGAGTCCCGCACCTATGTCGAGGAGACCGGCGGCGCGAACGTTCTGTTCGTGAAGGAGGACGGCACGCTCGTCGTTCCGCAGTCGCACACCGACTCCATCTTGCCCTCCATCACCCGTCGTTCGCTCGTTCAGGTTGCTCAGGACCTGGGCATAACCGTCGACCAGCGCCCCGTCGAGTGGGCCGAGGTCAAGGCCGGCACCTTTGTGGAGTGCGGCCTGTGCGGCACCGCTGCCGTCATCTCCCCGGTCGGCGAGATCGACAACAAGGTCTATGGTGCCGATGAGACCGTGACCTTCCCGGCTGGCTACACCGAGATTGGCCCCGTGATGAAGAAGCTCCGCGAGACCCTGACCGGCATCCAATCTGGTGCTGTCGAGGATAAGCACGACTGGGTTTACACCGTCGCGTAAGCTGCCATAGCTGTTCGGCCCGAGGGCAACCTTCCTTTCCGGCGCGTCCTCGGACATGCAAGAACCTCCGCAGCGCACTACGTGCGGCGGAGGTTCTTTCGTCCTGCGGAGTGCGCCGGAAAGGAAGGTTGCCCTCGGGCCTGCGTTACCTCGGCGCTGCCGTTACGGGCAATATAGATCTGAATGAAAGATGGCGCGCGGCCTTTTAGGCCGCGCTTTTGTTTTGGTTCGCGCCATGTGGGGGTGATGGCGACGTGCATTTTTGCGAGTATTCTGCAATCGAAGGCCCCTGCATACCGACCTCGGGCAAAAAATCGGGATTTCTCGATGTTTTCTACGAATGATGGGCGGGGTTATGGGCTGACAGCGTTTGATTTGCAGGGATATTTGCGCTCTTTGGCATTTATCGCGGCGCCCGAAGCCCTTGGTTATGTTGAATACTCCTAAAAATGCACGGCACTTAGAGGGGGACCTTCGCGAAAAAGGAAACCGCCCCGTCGAAGTATGCATTCGACAGGGCGGTTTATGCATTTGGCCGATTAAAGATGCGCTGTCAAACTACTAGAACTTGACGGTCGGGGCCTGGCGGGCTGCTTCGGCGGCCTCGAAGCCCTGGCGCTCCTTAAACTGGAAGATGCCGGCAAAGATGACAGCCGGGAACGTCTGAATGGCGTTGTTGTAGCTGAGCACGCAGTCGTTGTAGCTCTGGCGTGCATAGCTAATCTTGTTCTCGGTATCCTCGAGCGACGCCTGCAGCTGCGTAAAGTTGGTGTTTGCCTTAAGGTCGGGATAGGCCTCGGCTACGGCGAAGAGCTGGCGTAGCGCACCGGTCAGCACGTTGTCGGCCTCCATCTTGGCCTCGGGCGTGGTGGCCTTGACGGCGGTGTTACGCGCGCTGATCACGGCGGAGAGCGTCTCTTGCTCGTGCTTGGCGTAGCCCTTGACGGTCTCGACCAGGTTGGGGATCAGGTCGTTGCGGCGCTGCAGCTGCGTATCGATGTTCTGCCAGGCGTTATCGATGCGGTTACGCTTGGTGACCATGTTGTTGTAGATGCCGGCGATGGCGCAGACAATCACAATGACAACAACGATGCCGATGATGACGGTAATCATGATGTCTCCGTTTCGAATGGCCGCGGCGGCATGCGCCAGCTGCCGTTGGTATAACGCTACTAGTATACCCGCAACGTTTTGCCGTGCCGAACTTTCCGGTAAGCGTTATGTTTTCGGCGGGGTCGGCACCGGGGTAAAACGCGCGAGGTACAGGTATAAGATATGCGACAGATTGACGAGTGTTGTCTTTGCCCTGAGGATGGCGATACCAGTGGACCTTCGCATTAAGAAAACCTACCGTGCCCTGTTCGATGCTTTCACCGAGCTTCTCGAGGAGCATCGTTTTGAGGACCTGACGGTTGCCATGCTGTGCGACCGAGCCATGATTCGCCGCACGACGTTCTACAAGCACTTTCGCGACAAGAACGACTACTTTGCCTTTTATATCGATGAGCTCATGTCCGGCTTGCCGCAAAAACAGCCCGATGAGGCCGGCACAGTGTCTGCCGAGGACGTGCGCGCGCTTCGGCACGCGATTTTGGACGATGCCATGGACCTGATTCTGGCCCATGAGCAGCTCATGGACAACATTTTGGCGAGCAGCATGTCGGGAATGCTGACCAACGTTATTTGCGACCGCATTGCCCGCTCCATCCGCGAGCGTGTGATGAACGTGCTTGCCGAGGATGCCCTGGCCCCCGTGTCACTCGAGACGACGTCTGAGTTTGTCGCCGGCGGTATTATTCGACTTTTCACGATATGGTGGGAATCGGGCCACGATCTTGAGCGTCGACCCGAGATGGCCGACGTGGTCGATGCGCTGTTTGAGCGGACCATGACACCGGTGCATCACTAAAAGTGGCGGAGAGAGGGGGATTCGAACCCCCGGAACGCTCTCGCGCTCAACGGTTTTCAAGACCGCCGCATTCAACCGCTCTGCCATCTCTCCGTGAGTCGTAATGATAGCATCGTTTTGAATTTGCAACAGGGAAGGCGAACGATGACGATCACCGAAATCGACGAGAAGTTCATGCGCGAGGCGCTGGCGGAGGCTCGCGCCGCTGCTGCGGTGGGCGAGGTGCCCATCGGAGCCGTAGTGGTGCGCGACGGCGAGATCGTCGCGAGGGCGCACAATCGGCGCGAGCTCGACCAGGATCCTTCGGCTCATGCCGAGTTTGCGGCCGTGTGCGCCGCTGCCCAGGCGCTTGGCCGCTGGCGCCTTTCCGACTGTACGGCCTATGTGACGTTGGAACCCTGCTGTATGTGTGCGGGGCTTATGGTCAATGCGCGCGTGGGGCGCTGCGTGTATGGTGCGAGCGACGCCAAGGCGGGTGCGTTGGGATCTCTATACGATTTGAATGCCGACTCGCGCCTGAACCATCGGTTTAATGTGACCGCCGGCGTGCTGGCAGACGAGTGTCGTGAGGTGTTGAGCAGCTATTTTAGTGGGCTGCGTGGTACCGATGGTGCTGGCTGCGGTTGTGGGGCCGATCTTGAGGCACATGCCGCTCACGCTGAGGCACTCGCGTGTGCCGAAGATATCGTCGTTGAGGCGGTCGATTTTGGTGCCGCGTGTCGCCGGCCCCGCCGTGTGCTGCTGGCGATCGACTCCTTTAAGGGCAGCGTTTCGAGTGCACAGGCGGAGGCGGCCGTTGCCGAAGGCGTGCGCCGTGTGTGGCCCGATGCCGAGGTGTGCACATTGCCGCTGGCAGATGGTGGCGAGGGAACGCTCGACGCCGTTGCCGCGCGTGGTGGCGAGCTCTCGACCTGCGAGGTGGCAGGTCCCTTTGGTGAACCCGTGTCTGCCCGGATGCTGGTAGATGCCGAGCGCGAGTCCGCGGTCATTGAGATGGCCGAGACGGCGGGTATTGGGTATTCGCCTTGCACGGAATCGGCAGCGTTGGCGGCCACAACCTATGGCGTGGGCGAACTGATGCTTCGCGCGGTTCGCACGGGCGCAAAGACTATCTGTATTGGTTTGGGCGGCAGTGCCACCAACGATGGTGGTGCCGGTATGCTGCAGGCGCTGGGCGCGCGCGTTGTCGATGAGTGCGGCCGCGATATCGCTCCCGGGCTTGCGGGGCTTGAGCAGGTGGCGAGTATCGATTTGGCGCCAGCGCTTCGGGCATTGAGTGGCGCGCGTGTCGTGGTGCTTTCCGATGTCGAGAATCCGCTCGTGGGGCGTCGCGGTGCACTGGCGGTGTTTGGTGGGCAGAAGGGTCTGCCGACGGGTGACGCCGAGGCGCTGCGCAGGTACGACGGTTGGATGGTCGGCTACGGCCGCCTGCTTGATGCGGCAATTGCCGAGGCGCGAGCCCAGGAGCTGTTGCGTGTTCCCGAGGGTGCACGGACATTTGGCTCGGTGCTCGGCGTGCCCGGCGCTGGTGCCGCCGGTGGTCTGGGTGCCGCACTGTTGGCGCTCGGCGCCGAGTTGCGCTCGGGCGTAGAAACCGTGCTTGACCTCGTGGGGTTTGACGAGCGCGTGCGCGATGTCGACCTGGTCATAACGGGCGAGGGCAATATGGACGAGCAATCCGCCGCCGGCAAGGCGCCGGTGGGCGTGGCGCGCCGTGCGAAGCGCTACGGCAAGCCGGTGGCCGCTGTCGTGGGCGGTCGTGCCGTCAACCTGGGTGCGGTGTATGAGCAGGGTATTGACCTTGTGCTGCCGGTCTGTCGCAAGCCCATGTCCCTTGACCAAGCGCTTAATCCGCAGGAAGCCGCAGCCAACCTCATCTGCGCCGGCGAAGCGGCCGCTCGATCCTACGACCTTGGCCGTATCTAAAACCCATCCCCTCGATAAGTTGCGGTGAAATGCGGAGTGTTTTTGCCTTTAAGGTGCCAATCCAGTCCGTATTCCACCGCAACTTCGAGAATGGCCATTCGAGGTAGGCTGCCTTGGGTCTCGAGCCGGACCGCCTGCCACGAAAGGCGACCATCTACTACGTTTAACCGGGTGCCCTCGACCATCCCGGAATTTGGGAAATAAAAACAGCAGGTAGAGAGCTTGCCGCTTTTCGAAAAAGCACGCTATGGTTGACCCCTGCGACCAAAACGTAGTAGATAGGCCCTTTTCGTGGCGCAGCGTCAGACCAGTCTTTTTGGAACGGGGCTATTTTGGCCACTTGTCGATCTGATTGCCCGAGTAGTCAAAAAGCCCCGTTCCAAATTAGCTATCTTGCCCCATCGGGCGGGAGCAGGTAAGATATACCGAGCGCCTAGCGCGTTCGATGGGTTCGGATGACG
>DXMJ01000004.1 GCA_019414265.1 Collinsella sp. | reverse complement strand
CATCTACCTCGTGGGCTCGGCGTTCTCCTCGCAGGGCCTCACGGCCGCGGGCACGCTCACGATGCTCCTCTGCGCGCTCGCCAACACGGTGACCGCGGCGTGGATGATCCCCGCAGGGCTCTTCCTCACGGCGCGGCTCGGCATGCTCGCGGGCATCTTCTGTCCGCTCGCCGCGCAGCTCGTGGGTGGGGTCGCCTGGTCGCTGGTGCCGCTGCCGCAGCTCTTTCCGCCGTCGGCGAGCATGGTCATCCCCACGAGCTTCATCCCCGTGCTGCCGAGCGGCGAGCCGCTCGCGGCGGACATGGCGCTCGGCGGGGCGCTCGCGGCGGACGGCATGCTCACGCTGGCGGGCCTTGCGGTCTGCGCGCTCGCGTTCGCCGCGCTCACGGCGGCGGGCGCGGCCTGGTTCGCGCGCTCCGAGGAGAGGTGATGGCCGTGACACGACTCTCCGACCCGACGCCGCGCATGACTCTCCCGCGGGCCCTGCTCTCCGAGGCCCTGCGCCTGGCGCGCTCCCCGCTCGCAGGGGTGCACCTCGTCTGCGGCCTGGCAGCCGGTCTTGCCTGCGGCGAGTACTTCTCCGTTACCCGATGGGACCCGGCGCTGGGCGCGGACGCCTACGCCCAGTTCCTCGGCGCCCTCATGCCGCTCATGTCCGCCATCGTCTGCGGGCTCGCCGTGGACGAGGAGCGCGCTGCCGGGCGCCTCGCCAACCTCACGGCGGTCCCCTCGCGCGGGCGCGCCGTCGCGGCGAAGCTGCTCGCCCTTGCGGCGCTCGGCGCGGGCGCGCTGGCCGTGGCGCTCGGCGTGTTCGGGGCCGTGCTCGCCGTTGCCGGGCGCCTGCCGCTCGGGCCCGCTCCGCTTGCGGCCGCCTGGGCGGGTATCGTGCTGGGGAGCCTGCCCCTCTACGCGCTGGGGCTCGGCGTGGCCCTGCGCCTCGGCCGCAACGCCGCCATCGGCGCCGGCGCGGCGGGGATGCTCCTCGCGTTCTTCTCAGTGGGCGGACTTGCGCACGGCCTCATGACCGGCGAGCTCACCGGTGCCCTGGCGACGCCCCTGAGCTGGGTGCCGCTCGCCTGGCCCGCGCGCCTAGGGTCGCTCGGGGTGGAGGCCTTCATCGACGCCGCACGCGCGGCGGGCCCTCTCCTCACGACTGCGCTCGCTGGCCTCGTGCTCGCCCTAGCAGCCGCCGCCGTCCTTCTGGCCTGGTTCTGCCGCTTCGAGGACGGGAGGGCAGATGAGTAGGAAGCCGCTCGCCGCCGTGCTCGCCCTCCTCTCCGCAGCGCTCATCCTGGGCGGGAATGCCCTGCTCGACGCCGGCTGGGGGTCGGCGCCGCGCTCGATCGCCGACCGCGTGCTGCCCAACCCTGAGATCGCCATGTGGGCGCCCGCGCCCGCGGCTGTGCACAGGGCTCTGGATCGCTGAGCGCGGCGCTAGTACAATTCCGACGAGAGTTTCAGGAGGTCTAACATGTCGAAGATACTGGCAGTGGATGATGAACGGGCGATCCTCGACGCGCTCGCTCGCGTCCTCGGCCGCGACGGCCATGAGGTCGTCAGGGAGGCGGACCCGACGGCGGTCCCGGGGATGGACCTCTCGCGCTTCGACCTCGTGCTCTGCGACGTCATGATGCCGGGGCTCGACGGCTTCGAGCTCGTGCGGCAGATCCGCCCGGACTTCGACGGGCCCATCGTCTTCCTGACCGCGCGCGTGGCCGAGGAGGACGCCGTGGCCGGCTACGGCCTGGGCGCCGACGACTACGTCCGCAAGCCCTTCGGGGCCGCGGAGCTGCGCGCCAAGGTCGCGGCCCATCTACGCCGTGAGCGCCGGCCGCGCTCGCACGCCCTCTCCTTCGGGGAGGTGCGGATCGACCTCGGGGCGCGCGGCCTCGCCGTGGGCGGCGAGGCCGTGCCGCTCACGCCCACCGAGTACGCCATCTGCGAGTACCTCGCCCGCCACCCCGGGCAGGTCATGAGCCGCGCGCAGATCCGCGAGGCGGTGCTCGGCTGGGAGAGCGACGCCGACGACGCGGCCATATCCATGCAGGTCAGCCGCGCCCGGAGGAAACTCTCCGAGGCCGGCGCCGATCCGATCGCGACCGTCTGGGGGATGGGGTACAAGTGGCAGCTCTGAGGACCGGGGCGCGAGGTCGCGGGGGCATGCCGCTCTCCTTCGTCATCGCGCGCTACTTCGCCTACGCGTTCGCGGCGGTCGCCACGGCGTGGCTCGCCTCGTTCATGGCGCTCTCCGCGGCGATCGACGCGGGCTTCGTCTACGAGGCAAGCTGGGGGCCGGCCAATGCGCGCGAGGTCGCGGAGGGCCTGGCACGCGACGGCGTCTGCGGGCAGCAGGACGTGCCGACGGCGTACCGCTACCTCATCCTGAACAAGGACGGATACGTGCTGATGACAGACCTCGAGGGCACGAGGCTCGAGGACGCGACGGAAATGGCCCGTGCGGCACTCGCCGCGGATCCGGGCACAGTGGAGATCGAGGGCGGGGGCTCGGGCCTCACCTACGCCGCGTTCCCGCTCAAGGGCGGCGGGGCCTGCGCACTCGCCAGCGAGTACCTGCCGCAGTGGGTCTCGCGCGACCTCGCCGGCCTGCTTCCCGACCCGCAGAGCCTCATGCTCGTCGGCGCCGCTGCGGGAAGCGCGCTCGCGCTCGCGCTCGTGGCGCGCCGCGCGAGCCGCGTGATCTCGCGCAAGATGGCGCCGCTCGCGGAGGCAGCGGGGCGCGTGGGCGCGGGGGATCTCGACTTCGCGGTCGGCAGCACCAACGTGCGCGAGGTGAACGACGTCCTCGCCGCGATGGACGCCATGCGGGCCTCCCTCGCCGAGTCGCTCGAGGCCCGCTGGGCCGCGGAGCGGGGGCAGCGCGAGCAGGTGGCGTCGCTCGCCCACGACCTCAAGACGCCGCTCACCGTGCTGCGCGCCAACGCCGACTTCGTGGCGGAGGAGCTGGAAGACGAGAAAGACGCCGAAATCGCGGCCGCCGCGCGCGACATAGCCGGCGGTGTCGAAAGGCTCGACGGCTACGTGCACCTGCTCATCGAGGTCTCACGCGGGTCCGGCGGGGCGGAGAGGGCCCCCATGCGGCCGGCCGAGCTCTGCGAGCAGGTCCTCGCCGAGGCCGCCCAGATCGCCCGGGCGCGAGGCGTGACGCTCGACGCGGCCACGGGCCCCGCTGTCGCGGGCGCGCCCGAGGCCCCGCTCGACCGAACCGCCCTGGCGCGAGCCGCCGCGAACCTCGTGGCCAACGCCGCCGAGCACGCACGCTCGCGCGTGGCTGTCTCCTGCGACGTCGCGGGCGGGCGCCTCGTCATCGAGGTTGCCGACGACGGACCGGGCTTTTCTCCCGCCGCCCTCGAACGCGGCTGCGAGCGCCTCTTCACTGACGACTCCTCCCGCTCCTCGCGCGACGGAGGGCGCCACTACGGGCTCGGCCTCCACGTCGCCTCCGAGGCCGCGAGCGCCCACGGGGGATCCGTCTCGCTCGCCAACGGCCCCTCGGGCGGTGCGGTGGCCACCATCGCGGTCCCCCTGTGCGGGATCTGACGATTTCCTCGATGTCTACCTCGACTGCGATATGTCGCTCGCCGAGGCCGCGACGAGATGGTGTTGCGTCTGCCCCGTTTGGTGCTTCTAGCTCAAATTTGATCTGATGTAAGGCCCGTGCAATCCTGCATGGGCCTTACTTTTGGCAATTGCTCGACCGATTCGTGGCTTGAAACGCAAATTATCGAGTTAAGGAGAAATGGGGTCATACAGCAGCTCTCAGAGCGCTTGCCGCACTCCCCCGCCATTACCTCTGCGGCGTCCTCGTATAGAGCCCATACCGTTTGGCATATCGTTGCAATCGCCCACTTGCCCACCGGTCAAGTGAACTACTGGAATAAATACAGCGACACGCTTGTCCGTTACAGTCGCTATATCTGTGTAAATCGACGCGATAAATACAGCCTGTACTCGGCTGTATACCAACTACGCGTATGTAGATTCATATCGCGTTAATAAATCGGCTCAAGCGTGTGCAAAACGCGCAAGTAACCGCAAAAGGCGATTATCGCTCAGGTAGATTTTTGGCACCCCGTTGCTTAATCAAAATTAAGCAATTGCTTAAAACAAAAAAGGTCAGGCACTAGATGCCTGACCTGCAAACTTCTGGTCGGGACGACTGGATTCGAACCAGCGACCCCTTGACCCCCAGTCAAGTGCGCTACCAAGCTGCGCCACGTCCCGAAGCTTTTGTTTGTTGCTCTGCTCTCGCTCGCAACAGGGAGTATATTAACCCGAAACTTTAGACTTGTGCAAGAACTTTTTTATAAATTTTGAAGCAAGTCCAAAATTGTATCTGCGAGCTGGGGTTTTGTTAGAACGGGAAGTTCTTTCGTACCCGTTGTGCTCACAATCCAGGCCTTGTTGGTATCGGTTCCAAAGCCCGAATCGGCGCGTGAGACATCGTTGGCGATAATGGCATCGCAGCCTTTGCGTGCCAATTTGCGCTCGGCGTACTTGACGACGTTATCGGTCTCGGCAGCAAATCCGATTACGAGGCGATCGCCCTTTTGGCGTGAGAGTTCGGCCAAGATGTCAACGGTCTCGACGAGCTCGATTCGATCCAGGCGCTCGTTGGCCTTTTTGAGCTTATGGTCCGCCGGGGCCGCCGGCGTGTAGTCGGCGACGGCGGCGGCGCAAATGGCAGCGTCGGCCGTCTGGAAGGCGCTCAGCGCCGCCTGCAGCATCTCTGCGGCGGTCTGCACGCTTACGCACGCCACGCCGCGGGGAACATCGAGCGATGTCGGTCCCAGCACGAGCGTGACCTCGGCACCGCGGCGAGCGGCCTTCCCCGCCAGGGCGATGCCCATCTTGCCCGACGATCGGTTTCCAATAAAACGCACGGGGTCGATCGGTTCGTGCGTAGGACCGGCAGTGATGACGATGCGCTTGCCCGCCAGGTCTTGCGGCACGGGATTGAGCACCTCGCAGATGGCTTCGACGATGTCCTCGGGCTCGCTCATGCGCCCCGTGTCCACGTCGCCGCAAGCAAGGTAGCCACTACCGGGCCCAACCACGTGCACCCCGCGGTCGCGCAGCGTGGCCATATTGGCCTGGGTTGCCGGCGCCTTCCACATGCCATTGTTCATGGCCGGCGCGATCACAATGGGTCGCGGCGTGGCGAGTAGCGTCGTAGAAATCA
This sequence comes from Collinsella sp., assembly GCA_019414265.1. Classification (GTDB taxonomy): domain Bacteria; phylum Actinomycetota; class Coriobacteriia; order Coriobacteriales; family Coriobacteriaceae; genus Collinsella. The sequence goes on along the minus strand of DXMJ01000004.1, from coordinate 98,892 downwards.
GGTCATCGGCAATGCCGTTGGCCATCTTGGCGATGATATTGGCCGTCGCGGGCGCCACGACCACCAGATCGGGCTCCTGCGCCAGCGAAATGTGGTGGATGGGGTCGGAAGGATCGTCGAATAGCCCAACCGCGACCGGCTCGTTGGTGAGCGCGCGGAAGGTAAGCGGCCCCACAAACTCCGTGGCATGCTCGCTCATAACGACTTTGACACGTGCGCCGCGCTTTTGCAGCAGGCGCACGATATTGCACGACTTATAGGCGGCGATCCCGCCGGTAATGCCCAGCAGGATCGTTTTTCCCTCAAGTTGCATTGAATTGTTGGATGCCGCCGTCATCGCTAGGCTTCCTTACTCGGGAGCACCAGGAGGCGGTGGCAGTACGGACAGTGCGTAATCTCGCTACCGTCGTGGTTGAGGTCGCTCATGGACGATGCCTGCAGCGCGGTGTGGCAGACCGTGGGGATGTTGCCCTGGATGGTCTCGACGGCCAAGCCGCGGAACTGCTTGAGCAGACGCTCGTAGTCGCTGAGCACGTCGGTGGGCAGCGTAGCGGCCAGCGCGGTGCGCTCCTTGGTGGCGGCATCGATCTGGGCCTGGAGGTCGGCTGCCTTGGCGCGGGCGGCCTTGGTGTCGGCCTTCACGCCCTCCTCGAACTTGGCGATGATTGCCTGTGCGCGAGCCTCGCGGTCGAGCGCCTCCTTGTGGGCGACTACGACGTCCTTGCGGGTGTGCTCGATCTTGTCCAGGCGCTTGGCCAGGGTGGCGAGCTCGTTCTCCAGGTCCTGAACCTCGCGATAGTCAGAGCCGTCGACGTGGCGCTTCTTAGCGGCCTCAATGGCGTTATTGGTCTGGATCTCGGTGGTGTTGAGATCGTCGAGCTCAATATCCAGGTCCTTGCGCTGAGCGTAGAGCTTGGTCATTTCGGCCTTGAGCTTTACATAGGTCTTGCGCTTGGAAGCGAGCTCCTTGAGCTCCGGCATATTGGCAAGTTCGCTCTTGTTGCGGGCGAGCTCCAAATCGATCTGTTGCAGCTTGAGTAGCGTAGCGCCGGCGCTCATAAGTTCTCTCCTTTTGTCACAGTCCACCATTGGCAAGGGTTCAATATTTTAATCGCATGACGGGGGTCGACCCCGGCGTCAACTGCAGAGTTCATCAATATATCAACGAACGGCTCCTCGGAGCGGTCGTGGCCGAGCAAGATCACCGACAGCCCGCGCAAGGCAAGGTCTTGCGCCACGTGGTAGCCCGCCTCGCCCGTCACGACAACATCTGCGCCCGCGGCGATGGCGAGCTCTCCGAAGTCGCCCAGGGAGCCGCCCAAAATGGCGACGGTGCGGCACGGGCGATCAGCTTTGCCCCACACACGCGGGTCGCTGCCAAAGGCCGTGGCAGCACGGGTGGCAAGATCGCGCAGCGTGCACGGGTCGTTGAGCGTTGCAAGTGCGCCCAGGCCGGTGGCCTCGGGGTCGTCCACGTGCTCCAGTGAGCTCACGGGTGCGGCACCCAGCAGCTTGCTCAGGCAGACACGGGCTTCGTGCGAGCGGTCCAGGTTGGTGTGGAGCGAGATAATGCTCACCCCGCAGCGGGCAGCCTCGTAGAGGGCCGCACTGCACTGGGGTCGTGTGGCATCCGCCGGACAAAAGGCCTCGGGTGCCTTGATGTATATGGGATGATGCGTCAGCAGCACGTTGGCGCTTGCTTCTTGGGCGCGGCGAACATTAGCCTCAGTCGCATCGAGTGCGCAGGCAACGCCGGTGATCTCCGCGGCCGGATCGCCAACGGAGAGTCCTACGTGGTCCCAGGGCTCGGTGTCCGTCTTGGGATAGCGTGCCAGTAGCGCGCGCTCGAGCTCGGCGACGATCATGCGGCACCTGCGATCGAGAGCAGCGTCTGGGCAAACTCGTCCAGATCGTCCGGATTCACGCGGTCGTCAAAGGAAATGCGCAGTGCACCTAGTGCCTGCTCGCGACCAATGCCCATGGCGCTGAGCACATGGCTCGGGTCCATGCTGCCGCTCGAGCACGCCGAGCCGGCCGAAACCTCAAAGCCGGCGGCGTCGAGCTTGATGATGAGTTCCTCTGAGTCCATGCCGTCAATGTAGATCGATAACATGCCGGGCAGACGGTCGGCTTGCGCGTAGTCACCCATGGTGGCGTGAATGCGCGGATGGGCCGTAAGCGTGGCGTAGAGCTTGTCGGAAAGGGCTTGCAGCTTCGCGCGCTCCTGAGCCACATGGGGCGTCAGAGACGAGGCGGCAGCGGCAAAGGCGAGCTGCGTGCGCAGGTCTTGCGTGCCGGCACGACGACCGGCCTCCTGTCCGCCGCCGAAGATGCGCGGGCGCAGCGGCGTGCGGCTCTTAAGGTAGAGTGCGCCAGATGCCACGGGACCGCCAATCTTGTGGGCTGCGACGGACATGGCGTCGACGCCCAGCTCGGTGACATCGAGTGGAATATGCAAGTAGCCCTGGATGGCATCGGTGTGGAACAGGGCACCTGCGGTGTGCGCAGCTGCGGCAAGCTCGCGGATGGGCTGCACCACGCCGGTTTCGTTGTTGGCGACCATAATGCTCACGAGCGCCACGTCGTCGCCTAGCAGCTCGACAAGCGTGGCAGGCTCAACGTAGCCCGCGCGGCAGGGCTGCACCAGGTCGACGGTAAAGCCGGCGGCACGCAGCAGCGGCAGGTTGTCCAGAATCGAATCGTGCTCGATGGCCGAAACGATTACGCGACCGCGCTTGCGATCGCGCTGACGAGCGCCCTCGGCAAGACCGAGCAGCGCCAGCTGGTTGGCTTCGGTGCCGCCGTTGGTCAGTACAATCTCGGACGGGCGGACGTGCGCGCCAAAGCTGCGGGCGATCTCGCGACGTGCAACCTCCAGACGCGCGGCAGCCTTGCGGCCGAGCGAATGCAGCGAGTTGGGGTTGACGCCGGCAAGCTCGCTGTCGTCGTACTCGCGCTGCGCAAGGAGCGCCTCGGCGCGCATTGGCGTCGAGGCGGCATAGTCAAGATTCACGGGTATGCGGTTTTGACCTGCGGTCATAAGGGTTTATGCCTCCTGTGCGGCCTCGTTGCCCAGCTTCTGCAGCAGCGCAACCTCGGCAGCGGGATCTTCGGACTTAAATACGGCGGAGCCGGCCACGAGCACGTTGGCGCCGGCCTTGACGACCTCGGCGATGTTCTTGGAAGAGATACCGCCGTCGACCTCGATCAGGGGCGACACGCCGTGGCGCTCGCACATGGCCTTGAGCTCGTGAAGCTTTGCGATGGTGCCCGGGATAAAGCTCTGGCCGCCAAAGCCCGGGTTCACGCTCATGAGCAGTACCATATCGACGACGTCGATGATGCTCTCGAGCACGCACACGGGGGTGGCGGGGTTGAGCACCACGCCGGCCTTGACGCCGCGCTGCTGCAGATGCGTGAGCGTGCGGTGCAGGTGCGTGGAAGCCTCGTAGTGCACGGTGATCATGTCGGCACCGGCGTCGGCGTACCAATCGACCGTCTCGTCGGGGTTCGTCACCATGAGGTGCGCGTCGACCGGTACATCGGTGGAGCGCTTGACGGCCTTAAGGATGTCAACGCCAAAGGTGAGGTTGCCGGTAAAGTGACCGTCCATAACGTCGAAGTGCACGTAGTCGGCACCGGCGATCTTGTCGAGTTCGCCCTTGAGGTTGGCCATGTCGGCCGAAAGGACAGACGGAGCGATTTTGATGGAACCCATGGTAGAAGCCTTTCTGCGCTAGTCGGTGAGTCCGTAGAACTCTTGAGAAGGGACGCGATCTGTGAGAATCTCGAGCGCCCTATCCAAAGTAACACCGTTGTAGAGCGTTTGCTCCACGGCAAAGGTGAGCGGAATGTCTACGCCCAGTGAACGGGCAAGCTCACTGACGCTGCGGGCCGCGACGGCGCCCTCGACCACCATATGCGTACGTGCCTGGTACTCGTCGAGCGAGATGCCGTGGGCAAACTCGTAGCCAAAGGTGCGGTTGCGCGAATGCTCGGAGGTGCAGGTGGCAATGAGGTCACCCATGCCGGCAAGACCCATGCAGGTCATGGCTTGACCGCCGCGGGCGTGCACCAGACGGCTGATCTCGGCCAGGCCGCGCGTCATGATAAGGGCAAGCGTGTTGTCGCCCGCACCAGAACCGGCGGAAATGCCGCACACGATGGCGATGACATTTTTCATGGCGCCGCAAACCTCGACGCCGGTCATGTCCTGCGACAGGTAGATGCGGAAGGCCGTGGATAGGAGCAGGTCCTTAAAGGTCTCCCCTACCTGTGGATCATTGCTGGCGATGACGGCGGCAGAAAGCCCGCCGCGGCAGATCTCCTCGGCATGGTTGGGGCCCGAGAGCGCCGCGACACGCGACTCGTTGCCGATCTCACTGGCGATTACCTCACTCATAAGCAGGCCGGATTCGGGCTCAATACCCTTGGTGAGGCAGAGTGCCGGGGTGTCGGCGGCGATGAAGGGTGCTGCCTGATGGCATACGCTGCGCAGGTGCGTGGAGGGCACGGCAAAGATGATGGCCTCGGCGCCGTCGAGCGCCTGCGACAGGTCCGTGGCGGCGACAACGTTGCCGGGCAGCTCGTAGTCCACCAGATACCGGGGATTGCGGTGCTCGGCATTGATGCCGGTGGCCGTCTGCTCGCTATGGGCCCACATGGTCACGCGCTCGGCTCGCTCGGCGGCGAGGCCGGCGACGGCGGTTCCCCAGGAGCCGGAGCCAATCAGCGCAACATTCATGACTCTCTCCTACTTATCGTCGGGCTCGGTGACGCGCTTGGTAAACGAGAGCTTGGACTCCTTACCGGCCATGAGCTTTTGGATATTCGAGCGATGGGCCCACACCACGGTGATGCCGATCATCGCCATGCAGAACTTGAGGCCCAGGCTGCTGTACGGAAAGACCGCGCAAGCAGCGATAGGAAGTCCGATGGCCGCGGCAAGCGAACCCACTGACACATACTTGGTGATGGCGACGGCTACGATAAACATGCCCAGCAGCGACAGGCCAATAGGCCAGTACCAGGCGAGGATGACACCCAGACCAACTGCGATACCCTTGCCGCCGTGGAAGTTGAGATAGGGCGAGAAGATATGGCCCCACACGGCTGCCAGGCAAATGACACCGAGCATCCAGTCGCCGGGGGCTCCGGGCGCCATGATGTTCGGCGGAAATCCATAGCCCACGCTCGCGATGAACGGACGGGCGATGACAACGCAGATGGCGCCCTTAAGGCAGTCGAGCAGCAGCGTGAGCGCGGCCACCTTGGGGCCGGCTACGCGCAGGGCGTTGGTGGTGCCGATGTTACCGGAGCCCGCCTTGCGAATGTCGGTGTGGTTAAACACGCGGCCCAAGATCAGGCCAAACGGAATCGCTCCGATAAAGAACGAGACCACGGCGCAGATGGCGGTCAGCAGAATCGGATTATGCATCCTTTTGCTCCTTCTTCCTAAAGAAGAGTCGAATGGGCGTGCCGGCAAAGTCGAAGGTCGAGCGCATGCGGTTCTCCACGTAGCGCTGGTAGGTGTCGTTGACCAGGTCACTGTGGTTGACGAAGAACGTGAACGTCGGCGGGTTGACGCCCGTCTGGGTCACGTAGTGCATGCGCAGGCGGCGCTTGCCGTCCACCACGGTATGACCGAACTCGCGCAGGTCGGTGAGGAACGCGTTGAGGCGCGAGGTGCTAATCTTCTGCGAGCGCGTCTTTTCGGCGGCGTCTACCATCGCCCAGATCTTCTCGACGCTGCGGCCGGTGAGAGCAGAGATGCGCAGGTACTGGGCCCAGGGAGCCATGACGCCCAGACGGCGGTCGATGGTCTCCATGCAGGCCTCGCGCTTACGGTCGTCGTCGAGCAGATCCCACTTGTTGAGCAGCACAACGATGGCGCAGCCGCGCTCGATGGCAAGACCCATGACCTTCTGGTCCTGCTCGGTAACGCCCACGGAGGCGTCGACGACGAGCAGCGCCACGTCGGCGCGGTCGATGGCGCGCAGGCCGCGGACCATGGAGTAGTACTCGATGTTCTCGTACACGGTGCTCTTCTTGCGAATGCCCGCGGTGTCGACCATGCGGTAGTGCTTGCCGTTACGCTCGACGACAGTGTCGATGGCGTCGCGCGTCGTGCCGGCAATGTTGGACACGATAGAACGGTCGGCGCCCAGGATGCGGTTGAACAGCGACGACTTGCCGGCGTTGGGGCGGCCGATGATGGCCACGTTCAGCGCGTCGGGGAACTCATCGGCGACCTCGTCTTCTTCCTCGGGAAGCAGGGCCACGATATCGTCGAGCAGGTCGCCCGTGCCATGGCCATGCAGGGCCGAGAGCGGCGTGGGCTCGCCGATACCGAGCGAATAGAACTCCCAGATGCTGTCGTTTTCGCGATCGGGGTTGTCGAGCTTGTTCACCAGCAGAAAGACCGGCTTGTCGCAGCGCTTGAGCATGCGGGCGACCGACTCGTCCTCTTCGGTGACGCCGGTGCGGCCATCGACTACAAACAGGATGACTGCGGCTTCCTCGGCGGCGGCGAGCGCCTGGTCGCGGATGGACGTGGCAAAGACGTCGTCGCTCTTGAGCGGCTCGATACCGCCCGTGTCGACGATGGTGAACTCGCGGCCGTTCCAATCGGCCGTGTGATACGAGCGGTCGCGCGTGACGCCGCGAGACTCGTGGACGATGGCGTCCGAGGTCTGGGCCAGGCGGTTAACGAGCGTGGATTTGCCCACGTTGGGGCGTCCGACGACGGCGACGATAGGTTTCATCTGCTCTCCTTTAATGGGTAGGTTCAGTGGAAGTGTTAGAGTCGGCAGGCACAATGCCAAGGATATGCTCCAGGGTATCGAGCAGCTCATGCGGCATGGTTGACACCACATGAACCTCGGCGCCGCGACTGGTAAGGCTTGCGAGTAAATCGTCACGATGATACTCGTCAAGCGTCATGCCGTCAGCGTTGAACATGAGCTTAGGCACAAAGAGCATAACCCCCGACAGATCTTGGGGCAGCTGCTCCAAGATGTCACACGCGACGATGAGGCCGGTCACGTCCACGTTGCCGCCAAAGTAGCGGTTCTTGATGGCCGTGACAGTGCCGGCGAGTCCCTGGGGCGACTCCACAAAGCGGGCCACCGTGTCGCGTGCGCTGGCGCCCGAGAGGCACAGCAGATGCTGGCTGCGGGCGGCGATGGCCTCGCGGACGCGGGCCAGACGCTCGGTATAGGCGGCAAGCACGTCGTCGGTCTCGTCTAGATACGAGCGGATCATGCCGATGCCGTCGTAGTACTGCGGGTAACCGTCGTAAAAGTCTGCCTCTGGAGGATCGATGCCGGCGTCCAGATAGAACTCGTCGCTCATCTGGAAGGTGTGGCGGCCAAAGCGCTCATAGGCGCGGTCCTGGAACGGTCGGATCATGGCAATGGTCTCGCGCGCCAGTTCGGGCTTGTCGCTGTATGACCAGCTAAAGCGGTTTTGGTGTTTGGTAAAACCGAGCGGCACAATGCCCAGGCTTGTGATTTGCTCGTGCTCCTCGCAAAAGCGCAGGGTCTTTTCCAGCTCCTCGCCGTCGTTCATGCCGGGGCACAACACGATCTGCGCGTGAATCTCGATGCCGGCGGCCATGATGGTCTCGAGTACGTCCATGCCTCGCTGGGCGTTACGGCCCATCATACGACGGCGGACGTCGGGGCTCACAGCGTGGACCGACACGTTCATGGGACTCATGTTGCGCTGGATGACGTTTTGCACGTCCTCGTCGGTGAGGTTCGTAAGCGTGACAAAGTTGCCTTGCAAAAAGCTTAGGCGATAGTCGTCGTCGCGAATATAGAGCGTGGAGCGGCCGCCCTTGGGGAGCATGGTCATAAAGCAGAACACGCAGGCGTTGACGCAGGTACGCATGCCGTCGAAGATGGGGCCATCGAACTCCAAACCCCAATCCTCGCCGGGAAAGCGGTCGAGCTCGACGGGGGTGACGGTGCCGTCGCGCGGGTCGAAAACCTCGAGGTCGACGGTATCATCGTCGGCCTCCCAGAGCCACACGATCATGTCGGTGAGCGCCTCACCGTTGACCGTGAGCACGCGCATGCCCGGCTCGATACCCACATCCCACGCGGGCGATTCGGGACGCACGTTCTTTACGAGCGCGCCCTCACCCGGCTCGGGGTCGCGGCTGCGCCCGTAATCGGCCACCTCGGCGGCGTATGCGGGTACGGTCTGGTCCATGGTTAGCGGCAAAGCTCCTTGATGCGCTCGACGGCGCGCTCGATGTGTTCTTGCGGGGTGGAGGCTCCGGCGGTGATGCCGATGTGGTGAGCGTCGGTAAACCACGCGGCTTGGAGCTCAGAAGCTTCCTCGATGTGATACGTGCGCTCGCAGGCGTCTGCGCAAATCTGCGCCAGGCGGCGGGTGTTGCCCGAGTTCTTGCCGCCCACGATGACCATGCAGTCGCAGCGGTTGGCAAGTGTGGCTGCTGCCTGTTGACGCTCACTCGTGGCGGCGCAGATGGTGTTGATCACGCGCAGCTCCTGCACGCGCGGGGTGATAGCAGCCACGACCTCGGCCAAGTTCTGCGCAGTCTGGGTGGTCTGCACAACCAAGCCCACTTTACCCTTGAGCGACAGCGCGTCCGCATCGGCAGCGCAGCTCACGACCTGCGCGTCATCGCCGGCGTGGCCCAGGATGCCCTCGACTTCGGGGTGGCCCGGCTCGCCCACGACGATCACGCGGTAGCCCTCGCGCACCAGGCGCTCGGCCGCCACGTGGACCTTCTTCACGTAGGGGCAGGTGGCGTCGACGACGTTAAGGCCACGCTCGCGAGCGGCATCAATGACCTGCGGCACCACGCCGTGGGCGCGGATGATCACAGTGCCCGACGTGGCGTCGTCCAAGGTGTCGGCCAGACCGACGCCTGCCTCGGCGAGCTCGCGTACCACGATCGGGTTATGGATGAGCGGACCCAAGGTATGGACCTGAGTGCACTCCCCTGCCTGCGGCGCAGCGGCCAGCGCCATATCGAGCGCACGCTGTACGCCGTAGCAGGTGCCGGCGTGGGCAGCGATTTCGATAGTGGGGGCGTCTGCCTTGCCGGGCACAGCCTCGGCGGTGTTCATGACTTCCTCGTCCATGGCTAGAACCTGCCCGGGTGCTCGGCGCACAGGTCATCACGCATGGCGTAGACGCGACTCATGGCTTCGGACTCAAACCAGGCTAGGCGCTCCTTGCGCTTGAGCTCGACAGGCGCGTCGGAAAGCGAAATTAACTTGCCGGCGCGGATCCAGCACTTTTTGGGGCGCATGATCTTTTTGCCCGCAGGCGTAATATCGGACCAGCCGCAGATGGCGAGCGGGTTGACGGGTGCCTTACCCATCTGGGCGATGAGCGCAAAGCCGCCGTGGACTTCGGGCTTGATCTCGCGCGAGCGGATGCGCGTACCCTCGGGGAAGATCAGGACGTCCTCACCGCGCTGCAGCGCATGCTGGGCGGCACGCAGGCACTTCATGTCGGCGGTGCCGCGCTCGACGGGAATGCCGCCCACGCGGCTAAAGGCCCAGCGCACGATCTTGCTCTTCGCAAACTCGGACTTAAAAATGGGGCGAATGCGGCGGCCGCCAAAGAACAGCGCCGTCTCCACAGCTAGGAGCTCGGCCATCGATGTGTGGTTGCAGATGACCACGCTGCCGCGGCCTTCCTGGCGCTCAAACAGCAGGTCGCTGTCCTCGACCTTCCAACGCCACATGAGCTTGGAGAAGACCCACAGGATGCCCATGACCACGGCGACGGTGCCGCGGATGAGCGCCGGGAACTCGGCGTAGGGGGCGTTGTAGTAATCCTCGGGCGTCTGCTTAAACAGGCGCATGGGCTACCTCCTTTGGTTGATGAGGTCCTCGATGATCGAGACGACCTCGTCGATGGTGTGGGCGGTGGAGTCGACATGTACCGCGTCCTCGGCGGGAACGAGCGGCGCGACCTCGCGGCTGCTGTCGAGCTTATCGCGCTGCTTGAGGGCGTCGAGGGTCTCGTCGACCTCGGCCTCAAGCTGCTCTTCGGTGAGCGGCTGGGCGTCGTTTTGGTGGCGCTGCAGCACACGGCGACGGGCACGCTCGCGCGGGTCGGCGGTCAGGAAGACCTTGACCTGTGCGTTGGGGAACACGACGGTTCCGATGTCGCGACCCTCGGCGACGATATCGCGGTCCTCGGCGGCGCGGCGCTGGTGGATGAGCATGGCGGCGCGCACGCCCGGGTAGGCCGAGACCTTGGACACGTTGGCGTCGACCTGCGGGGTGCGAATGGCGGCCGATGCGTCCTTGCCGTCGATGGTCAGGCGCGTGTCCTCGCCGGTGCCGTTGGTAAAGCGGATCTCGATTTGCTCGGCGAGGGTGTCAATGGCCGCCTCGTCGTCCAGGTCGATGCCGCGGTCGAGCGCGGCGAAGGTGACGGCGCGATACATGGCGCCCGTGTCGAGCTTGTTAAAGCCCAGCTGGCGGGCAATCTCCTTGGCGATGGTGGACTTGCCGGAACCGGCGGGGCCGTCGATGGCGACGATCATGCAATGCTTCCTTTCGGTGGTTGACGTGCTGGTATGGGACGCGGGCGCTGGGGCTTTGCGATTGCCTAGCTCGTGTAGCGCTCGCGGTAGGTGTTGCGCTTGGGCGCGGAGCCGTGGCTACCGTGGTGACGCGTGCGACTCGCGGTGTTGGTCGCCGGCGCGGCGCTGCGCTTGGAGCTGGCCTGCTTGGGCGGGATACCGCCGTCTTTGAGGATCTGCACCTCGCGGTCGGTGAGCTCGCGCCACGAGCCCTTGGCCACATCCTTGAGCTCCAGGCCGGCAAAGTTGCAGCGGTGCAGGCGGATCACCGGGTGGTGAATCTTGCTCAGCATGCGCTTGACCTGGTTCTTGCGGCCTTCGCGGATGATGACCTCCACGGCGGTGGTGCCGGGCTTAACGCCTTGCGGAGCTACGGCCTCGGCCTCGCGCGCGTTAATGACGCGGCAGATCGCCGGCTGGCACAGGCCGTCATCGAGCTCGATGCCGCGGCGGAGTGGTTCTAAGTCGCGATCGGTCAGGTTGCCGTCCACGAGCGCCTGGTAGGTCTTGTAAACATGCTTGCTGGGGTGCAGCAGATCCTGCGACAGGTCGCCGTCGGTGGTAAAGAGCAAAAGGCCCGTGGTGTCGCGGTCCAGGCGGCCCACAGGGAACAGGCCCGGAAAGCGGTCGCGCGGGACCAGGTCGGCCACGCAAGGGCGCTCCTGCGGATCGCTCATGGTGGTGAGGTAGCCGGTCGGCTTGTAGAGCATCAGGTACACGGAGCCCTGGTTGAGCTTGACGGGCATGCCGTCGACCTCGATATGGTCGTGGTCGACGTCGACCTTGGTGCCCAGTTCGGTCGCGATCTGGCCGTTGACGGTCACGCGGCCGGCGGTCATCAGGTCCTCCGATCCGCGGCGGCTCGCCACGCCCGCGCGCGCCAAAAAGCGCTGCAGGCGCATGGTATGCGGGTAGACGGGCTGGGCGTCGGTTGCGGGTACTGCGTTGCCCATGGCACGCGTCTCCCCTACTTCGTTAGTCCTCGTCATGTAAATCCTCCGAGGTCTCGTCGACGACCAGGGTTTCCAAGTCCTCGACTGCCTCAACATCTTCAACATCGGTATCGAGCAGTTCGCGCTCTTCGTCCAGGTCATCGGCCTGCTCCTCGAGCGTGGACTGAATGCTACGACCGCTCAGGCGCTCGCGGATAAACCGGCGCGACTGCTCGTCGGGGGCAAACTGCTCCAGATCGGGCAGGTCGCGGGTGGAGCGCAGACCGAACTTTTCCAAGAAGGCGTTGGTCGTGCCGTAGATGATGGCCTGACCGCGCTCGGGGTCGCGGCCGAGCTCGCGCACCAGGCCCTTGTCCACGAGCGACGCAATGACGCCGTCGGAGTTGACGCCGCGGATGCCCTTGACCACCTCGCGCGTGACTGGCTGGTGGTAGGCGATAACGGCCAAGGTCTCGAGCGCCGCCTGCGACAGCTTTTGCGTGTCCCAGCTCAGCACATAGGCCTCTATCACATCGTGGTAGGCGGGGTGCGTAAACAAGCGCCAACCACCGGCGACCTCGCGCAGCTGAAAACCGCGGTTAGCCTCCTCGTACTCAACTTTGAGCTCGGCGAGCAGCGATGCGCACTCGCCCGGGGCGATATCCAGTGCACTTGCCAGCGCGGGCGCACTCACGGGGTCGCTCGACACCAGCAGCAGCGCCTCCAAGGCGCCTTTGAGGCTGTTTGCCTCCAGCGTGGAAAGGGTTGACATGGTTGCCGCTCCTATTCGGTGAGCTCGGGGCCCTCGCCGGGCACGTATGCCTCGGCGCCCTCGACGCGATTGATTTGAATGGTTCCAAAGATTTCGTCCTGGCTCAGGGTAAGCGAGCCGCGCTTGGCGAGCTCGAGCATGGCCAGGAAGGTGACGACAAGCTGTTCGGTGGTGGCATCGCCGTCCAACAGCTCGCGGAAGGTGCAGGTTTGGTGAGCCATGGTAAAGCGATCGACCGAGGCCACCGTCAGGTCGAGCGGCACGCGATGCGGTGCCACGTGCTCGGCTTCCAGCAGGAAAGTCTGGCGCTTGCCGTCCAGGTCGGCGCAGATGACGGCGAGGCCGCGCAGGGTAATGCCGGCCAGGTAGTCGGGCATAAGGCCAAGGAATTCGGGGTCGGGGCCGGCCACGCGCGGATGCATGCGGCTCTCGGCCTGCATCCGCGCGCCAAGGGCTGCCGCCGCGCCTTTAAACTGCTTGTAGGCAATCAGGCGCTGGATCAGGACTTCGCGCAGGGCGTCGCCGTCGAGCGCACTGAGTTCCTCGAGGTCTTCGTCGTCCTCGTCACCGTCGCCTGTCTTGCGCGGGGCCTCCTGGGGTACCAGCGAGGCTGCCTTAATGTCCAAAAGAGTTGCCGCGACCAGCAAAAAGTCGCTCGCCACGTCCAGGTCCAGCGCCTCGATACGCTCGGCCTCGGCCAGGTATTGCTCGGCCACCTCGCTGATCGAGATGGCGCCGATATCAACTTTTTGGCGGGTTACCAGCTGCAGCAGCAGGTCGAACGGTCCGCTGTAGACCTGCGTCGACACGCGATACGACATCTTCGACCTCCTTTGACGGCGCCTTCGCGGCGCGGTTTGGGTGCATGTTGCGACCGTTTTGCACGGTCGACCTGTAAGTTTACCTTAGATGCCGGCGATTGCGAAGTTGAGCAGCCACTCGGCCAACGGATACACGGTAACGTCGAAATAGCGGCCGATCACGTCGATGCCAGTCCACATGGGCAGCAGATACAGCACAATGATGAGTATGGGCATGGCGTATCGCTGCAGCTGGTAGTAGGTGGAGAGCGCCTTGCCTTTGAGGAACGGCACGATAATCGACGAGCCGTCAAGCGGCGGAATCGGAATGAGGTTAAAGAACGCAAGCGACAGGTTGACCACGATAAAGGTGGCGCCGAAGTTCATGATTTGCGTCGCCACGGCAAAGGACATGCTGGCGTAGAGGTTGCCGTATGCAGCGTGCATGAGGGCTGCGGCCAGGCATGCGAGCGCGATATTCGATGCGGGGCCGGCTGCGCTCACCAGGACCTCATCACGCTTGGGGTGTTTGAGGTTGTTGAGGTACACGGGCACGGGTTTGGCGAAGGCGAACACCGGGCCGCCGGCGGCGAGCATGAGCAGCGGCAGGATGATGGTGCCAAACGGGTCGATATGGTTGAGCGGGTTGAGTGAGACGCGTCCGCGCGAACGGGCCGTCTTATCGCCGAGTGCCCAGGCCGCGGCGGCGTGTGCGCTCTCGTGGATCACGATGCCCACGATGACGGCGACGGCGCTGGCTAGCAGGTTCATGAGGTAGCTGCTGGACATGGCGCTCCCCTAGCGGACGCGACGCGAGGCGCGCGTGAGCAGGTAGTCGGCCACAAACAGGATGACGGCCACGATGGCGTAATCCAAGCGGAACACGCCGCCAAAGGGCGATGTGATGACGCCGTAGCCGGCGATGGCGCTCGGCAGTGCGCGCGAAAGCTCGACGACGAAGCCCACAATCTGCAACTTGGCGGTGAGGCCGCTAAAGCACAGCAGCACGGTCATCGCGCTCATAAAGATGCCGCAGATGCGACAGGCGATGGCGATGATGCTCATCGCCACGGCAGCGGCCTTACGAGAGTTCACGCGCGGTCTCCTCTTCGATCTGGGTGGAAAGCTCCAGCCATTCGTCCTCGAGCTTGGGTAGCTCTTGCTTAAGGCCGTTATATTCCCCCAGCGCGGCGTTGAACTTGTCTTGATCGGCATAAAGCTCTTCGCTCGCCATCAATTCCATAAGCTCGTCATAGCGGGCGCGCTTTTTGTCGAGCTCCGTCTCGATCTTCTTGAGCTGGTTACGCACGCCCTTGAGCTTTTTGTTGAGCGCAGCGCGGGCTTGGGCCTCGGCGCGCTTTTGCTCCTTGGTCTTTTTGCCCTCGGCAGGCTTGGGGGCGGCGACGGGGGTGTCGGCCTGGGCGGCGCTGGCCTTGGCGGACTTGGTCGTGGCCGGCGCGCTCTCCGTGGACGCCTCGGCGGCGGCGCGGGCTGCGAGGTCCTCGCGCTTGTAGAGGTAGTAGTCGTAGTCGCCGTCGTAGACCGTGACTTGTCCGTCGCGGATGTCGATGACGCGGTTGGCCACGGCGCGCACCAGGTGCTCGTCGTGGCTGATCAGCACGATGGTGCCGGGGAAGTTTTGCAGGGCGTTCTCGAGCATGTCCACCGAGTCGATGTCTAGGTGGTTGGTGGGCTCGTCCAGGCACAGAAGTGCCTCGGGGGCCACGAGCATCTTAGCCAGGGCCAAGCGCGCCTTTTCACCGCCGGAAAGGACGCGCACCTGCTTTTCGATGGAATCGTTGTCGCTAAACAGGAAGGCGCCCAGTAGGCTGCGCTGCTGCGGCACGGTCCACTTGGGCGTGACGGTGTCGATCTCTTGCAGGACGGTGTTGGACTCGGTCATGCCCTCGAGCGCGTGCTGGGCGTAATAGGCCACGCCCACGTTGGTGCCCAGGTCGCGGGTGCCGGTGGTGGGCGGCTCCAGTCCGGCGATGATCTTCATGAGCGTGGACTTGCCGGCGCCGTTGGGGCCGACGAGCGCCACGTGCTCGCCGCGGTAGAGCTTGAGGTCGATGTCGCTGTAGATGTGCTTGTTGCCGTAGGACTTGGAGACGCCCTCCAGGCCCACGACCATGTCGCCGGAGCGCGGCGGGTCGGGGAACTTAAAGTCGATGTGCTTGTGGCCCTCGGGTAGGATGACAAGCTCCTTTTTGATCTGCTCGATCTTGCGGATGCGCTCCTGGGCCTGGGCGGCCTTGGTGGGCTTGTAGCGGAACTTGTCGACGAAGACCTGCATATGGGCGATGTCGCGCTCCTGGGCGGCGCGCTTGGTGCGCATCTGCTCCAGGTTGTCCTCGCGCTGCTTGAGGTAGCTGCTGTAATTGCCGGTGTAGGTGGTCACGCGGCGGTTCTCGAGCGCGGCGACGTGGTCGACGCAGGCGTCCATAAAGGCGCGGTCGTGGCTGACGATGAGGACGGCGCCGTCGTAGTTGGCGATAAAGCCACGCAGCCACTGGACGCTTTCGAGGTCCAGGTGGTTGGTGGGCTCGTCCAGAAGCAGCAGGTCGGGATGGCGCAGGAAGAGCTTGGCGAGCGCGATGCGCATCTGCCAGCCGCCCGAGAACTCGGAGCACGGGCGCTCAAAGTCGGTGACCTTAAAGCCCAGGCCGGACAGGATCTTGCGGGCGTTGCTCTCGAGCTCGTAGCCGCCCAGGTGCTCAAAGCGGTCCTGGACCTGGCCGTACTCGTTGAGGAGTGCGTCGACGTCCTTGCCCTGCTCGGAGAGCTCGGTGATTTGGGCCTGCAGCTCGTTAGCGCGCTCGCCCATGCGGCGGATTTCCTTGGCGGCGGCCATGACCTCGGCGAGGATGGTGGTGTCCTTTTGTTCCAGATTAGTTTCCTGCTCTAGGTAGCCCACCTGGCAGTCCTTTGCGTACTGGACCTGGCCGGAGTCGGGACTGTCGATGCCCATGATGATTTTGAGCATGGTGGTTTTGCCAGCGCCGTTGGGGCCCACGAGCGCGAAGCGCTCGCCGGGGTTGATCTGGAAGGACGCGCCGCTAAAGAGGACGCGTGCGCCGAAGCTTTTTTCGATCTTGTCGACCAGGAGGATCATGGTGCCGCCTTTGACCTTGTGTGCCAATATGAAAAAAGGCCCCAACTTGCGTTGGAGCCTCATTCAATGCTCGGGTGGAGACGAGGGGGATCGAACCCCTGACCTCTTGACTGCCAGTCAAGCGCTCTCCCAGCTGAGCTACGCCCCCGTGCGAAGAAGTACTATACGGGAACTCCGACGGCGATGCAAGGGCAATTTTGGAAAAACTTTCGCCCGTGCCGGCACGGGCGAAACACGACCCGCCCGCTCAACCGGGTTTCCCGTGCTCCGCCAGTCCCATTATCGGACCCGATTGCGAACCGCCCCTCCTCTGCGCCTCAGAACTATGCCGGTTTACTACGATGAATCAGGAATGTTCGACCACGCACGCCTTTTCACGCAACCGTCGGGCTCCCTACCTGCGGTTTTGCAAACGGGGAACACGCGGTGCTCGGGAGTCGCCGATCAGTCGTAGTAAACTGGCGGTGTTTTGAAATGGCATCAGCTTGATTTCGCGGTTAAATGTGTTTGAGCCCTGAATTAATGGCCTTAACTTTTTCTAAAACACGTCTTTTCTGCGACGCGCCTAGATTGGTTGTTGTTTAGCATTGGACTTGATCTTGCGTTGTGCGACTTGCTCGTGCATGGTAGTATTTCACGACGTGAAGCGAAGAAATTAGGCCTTAGATGCCTTTATTAGAATTGCATTCACCGTTCATAAGGGCTCTTGGCGCAACGGTTAGCGCAGGGGACTCATAATCCCTGGGTTCTGGGTTCGAATCCCGGAGGGCCCACCAGAGTATTTTAGGCCGGGCATTACGCCCGGCCTCTTTGTTGTTAGCGCTGCAAACTAGCTTTGCCATCCAGAGACGTAAAGTTATTAACATTCATATTCGTAATTAACAATGGGAATGTCGCCAAGATGCTACCCAACCAACACATGGCTTCAATCGTTAGATAAGAAAAAAGGCCCCAACTTGCGTTGGAGCCTCATTCAATGCTCGGGTGGAGACGAGGGGGATCGAACCCCTGACCTCTTGACTGCCAGTCAAGCGCTCTCCCAGCTGAGCTACGCCCCCGTGCGAAAAAGTACTATACGGGAACTCGGACGGCGATGCAAGGACATTTTTGGAAAATTTCGCAGTCGCGGCGCGGGCCGCCATCCGCCCAACGGCCGTCTTGCCGGCGCCAGGCCCATTACCGGGGCCAATCGCGCTCCCGCCGACCCGGCGATTTCAAAACTATGCCGGTTTACGGGGCCAGGCCGGGAACCCCCGAGCATGCCGTAATCGGTAAAATCAAAACCGCAGGTAGACGGCTTGCGTATTCCGTGAAATGCAGGGTATGGACGGCCAGTCCGGGTCCAGCCCCGTAATCCGGCATAGTTTTGAAATGACATTATTTCACTAACAGGCAAACTAGGTAGTTCTAGCGCCTTGTCGCCGACTAATTTCCGATTTCCAACCAGTTGCACAAAACATTTGCTCGCAGTCTCGTCTCGGCGCACTTCATTGCCTCAGTTTTGGCTTTATAGCGAATCCCTAAACGGTCGCAGACACTTCTGACTATGGTGTCTAGCAGCTTTGAATCGTTGAGCATATCGTGAGTCACCAGGAATACATCGAATCCCATGCTCTGCAACGCAGTCATGCGCTCCGCATCGTGGTCAAGTATTGCACCTGAGCCATGAATGACCTCACCTTGGATCTCGATAATAACTGCCTTCATTAGGATTGGGTTTACGATCACGATGTCGCCGTAGCAGACCTTTTGGCCTGCGATGCTTTGGGCTGCCACGGATAGAGGGGTTAAATCGTTGAGGTACACGTATCTGAATCCTGAACCACCTAGACGTCGAGAACGACTTAGAAGCAGTACCCCCGCGACCTCGAGCGGAGACGCAGCAATGCCGATAACCTGCTGAGCGGCATCATAAAACTGCTTTCCCCACATTTGACTTTTGACCTTGTCGGCGAATCGATGTAGATCGCTTAGCTCGATGAGCGGCTTTCTCATCCAAAGAGAAGTGCCTTTGAGTTTCGTAACCTCTCTTCCATCCTCACGCTTGTTCGTTTGGCCTTCTTTATCTGTGGCCTTTACGGTTGCGCGGGCGTAAACTCGTTTCCAAGGAACCTCGTCTTCGCCTTCTCCAAGTTCGAACAGATCCTGCGTGCTGGAATTGCGATTCTCCTCTACCGCCATTTTTAACTGCATTTCGGCAGCGGGAGCAAGCTCGAAAACGGAAAAGCAACCGCAAAGTTCGTACATAGCCAGTACGAGATCTATTTGGGACACAAAGCGTGTCATAGTAAATAATGTGTTAAGCGGATTGGTAACACTAAAGCCTAAATTAGTGTCGATTGTTGTGCTGACATCCGATGTCCCTTCCCAGCGAATAGTGGAGCGCAATCCCGAGTGGTGATTGCAATAACCTGGCGAAGCAACAGCGATAATCGGGGTCTTGAGGACGTCGGTTACGAATGGGGCTTGGGATAGAGCTCGCCAGCCTTCTTCGGAGTTGGGTAGGCGCGGGTAGAGGTCGCGCACCTGCGGTGGGCAGCGCCAATAGCGGAATGCGGTGTTTGCGCAGACGATTTCGTCCATTTGCGCCTCCCTTGGTATCGGCCGTAGGCCATGCGGTTGTGGTCGTGGACGATTATCTACTGGGGCATCATGCGGGTAAGTACCGGAAGCTGACCAAACGCTGACCAAAAAATGGATGGGATGTGTTGAAAGGTTGTCACGAGGCGTGAATGTGCTGGTACGAGCTGTGAGCCAGTGGTCTTTTTCTCCACAATTGCGTATGAATCATGCAAAGAATTCATTGAAAGATCGCGTGAACTATTTTCAAAATGTTCGACGACGTCACTCTATAGTTGGTCAACGAACGAAAATAATATTCAATATGTAGGAACTATGAAGGGTTTGCGATCAATAAAAAATAGGACCCCATGCTAATAAAAATCGAAAATTTGGTGTCACTTTTGGTGTCACCCTTGGTATCAAATAGAAAAAGGCCAGAGGCTTAACACCTCTGACCTGCGCTTTTGATGGTGGGCGATACAAGATTCGAACTTGTGACCCCATCCGTGTGAAGGATATGCTCTACCCCTGAGCCAATCGCCCGTCGCCTTTCGGCAAAAGAGATACTATCATAGCCGCGCCTGGTTTACCAAGAACTTTTTGCCCCCGATTTTAAATTCGTGGATGCTAGCTAAGCCAAAGCAACCAAAGCAATAGGTAAAACAGCAGCCTAACCACCATTTACCGCTTTATCCACGAGGTCTCGGGGCGACAGATTAGTCGCGCATTGTTGTATGCCATGTCGAGCGTGAGGCAGGTGCGCGCGGCGTAGAAACCGTCCTCGCGCTGGATGGTCAGCGCCAGTTCGGGCTTGTCGCCGGTTAGGCACAGCGGCAGCAGCAGTTGGATCCGACCGCCGTAGAACTGCGGCACGGCGAGCGTGTAGTTGGCGGCGGCGCGGCGGGCGGCCTCGACGACGGCGCCCTCAAAGGCACGGCGCAGCAGCAGCGAGTTGCCCTCCCCCATCAGGCTAGCGGGAATACGCGTAAGGTTCTCCTCATCGCCCAGAATGTGGTCGATGTTGGAGCGGACGGGCAAGCGGTAGTCAAAGACCAGCTCGGAGGGGTCCTCGGCAAAGCGCACGCGGCACGGCAGGTACTCAAACGAGACCAGCATGGGGTCGCTCTCCTTAAAGAAGCCCTTCAAAAACCAGCGCTGGCGCGCGTCGGGCTTGGTGTTGGGCTCAAACAGGCCGTAGATGGTCTCGTAGCGACGCGTGTACAGGCCGGTGTTGAACAGGCATTGGTCGTTGTCGAACACCAAAGGCAGGTTGGACGGCGCGGTCTGGTCCACGTCGCGCTCGGTCAGGAACACCGCACGGCTAAACGAAAACGACAGGTAGTTTTTGAGGATGCGGTTGCCGGGACCCCAGTCCTCGGGGTCGGCGAGGTCGGCCAGGCGTTCGTAGCAGGGCTCGGGGCAAAACGCGAAGTCGTACACATTGCTGCACAGGGTGCTGGGGATTTCCATGTGGCGTCCATTCCATTTCATAGCTGGCGTGCGGATGCTTAGATTCTATACGCGCGACGCAGTGCCGGGGAGCACATCACAGTGGCAACAGGAGTCGTACTCAAGAACGATCGGTTGCCAGACGAGGTCTTCGATGCTGCAGTGTAAGGTTTTTGCGAGCGCCAATGCCGAGGATACCGAGGCACGGCGCAGGTCCAGTTGGTTTTGCTCGTAGAGCTGTATGGCACGGATTTTGACTCCCGATTGGGCGGCCAGCTGCTTTTGGGTCAGGCCGGCTGCCTTTCGTGCTGCCTTGAGGCCCTTTTTGCCTGCCTGGGCTTTGTTCCATTTATCAATGACTATCTGGGCGAATTTAACTTCGGAGGCCTCGTGAAGCGGATGGTACGAGCCGATAACCCAATCGAGTGGCGCCACTTCAAAAAGGTCGCTAAAACCTAGGCCGCACGTCCATTGCGTGTATGCCAAAACCCAACCTGCTCAGTATTGCGGGGAACGGTCGAACGGATAGGCCTCCCTGAATTCGACGGGCTTCAGACCCGCGTGGACAATGATCTCGCGCACAAGCTCATCGCCCGACATGCCGCAGACAACGCGTGGGATACCGCGCTCAAACTGTTTCATCTCAAAAGCGTTTGACAAGATCGCCGTCAGTTCGGTCGGAGTCAGTCCCTGGTCGCAGAGGGCAAAATCGACTGCCTCGCCCAGCGTTCTCATAGCGTCCTCGAGATAAACTTCACTGTAGGCGCGGGTCATTTTCGGTCATCCCCTCTCGAACGATGTCTACGATACAGATCTCGCCGGTCTGACACTTTTGATGCTGCAGGCTCTTCGGTGTTTGAATCCTTTCATAATTCTTCTGTTCTTAGAGCTGCGTCGATCAGGTCGGCGACGTTGCAGGTGTGGTCCACGCGAGAGAATGCAGAGGCTATATCGGCGAGCGTAACCATGGCGAGATTTTACCGCCGATTGCATGGGAAGTAATCGCCGCGCGTTAATATAACCTTAATCGAGGGGTCGTATACGGAAGTGCGGGAAAACAGAGATCAGCCGACTAAACCCCGGATTTACGCTTCTGCGACCGACGGTATTGTTGCCAAAAATCGGGTTGTGCTCAGCCGCCCCTATTTTCCCCGAATTTCGGAAAACGGGAGTTTCGACAGCCAGTTGTGGCCTAAGAAGCGATGCTATTAACGAGGGAAGCGCCAACAGCGTGACAATTCAGACGATGTCGTCGGCATGGGTGAGTGGTGTCGACAGTAATTTTGGTAATCAACTTACTGGGCATTTAACAATAGAACGTCAGGAAATCATCGCCGAAGGCTTTGGTCCGACTTTTTGCTGTTCGGCGAGCTCAAAGATAAACGGGGCGTTTTATCAATAAATTCTGTCAAGAAATTGAGGTCATCAGTAGTAAATCCTTCGACGTTGAACCTTCTAACCGCAGGCAGATGGTTCAACGTGGTAAACACCAAAATCAACCGGGCGTTCGACAGCTACGCGAACGGCTCCGTCCTCTCGTGTCTCTGAGTAGGCAAACTGAATGCCATAATCAAGTTGAACGTAACCCCCAAGTATGGTTGCCTGATCTATGAACATGAGTAGAGCCCATCGGTCCGCACGCTGCCTTAAATAAAAAGCACCCGTCTCCAGACCGACGAAATCCGCGAGCTTTATCTTTCCGGAGAAGCCGCTCCCCTCATGCTTTCCCGCATAGGTCTCAGAGTCGTACTAGAACGAAATGTTATACAGTCCGCCGCTCTATATCTTCCTGACTGGCCCGTTTTCCAGCATCTAACTCAGCACCCCCTTATGGCTTTTCCGATTGTCACCGTTTAAGTAGAAGCAGCAGACACCTTGTTTCAAGTCTGACGCGATGAGCGTTTTGGGCCAGAATGTATGACAATCTAGTTAGAAGACCTGCCACTCTCCATAAACATCGGATGAGCGGATACAATCCCTTAAAGGAAGGAAAGAGCCAAGTTTTCCCTGCTCAGTTGCAGTATGTACTATGCCAATGACCTGACCCAAGTCATTAAACACTGGCCCACCACTCATTCCATGCTGAAATGAGCAATTCGTATAACAAAGTGTGCCCTCTTCGCTTGGATCTCCGACCCTGAGCAAATCCCCACTGTGCAATTCAAGGCTGAATCTAGATTCGGAAAAATGCTGTTGATAAGCGGAGATCTTATCCCCCTTTACGGGCAAATCCATGACTGCTGGAAGCTTGGGGATCTTCTTTAAGATTTCTTGAGGAACTTCTCGTAGTATTACAGCATCGCGCTTGTTGTCTTGAACGATCGATTTGCTAAATTTAAATTTAGCAAGCGGGGTCTTATCTGAGCTGGATACTTTTATTTCCCTTCTTTCCATGTCATGAGAAACGGCATCGCATATCACGTGCCACGCCGTCACAAGGCCGTAGCCGGTTAAGTAAAACCCTAAACCCTCAAACGGGGTTTCTTTGTCATCCTCTCCTTCTAGATACAGAAGCGAGTCTTGCTGAAGTGCGACTGGGAAAACAGGCGTATCTTCTGGTTTCGTTTTATTGTAGAGGCTGCCTAAACGCAGGAGCGGTCCCGATGTCCAGGGATTCTTAATAAGAGACTTATAAAAATTTAGACTTCCTCGAAGAGCCGCTTGAAATATCCCTCTCTCTGCGTCGGTGAGTTTAGCGATGGATTTACCGTAATAGCAGCCCATCGCGCCTTCAATGTCGCTATTGCTTAGTCGGTGGAGCGTTGAGCGGAGTCGCCGATATTGCTCGCGCTTTATATTTGTCTTTTGGTTACAGACAACGCCCGTGACTAGCTGTCTTGAGAAACTGCAACTGTAAAACGATTTATCTTCGTTGATCTCAAATGACTCGGTTCCATGGAAGTCAGTGATCGCGTTTCGTATTTTGTTGGGCAACCTGAGCTTTTCCTCTGAGCAAAAGTGTCGATAAAAATAAAAAGAGCTTTTAAAAGAGAACGTTAGGTCATCGGCATATCGCGTGTATTGATAATGATACTCATGCGATAGATGCATAAGCTGTTTGTCCATGCCAAGGCAAATCATGTTCGAAATTAAAGGGGATGAGGGAGCTCCCTGAGGGAGCCCTTTTGGTGTGGCGACAAGTCTAGAAATGCAGAATGCAACTTCAGGGGTGAGACCTAACTTCTTCGAAACAAGAAGGCCATATACCCGTTTAGATGAGATTGAAGGAAAGAAATCCTTAATATCAATGCCAGCAATTACTTGTGAGCCAATATGGGTCTCAGCATTTGTTTGTATTGATCGACCCTTTACAAAACCGTGCACACAAGGCAAAGGGTTGTAGCTTTTTTCTAGCTCTTTAGCGATAATTCGTTGAACCTTTTTTAAATCAGATCTTGGGATTAATAGCTCTCGATAGCCGCCATTTCTTTTAGGAATCAATTTATTTCTGTATAGGTCATACATGGAGGATGAATTGACAAAGAAATCAAGCTTTTCTATAGACAGGCCAAGAAACCCTGCCAGATCTGTCTTCGACTGCAGCTCGTTGAGCATCAGATTTTCCTTAAAGTTGATAGCCGGTTCCTCCGTAGAGTCGTACTTAATAGACACGTAGCAGAATATAATGTGCAAACAACACATATCCGATTGCGATGCGCAAACGCTAATTCGAACCGGCTATGAAGTGTATTTTACCAGTCATCCATTTGATGCAAATTCAAAATTAGGTAACTGTGTCAAATCAGGAACCCTGAATACAGGAATGACCCCTAAGGCCGAAGGTGCCTTCTGCATTGATAATTGAACATCGTTCGCAACTAATAGACGGTCGATGCATTTTGAGCTAATGAAGCGAGGCGAGGCACCTCTTCACCGGTCTTCTACAGATAGTTCAAGAAGAGGGAGTGGAACTCAAGACCCGGCGGCGGAATCAATACGCATGCAATCATGGGCGGGATCGCGCTCAACGCGGTCAAAGTCGACATATGCAAGGTCGACATACAGCGGCTCCCTGGGGCGGATCGCAGGTAAAAATAATTCACCGGGGACTAAGCTCAATATTGGCGGTACCATTTCACGGTACTTGGTGGTGCCTAAGCTAGAAAATTCAAAAAGTGTTTCAGCAATAATATGCTGCACCTAGAAACACTATTCCCGGAAAAAGCAGTGTAAAGGTAGCAGTAATCCAGTTGTTGTCGCCGGTTTTGAGAAGAGCTAAAGTTGTCGCGGTGGCAGTCTTGGGCTTGGACGACGTGGCCACCGTGGCCTGGTCGTTGTGATTGTCTTGGGCGCTGCGTTCGTGGGCTTCGCTACGAGGTCCGTCAACTACCAAGCACCGGGCTGCCCTGCAACATGACCGGCACCGCCAGCAGGCTAGCCCGCCCTGCCACCCACGCGCCGCATCCATCGGTCTCCACACAGCCGGTGGCGTGGCCACAACGGGTCCAATCACCACATACGCGGCCACGGCCCCCGGCAGCATCTACCCACCTCAGCACCAAAGACCCCGCCGGAAGGCACCACAAACCGCGCAGACACAAGCGAGCCGCCCGTGCGCGCAACGCTGCCATCGGCACCGGTCGTATCCAGCCACGAGGCATCGACGGTGCAACGTCCAACGCGAACGCCTGTGAAACGTTATCATGCACTGGGGGCTCGTCGCCGTCAGGGTCCCGGTACCGCGAAGTGCCTGGTTGCCCCACACTTCCATGTCGCATAGCGTGATGACCGCATCGGTCGCATGCGACTATATCACGGAGTTTTGCCCGGTAAACGTCAGCACCATGTCGCCATCTGCGCCGATGGCCTCAGCCACGTAGCCGTTAAACTCCAGGTGGTCAGCATCGGTCCAGGCCCATCCGGGGCCCGACACGCTCGGCACGTAGTATGCTTCCGGCAGGAAAAACGCGAATTACCCTCAGCTGCACAGGTTAAGTCGATACCGCTTGTAAATCAAGACGCCTTCAACCTAAGCAGTTGAAGGCGTCATCTTCGCGAGCATTATTTATATTGCATTGGTCGTGCTCTGCAACCAAGATCTTCGCGGTAGTCGTTCTTTTGATTTCATTGGTCGCGCCTTACGAACAAAAACTGAGTAAAGCATACAGACGAATGGAATGAGTAGCAAGGCATGCCTAATTGCCATTCATCAGCTTGCATGAGCATTTCAAAATTAAACCGCCTATGCAGCGAGCATGGGAACATAGGAGTCTTGATCGACGCCCCAAATGATTGGAGTAAGTCCGTAGTTTTTGCAAGCTTCGATAGACTCGGGGGAGACAACACCATCTTTAGCGTTGGTGGAGTTGAGAAAAACGACTCCTTCGCAATCGTTGCGTGCCGACTTAATGTCTTCCCATCCAAATAATGCATTTTGAATGCCTTGCTTACCAGGATTATTTACCGTTTTAATAAGGCGCATGGGTCTTCTCTTGTTTTTACCAATTGCATAGTCAAATTTAAACGAAAGTCCGGATCGGCCCTGGAAAGACGGGCCAGGAACATAAGGGATTTCATTATCAAGCAGCCAATTGCCGACATCTTCAGTGAAGAGGTTTCTCACACTGCTTTGAGATAACAAGAACATATCATCAACAGAGGCCATAGCCTGAAGAAGCATATTCATCTTCATAGGAAGGTCAGATCCGGAAGCCGTTATACACAGTTCGCCTTTTTCTTCCTTTACCGAAAAGCCAGAAAGAATCGAATTGAGCTTATCGATTCGCTGTCCTTTCATGGTGAATCCAGACAATTCAAGATCATTGATGGTTTCACCAAGATCAGAAATGACATAGCCGCCTGCTGGGTCATCACCCAGATAAACCCGCATGCAATCGTTGTTTCGATTGAGCATGGGGGTGGAGATGCAGACGCCATTACCTTGCTGGACCGGGACCATATTTGCCTCTACGAACTTGGCGTATGCGCTGATAAAGCCTCGAGCCTGATCTACGTTCATCTCACACCCCCAGAGATAGCTCTACTTTAAGCTTGTCTGTAATATTACAAGTTTCCTGAAATGACCAAAAGAGTGATGCAAAATCGTCGTTCAGAGGTTTCAGAATATTTTGACCTGGGATGCCACAAGCCCATTTGGCGCCGTATCCGTCTATATCAAAATGGACATGAGTACCAAGGACCAGCGATCCGTCTGGATTTCTGTGACGAAGGACCTCGGGATTATCACTATAACAAGACGAATTAATGGACGATCCGATACGCGTGTCTGCATGGTGCTTTTTCTGTCAGCGGAAAGTCCAAGGATTAAGGAAGAACTTCTTTTATTCTCTGTAAGATCAAGATAAAACTTAAGGGCTTTATTCTCGTTAGCAACGAGTTCGATTAGCGTTTTACCTCCAGGCGTAGGCCATTGTTTGCGATATTGCATATCACGCACATCTTTGGCCATCAAGATGTATTCGCGAGCAGTTGGATTCAAGTCGTTCCAGCTGAAGATATTCACAGCAGTTCCAATCCTTATGGCTATTGCCCAGTAATCTCATCCTATGATAGATGCTCGCTGGGACAGATATTCGAAAATGTAGCGGAAGCGTTTCCCGCAGGGGCTTTCTTCGTTATGTGTGTATCACTTTGGCATAACAAAAGGTATCGATGCGCCGGCAGTTGCAAGGCTTGAACTCAGGAGTAAAAATTTCTCGGTCCCAAGAGCCTGCCCTCATTCGGGAACTGAACTAAATCCATCCCAAGCCAAACGATGCTTTGGTAGAAATTATATCATCATGAGCCTCGTGAATATCGTAGCGAGGTAGCACGCGTGAGATGGTGAATGATATGTCGGCAAGCGCAATCATGGCCAATTTTAACTAACTGACTGCATGAGATACAATCGCCGACTGTTGGTTGGCCTCTAATGGAGACAATTCCGGAAGTGCGGGATAAAACCGAGATCTGCTGACCAGCCCACGGTTTTACGCTTTCGCGACCTGTGGTTTTGTTGATAAATAGCGGGTTACGGTCGACAGGTTCTGCTTTCCCCGCACTTCCGAAAAATTAGTGTTTCAGCAGCGGCGTACGGCGACGAGCAGCACTGTCCCCAGCAGCAAAAGCGCCACGGACGCGGCGATCCAGCAGTTCTCGCCGGTCTTGGGGAGCGTGGCGGTTGTCGTGGTAGCCGTCTTGGGCTTAGTGGTCTTGGCGACCGTGGTCTTGGTTGCTGTCGTTTTTGTCTTGGTTGTCGCGGCCGCGGGTTTCAGTGCGGGATTTGCCGTGGGCCCTGTGGTGGGCTCTCCGGCAGCGGGGGTAGCATTGGCGGGAGACTTGTCCGTGCTATCACCCGGTACCTCGCCCCCATCGGTCTCCCCCGTTGACGGCGTGGCCACATCGGGCTCAACTACCACATGCGGTGCTACCGCACCGGAGGCATCCACCACGCCACTAGCACCAAAGACCCCACCAGCAGGCGTCACAAACCGTGCGGACACAAGCGACCCGACCGTGCACGCAACACCGCCGTCGGCACCGGCCGCATCAAGCCACGAGGCGTCGACGGAAAGCCGGCAGCCGTCCACACCAGCGCTAAGGCCCGCGTCCTGCAGAAACACGCCATAAGCCCGCACGCCCGCTCCGGACCCGGCGCCCGCGGCAACGACGCGCCCGCCGCCGCGCACGGCCATGTCGCCGGCAATCACGCCGGCGACCGCCTCGTTTGTAATATCGGCCCCGTCTGCCCGCGCATCGACGGTGCAGCCGTCAACCACGAGCGCCTGCGACACGTGGATCCCGCACTGCGAGCCCGTCGCCGTCAGGGTCCCGGTGCCGCGAAGCGTCAGGTTGCCCCACACCTCCATGCCGCACAGCGTGATGTCCGCATCGGGCGCATGCGACTCCGTCACGGAGTTTTGCCCGGCAAGCGTCAGCACCAGGTCGCCGTCGGCGCCGATGGCCTCGCCCGCGTAGCCGTTAAGCTCAAGGTGGTCGGCATCAGTCCAGGACCAGCCAGGGCCTGACACGCCCGGCTCGTAGTACGTCGCGCCCGCGATGATGAGGCTCTCCGCACCCGCGGCATAAGAAGGCCCGCCCACCAAAACGCATAGGCAGGCCATGGCAACAATCGCAATGTAATGACGGCTGGTGTAGGACTCGGCAGCAAACATACCCGCTCCGATCTTCGTAGGAGCCAATAGAATGTGCACCAGAAAATGCCCTGGTAGCAGCAGTTATTAGTTTAGCGAGATCAGACAACTGCCAAGGAAAAACGCAGTGAGAAATGCCTGAAATTAGGTGTAAATCGTTTTGCCAATCGGTGAAAGGAGATTATGCCTAACATAATCGCGTAGGCCACCAAGAGCACGCCCTTTTTTCGCGTGTTTCATGACAATTTGGATGGATTTAAACAGACTTTCCGGTTAGGCCTCTTGCCCCATCATTCAGCGCTGCACGTGGAAAGTCTTTACTGGAGTGCTTTTTTGACAGCGTCGTAATCCCATTTGAGTACACCATCTTTCCAGCATTTCATAGGAACATGATTTCCTTCGAATCTAACTTTTAAAGGACATTTCGACCTTGTGACGCGTGCGGAGTTGTACAGCACAACGATGTCGATGCCGGCCTGAACGGCTTTATCGCATTCGTATTTAATGAAGCTACGATAGTCGACGCTATGCAAACGAGCGCAGCTTGAAGTCCATGAATTATAGCTTCCACAGTGCTGACAGCTTCCTTTAGTTACGGAGTCGGTCGAGTCTCCAACGATAAGTACGAATCGTTTAGATCCATCCATTCTCTTTTTCAGAGAGCTCTTTATGCTGCATGGCAAACTGGAGTCGCGCGACTGCTGTAGGTCGTGAGCGTCCGGGAACGAAAGCCCCCAATAATTGCTGTCGTTCCATTTATGCAGCTGCTCGACCGCATCTCGATCACCGTCCCAGTCTGCGGCGATGTAGGTTCTTGTCCTATAAACCATCTTTCTCTCCAATCCTATTGTTCCAGGCCTCTGCATAACCGTTAACCTCGAATAACCTCATGCGTGCAGCGGTCTTCTTCGTTAACACGACAACAACGCCTTCCTTAAAATGATGCTTCGAAGCCCTCAGGGTGCAAAGCATGCAACGAAGAAGATCATCCTCTGAGGGTTTTCCGTTTTCGAACCTTGTTATTCCAGACCCCAACAACGGAAGTACGATTCGCCTGCCTGCATACATCCGATCGAGCTCGTCCCACATATTGAGCAAGCATTCCTCATACTGACCACGACGAAGATAAGCACGATTCACTTCATCCATATGGGTGAAGGCGAGCATGGCGAATCCGTCGCAATCCTTAATAGTGCCGAGAGGATAGCAAATTCGGCCATCCCCAGCCTTATAGGGTTTCAGCAAACTCGGTTGTCTTTCTTCGACAGCCTGCTTGAGAGCGTTCCGGTCGGCATACTTCTCAATAAAAATGCCGTTAAGGGAATTTTTGGAAATTACACTGTCGTCAACCTTAATGTCGAAATATTCATTGAACGGAATGACCTTAACGCCCTCAGTACAAAAAAGGTCGTCGACCACAATGTCTACGTCCATTCCGTTAATAACCAAATGGACTCCGTCTTTATTGTGATGGTATGTGACGATCGCTGCGAAGAAGGCCAGTAAGACAAATAGGATGACGAGCACAAAGAGCCTAAACGGGCATCCCGAATCTTTCGGAAGCAGGTCGATGAGAGACACGCCCGCAACTCCCATAATCGTCGAAATTGCACCAATGATTGCAAACGACCATTTAAAAGACTTTTTTACAAGCGACCATGTAACTATATGAATAATTTGTTTTAGCAAGCTAACTCTTCCACAGACGAAATTAAATGCTGATCCCATCTTAGCCTTTTCGCATTCATCTAGTTTGCCAATTTTCCTCATGTAGCCTGCTCATTTTTGTACCCCAAGAAGTAACAAATTGGTTTTAATACGATGGGATGCATCAGCAGCTGCTCATAGGCCCCTCCCATATTGCCGATAATCACTATTACTAAGTACTTCTAGAGCAATCTGAGGGTACGATCTAACCTTTTGAACTTTGGAATAGAAGAGCATCATCTTCCCCACTATGAAGTCGCAGGGGCAACACATGGGGACTTCTGGCTTCACGTTACCGTCTATTTAAGAAAGCTCAATCGCACTCTCTGTAACCTCAATGCCCGGTGCGTATTTCTGCACCAACGCATCCAAAATTAATCGGTTCCCCGGTGTCATCTTTGGGGAAGCGACGATCTTCATCGAAGAAAATGCTTCGTCTGAGATAATCAAATCGTAAAAGGAAGGAATTTCGGGATCGCATTTATCAAGTATGACCTCAGTGGCCCTCTTAACTGCTTCAACATCACCCTTGATTACAGAGGCGATGCCCACAGGAACTGCCGTCAAAACATATCGCCATTCGTTTTGGTATGACCAGGCAGTAGCTTTGTGAATCCCAAGTGTGTTTAAATCGGCTTCTATCCAGCCGTTTTCGCGGTTACGGATCAACTTTGGAAACAGAAGCGACTTATCCTTCGTATACTGGACTTCATGAAGCATCTCAACGCTTCGGGCCATTTCTTTAAAATGATATTTTTTATCCCAAAAGTCTTCGAGCGGCAATTGAAGTCCATCAAACTTGCCACCAGGAGTATTCAAAACTGCGTCACTAGAAAGCTTACTTAGGCTCTCGGTAGACACAGAGTAGCGCTTAAACGGATGGCTCTTCATTTGGATTCTTACGCCACATTCAGCTCCAGCATACTCGCGCCACATGGGGATGCTCTCCTCATCAGAAGAGGTCCAACAACTGACGAGCTTCATTTTTCCAAGATTTTGAGAGTCTGCTGAACGCTGTTCTTGTGGGTCATCAACCTTATCTAACCGGCTGAACCTGATAGTCCGATTATGCAGAATCAAGGCCAGCGTATCTAGGCTTGCATAATGATAGAGAACGGCGGGTGCTTCCATGTTTGGCTCCTAGCTATAACAATGAGTCTATATCACTGTTCATCAAAATTTATAGACTTGATTACGAAAAATCAATCAGTGCCAAACTGTCCCAAGTACCCCACTCCCTCCCCAACTTTGTCTAAAAAGTTCGCTGTTGTTGACTGACGTTACCGTAAAATTAACCCCACTTACATATACACGGAGTGTTGGCCTGGCGCCGCCTCCGGGCCTTGGCGCCCACCTTATAGAGAGGCACCGCTATGAAACGAGTCTTTTACCGCTCGATCTGCGCAGTTCTTTGCGTTTCCATGCTTAGCGCAGCAATACCTGTAAGGGTTATAGCGGAAGAAGAACGGCGGCAAGAAAACACTCTAGAGCAGGCTGATACTGGCGCAGCGGACAATTCGGGCGGCAGTATGACAGGCGATATCGATACAAGTGAGATCGGCAATGAGTCCATCAAAAATGATTCCGATCTCGTGAATCCAATTTCACATCAGGCGGAACCTCAGGTTTCCCTAGCTTCCGATATGTCGCCTGATTCGGAACAAGCCACAAAGGCCGCAGTAAGTGGATATCAGCACAGCGATAGCGCTACCAGCGGTAGTGTCACCCTCACCGTTGAATGGAACGATCCAGTACTTGGACAGCCAACGACCTTCCACGTAAGCGCAACAGGTGGCAGTGGCAGTTATCTTTTCCGCATGGATGCGCCCTCGTACTCTAACCCCAACGAGTACGCCCACGAGTCGGTCGCCGATCCAAGCCGCGGAGAGTGGACAAAATACACCGACGCGTGCGTTAGCCACGACTTTACGTTCACAACGACAGCTACCGGATCATACAACTTCCGCTTTTACCTCATGGACAAGGCGTCGGGCGTTTACTACTTGCGCACCAACTCGTATATCCAGGTTGCAGATGATGCGTATCCCAGCGTTGCGAGTATTGTCAATAAAGCAGTGTCGCAGGCCAAGCAAAACACAAATGGCTCTGAATACGAAATGGCCCTTTATCTTCATGACTGGCTTCTAGATCAACTTGAGTACGACAACTCGCTGAAGTGGTCATCTGCCGAGAGTGCCCTCACGCGCGGACTGGGTACGTGTCAGGCGTATGAAAGCGCCTATTCCAAGCTGCTCACCGCTGCCGGCATTACCAATTCAGAGACCCGCGATACCTATGACGGCCACACCTGGAATGCCGTCAAGCTCGACGAAAAATGGTACCAGGTCGACTGCACCTGGGACGACACATCCGACAACTTCTATGGCGACCTTGACCAGCGCCACCTGTACTTCTGTATCACCGATGAACTCATGGCAATCGCGCACAAGGGACACGCCAAAATCTACACTGCGGACGGATACGCCACCCGCTCGACGAGCCTCAAAGACAACTACTTCGTCCACAACGGCAAGGCCGACGAATGGGCCGCCAAGTACGCCAATCGCATCCAGCAGCACCTCGACGTAAAGGAGAGCAGGTTCTCTATCGACGCCGACAATCAGTCCTTCCCGCCCAGCATCAGTGGCATCCAGAACGGCATCGTCGCCTTTGCGATGAACCTGCGCGAATGGAAGACGACCGACGCCAAGGCCGATCTTGCTGCCAATTCCATTGTTGCCATGCAATCTGATTACAAGTGGATATCAAGGTTCGACTTCTACGCCACCTGGAAGGAGCCCGCATCCTACACGATCCGCTACCACGGGTCGGACGCGGCGCCCGCCGACGCCAGGACGACGAGGGTCGTCGTGGGCACGCCGACCGCCACGCTGACGTCGTCGGCGCTGGGCTTCTCCGGCGGGCCGATGGCGTTCGCGGGCTGGAAGGCCCACCGCGACTGCGACGACGCGTGGTTCGTCATCGACGCCGCGGGCAACGGCAGGTGGGCGAAGCTGGACGGCGGGGCGCTGCCGGAGGGGTGGAGCTTCTACCGCTACGTCGACGGGGGAAAGGTGTCGGGCACGGCCCCCTCGGGCAACGTGGACTTCTACGCCACCTGGATAGAAATCAAAGAGTACGCCTAGACCATTCCGGTGCCATTTGATTTTATCGGCTATGTCGTTGATAAAACAGTAAGCAAATAGCTGGTCTTAGGTCATTTGCTTCAGGTTCTAGCGTTTTATCTAAACTCGGTAGTAAATAATTAATTAAGCAAGGTCCTCTTCTAAGAACCTGGTCGTAATTGTAGGGCTTACGGTATACCATGCGATATCTGCCGCTTTTTTTGCAGCGGGGCTATACACCAGGCATAAGAAAAGCCGCCGTTAACAAGCGGCGGCTTTTACTCTCGAAAAGTTAATAGCGGCTAGAGCGTCTTGAGGTACTCCCCCAGCTCTTCCTCCCAGTCGGGCATGTGGAACCCGACCGACTCGAGCTTGGACAGGACGAGCGCGGAGTGGACCGGGCGCGGGGCGACGGGGCCGGCGGCATTCGCATAGTAGTCGGCGGTGCTGACCGGGACCACTTTCTCCCCGTTGCCG
Source organism: Collinsella sp. (assembly GCA_019414265.1). Lineage (GTDB taxonomy): Bacteria > Actinomycetota > Coriobacteriia > Coriobacteriales > Coriobacteriaceae > Collinsella. Next base: position 65,281 of record DXMJ01000004.1, on the reverse strand, counting down.
TTGGCGGCCTCGAAGACGGCACGGGCGATGTCGGCCCATGACCTGACCGGACCCGAGCCGGTGCAGTTATAGGTCCCGTAGGGGGCGTGCGTCCCCAGCACGTGGAAGATGGCGGCGGCCATGTCGCGCGTGAAGGTCAGGCGGCCCAGCTGGTCGTCCACGTCGGTGACCTGCGTGAGCCCGTCCTCGGGGTCGGCGACGCGGTCGGACAGGCCCCTCATGGTCTTCACGAAGTTGCGGCCATCGCCGATGACCCAGGAGCTGCGCATGATGTAGTGGCGCGGGCAGCCGGCCACGGCGATGTCGCCGGCGGCCTTGGTCTGGCCGTAGACGGAAAGCGGGCTGAGGGGCTCGTCCTCGTCGTGCACCTCAGCGGTGCCGTCGAAGACGTAGTCGGAGGACACGTGCACGAGCGTGATGCCGTGCCCGGCGCAGGTGCGGGCGAGAAGTGCCGGCCCGGTCGCGTTGGCCTTCCAGGCGGTCGCGCGGCCCTCGGGGGTCTCCGCCTTATCCACCGCGGTGTAGGCGCCGCAGTTGATGACCGTGCCGTAGAGCGACCAGTCGTACTGCGAATAGGCGTCCGGGTCGGACATGTCGAAGGTGTCGATGTCGCAGAAGTCGAAGTCCTTCGCCACGCCGCGCTCCTCGGCCAGCGCGCGGACCGCATGCCCCAGCTGGCCGTCGCAGCCGGTGACGAGCGTCCTCTTGGGCGCCATGGGGACGACGTCCCTGAGCATCGGGTGGTTGAGGTCGGCCTCGGAGACGGTCGCCTCCGAAAGCGGGATCGGCCACTCGATGGCGAGCTCGGGGTCGGCGAGGTTCACGAAGGTGTAGGTCTTCTTCAATTCAAGGGACCAGTGGGCGTCCACCAGGTAGGTGTAGGCGGTGCCGTCCTCCAGGGCCTGGAAGGAGTTGCCCACGCCGCGCGGGACGTAGATGGCCTTACTCGGGTCGAGCGTGCAGGTGAACACCTTCCCGTAGGTGGCGCTGCCCTCGCGCAGGTCCACCCAGGCGCCGAAGACCGAGCCGCGGGCCACGGAGATGAACTTGTCCCAGGGCTCGGCGTGGATGCCGCGGGTGACGCCCTTCTTCTCGTTATATGAGACGTTGTTCTGGACGACGCGGAGGTCGGGGATGCCCAGGGCGGTCATCTTGGCGCGCTGCCAGTTCTCCTTGAACCAGCCGCGCGAGTCGCCGTGGACGGCGAGGTCGACGACCTTCAGGCCCTCGATGCCGGTCTCGGCGACGGAGAGGTCCTTCTCGAATGCGATGTCTGCCATGTCTCTCTCCCCTCTCCTATTGCCCCTGCGCGCGGTAGCGCGCCTCGGTGGCCTCCTTGGCCGGGCGCCACCAGGACTCGTTGGCGACGTACCAGTCGATCGTCTGCTTGAGCCCCTCGGCGAAGTCGGTGTGCGCCGGCCTCCAGCCGAGCTCGCGCTGGAGCTTCGTGCTGTCGATGGCGTAGCGGCGGTCGTGGCCGGGGCGGTCGGCGACCCAGTCGAAGTCCTCGGGGTCGCGCCCCATGGCCTCCAGGATCATGCGCAGGACGGTGATGTTGTTCCTCTCGCCGTCCGCTCCGATGAGGTAGGTCTCCCCCGTGCGGCCCTTGGTCAGGATGTCCCAGACGGCCGAGGAGTGGTCCTCGGTGTGGATCCAGTCGCGGACGTTCTCGCCGCGGCCGTAGAGCTTGGGGCGGACGCCGTCGATGATGTTGGTGATCTGTCTGGGGATGAACTTCTCCACGTGCTGGCAGGGGCCGTAGTTGTTGGAGCAGTTGGAGATCGTGGTGCGAAGCCCGTAGGTGCGGGTCCAGGCGCGCACGAGCATGTCGGAGGACGCCTTGGTGGAGCTGTACGGGGAGCTCGGATGGTACGGAGTCTCCTCGGTGAACTTCGCCGGGTCGTCGAGCGCCAGGTCGCCGTAGACCTCGTCGGTGGAGACGTGGTGGTAGCGGACGCCGTACTTCCTCACGGCCTCCAGCAGGCGGAAGGTGCCCTCGACGTTGGTGCGCAGGAAGGGCTCCGGGTCGGCGATGGAGTTGTCGTTGTGGCTCTCGGCGGCGTAGTGGACGATCGCGTCGTGGCCCGGGACAATCTTATCGAGGAGCTCAGCATCGCAGATGTCGCCGACGACGAGCTCGACCCTATCCTCGGGCAGGCCCGCGATGTTCTCGGGGTTGCCGGCATAGGTCAGCTTGTCCAGGACGGTGACGTGAACGTCGGGGTGGCTGTCCACCACGTAGTGCACGAAGTTGCTGCCGATGAAGCCGCAGCCGCCCGTGACGATGATGTTCTTGGGTTCGAAGATCTCGGACATGAGGGGTTCCTCCTAGTACTCGCGCGGGCTGTTGACGATCTCGCCGGCGGCGACCTTCTTCAGGTGCCGCCCGTAGACCGACTTGCCGTAGGCCTTCGCTGCCTCCTCGAGCTCGGCGGTCGTGATCCAGCCGTTCTCCCAGGCGATCTCCTCGGGGACGGACACGGGCAGGTCCTGGGAGTGCTCCACGGCGCGGACGAACTCCGCGGCCTCGTGCAGGCTCTCCATGGTGCCGGTGTCGAGCCAGGCGTACCCGCGGCCCAGGGTCACGACGGACAGCGTCCCCTCCTCCAGGTACATCTGGTTGAGCGTGGTGATCTCCAGCTCGCCGCGCGCGGAGGGCTCCACCTTGTGCGCCTTGGCGGCCACGTCGCCCGGGTAGAAGTACAGGCCGGTGACGGCGTAGGAGCTCTTGGGGCGCTCGGGCTTCTCCTCGATGGAGACGGCCCTCCCCTTGCGGTCGAACTCCACGACGCCGAAGCGCTCGGGGTCGTCCACGTGGTAGCCGAAGACCGTGGAGCGACCCGACTCCGCGTTCTGGACGGCGCGCGTCAGGTGGCGGGAAAGGCCGTTGCCGTAGAAGATGTTGTCGCCGAGCACCAGGGCGCACGGCTCGCCGGCGATGAACTCCTCACCGATGGTGAAGGCCTGGGCCAGGCCGTCGGGGCTCGGCTGCTCGGCGTAGGAGAGGTTCACGCCGTAGCGCGAGCCGTCCCCGAGCAGGCGCTCGAAGTTGGGGAGGTCCGTCGGCGTGGAGATGACCAGGATGTCCCGGATGCCCGCCAGCATGAGGGTGGACAGCGGGTAGTAGATCATGGGCTTGTCGTAGACCGGCAGCAGCTGCTTGGAGGTCACGAGCGTGAGCGGGTACAGGCGTGTTCCGGACCCGCCCGCGAGAATGATGCCTTTCATTTAATCTGTCCTCTACAATCGAAATGCGCTTTAGATCGAGTGATAAATAAGACTTGGGTATCCTATTTTGCTAAACCCCCTCATTCTTAACGAAATAGGCAAGGTAATGACTGCGGAATATGGCTACCTGAATTGCCCCTTCCATTTTTCAATGCTCGACCAAGGGAGATTGATTCCGGTTATTTCAGGTTGGTTAATCCAATCAGCCATTTTGAGTAAAAAGTCATCTTCTCGTTCGAAAACAGGAAGTCCGGTATCTTCACCGATGATCGCGTGCCAAATGTTGGTAATGGACTCACTTTGCTTCAACGCTATGAAAAGCGCCAGTATCGAAAATCAATTTATAATCCCACAATGATGTGAATTCGTTCGGGCAAATAACGACCGCAAAGTGATACAAGCGAATAAGATCCGGCAAGAGTTAGCGCCCAAACAGCAAATGTCGAAACACCAAGTGGAATGACGAATAATCCAAGCAGTTTCCAAACGGCCTTGAGAACAAGTATATGGCAAAGGTAGATTCCAAAAGAGGCGTTCCCAAGGTCAACAAGCAAAGTAGAAGATAATCGCGACTTGAATGATCCCGGAACCGCCATAAGAAGCGCGATCACAGCTAAAGAGGTCGCGGCAGAACCGAGCTTAAGCTGAGTTGTGGCCATATTGAAATCGCCAGTCAAATACCACCAGAAGCCTGCGACCTCCTGAATTATTAAAAATATAAAGAGCACTGCAACAAGCTGAGTGGTTCGTCCTTCAATGAGCGCAGCCCAACGCCTCCAGTCGAGACCGAAAACATAAAAGATGAGCCACATGGGGCAGAAAACCTGTATTAGAGGCAATGCGATACCGGCAACGGCAGCGAGCTCCCTTAGAAGCAAGCAAGCCGGTGTCACACAATAGACAAAGAACCTATGCCGTGAAAGGAGCCTGAACAGTACCGGAGTAAGCAGCACAAGCTGTGAATAGACCAATAGATAGTACATCTGAGCCGATACGGAGCCCACGGCGAACGCCAGAAACCCAGACGCCATGAAGGGCGGGGGAAACGCCGCAAGATAGATAACGCTCCAGAACGCATAAGGTCCGGCAACCTTGCTAATGCGGCGTCGAAGACCCCCCGCATTAAATTTGCGCTCGTCGGTAAGAACACCGGATAAAAACAAGAACAACGCAACAGAAAAGTTGAGGAATGGGCGAATGGCGACCGACGCGGCACATTGAGGAAGACAGTGGATAAGCACCACTGCGGAAATCGCAAGCCCACGAAGAGCTTGAAGGTAGCGATCCTTGGCCATCTAGGCTCTCCTTCCAACGAGTCTCTTTAGTCGTCGTTTAATACCACCAAGCTTGCGGCGGACACGCTGCCAGAGAGTGGGACGGAAATCCCACTTGTCCATGAGATCTGGGATGGAAAGCCCGGCAGACACGTCGTTCAAGAACTCGTCGCGCTTTGGATAAGGCGTGACAGAATGGACGAGGCTAGGGTTGCCCGCGATTACCCCATCAAGCGTCGCCGGACCGTTTGCAGTAAGCCCAGAAATAGCCTCGAATGCCCGCACGCCCTTCTCGGTATTGCATAGGACGGCAGATACGCCCTTGGAGTTGTCGACCTCGGGATGGGTATTCTGGAACCCCCAGAAATCACCGAGCGTGATATCGGCGCCGCTGGAGCGCTTTGCTGGACATGCCAGACAGGACGAACGAAGGCTCGCATTGGCCAGAAACGCTTTCATGTACCAGTCTTTGCCGAATATCTGGGACTCGGTGTCCCCGGTGTTGTCTTTCTCCGCTATGTGCTTGTACATAGCGGAGTAAGACAACCATCCGGTTGTCTTACTCCGCATATTGACGTCGCAGACGTCCGACCCGAAGGCCTCACCACGGTAGTCGACCCAGCGCGACCAGAGCTCTGGAGACGGAACACCGTGGCAGATGACGTCGACGCCGAGGAAGAGGTCAGAGTCGGCGAGTTTCCCCAGGTATGAGCGCATGCCAGCCACCTGACATGCAGTACCGGCAAAGAGCGCCGGCCTGCCTTCACGCAGGGCAGCGCGGACGCCCTCGAAGACGCCGCGGCCAACCGCGCTCTGAACGTATTTCGAGCGCATAACGGCGCCGAGCGCCGGCCTGTCCTCCACGAGCACGTGACGAAGCTCGCGGCAACCGTCCGTCCACGCGGCGCCCGCCACAACACCGCCGCGCGAGAGAGCGTCACCGGCGAGTAGACCGAACACGCCGCCCGACGACGATCTATCGAGCAAGCCGACGTCATGAGCCTTCGCCCAGAGGGCGAACTCGCACCCGTCCTCCCCAGGGGCGTTGAGCGCCGGGCATACGGCGTCGCACGCCCCGCAGCCTACGCACCCGGAGGCGTCGACGGTGGGGTGTAGGAAGCCACAATCATCGGGTTCCATGGAGATGCATGACTTGGGGCAGCGGGCAGCGCACGCGCCGCAGCCGCAGCAACGGTCGCCAAGCGAGACGACCCTCGGGGATTTCTCGGAATCATTCATGATGGACCCTATCTAAGGAACGGGAGACGAGAGACGACCGCGATACGTTCGTCCTTCGTTAGGACGGCGAGCCAAAGGGCGACGGCGAAAAGCGCGCTGTAAACGGCGCCCCACTCGAGGAACGCGGGCCATCCGTTGACGGGCAGGACCGCCGTGCCAGCGAGGCAGGCGACGGTGACGGCAGCCCAGGCGAGCAGCACCGGCAGGTTCCGCTTCCAGAAAAAGAGCATGTCGAGACCGACCCGCTTCTGGTAGTACCAGTTCATCCACAGTCCGTTGCCGAGCACGATGCTGACGACATAGGCGATCGCGGGGGCCCACGGCCCCAGCGCCGGGGCGGCCGCGGCGGTGAAGGCAACGTTCCCGACCGCCATCGCAAGGTAGACGAGACTCCTGGCGTGGTGCATGTTCTTGGCCCTCTGGATCTCGATGCCGACGTTCTGACAGAGGGGCACCATGACGGGTAGCGTCATGGCGAGCACGAGCCAGTAGGCCTCGGCGAAGCCCGGGCCCGCCCACCTCGTCACGAAAAACTTCCCAAGAATAGCGAAACCTCCGTACACCCAGCAAAACAGTACCATCTGGTAGCGGCCCACGCGCGTCATAAGGCGAGTGAGCTCGGCGTTGTCGTCCGAGGTGGCGACGATGCGGTTGACCTTCGGAATGAAGACGTTCGACATCGTGGTGGAGAGCGAGTAGAAGACCTGGCGGATGTTCACGGCCACCGCGAACAGCGATACCGCAGTCGCGCCCGAGATGGCCCCCAGCATGATGTTGGGCACGCTCTGATTGACCATCTCGCAGACCTGGTTACCGAAGATCCAGGCACTGAAGGCGGCGATGCCGCGCATGACGCCCCAGTCGGCGCCCCTGAGCTCGAAGCGCATGCCCAGCACGACGATGGCGTAGCGCGCGTTGAGGGCGAGCAGGACGAGGTTCACCGCGAGCTGTGCTAGGGCAACGCCCACGGGCCCCATACCGGCGGCCAGCAGGGCCCAGGCGCACAGCGGCGTCGCAAGCGTGGTGACGAGCTGCCTGGTCTGCTGGTAGACGAAGCGCTCGTGCGCCGTGATGTAGGAATTGAACACGACGGTGAACAACGTCGAGGCGACGTTGAGCGTCATGATGGCGAGCAGCTCCCGGGCGAGCGAGACCTGCGCCTCGGTGAACCCGGCCGAGAACACCGCGCCGGCGTTTGCGGAGAAGCCCATGCCGAGGGCGACCGCCGCGGCTGTGACGGCGACGTAAAGCGTGAGGTACATGCCGTTCAGGTGCCGGATGTCGCGCTCGCCGCCGTGCGCCACCGTCTGCGTGTAGAAGCGCACGTAGGCCTCGGAGAAGCCGAAGGACAGGAGCGTCAGCGAGAAGACAAAGGAGTTCGAGCTCTGGAAGACGCCGTAGTCCGCCTGCCCCACGTAGGACAGTAGCATCGGCGTGTAGACGAGGTTGACGAGGTTCTTTGCGAGGATGTTGGCGTAGCCGAGGAGGGCGCCCGCCTTACGCTGGCTAGCCACGGGCGGCCTCCGAGGGAATGCTCAATCCACATCTATCGAGGAATTCAACAACGATCTTCCTCTGAGCTGCCAACCTGTCATACGCCTTTGAATAGTCACTCTCGAGCAGTTCCGAATTACATACGGAAAGAATTGACCGCTCAACGAAAGAAACACCCAGCTCGCTGGCTAGCGTGTCGAATCGGCTGCTCATGTCTGGACCAGTGGACTCACGAGGGCAATAAATCAGCGGCTTCCCGAACAAGATCGAGAAAATTGATCCGTGATATGAATCTGTCGCTACAAGCTTTGCGTGACGGACGGCATAGAGGAACTCTGAAGGCCCGAGGGCGTAGTAGCGCGCATCCCCTAGTAAATCGACCCTCTTGCAGCTAAGTGAATCACAGATTTCGGCAACCCTCTCTTCGTAAGCTGCACTCCCGAGAAAGTACGTCAATACATAATCATTTGGAAGCCCGCAGTGCGGCTCTTTTTCATACCTTTCCCACCAGGAGCCGTCAAACATCAGTGTTGGGTCAATCAACACCTCGGCCTTTAAGCCGTACAGACTGTTTATAAGCTCGGCGCTCTTCTGCTCACGAACGGACAGCCTATCAAACCCGTCGAAATAGCCGTGGAACAGCTCACGCTTCTCCTCGGGAATCGTCGGAGCTGCCAAGCTTGGCGAAAAAGCAATGCGCTTTTCTCTTGGCGAAAACGTGAGAAACATAGTGGAGTTAGCGTCAGGGGAATACGGAGACCAAACTTGGTCGCTCCCAGCAACGAAAAAGTCATAGGATTTAATGTCACGTGGAGGGTTGGAATCAGATATAACCTCCCGGCTAAAGGAAATGTTACGGGAATTGAAATCCTCAAACGAACGATGCCTCTGGATGTGGGCAACGGCAAGCCCCTTTGGAATGAGCGAAGCCAAAGACTTGAGCTTGTATTTGGCAGATCTCGAGTCCTTCTGTCTGAACGTAAGGACATCTGCACCCGAGAGTTTGAGAGTTTCTTGGACAGCAAGGTTCTGGAGCCTCTGCCCATAGTTGTCCCCATGCGTAAATGTGGAAATGCCTATTTTCATGTTCAAACCTGTTCTTCGTCTCTATCAATAATCAAATAGTCTGCAGCCGAGGAATTCCACGACCAAGCCAGCGCTCCACAGAGCAGCAGTAGGCACAAGCAGCAGTTCACCCTTGTAAAGCACTGCGTATACAGAAAGGTAATAAGAATTGTTAGCAAAAGGAGCAAACGAACAATCCGGCCATTAGATCCTTTTTCCTGCTCTATAAACTCACTAACCACGGAGTGGAAAAACGCTACATACGCTGCCGTCTCCCAAACCCCCATGAGAATCAAGAAAGACCCCATATCCGCTTGACCAAAGTGGTTAAACGACATGAACCCGGACGCGTAGAAGCTTGAGGCTCCAAGACCCTCTCCGAGACTCCATGTAGCCGGTCTCAAGAGAGCGAAGCCGATGATAGCAATCCTCTCGTTACTGCCGTCGGCAGCAGTACCGACGGAAGCTGAACTGCCAACCATATCGAACAGACCAAACACTTGCGTATCCACGAGGATCTGGAACGCAGGCACCAAGGCGTATGCAATTGTCAGGATAAAATACAAGGCGACAAGCCAAAAGAAGGGACCCGAAACATCCGCTTCTCCTCTCATGACTGAAATAAGCCAGAACATCACTAAAACGAGAGGAAGGATTATGAAGAGCGCCTTATTATCGTTGAGTGTCGCAAGATAGAAGGACAGGACGATAAGGCAGACGTTGTAAGCGATGGCAAGGGTTGGCCAGAGAGGACCCCGAAGCCTCCTAATCCAGACGAAGTTGTAGAGCACGACGAATGAAGTGTAAAGGGCCACCGCATGGACGGACGCATAAGAGAACAGGCCGGAGATATTGTCCTCGAAGTAACTGATGTCGTTCGTTGTCGCAGCGATCATCCCATGGGTAGAGTACTGGATAAACATGATCGCCATATTGAGAAGCAATATGGCGTTGAAGACCGGAAAACCTGCATCAAAGAGTCCAAGAAGAAAATCCCTCTTGTTAGTGACCAAAAGAAAGAAGTAAAGCGTATAGACAAACGGGTAGAGGAGCAGCAAAATATTCGCCCTAAACGTTTCCATATTGCCACCCAAGAGGGCACCAGACAGCCACCCTGCAACGGTAATCAGCCCAAGTAGTAGCGCTCTACCGCTATATTTCCATCCGGAGAAGAGCGCCCTCACGCAAATCATGCCGGTAATTACCCAGTTGAGGTATCGCCCCAGACCATAGTACTCAAGGAAGAAAACCTGCGCCAAGATACCTATAACGATCGTCGCATCCGCCAGGTCACCCATGCAAACGGTTAGAACGCCTTGCTTATTAGGGAGATACCAACGACCTCTTCGACCAGCCCGCTCCTCCGCTTTATTTATAACGAGCCTCGCATGCCTATGATCTTGCATTGAGTACCTCCAGCAGCACACGTTCAATCAGCCTCGTGTGCATGTGAACTCCCGTGTTGAGACCTACCGAGGAGCATGGAAGCAGGTCTACGATCTCATCTGAATCGACAAGATCGAGCGGACCAGGCTTTCCGCTCCTGAAACGATTGACCTCCCTGATAAGCCGGCTCTTATCCCTAAACAGCCCGATTAGCTCCTCCTCGTTATTCAGCACCAAACCGGACCCATGCTCAACGACAAAGTCGGCGACATTGCCTGCACATGCACTCGAAATCGTATAAGCGTTTGCGGAGTAAGATTCCATACAGGTGTAGCTATAGGTCTCTGGACAAGATGGCCACATGACAACGATGGCAATCTCGCACTCCCTGAGAGAGTCGGTCATGGCATTTGGGTGCTTCTCATCAAATTCGATAAACCGCTTGTTCATCCCTGGATACATATCGTTCGAGCTGTTGAAGACGAAGAACTCGTACTCTTGTTCATCGACCGCAGATACGAGGCGAAGCCAGGTCTCCCAGCCCTTTGTCTTCCTCGGCATCCCCAGAAAGGCAACCCTGATGCGCTCCCCTGCGTTCAGAGGACGTCTGTTGCCCAGATACTCTCCAAGCAGCTTTTGGTGCGGTATTACATCAACAAGGCCCTCGTATTGGGGCCTGAATGAGAGAAACCGATTCTTCGTATAGGTCGAAGGTGCAACAAAACGGAGATTTTTGATGGAGTCAAACAGCCCTTGGATCTTCGACTCCACACGAAGGCTGTTACTGAAGTGGGGGCATTTCTCGCAGGGAGCGTCGCCGAGCCTTGAGCTGTCACAAAAGCCGCTCCTATTTTGGAGGTTATAGCTTGTACAACACAGGTAATAGTCGTGGAGAAAGGCCCTGACCGGTGTTTTGCCTGTAACTTTTAACAGTTCGGAGACTTTCTCAAGGCTCACGTACAGAAGGTGGTGGATATGAAGCTCAAGAAGGCTGAAGCCGCTTTTTTGCCAGCTGCAAAGGGCCTCGCACACCTGGGCAATACTGAAAACACCAGCCTCCACCCCGTCGACCGTAACCCCGAATTCGCAAAATAGCATCTGGTCGTCCCTGAACAGGGTCTTCTTAACCGAGTGGAGATAGACGTAACTTATGCCGTGCGACGCCATGGCCTGCTGACTCGCCATAATAGCCTTTGGGGTGCCGGTCTTGTCCTTGAGATAGTCGCAAAAGGCAAGCGCTAGGACGTACCCACTATTGTGCGGTTTGGGGATGCTTTTACTCATATCATCGCTTCCCAAACAAGAGGAGAGATCTATTGAAAAGGCCCTCTTGTAGACTGCCGAAATTCAGCCTCGAAGAGAAAGAAACCCTGCACCTAGCCATGAAAGAAGCGTCCATTTTCGATACCAACTCTCCAAGAGCACGCTCTGGAGGAAGAATGCAGTCGGAATAAGTTGAAAGAAGTCCAGTAACTTGCTTTGCAAGAGTAATCTCTCGCGGATGACAAAAACTATTGATTTTCTCAATCACTTTAGATGGTAAATCAGTACTCACACCGACCACATTACGACCATGCTGGCGATATCCCATATGAGGAGAAGCATCGAAAACAATCCGATAACCCAGCAGCACGCATAGATTAGCTATCAGCTTATCATGCATGATGACGGGATGGGGCAGCTCATGCAAGCAAACAACTTCCCAAATACGCCTATCAAATACTTGCGTACATCCCATAGGTGACCCAATGCAAAGCTGGTTGAGAGGGTCGTTATCTCGATAAGATATGCACCTTTGTTGCCCATAGGTTAACCGGCCCATCTCATTACCAGCTGAATCTACAAGTCTTGAATTGCAATGATAAAGAGCCGAATTCTCCTGCTTCTTAAGCTGTTTAATCGCAGTTATCAGTTTATCGCTATCCCAAATATCATCTTGGTCGGAAAACGCATAGTAATCAGCTTCGGGAGCATTCCGCAACAACGTCAAAAACCCTAAAGCAGGTCCTAGGTTTTCTCCTGTTAACAAAGTCAGACTGCCCTCATCTGCATAGCGCTGCAGAAGATCACGAGTACCATCAGATGACCCGTCATCACGGACAAAAAGACGTACGTCAACTTCAGCCTGCGAGAGAATGCTGTCAATTTGTTCTGAAATAAATGGGATGCCGTTGTATGACGCCATTAATACGACGCACTTTGGCACCTTGGAATTACTCAACATATGGATTACCTTATCATTAATGCCTAAAGCAAACGCTCTCGATGTGTTAACCCCTGAGCAAACCCAGTGCAAGCAGTATATCCTTGACCAAGTACTTGGCGCAGTCTTTTGGCCTCGCCCTGAGAACGAGTCGGTTAACCCGTACCCCGTTACGAAAGCCGTCCATAAAGGTATTTCTTTCTATAGGCTTCGTCGAAGGACGTTGAAGCTGTTCATTGTTGGCCACAGCTAGACCAGGATCAACCGGCAAAAGCTCAAGGTCCGTCATTTCTAACAGTTCTCGACCCTTGTCTGTCTGCACAAGTGCGAGGGATATCCCGTTCGCGACCTCATCAGAAAGCTCGCTACCCCATGAATCGCCAAGCGTAATATCGGAGACACGATCACCCTTGGCGTAGCGGCAGGAGTAGCAGCCTTCCGTATACGGTAAACCCGAGAGGAAAGCAATCGAGTAGCGATCGCGGACACCCGTCCTACCCACAGTTTCAGCTCCGCGATAGCGGAGCTGAAACTGGACTTTCTTTCGAAAGTCCAGTATCAGCTCATTAGACAGGTTGTTACCTGTCTCTTCCAAGAATCGGCTCAGGACCTTGGGGGACGGTGAACCATGACAGATAAGGTCGATGGTGTAAAGGGAATCGGCTAAACGGCTTCCAACGAAGTTACGCATCGCAGCAACCTGACAAGGAAGACCGATAAAGAGAACCCTTTGACCACCTTGCAGGGCCTCCCTAACCTCGCGGTACGCACCAAGCGGATTGCTTTTGACGTATTTGGAGCCTTGGGCCCTCCTCAAATAATCCGCATCAGAAGTGAGGTGGAACCGGAACTCACCGCCCTCCTGTGCACATGAACACACTAATCCATTTGACGCCACAAACGCCTCCGAGATGGCCGTAGCCAGACCCCCGGACGAAGATGACATCCTGAGCGATGTATCTTTCGCCCACCCCTGTAGCCACTCGAGAGGACGCAACGAAGATGGGGATACCATCTGGGGACACGTTTTCTCGCACAGTCCACATCCCACGCACCTTGTAGGATCAATACGGGCGTTATACGCCTCAATCGTATCCTCAATGGCAATCGCTCCATGTCGGCATGAATCGACGCAGGCCATACAGCCAGCGCACATATCCTTCTTGCATACCGTCCTAGTGCCAACGTTTGACAATGCCCTACTCCTCAATCATGCTCTTGAGCTGCGCTAGGGACTTCTCCCTCTCCGCACCCATCACGTCGTTTACCCGACCAAAGTCAATCTGCTTGGATGCTAACTCGACATCATCTAGATTCTGAAGCACTCTGTCCGTGAGGTCCGTGAGTCGCAGAATACTCACGTTCCTGCTCGAGGTTCCGTTCTTGGGCAGCACTTCTACCAGCGGCGTATTGAGATTTATGGCAAAAGCCGTACCGTGGAACGAGTCCGTGACTAGGCATGCTGCGTTGTCGACATACGAGAGAAACTCAGCAAGCGTCGGCAGCCACTTGAACTTGCCCTCGCGTGAGGCCTGGTGCAGGCTTGCGGAGATCCGTATCAGGGGCAAGCCAAGCTTTTTGGCAACCTTCACGGCGTACTGCCCCACCGTCGGGTCGCTGTGAATCTGGTAGACGAGGATGTATTCGCCCTTCGGGGCAGGTGCCGCCATCCTTCTCCACGCCTCGCCATCAAGCAGCAGCGTGGGATCGACAACCTGTCCGGCCTCTATGCCCCACGAGGCAAGCTGCTCGCGCGCGGCATCCTCGCGTACGAACACGGCCTCATATGCTCGAAGGTCCTCGAGAAACCTGGGGCGCACGCTATCCGGCATATTCTTCTTACCAAAGCTTGCCGCATATGAGATGCGCCTTGCGCCCTCGGGAGCAAACTCAAGCGCGTATGACAGGTCGTATGCGCCCGAGCTGATGGGACCCCACACCTGATCGCTTCCAGTCATATAGACATCGGCCTTGGGCGGATTAGCCTTCAGCTCCTCCAGGGATGCATAGTGAGGGCTCATCTTAAGCAGCTGGGAACGCTCACGCGCAAACCGCTTGCCCGCCACCCTTGTCTCAGGCTCCATCAGAAGTCTGTAGACAGACTTCTTCAACGGGTTCCCGTTCCAGGACGGCTTTGTCGAAAGAAGCGTCCTCACCTGCTGGGATACGTCCTCACAAGCAGGTACATAGTCCATAATCTCGAACTCATGCCCCAAGCTCTCTACCGCTCGTTGTGTCGCATATGCCTGGAGCAGGGAGCCATAATTAGAGATTGCGTGCCTGGTTATGCAGGATACTTTCACGTGTTTCCTCCGATTGATATCGAGCAACCGCTATTTCTGAATTTTTGCATTCGATTTTTCCACCCGGCTGCACTACAGCGCCTCCTCAGTCTCGTACACGTGCGCGTCGGCTCGGCTTGCGTCGGAAAGGCCGTCGTTGATCGCGGCGTGCATGTCGCAGGTGGAAAGAGCGTCCAGCTCCTCCTTCGTCACCTTGCCCGACTCGTAGTCGCGCACGATGGGGAGCTCGTGCATGTCGAACTTCTTGCCGGGCTTGAGCTTGTGCGCCAGCACCCACGACGCGGGTTTCCAGATGTACTTGTGCATGGCCGGAGACACGGAGCCGATCATCCAGCAGTTGCGGTCGCAGTGGCGCACGCAGCCGCGCACTTTCTCGGCCTGGGCGCTCTCCCACAGCTCATCCCAAGACTCGTCGTTAAGGTTGCCCATAACGAGCTTCTCCTTGGTGCCGTTGCAGGGCATGACGTCGCCGTAGGGGTCGATGAAGAACGTGTCGAACGCCATATCGCACGGGAGCAGGCGCTTCTGCCCATAGATGTAGTTGATGAGGCCCATGTTGAAGTACGCGCGGAACCACTTCTTGGGCTCGTTGGACTTGAGGAGCTCGTTTACCAGGTCCTCGAAGTTCTGGGCCACCATGGGACGGTCCTTAATGATGTTCTTCGCCTCGACAAAGTAGAAGCTGTTGTGCAGGCTGGCGGTGGCGAACTCCATGCCGAGCTCGTCGGAAAGCTTGTACAGCGGCACCAAGTCCGCAGCGTTGCGATCCTGCACAGTCATGCCAAAGCCCACGTCCGGGTGCTTCATTTCCACGAGCTTCTTGAGCGTCTCGTAGCCGCGGTTGAAGCCGTTCTGGAGACCGCGGATCTCATCGTTGGTCTGCTGCAGGCCCTCGATGGAGATGCGGATTCCCACCTGGGGGAATTCCTCGGCAAGGGCGATGATGCGGTCGGTGAAGAAGCCGTTGGTGGAGATGACGATGCGGTCGGACTTCTTGTACAGCTCGCGCACGATATCCGCAAGGTCGGTCCTGATGAAGGGCTCGCCACCGGTGATGTTGGTGAAGTACATGCGCGGGAGCTTCTTGATCACGTCGAGGGAGAGCTCCTCCTCCGGACGGCTGGGAGCCTTGTAGCGGTTGCACATGGTGCAGCGCGCGTTGCAGCGGTACGTTACGATTACGGTTCCGTTGAGTTTCTTCTCGGCCATGGGTTAGGCCACCACCTTCCGGTCAATTAGTTCTTGATACAGGGAGACGAGATTCCGGATGTACTTCTCTTGATTACAGTTCTCTGCCACGAATGAACGGCAATGCGCGCTCATCGCGGCGTAAGCCGCAGGATCGACGGCCACCGCCGCACCCCTACGGATTGCATCTGCGAGTCCTGCCTCATCGTGGGCTTCAGCCAGGAAGCCCGTTTCACCCTCACGTACCAGCTCGGGTATTCCGCCCATGTTCGTACCGATAACGGGCTTGCCCGCGGCGAGTGCCTCGAGAACCGCATATGGCGCGTTCTCGAGCCACTCTGACGGCGCAGCCGCCAGAGTGGCTCGATTCACAAGTCCGCGCAGGGCGTCACCGGTTTTATATCCAACCAGCTCAATCCTCGAGCTTATTTCGTTTGGCATTGCGGAAACTTTGACCTTCACAGCATCACATTCAGGGCCATCGCCTGCAATAACAAGACGCCAATCAGGGATCACCGGTGCCGCCTTCTCAAAAGCATGCACGAGCGTTAACACGCCTTTCTCGCGAGAAAGGCGTCCCAGATACAGCATGTAGGGATCTTCATTATTTTGGTTGGCAACTTCCCGTGACATCGAATCGGGATTCAGGAAATTCCGCATGAGGACAAGCTGACGCTCGGGAAGCCCCGCTTCAATAAACTTGTTCCGCATGAACTCACTCGGGCAGATGATGCGATCGAGACGTGAATAGGTTTTGTGCCGTTTAAGCCACTCCGCCTCAGCCACCGCTAACGCGCTTTTTGCGATCGAACCCTTTACGCACTTCTTCTTAAGGCAATTGCCAAAATGACCCCCGAGACACGAATCGCAAACGTTGCCCTCGGAATCAAGCATAAGATAGCTCGGGCAAGCAAGAATCAAGTCGTGCGAGGTATACACAACCGGCGTTGGATGCTGCTTTAGCCAAGGAGCGTCCAAGATGGAAAACGTAATCTGCCTATGAGTGAGATTGAGATGGATTACATCGGGCTGGAATTCACGGCACAGCGCATCGAACTTCTCGCGCGCCTCTTTGGAATACACAAGTGCCTGCGCGGCCTTCGCCTTATCGACAATAGAGCTCGGTCCGTTATAGTCGCGATTCGTTACAAAGTAACGCGACCACTCAGTCGGCTCATTACGCTCATCCTCCATGCTGAAGAAGGCAACTTCATGCCCAAGAGCGCGAAGACCATCGGCAAGAGCAAAGTAGTACGTCTCGCTTCCACCCTTGCGCCAATGAAACTTATTTACAAGAAGGATCTTCATTACGCAACACCCTCATACAAAGCAAGCGTCCTTTGGACGACGCTGTTCCAGTCATAGCCATTAATCGCGCGGTCACGTGCCATGGCGCCCAGCCTCTCCGTTTGGGCAGAATCCGCTATCAGGCCTTCAAGCACGTCGCGCAGCGCCCCCGCGTCTCCGTGTGGGAACGTGAGCCCGCAACCCTGCAGAACATCCGCGCACTCGGGAATATCCGAGGTAACGCATGCCGCACCGTGAGACATGGCCTCCAGCAAGCTCATGGGCAGGCCCTCAACGTCGGAGGGGAGCGCGTAGCAATACGCGTTGGAGTACAGCTCGGAGAGCAGGTTGCCCTCAACGTGGCCGGTAAAGAGCGCGCGGGGGTCGGACGCGGCAGCCTCTTTGAGCGCCACGGCGTAGTCGTCCGTATCGGAGGAGTCGCCCGCGATAACCAGGCGCTTATCCGTCTTTACCTGCTTGTACGCCTCCAACAACAGTTCCGGTCGCTTCTCGGGCACAATGCGACCGAGGTAGAGGACATAGGAGCCCTGGGTGAGCCCCCAGCGCTCGGAGATCTCCTTCGCGGGAAGATCCGCCTCGGGAGTGATGCCGTTGGGAATGAGCGTAGCCTCGCGGCCGTAAGCCTCCTTGAAGTACTCCTGATTGCCCCGGGAAAGCACGATGAGCGCATCCGCGCACTTGGCCGCCGTCGCCTCGCCGAACTTGATGTACTTGGAAGCCAAGCCGCCCCATTTTGCACGCTGCCAGTCCAGGCCGTGGATCGTTGCCACGGTCCTGATGTCCGTGGAACGCGCAAAACGAAGGGGGACGCACGGCCCCTCTGCGTGATAGTGAATTACGTCTGCCCCGTCTTTGATGGCGGCCCTTGTTGCGGCAAAGCTGCTCGTGAGCGCAGAGAGCCCCTTGATGTCCAGAGCCTTTACGGGAACGATGCGGTAGCCATCCTTCTCGTAGGGCTCGGAAGGAGCTCCTTCGCCCATACGGTCGTAGCAGGTTACTTGGTGACCAAGGTCTGCCATACGGCGAGCAAGCTCGCCTACCACCACTTCTACGCCGCCCTCGCGCGAACCCGTTCTCTTTTGGCCTATCATGGCGATGCGCATGCTACACGGCACCTTCCCCAGAGAACATCGTCTTCAGCGTGCCGAATATCAACCGCAGATCCTGGCGCAGGCTGCGATTCTCTATATAGTGAAGATCCAGCTCAACCATTTCGTTGAAGCCCAGGCAGCTGCGGCCCATTACCTGCCAAGGACCGCTGCAGCCGGGTTTTACCGCCAGGCGCTTCATGTCGTGCTCGCTGTACAGGGCAACCTCGCGCGGCAGGCCGGGGCGCGGGCCAATGAGGTTCATTTGGCCCAAGAACACGTTGATGAGCTGGGGCAGCTCGTCGATGCTGTGCTTGCGAATGAAGTTACCCACACCGGGAATAATGCGCGGGTCGTGCTTCATTTTAAACATGGGGCCAGTGGCCTCGTTTTGGGCCTGCAAGTCCTTGAGCATTTGGTCTGCGTTGGGAACCATGCTGCGGAACTTGTAGATCTTAAACAGGTAGAACGTGCCGTCTTTGCGCACGCGGCCCACGCGTAACTGTGAATATAGGGGGCTGGCGCCCGGGCTCTTTATGCAAATGACCACGCTCAGAATTACCCCGGGAATAAAGAGCAACACCAGGGCTCCGCCGGCGACGACAATGTCCACCGTACGCTTAACAACGCGGTAGAGCCTGTGCCCAAGCTCGGGCTTCACGCCGGAGTTGGCACCGCGCAGCATCTTGTACGCTTCTTCGTTTGTAAGGTAATCCCCCGCAGCACCGGCTGCGGCAGTGACGGAATTCGCCGTGGCGGCCGTGCGCGTCTCCCGCGCGCCCTGTGCCATGGTCATCATCGTAGGCTCCAAGAGCCCCTCCCCCAATACTTTTTGCCTTCGGTCGTCCGCTTGCGAGCTTGCAGCTAGGCGATCGCTCTTCTGTGATTGCGCATGACGCGCTGCTCTTTTGAAAGCACGGCAAGGCCAACGCGAGTGGTTACGCGTCGACCGCACAGGTCGAGCTCCAGATAAGCAGTGCTCTTGCGTCTGTTAATGGTTTTGATAAGGCCCTCGTGGCCCAGCAGCGGGCCTGCCGTTACTACGACCCGGTCGCCATCTTTTAGGGCCTCGCTCATGGGCACTACGCGGTCTCCCCTATGCGTAAAGCCGCCAATAAGCTGAACCTCTTCTTTTGCCAGCGGCACAAACTGACCGTCCTGGGCAAGCACCCGGGCAAAATCGTCCATGCGCAGTAGATACTGTTGCACGGTTCGGGGATCTGCCGTATCGCAGATAAGATAACCGGGAAAGAGCGGCTTGGTCGTATTGACCCATTCGCCGTGTACCTTGATCTCGGTCTGAAATTGGGGATAAAAGAGCTCCTGCATGGCGCCAGCCGGCACCACATGCTCTATGCGCTCGCGCATTACATCTTTGCGACCGTTAATGACCTGAATCACATACCACACGAGCACCACCTCCTTTGTTGTCTTACGTGTGGCTCACGGGGCTTGGATATGCCTTCGCCAGGGCGCTTGTGCGCTAAGGCGCTCCATATTCAAACCCTGAGCCCAGTTAGACAAGCACGTGGCTCTGCCCCACCGTGAACGGTATGTATAAGTGCAGTGACTAGAGTCGCGGACGCGTATCGCAAAATGACCGCGACCCCAGCTGGCTGCGTGCGAACCAGTCAAGCGGGAACAAAACTGGACCGCAAGCAAACAGCTGTAGGACTGCTGCGCTTTGTTATGAAGTATCAATTCGAATGAACAGCTCGCACATAGACAAGAACATAGTCATTCGATTCCATACGCATGACGACGCTATTGGAGCTCGTGGTTTTTCCGGCACCGCCGTTACGGCCGGATGCTGATCGACCCTGCGCTTTGCGGCTTGCTGGAGCCGTGGGCACAGTTGAACCCATGTAACGTTAGTTATCCTAGCACAAGGCGACTAGAAACCGATTTAGGCCGTGCACGGCAACATATCGTACATTTGCAGTGCTTAAGGGGGTTATTTTGCAAACTTGTTCACATTGACGCAGGTTTATGCGGGTGTGGTTGTTGGAACGCACCGGCCGAGCTACAAAGCTGACGGCGAGAAATGCAAAAAGGAATTATGTTGGGTCAACAAACTATGTACAGAAGTGGGAAATAAATTGCGCAACTTTTTGTGGTATGGGTGTTGGTGTGGCGTCACTTTGGTTTGCGCGGTGGCTACATATGAAAAAAGCCTCCGAATTCCCAGAGGCTCTGCATTCACGATGGTGGAGACGAGGGGGATCGAACCCCTGACCTCTTGACTGCCAGTCAAGCGCTCTCCCAGCTGAGCTACGCCCCCGTGACGAGTAGATACTCTAGGGGAAGATCTTCGGGGATGCAAGGGGGAATTTTGGGGTTGTTGGTCTTATTTACGGGTTTTCCTGGGACGCGGCAAAAATAATCACTCTACGAGCGATTATTTATAGCCACCGTCCCGATAAAACCCTGATGCGATAGACCTTACTTGTAGAGGTAAGCGATGGCGATGCCGGTGTGGACTTCGATCTTTGCGGTTGATCTTACTACGTTGCTAATGCCCGTGTCAGCCAACAAGCCCAGCGGGCTGTGATCTAGCTCCCACTCTAGGCCGTGTTCGCTTACCTCGGTGTTGGGGACTATGGCGATGATGGAAAACGTCTTGCCTTCGGCGCCTTCGATAGTCCACGATTCGCTTGCGTGAAGGATGCGGGCGACCACCTTGTCCTCGGCGATCCAGATGGGGGCATCCTCGTAGCCTGCGAGCAACCCCAGCACGGAAAGTGCCATATCCGGACGGCCGCCGGTGGCGCAGGTCGCAACCACTTCGGCACCCGGCCAGCGACGGCGGACGGAATCGAGCGCCAGTGCCAGATCGGTATAGTCCTTGTACGGGTCGTGGCGCTCAACTTCAAAGTCGGTGGCAGCATCGACCAGCGCGCGACCCGCGTCGCTCACCGTGTCGGCATCTCCAACATATACGTCGCAGCAAAGCCCCGCGCCCAGCAACGCATCGAGCCCGCGGTCCGCGGCAACAACGTGGTCGCACTCCCCCGCCAGCTGACGCAGCAGATCCGCGCTCGCTACCACGGGTGAGCCGCAGACCACTAATACCTTGCAAGCCATAGCTCTCGCCTATCCCTCAAACGCAAGCACGCGGGGCAGATCCAGGTCCTTATAGCTATCGATAAAGATCTCGCAGTTGTCGCGAACCTCGTCGCGCACCATGCGACCGTGCGGGTCATAGATGCCCACGCGCTTAAAGCCGGCAGTGCCAGAGCTCTTAAGGCCAAAGACGGCGTCCTCAAACACCCATGCACGCTCAAACTGGTGCCCGTGACGCTCCTCTAGGCGGCGCAGCGCCAGCTCATAAACGTCGGGAAACTGCTTGGAGCGCCCCGCCTCGCCCGTGGTGGTAATAAACTCCATGTAGGCATCGAGACCGGCGCCCGCAAGCGCAGACGTAACCAGCTCGGCTGGCGTGGACGTGGCAACGCACATGGCAATGCCGGCCTCCTGCGCCTGCTTCAAAAATGCAAGCAGGCCCTCGCGCGGCGGCACCTTGGAGTAGCCATCGATCAGGATGTCGCTCAACTCGCGGTAGAGCTCCTCGCCATTTGTGCCAATGCCCCAGATATCGTGGTAGGTCTGGCACTCGTCCTCGAGCGACAAATGCTCAAACTGGGCAAAATCGTTGACCGTCGCGTCAACTCCGTGGCGGTGCAATAACTCGGGCTGGGCATAGGCCCAAACGGGGGTGCTATTAACCAGCGTGCCGTCGCAATCGAAAATAAAAGCAACACTTGGGGCAGCGATGCGGTCCATAAACGAGCCTTTCGATGTCAAATGGTAAACAACCTGCTAAAAACGTTTTACCAAACGTAAACCTAACAATCTAGAAACCCTAATTGGTAAAGCTGTCAAGAGTTTTACCATCGCAATTCTGCCAGTGGTATAAACACGGCGCTTACCGATTAAACGCCACCGCAAATCCACTTTCGTTCATAAAACTAACGTACAGGTGTTATCGTAGTTTTTGCCGAAAGTTCCACCGAGCACGCGAGGTGGAACGAATCATAGAACTGTCGCCGTCCCTTCGATTCGTGCAGCCTTGGACCTTTCGCATCTAGTCACCAAGGCAACACGCTGCCGCGTCATGATGGGATCAAACGTGAGCGATACAAAGCTAAAGCCAGCAACCAAAAAGCCTGCTACCCGTAAACCCGCCCCGCACGCGCCGGAGCTCACCAAAGACGATGTCTATCTGTTTGGCATCGGTACGTGGGAGCGCAGTTGGGAAAAGATGGGCGCGCACCCCGACACGCAGAACCGTACGCGCGGCTGGCGTTTTTGCGTTTGGGCGCCCGACGTAAAGAGCGTCCATGTCATTGGCGAATTTAACGACTGGGATGAGCAGGCCAACCCGCTGGCGCCCGTGCATACGAGCTCTATTTGGGAAGGCTTTATTCCTGGCGCCGAGCAGGGTCAGCTCTATAAATATCTCATCGAGACCAACGAGGGCGAAAAGCTCTACAAGGCCGATCCGTACGCCTTTAAGGCCGAGTGCCCTCCGGGGACGGCGAGCGCGCTGTGGACCCTCGATGGCTACCAGTGGAACGACGCCGCGTGGCTCAAGCGCCGCGCCGGCCACAATCACATGTCGCAGCCCCTTAACATCTACGAGGTGCATATTGGATCGTGGAAGCGCCACGGCGACGCGCCGCAGGGCGAACCCGACGAGTACGGCAATTACCCCGGCCCCATGGATCCCTTCCCCGCGCAGCGAGGTGAGTTTTACACCTATGACGACCTGTCGGTGGAGCTCGTGGACTACGTCCGCGACATGGGCTACACGCATATCGAGGTCATGCCGCTTATGGAGCATCCCTTCGATGGCTCCTGGGGCTACCAGACGACCGGCTACTACGCCGCCACGTCACGCTACGGCAACCCGCAGCAGCTCATGCACTTTATCGATGCATGCCACGAGGCAGGCATTGGCGTGATCATGGACTGGGTGCCCGGCGGTTTTTGCGCCGACTCCCACGGCCTTGCTACCTTTAACGGCCACATGCTGTTTGAGCACGAGATTCACCCCAACTGGGGCACGCACAAGTTTGACTTCGCTCGCGGCGAGATCCGCTCCTTCCTGGTCTCAAACGTGCTGTACTGGCTCGAGAACTTCCACGTGGACGGTATTCGCATGGACGGCGTATCCAGCATGCTGTACCTCAACTTTGGCATTGATGATCCCGGTCAAAAGAAGTTCAACAAGTACGGTACCGAGGAGGATCTGGACGCCAGCGCGTTTATTCGCCAGGTCAACTGCGCCGTGGAGGCACACTACCCCGACGTGATGATGATGGCCGAGGAGTCCACTGCGTGGCCGCTCGTGACCTATCCGCCGCAGGATGGCGGCTTGGGCTTCCACTACAAGTGGGACATGGGCTGGATGAATGACACCCTGCACTACATGCAGACCGATTTTCCGTGGCGCCCCGGCAACCACGGGCTGCTCACGTTCTCCATTATGTATGCCTTTACCGAGAACTTTATTTGCCCACTCAGCCACGACGAGGTCGTGCACGGCAAGTGCTCGCTCATCGGCCGCATGCCGGGCGACTGGTGGCGCCAGTTTGCCGGCCTGCGCACGCTGGCCTTCTACCAGATGACGCACCCCGGCGCCAAGCTCAACTTTATGGGCAACGAGATCGGCCAGTTTATTGAGTGGCGCTATTACGAGTCCATCCAGTGGTTCCTGACCGAGGAGTACGAGACCCACAAGCATCATCAGGCGTTTATCAAGGCGCTCAACCACCTGTACACCGCCGAGCCCGCTCTGTACGAGCGCGGCTATACCGACGACGGATTTACCTGGATCGATGCGGACAACTCCAAGCAGTCCATCGTGAGCTTTGTGCGCCAGGGCGAGGACATCGACGACGACCTGGTGATCCTGATCAACTTTGACCCGGCGAGCTACGAGAGCTTCCGCGTGGGCGTGCCGCGCGAGGGCGACTGGGAGGTCATCTTCGATTCTGACCGTCCCGAGTTTGGCGGCAGCGGATACGCCGGTGAGGAGCCCTACACCTGCTCGAGCGAGCCCTATCCCTGGAACGGGCAGATGGACTCTATTGAGATCAAGGTGCCCGGCCTGGCAGGCGTGGTGCTTAAGCGCCGCGGTCCCAGCAGCTATAAGCCGCCCGTGGTCGAGAAGCCCAAGAAGGCGACACGCAAGCGCTCGTCCTCGGTGAAGCCCAAGACCGCGGCCGCCAAGAAGGCTCCGGCCAAGGCGAAGACTGCCAAGTCTGCCACCAAGCCCGCTTCCAAGACCACGACGAAGAAGGCAGCCACCAAAAAGGCTGCTCCCAAGGCCAAGGCAGCTTCTGTTAAGCCGTCTGCCAAGGATGCGTAACAAAGCCGTTACAGCTGTAATTACCCGCCTCGCCGAGGCGTAGGATACAAGTCATAACCGTTCCGGGAGAAACATCCCCGGGGGAAAGGAACGTATGAATAAGATCTTCGACAACAAGCAGGAGTTTACCGAGCTCTATCGCGATGCCGTCATGAGCATCAGCGGCAAGAGCGTCGAGGCCGCCAGCGACCTGGACCGCTTTAACGCCCTGGCCAAGCTCGTGGCCGAGAAGGCACGCACCGTTGCCACCAAGAGTGACGCCCGCGTCACCGCCGAGGGCAAGAAGCGCGTGTACTACTTCTCGATCGAGTTTTTGATCGGCCGCCTGCTTGACAACTACCTGCTCAACTTTGGCGTGCGCGACATGGTCGCCGAGGCACTCGACGACATGGGCTTTGACCTGTCCGTCATCGAGAACCAGGAGCCCGATCCGGCACTGGGCAACGGTGGCCTGGGCCGTCTGGCCGCATGCTTCCTGGATTCCATGGCAGCCGAGGGCATTGCCGGCTACGGCAACGGCATGCGCTACCGCTACGGCCTGTTTAAGCAGGAGATCGTCAACGGCAGCCAGGTCGAGGCCACCGACGAGTGGCTCACCCACGGCTATCCCTGGGAGGTCCGTCGTCAGGACAAGGCCGTGACCATTAAGTTTGGTGGCCACGTCGAGGGCTTTGAGGAGAACGGCCGCACGTTCTACCGCACGGTGGACACGCAGGACATCTTGGCTGTGCCTTACGACATCCCTGTTGTGGGCTATGCCGGCGAGACCGTCAACAAACTGCGCGTCTGGGCTGCCGAGCCGGTCGAGGAGCACTTCGATCTGGAGGCCTTCAACCGCGGCGACTACGCCCTGGCCGATGCCGAGCGTGCCGAGGCCGAGGCAATCAGCGCCATCCTCTACCCCAACGACGCCGGCGAGCACGGCCGTCTGCTGCGCCTGAAGCAGGAGTACCTGTTTGTTTCGGCCGGCATCTACAGCCTGCTCGACACCTTTGAGAAAGAGCACGGCGAGAACTGGGAGCTGCTGCCGCAGTTTGTGGCCATCCACACCAACGACACGCACCCCGCCATGTGCGGCCCCGAGCTCATGCGCATCCTCATCGACGAGAAGAAGCTCGAGTGGGATGACGCCTGGAATATCGTGACGCAGGTCGTGAGCTACACCAACCACACCATCCTGCCCGAGGCCCTGGAGAAGTGGCCCATCGGCACGTTCTCCAAGCTCCTCCCCCGCGTGTACCAGATCATCGACGAAATCAGCCGTCGTTGGCACGAGTCGTTCGACACCACACAGGAGGGATGGCAGGAGCGTCTGCGCCAGACCGCCATTCTGTGGGACGGCGAGATTCGCATGGCCAACCTGTCTGTGATCTGCAGTCATAGCGTCAACGGCGTGGCCAAGATCCACTCCGACATCATCAAGAACATCGTGCTCAAGGACTTCTATGCCCTGACGCCCGAGAAGTTCAACAACAAGACCAACGGCATCTCGCACCGTCGCTTCTTTGCCGAGGCCAACCCCACCTACGCCAAGCTCGTAACCGAGGCCATTGGCGATGGCTGGCTGAAGGACGCCTTTGAGCTTGAAAAACTCAAGGAGTTTAAGGACGACACCGAGTTCCTGAAGGCCGTGGGTGCCTCCAAGCGCGCCAACAAGGAGCGCCTTGCTGCCTACGTTAAGGCCGAGACCGGTCTGGTCATCGATCCCAACACCGTCTTCGATGTTCAGGTTAAGCGCTTCCACGCCTACAAGCGCCAGCTCATGAACATCATGAAGGTGATGGACATCTACAACCGTCGTATCGCCGATCCCAACTTCCACGTGACGCCGACGACCTTCATCTTTAGCGGCAAGGCTGCCTCGAGCTACACCTTCGCCAAGGAGACCATCCGCCTCATTAACTCCGTGGCCGACGTCATCAACAACGACCCGCGCGTCAACGAGGTCATGAAGGTCTGCTTTATCCCCAACTTCCGCGTGAGCAACGCCCAGCTCATCTACCCCGCCGCCGAGATCTCGGAGCAGATCTCCACGGCCGGCAAGGAGGCCTCGGGTACGTCCAACATGAAGCTCATGATGAACGGCGCCATTACGCTGGGCACCCTCGACGGCGCTAACATCGAGATCGCCGACCTGGCCGGCCGCGAGAACGAGGCCATCTTTGGCCTGACCGCCCCCGAGGTCGAGCAGCTCTGGGCATCCAACAGCTACTTTGCGTGGGATACGCTCAACAACGATCGCGAGCGTCTGGGCCGCGTGATGGACGAGCTCAAGGACAACACCTTTGCGGGTCTTTCGGGCAACTTCGAAAGCATCTACAACGAGCTCATAAACAACAACGACCCCGACCTGGTCATGGCAGACTTCCGAAGCTACGTGGATGCGTGGGAGAAACTCACCGGCAGCTACGGCGACCAGGAGACCTGGAACCGCAAGGCGCTGCTCAATACCGCCTCGAGCGGCTGGTTCTCGAGCGACCGCACCATTCGCGAGTACCGCGACGAGATCTGGCACGCGTAAAGGCGCGCGAGCTCCCTTATGCCAGCACGGCATTATTCGACGGGCGCGACCGAGCGCCGCGCCCGTCGCTAATGGGTTTAGGAACATCGATGACAGAAGGAGAAATCGATGAGTAAGAAAGAATGCATCGCGATGCTCCTCGCAGGAGGACAGGGCAGCCGATTGGGGGCACTCACCCAAAAGATCGCTAAGCCGGCGGTTAGCTTTGGTGGCAAGTTCCGCATTATCGACTTTTCGCTCTCCAACTGCTCAAACTCGGGCATCGACACGGTGGGCGTTCTGACGCAGTATCGCCCCTACCTGCTGCATGCCTATGTGGGCTCCGGCGAGGCGTGGGATCTGGACAGCCGCGACGGCGGCGTGTCGATCCTGCCGCCGTACGAGACGCAGACCGGCGGCGCCTGGTATGCGGGCACGGCCGACGCCATTACGCAGAACCTCGACTACATCAAGGCCAACGACCCCAAGTACGTCCTGATTCTTTCGGGCGATCACCTGTATCGCATGGACTACCGCAAGATGCTCAAGACGCACATTGAGAACAACGCCGACCTCACGGTGAGCGTTATGCCCGTGCCGTGGGAGGAGGCCAGCCGCTTTGGCATCCTGACCACCGACCCCGAGGACGGCCGCATCACTAAGTTCACCGAGAAGCCTGAGAAGCCCGATTCGAACCTCGCGTCCATGGGCATCTACATCTTCTCGGCCGACGTCCTGATCGAGGCGCTCGAGGAAGACGCTCTGGACCAGCGCTCGAGCCACGACTTTGGCAAGGACATCATCCCCAAGCTGCTCGGCGAGAACAAGCGCCTGTACAGCTACGAGTTCCACGGCTTTTGGAAGGACGTCGGCACCATCGCCAGCTTCCACGAGACCTCGATGGACCTGCTGGGCAACAACCCCGAGTTCGATTTGTTCGACAAGCACTTCCCCATCATGTCCAACATCACCACGCGTCCGCCGCACTACATTGGCCCGGACGGCCGCCTGGACGACTGCCTGGTCTCCAACGGCTGCAAGATCTACGGCACCGCTCGCCACTCGATCATTTCGACCGATGTCATCATCGAGGAGCGCGCCGTGGTCGAGGACTCCGTGCTGCTGCCGGGCGCGCACGTCAAGAGCGGTGCGCACATCTGCCGCGCTATTTTGGGCGAGAACTCCACGGTCGAAGAGGGCGTGAAGCTCGGCTCTGTCGATACCACCAAGGATACGGCCGTCGTTGGAAATGACGTCGTTATCGGGAAGGGGGAATGATCCGATGATCAATCGCAAGGCCATCGGTTATATCACCGCTAACTACTCTTCGACTTACGGCAGCGTGCTGCTCAAGGACCGTCCCATCGCGTCCGTTCCCTTTTTGGGCCGCTACCGCCTGATCGACTTCCCGCTGTCCAACATGATGAATGCCGGCATCAAGACCGTCGGCGTCGTTATGCCGGGAAACTACCGCTCGCTGATCGACCACGTGGGCTCGGGTAAGGACTGGGGCCTGGACCGCAAGAAGGGCGGCCTGTTCATGGTGCCCGGCAACGCGTATGGCACCACCAAGGGCGGCATGCGCTTCCTGCTGCGCGACATCATCTCCAACAAGACGCTGTTCCAGCGCTCGGACAAGCCCTATGTCGTGATGATGGGCACCAACATCATCTTTAACATGGACCTCAACACCATCATCGACGCACACGAGAACTCCGGCGCCCAGATGACCGTGGTGTACTGCAAGGCCACGCGCAACGTCGATGACGAGACCAAACTCGAGATTAACGAGAACGGCCGCCTGACGGGCGTGAGCGCCGGCGTCGTGTACGGCGACAACGCCTCTATGGACTGCTGCATCGTCAACCGCGAGACGCTGCTCGAGATTATCGACCACTACCAGGCCGCCGACTATCTGGACCTGCTCGAGGCACTCCAGGGCGACTTTGGCAACATCGACGTGTGCAGCTACGAGTACAAGGGCGAGGTCGTGGGCGTGTTTAGCGAGAAGTCGCTGTACCGCCGCAGCATGGACCTGCTCGACCAGACCGTGGCCGATCAGCTCTTTGACCCCGAGCGCCCGATCCTGACCAAGGCTCACGACGTGCCGCCTTCGCGCTATGCGACCGGCAGCCACGCGTGCAACTCGATCATCTCGGCCGGCTGCATCATCAAAGGCACCGTGCGCAACTCGATCCTGTCGCGCGGCGTCGTGGTCGAGGAAGGCGCTTCGGTGACCAACTCGATCATCAACCAGAGCTGCATCATCAAGAGCGGCGCACGCGTTGAGAATGCCATCCTGGATAAGAACAACGTGGTCCCCACCAATACCGAGCTTCGCGGCACGCCCGAGAACATTCTGGTGCTGGGCAAGGCTCCGTTAACTTCCGACACCACCATCGTGCGTTAACGTTGGCACCGCAACATCGCTCGTAACATGTAGAATAGCCGCCCGGTTAGCGCCAGGCGGCTATTCTCGAATTACAACATGGGAGACAATATGGCAGAAACCAGCAAAAAGATGCAGATCGTGTTTGCCTCGGCCGAGTGCGCACCGTTTGTTAAGACCGGTGGCCTCGGCGACGTGGCGGGCTCGCTGCCTGCGGCGCTCGTGCGCGCCGGCGCCGAGGTTATCGTGATGGTGCCCAAGTACGCCACCATCAAGGACGAGTACAAGGCGCAGATGGAGCACTTCTCCGACTTTTACGTGAGCCTGGGCTGGCGCAATGAGTACTGTGGACTCGAGAAGCTCGAGCACGACGGCGTCACCTATATGTTCATCGACAACGAGCGCTACTTTGCGCGCGACTATCCGTACGGCTTCTTTGACGACGGCGAGCGTTTTGCGTTCTTCTCCAAGGCCATCACCGAGAGCCTGCAGCACCTGCCGGCCGGCTTTGAGTGCGACATCCTGCATTGCAACGACTGGCAGACGGCACTGGCACCAGTGTTCTTACGCGAGTTCTACCAGGGCCTGCCGCTGTACGACCGCGTCAAGACCGTGTTCTCGATCCACAACGTGGCGTTCCAGGGCCAGTTTAGCGACACCGTGATGGAGGACATCCTGGGTGTGGCGCATATTCCGGCGGCCGCCTCGCAGCTGCGCTGCGACGCCTGCAGCATCAACTACATGCTGGGCGCGCTGCACTATGCCGACGCCATCACAACGGTGAGCCCCACCTATGCGGGCGAGATCCAGACACCCGAGTTTGGCGAGGGCCTGGACGGCGTGCTGCGCGAGCGTTCCTACGCGCTGCAGGGCATTTTGAATGGCATTGACGTGGCGGGCTTTGACCCGGCAACCGACAAGCGCATTGCCGCCAACTACACGATTGACGATCGTTCCGGCAAGGCCGTGTGCAAGGCCAAGCTGCAGGAAGAGCTAGGCCTCGAGGTTCGCGACGACCGCCCGCTTATGGTGATGGTTACTCGCCTGACGCGCCAGAAGGGCATGGACCTGGTCATGTACGCGCTCGACCGCATCCTGTCCGGCGGCGTTCAGGTGGCCGTGCTGGGCACAGGCGACCGCGACTACGAGGACGGCCTGCGCTACTTCCAGGACAAGTACCCTGGCACCATGGCCGCGCGCATCGAATTCGATCCGGCACTGTCGCAGCGTATGTACGCCGCCGCCGACATGTTCCTGATGCCTTCGAAGTTTGAGCCCTGCGGTCTGTCGCAGATCATCGCCATGCGCTACGGCACCCTGCCCATCGTGCGCGAGACCGGTGGCTTGAAGGACACCGTGATCCCGTATAACGAGTTTACCGGCGAGGGTACGGGCTTCTCGTTTAGCAACTTTAATGGCGACGAGATGGGCGACGCGGTCTTCCGCGCAGCGCGCCTGTTCTGGGATAACCGCGACGCTTGGAACCAGCTGGTCACGCAGGCCATGAGCCAGGACTTTAGCTGGACGCGTTCGGCCGACAAGTATCTGGACCTGTATTTCTTTATGCACCCGGAGATTGAGCGCCCGGCGGCTGTGACTGATGTTGCAGCTGTCGATGAGCCCGCTGCCGCTGAGGCCGAGCCTGCGGCGACTGTTACGGAGCCCACAGCCGCTGAGGAGCCCAAGGCCGAGGAGAAGCCGGCGGCCAAGGCCGAAGTTAAGCCCGACGCGAAGCCTGCCGCCAAGAAGACGACGGCCCGCAAGAAGACGGCTAAGAAGGCCACGACCACGAAGGCCGCTGCTAGCAAGACTAGCCCCACTAAGGCAACTACTGCCAAGGCATCGACCACGCGCAAGCGCACGACCGCCGCAGCCAAGAAAGCTGCCGAGGCCGAGATCGCTCCCGAGGTAAAGGCCGAGACCGCCACCGCCGAGGCTAAGCCTGTGGCAAAGGCTCCGGCCAAGTCTGCCGCCAAGAAGACGGCCGCGTCCAAGACCGCGACCACCAAGAAGGCCACGGCTACGAAGTCGACGACGACCAAGGCTGCTACGACGAAGGCCGCCGCGAAGACGACCGCGAAGGCCGCCGCAAAGTCCGTCGTCAAGGTCGAGGAGGCACCCTCCGAGCCCAAGGCCAAGGCAGCTGTCGAGGCAAAGCCGGCCGCCAAGACCACCACGCGCAAGCGCGCTACGACGACGGCCAAAAAGACCACGACCAAGGCTGCTGCTCCCAAGGCAGAGGCTAAGGCCGAGGACAAGCCCGCAGTAAAGGCCGAGCCTGCTCCGAAGGCCGCAGAGGTCAAGACCGCTCCGAAGGCTACGGCAAAGACCAAGCCCGCCAAGGAGACCCCGGTCTCCCCCGCTGTTCCGGCCGAGGAAAAGGCCCCGACCAAGAAGACCTCCGTCCGTAAGGCAACGGCCACCCGCAAGCGCCACTAATCCGGACGATTAAAACTTAATCCAACGCAAGATGAGGGCGCCCCTACCAGGCGCCCTCATCTTGGTTGAACTTCTGTATTAAAAAGAGGGCCGGTTTACTACGACAAAATGGCTCCAGCCGACCACGGCGGGTAATCTACGAAATTGGCAACGCCTCTACCTGCGGTTTTAATATCACCAAAATGACCCTGGTTGAGATCATTCAATTCGTCGTAGTAAACCGGGTTACTTTTGTTTGGCTACAAATAGTATCGGTATAGGCACATTTGAATATCGCGATAATTTGGGTGGTAAAACGATTTTCTAGGACAACCGTTCGCCGATGGTAAACGGATGTTGTTTATACAGCCTGTGTACAAAAGATATACTTACATCCAGTGCGTAAAGCCCATGGCCCGCAGGCCGTGATTCTATTGAACTGGACCGAATTATGAGATTGATTCACAACAGCCGTCTGCCGCAGTTTCGTACTCCGTTTGGCGCTGTGACCACTGGAACTTCCGTTTCGCTATCGGTGATTTTGGAGGATGCCGACCCCAACCAGGCAACGCTCACCCTGCGCACCTGGGTCGATGAAATCGGTGAGTCTCTGTATCCCATGACGCACGAGGGCGACGGCATATTTACCGTAGAGCTTGAGTGCACTGAGCCCTGTCTTATCTGGTACAGCTTTATCTGCAACATCGAGGGCCAGCCCGAGGTACGCCTGGGTGCACCGCAGGGTCGCACCGGTGGCGAGGGTGTGACCTACAACTACGCCGAGGTTCCGTCCTTCCAGATTACCGTCTACAAGCACCGAGAGAACCGTCCCACTTGGTACGAGCGCGGTATGGTCTACCAGATCTTCCCCGACCGCTATGCACGCGACGAAAACTGGCGCGAACGCACGCTTGCCGAAGTTGAAAAACCGCGCAAAGGAATCCAGCGCCGCATGGTCGAGGACTGGAACGAACCGCCCGAGTACGAGCGTGCCGAAGACGGCTCCATCAAGACCTGGGATTTTTACGGCGGCTCGCTCAAGGGTATCCAAAATGACCTGCCCCGCATTGCCGAGCTAGGCTTTACGGCCATCTACCTCAACCCCATCTTTGAGGCCGCGAGCAACCACCGCTACGACACGGCCGACTACACCAAGATCGACCCGATCCTGGGCACCGAGCAGGACTTTACCGAGCTGTGCCAGGCAGCCGAGAAGCTGGGCATCTCCATCATCCTGGACGGCGTCTTCAACCACACGGGCGACGATTCGATCTATTTCAACCGCTACGGCAACTATCCCGGCGTGGGCGCCTGGCAGAGCGAGGATTCACCGTGGCGCGATGCGTTTTACTTCCATGAGGACGGCTCGTATGACTGCTGGTGGGGCGTGGGCAACATGCCCGCCATCAACGAGAGTTCCGAGCTTGTCCGTGAAAAGCTTCTGGGCAAGGACGGCGTCATTCGTAAGTGGCTGCGCGCTGGCGCCCATGGCTGGCGTCTGGACGTGGCCGACGAGCTTTCCGACGATTTCCTGGCCGAGATTAAGAAGGCCGTGCTCGCCGAGAAGCCCGACGCGCTGCTGCTCGGCGAGGTCTGGGAAGACGCCTCCAACAAGATCAGCTACGGCCATCTGCGCCGCTACCTGCAGGGCTCCGAGCTGGACTCTGCTATGGATTACCCCTTCCGCAACATGGTCATCGGCTTTTTAAAGGGCTACAAGAACGCCTACCAGGCAGCCGAGGATATCGAAACCCTGCGCGAGAACTACCCGCGCGAGGCACTGGCCTGCGCGCTCAATCTGCTTTCGAGCCACGACCGTCCGCGCATCATCTCGGTGCTCGGCGGCGGCCCCGACGAGTCGCAGCTGCCCGAGAGTGAGCGCAGCAAGTGGCGCCTGGACGACAACTCCATGGGCCTGGCCAAGAGCCGCTTTTGGTTGGCGACGCTCATGCAGATGACCTTCCCAGGCGTGCCCTCGATCTATTATGGCGATGAGTACGGCCTGGAGGGCCTCACCGATCCGGGCAACCGCCGCACGCTGCCTTTGAAGGAAGACCTCCACGACTTCGACACGCTGGCTATCGTTAAGAACGCGTCTGCCGTACGTCGCGCGCTGCCGTTTATGGTCGACGGCGAGATCAAGGCCTTCGCGCTCAACGACGAAGTCTTGGCCTACACCCGCACGGGCAAAAACGGCGAAGCCGCGACGGTTATCATCAACCGCAGCCTACGCAATTCGCACTGCGTGACGATTCCAGCGCTCAGCGAATGTGCGAGCGACGTGATCAGCGGCCACGAGTGCGAGATCCACAACGGCACGGTTACGCTCGACCTGTACCCGCTGGGCTCTTCGATCATCTATCACCATGCCGAGAAGCGCCTGCAGGAGCCGCTCGATCACGGCGCGGGCGTCGTGTGCCACATCACCTCGGTTCCGACCGATGACGGCAAGCCCGGCACAATCGGTGCGCCCACGCGTCGCTTTATCGACCACCTGGCCGCCATGGGCATGCGCTACTGGCAGGTCCTGCCCGTCAATCCCACGGACTTCTTCCGCTCCCCCTACGCCGGTCCTTCGGCCTTTGCAGGCAATATCGACCTGCTGCCCGAGAGCCACGAGGAGCTGGCTGCCGACTTCGTCACCTGGAAGACCCGCGGCGGCGAGGATGCCGACCCACTGTACACGGCGTTTAAACATCGCAACGCCGATTGGCTCGAGAAGTACTGCGTCTACATGGCCGTTAAGAAGTACTTTGAGGGCGAGTCGCGCCACGATTGGCCGGCAGACGTCGCGCGCTACAACGAGTATCTGATCGATGACAAGCGCTTCCACGACGAGGCCGAGCTGCAGGCGTACATGCAGTATCGCTTTGACCTTGCCTGGTGCGAACTCATGAACTATGCACACAAGAAGGGCATCGAGGTCATCGGCGATATCCCGATGTATGTCTCGGACGATTCGGCCGATGCGTGGAGCGAGCCCGAGAACTTCTGGCTGTCCGATACCGGCAAGGCGATTGAGATTTCGGGCGCGCCGCCCGACAGCTTTGCGCCCGAGGGCCAGGTATGGGGAAACCCCACCTTCCGCTGGGATCACATGAAGGAGAACGGCTATAGCTGGTGGATGGATCGCCTGCGTCGTGCGTTTTCGCTCTACGACCGCGTGCGTCTGGACCACTTCCTGGGCTTCCACAGCTACTTTAGCATCCCTGCCGGCAAGGCCTGTGCCGACGGCCGCTGGCTGGCTGGCCCGGGCAAGGACCTGTTCCAAACCGCCTATGACGAGCTTGGTCCGCTCAACTTTATTGCCGAGGATCTGGGTTATCTGACGCCTGGCGTTCGTGCGATGGCTTCGACTTGCGGCTTCCCCGGCATGGACGTGCTGGAGTTTAGCGACTACGACGTTCGCTGCGGAATTCATCCCACTCCGGGCAAGATCCTGTACACCTCGACGCACGACACCTCGACGCTTGCCGGCTGGTGCACGCGCTCCTTTGCGGGCGGCGACGAGCCGAGCGGCATTGCATTGGCAGGCGAGCTCATGGGCAATGCCCTGGCAAGCGATGCTCCACTCGTTATGATGCCGTTGCAGGACATACTGGGGCTGGGCGATGATGCACGTATGAACGTGCCGGGCGTGGCCACGGGCAACTGGACATGGCAGGCGCAGGAGGCCGACATTGCTGCGGCCGAGGGCAAAACTGCGAAGCTCCTGCGCAGCACCCATAGATTCTGGGGCGAAGCGTGATAAAACCCTCGATATAGGGTACAGTTACAGCTGTTTGAATTTTTGCGGGCAGAGCGATCTGCCCGCTTTGTGCTGAAAAGGAAGTATTATGGCGCGCTACGATTACAAGTGCACGAGCTGCGGCAACGTGTTTGAGGTTGAGCACCCCATGTCCGAGACGCCCGAGGTCGTATGCCCTAGCTGCGGTGCCCCGGCATCCAAGACGTTCTCGGCCAGCGGCATTAAGTTCGACGGCAGCGGTTTCTACAACACCGACCAGCGCAGTGGCGGCTCCAGCACCAGCGCCACCAGCGGCTGTTGCGCCAACTGCCCACACAACCACTAACAGGCAAGTAGCCCCGCTCCCAAATTGACTACTCTGGAGTTGCGCCACGAAAGCGGCCCATTTACTACGTTTGACCCGTATTGGTCGAGCATAGCAGCGTATTTGCAAAAACGACAAGCCGTCTACCTGCGGTTTTGATTTCACAAAATTCGGCATGGATGAGGACAGCCGGTTTAACGTAGTAAATAACCGCATTTCATGGCGAACGGATCGAAGAGGCACAAAGTAGCTAAAATAGCCCCGTCCCAAGTTAGCTGATTTGGGACGGGGCTTCGATTTACTGGCGGACCAGCCTGGCGCAGAAGTGGCCGTCGTAGGAGTCAGCGTTTACCGGCACGCTTTGGAAGAGGCCTCGGTCGTTTTGGCGTACGCAGACGAGCTTCTTGGCCTGGGCAAACTCGGGCAGTTGCAGAATCTGCGCCTCAGAAAGCGGCGCCACGCTAAAGCCGGCGCCCTCGGAAGAAGCCAGGAAGGCATCCACAACCTGCGCGTTCTCCTCATCAAACACCGAGCACGTCGCATAGATGAGCTCACCGCCAACGGCCACGCGCGCGGAGGCCTCTTTGAGCATCGTCAGTTGCAGCTTGGGCAACTCGCACGTCACGTCGCTTTCGGCAAGGCGCCACGGGATCTCGGGATGACGGCGCATGGTTCCAGTGCCAGAGCACGGCGCATCGATAAAGACTGTGTCGAACATAACCGGCTCGCCAAGCATGGCATCAAACGATGTGAGCACCTCATCAAGCTCGCAAGCATCACCCGAAACCGTACGAACGCCCTGAATACCGGCCTTATGCAGGCGAGCGAGATTCAGATCGCACTTGCGATCATGCAGATCGAGCGCCGTATGCTGACGCTCATAGCCCGTACGCTTGGCCTGGCACATCATCACATAGGTCTTGGTGCCACGACCGGCACCAATCTCAAGGCAGCTACCAGGGCGCGTGGCAGCTGTGGCGATAAGCTGGGCGTTAAGGTCCGAGGCCACGCCAGCAGCACGCTCAAATACGCCCGACGCAACCGTAACCTGGGCATCAACCGGGGCATGGCAGCCCGGGAAAACAGGCGCGACGAGCTGCGAGATATACGGATCGGGCTTAGTCGCAAAGGCGTTCTCATGCAGGGCCAGCGGCGCGGGAGCCAGATTGCCGGCAAAGTTAAGCGCACCCTCTGGCGTGTCAAACGATGCCATAATGCGAGCGCATAGCCAGCGCGGAAGACCCATCAGGCGCGACAGACGAACCAAGCGTCGCTCGGACTCATCCACGTCGGATGCCGTGGCAAAGTCCTCAACGTTGTCCGCAACCTTGTGCAGTACAGCATTGGCCAAGCCGGCGGCGGACTTAGCACCGCAACGAACCAGTTCAACACCCTGACTTACGGCAACACGGCCCGGCGTATGCAGGTAGAGCATCTCGAAGGCCGAGATACGAAGCGCCATGCGAACGCGCGGCGCAACCTTTTTGGGCTTATCGAGAAACTGATCGAGCAGCTCGTCCAAAATACCCTGCGTGGCGGCAACACCCAGCGCCAAGCGGGCGGCAAAAGCGGAATCGCGCTGGTCAATAGCCTTGGCCGATGCGCGAGAGGACAGCACGTCGCGTGCATACATCCCGCGGCGATCGGCCTCCATCAGCACATCGAGCGCAAGCTTGCGCGCGGGAGACAGCTTGCTCATGACAAAACACCCCAGATAAGATCGGCACCCTGCAGGCCAGCAGACCAAGCAGAAGCAGTCATAGCACGCTTGCCATCAGGCTTAACCTCGAGCAGTTCAACCGAGCCATCAGAAAGGCCCAGGTAAACACGCTTGGCCTTAACGAGAACCTGACCCTCGCCGAGCGACACATCAGCCGCCGCAGCATCGAGCACACGCACGGTCTTGCCGGCAATCACGCAACGAGCAGGCGCGGTATCGGACGAGGCCAGCACATGACGCACGCAATCAAGCGCCGCCATGTGCGGATCCAAGCGCATCTCCTGCTTAGAAATCTTGGCAGCATGGGTAACGAGCGCCTCATCCTGTTCAGTCCACACGGCAGTGCCATCGGCAAGAGAAGGAAGCATATCGGCAAGCAGTTTGCCGCCGAGCTCAGCGAGCTCCATAGTCAGCGCCTCGGCATGCTTACCGGCAACCGACGTGGAAGCCTGAGCACAATAAGCACCAGTATCCACACCATGCCCAATGCGCATAATGGAAACGCCAGCAACCTCGTCACCAGCAAGAATGGCACGCTGAATGGGAGCGGCGCCACGCCAGCGAGGCAGCAGCGAAGCATGAACATTCACAATACCAAGCGGCGCCATATGCAGCACCTCATCGGGCAAAATGCAACCATAGGCTGCCACGCAGAAAATATCAGCCTGCGCAGCCTTGAGCACCTCAACAACCTCAGGCGTCATACGATTAGCCTCAATGACCGGCAACCCCAGCTCCAGTGCCTTAGCCTTAACAGGAGACGGCTCTAGCTTCTTACCTCGCCCACGAACAGCATCGGGACGAGTAATAACGAGCGCAACCTCATTACCAGCCGCAACAAGCGAAGTCAGCGAAGGCACAGCAAAATCAGGCGTACCCATAAACACAATTCGCATAAAGAACGTCTCCTCTCAACCAAAGCCGAGACGGCTACAAAGAACAGCGGAAAGCCAAGTCACCAGCCCATCCGCAATAACATTTCAACAAGAACAAATATACCCAAAACCAAAGAAAGAGCCGCAATAAAAGCAGCTCTTTCAGCAAAGCACCTATCAGCGAAGACGCCCATCCCTGGCCCGACGGCACCCGGGCGAGTCAAGCAGCGTCAACGTAGTCCCCGGGGCGCCCGCCTATATCGTTCCGCGCGCAGTTTCGCAGCGCAGCGAGAATGTTTGAGCACGGGATGATATAGGCGGGCGCCCCGGGGACGGACAAACCTACTCCGTCTCGCCCGGTCGAGCGCCGCGGGCCAGGGCGTCCTGGTACTCCTTGACGGCCTTGAGCCTTTGCATGGGCTTCAGTCGCTCGAACATAGTGTTGCCATGCAGGTGATCGATCTCGTGCTGCAGGCACACGCAGAACAGGTCGCCCGTAGCCTCGTAGCGAATCAGGTTTGCGTCCAAGTCGTACGCCTCGACGACGACATGGTCGGGACGCTCGATCTCGCAGCTAATGCCAGGGATGGACAGGCAGCCCTCGCTAAACGGCACCAGATGGTCGCTCTGCTCCACGATCACGGGGTTGATGAGCACGTACGGGTCATAGTCGTTCTTGTCGGTGTAGTCGCAGTCGATGGTGACGAGCTGGATGAGCTCGCCGATCTGCGGAGCAGCCAGGCCGCAGCCGCCGTTCTCGAACATCATCTTCTTCATCTTCTCGGCAAGCGCCTCGATCGCCGGGTTGATCTCCTCGATGACGGCGCACTCCTGGCGCAAACGAGGGTCGGGCGACAGTACGATTCCGTTGGCTTCCATGGCCATCCTTTCAGGTTGTTACATCAAATCATAGGCGTCGACGTCAACGCTCACGCTCACGCCGCGCACGGAGCCCACCTCTTTGAGGCAGGCGTCGATATCATCAGAGACATGGTACCCCACGGGCGACTTCACAAGCAGATGGAAGCGGTAACGGTCCTTGGCTCTCTCGATTACACACGAAGCCGGGCCCAGCACCTGCGGCGCGGCACTCCCTGCCCGCAAAAAATCGGGCGCGGCGGCATGCCAGCGACGCTTGAGGAGCTTGGCGATGCGGCCGATGTAGTCTTGCGCGTCGTCTCGGTTCGCCGACCACACCAAAATGTTGACCAGACGCACGAACGGTGGATACAGGGCGTCGCGGCGCTGGTCCAGGTCGTAGTCGGTAAAGATCGAACGGTCGTGCTTAGCGACGGCGCGAATGACCGGATCCTCGGGCAGGTAGGTCTGGATGATCACCTCACCGGGACGATCGCCGCGACCGGCACGGCCGGCGACCTGCTCCAGTAAATCGTAGGCGCGCTCCCCTGCTCTAAAATCGGGCAGCTTTAACGCAAAGTCTGCATTGACCACGCCCACAAGCGTGACCTCGGGAAAGTCGAGGCCCTTGGCAATCATCTGGGTGCCCAGCAGCACCGCGCAATCGGCGGCATCGAACTGCTCGAGCAACTTTTTGTGCGCATCCTTGCCGCGCGTGGAATCGGCATCCATGCGAATAATGGCGACGTCCTCGGGCAGCATCTGGTGCAGCGCGTCCTCGATCTGCTGAGTGCCCAGCCCCATTTTTGCCAGGTAGCGACTGCCACATTTGGGGCAACGGCTCGTGGGCGCGGGATACGGCTGCACGCGCCAAGACGAACCGCATGTGTGACACTGCAGCGTGTGCGTGCGCTCGTGATACGTAAGCGCGGTGGAGCAGTGGTTGCAGGTGGGAACGCAGCCGCACTCGCGGCACATCAAAAACGGCGCAAAACCGCGGCGGTTGTGCAGCAGCACGGCCTTTTCGCGGCGCTCGACCACACGCTCCAGGCCTTCCATCAGCGGTTTTGAGAACATGGAGCGGCTGCCGTGTGCGAACTCGCGACGCAGGTCGGCAATGCGGACCGTAGGCAGCACGGCGTGTCCGGGGCGCTCGGGCATCTCGACACGCGTCCAGGTGGCACCGTTATACATGCCGCGGCGGCAGCGGTCGAGGGCCTCGGCAGAAGGCGTGGCCGACCCCAGCACGAGCGGGCAGCGATAGCGGCGCGCCATCTCGGCTGCCACCTCGCGCGCATGGTAGCGCGGACTGGAGCCCTGCTTGTAACTAGTCTCGTGCTCCTCGTCGATGATGATGAGACCAAGGTCGCTGAGCGGGCAAAAAAGCGCCGAACGAGCTCCCACGACCACACGCGCGGCGCCACTGGCAACCATGTCCCACTGGTCCAGGCGCTCGCCAGCCGAAAGACGCGAGTGGAAAACCGCGACCGTCTCACCAAAGCGCGAGCGGAAGCGGCCGACGGTCTGGGCCGTCAGTGAGATCTCGGGCACCAGCACGCAGGCAGAGCGACCGGCTGCGAGCACGCGCTCGATGGCGGAGAGGTAAACCTCGGTTTTGCCGGAGCCGGTGACGCCGTCGACCAGCACCACGTCGCCATGAGCGTCCAGACGGGCGCGCTCAATCTGCGCGAGTGCCTGTTGCTGGCCGTTGGTAAGGGAGACCGGCGCCTTGCCGCTTGCCGAGGACAGCGTGGTCTGCTCGCTGCAGCCACGCCAGGCGCGGCGCTCTTCCACCACCACGACGCCGCGTTTTTCGAGCGACTTGATGGTCGCCGACATACTGTTATAGAGAAGGTTGAGGTCGCGCGTCGTGACAGGACCACACTGGAGCGCCTCGATGAGTTGGCGCTGGCGGACCGCGGTCTTGGGTGGCGTGTAGTCAAAGCCTTCGGGCGTAAGCATCACCCAGCGGTTTTGGATGGGTTTGAC
Organism: Collinsella sp.; assembly: GCA_019414265.1. Lineage (GTDB taxonomy): Bacteria > Actinomycetota > Coriobacteriia > Coriobacteriales > Coriobacteriaceae > Collinsella. Next base: position 24,331 of record DXMJ01000004.1, on the reverse strand, counting down.
GGCTGGACGTTCAACCGTCCACACGCCGTCGTCGCCCTTGACCACACGCGGGCTGCCGCCCGGTGGCAAAAACAGGCGCAGGCACTCGGAAAGCGTCGCGACATACTCGCGGCTCATCCAGCGCGCAATGCGTGCAGCCTCGGCGGTAAAGAGCGGTTTGCTGAGGATAGCCTCGACGGCTTTAATGCGCGCGGGGTCGAGGGCGTTGTTACCCTGCAGGTCGCCCAGCTCAGGCGCAATGTCGACGACATAGCCCGCGGCGGCACGGTTACCAAAGTGAACCAGGACCGTGGATCCGATCTGCGCCTCGTTGGCAAGGGACTGGGGAATGCAGTAGGCGAATGGCTCGGACAGCGCTCGGGTAGGAATGTCGAGAACCACGCTCGCGTAGGCGGCAATGGGCTCAGGTGCAGGCTCGGGCTTGGCCGAGGCAGCAGCGGATGCCGGTGCCGCCGGAGACTCCTCCGGTTCCGGTGAACCAAACAGCGACAGTTGTTGAGCCATACACCACCTCTAACGAACAGACCTGAAAGAGCTGGGACAAACACTACTGATTATTATGTCCCAGCAACCCACTCATCGGTACAGAAACAAGAGCCCCGCTCGGGGTGAACGGGGCTCGGATACAAACGTTTGTGCAGCGACTACAGCGCCATCGTGCGGGCGCGGTCGATACGCGCCAGACAGTCGTCACGGCCGACGAGCGCCATGGTCTCGCCCAGCGGAGGGCTCACCATGTTGCCACAAACGGCGACGCGCACGGCCTGGAACACCACGCGCTTCTTGAGGTCCATCTGCTCGGGAAGCGGCTCAAGCGCGGCGTCGATGTTCGCGGCTGTCCACTCGTCCACGCCCTCGAGCGCGGCCTTGGCGGCGTCCAGAATTGAACCCATACCCTCCTTGGCCAGGCCCTTGTTAACGGATTTCTCGTCATACTCGAGCGTCTCGGCCGTAGCAAAGATGGGAGCGGCGACGGTCACGGCGTCGGCCGGCATCTTGGTGCGCGGCTTGACGATGGCAGCGAGTGCGTCAATCCAGTCCTCGCCGTACTCGACGTTGCCCTCGATGAGACCCGCCTCGTGCAGCTCGGGGACCATGATCTCGTCGGCAAACTGGGCATCGGACATGCCGTTGATGTATTCGGCATTGACCCAGTCGAGCTTCTTGGGGTCGAAGGTCGCCGGGTTCTTGGAGATGCGGTCGAGTGAGAACTTGCTGGCCAGGACATCGCGCGGAATGATCGTGGTCTCGCCGTCAAGCGACCAGCCGAGCAGCGCCAGATAGTTGACGAAAGCGTCGGACAGGTAGCCGGCGTCGCGGTACTCCTCCACTGAGGTGGCGCCGTGGCGCTTGGAGAGCTTCTTGCCGTCGGCGCCCAGAATCATGGAGATGTGGGCGAACGTGGGCACGGGCGCGCCGAGGGCCTCGTAGACCATGACCTGACGCGGGGTGTTGGAGAGGTGGTCGTCGCCGCGGATGACATGGGTGATCTTCATCATGGCGTCGTCGACGACGGTCGCAAAGTTGTACGTGGGCGTGCCATCGGAGCGGAAGATGACAAAGTCGTCGAGCTCCTTGGCGTCGAAGGTCACCTCGCCGTGAACGGCGTCGTGGATGACGACGTCGCCGCGGTCCTCGGGCACCTTGATGCGCAGGACGTAGGACTCGCCGGCCTCGATGCGACGGCGGGCCTCCTCGGGATCAAGGTCGCGGCAACGGCGCTGATAGCCCTGGAAGGGGTCCTTGCGCTCCTGCGCGGCCTTGCGATCGGCGTCGAGCTGCTCCTTGGTGCAGAAGCAGGGATAGGCCTTGCCCTCGTCCCAAAGCTTCTGGGCGGCCTGCTTGTACAGGTCCAGGCGCTCGGTCTGGGCGTAGGGGCCAAAATCGCCGCCCACCTCGGGACCCTCGTCCCAGTCCAGGCCCAGCCAACGCATGGCGCGCAGGATAATCTGCGTGTTCTCGTCGGTAGAGCGGGTGGGGTCGGTGTCGTCAATGCGCAGGATGAACGTGCCGCCGTTTGCACGGGCGAAAGCCCAGTTATAGATAGCGGTGCGGGCGCCGCCGATGTGCAGCTTGCCCGTCGGTGAGGGTGCAAAGCGGACGCGAACGTCTGATGCCATGGAAATCTCCTCGATTGCAGGATGGATGTCTAACCGCACCATTATAAAGCATCAAAGCAACCTCCGCACAAAGGGCACCGACCCAGTCATTGGGGACTACTCATTGGGGACAGACTTAAATGACCAGTCGTTGTAGTCATTGGGGACATTCTTGGTTTAAGACTGGTCATTTAAGTCTGTCCCCAATGAGTAATTAAGTCTGTCCCCAATGAGTAATTAAGTCTGTCCCCAATGAGTAGGTGCGGAAAGGGTGTGAATGTTTGATTTACGCGCTATGATGTGCCCTTGCATAGAGAGCCCGGCGGAATGGTAACGGTCGCTGGGACACGTTTTTGAAAGGACAATCATGTCAGAAGAACTTCGTTCCATTCCACCCCAACACGGGTCCTTTGTTTTTACGTCAGAGTCGGTGACCGAAGGTCATCCCGATAAGATCGCTGATCAGATCAGCGACGCCGTCCTCGACGCAATCCTCGCCAAAGAAATAGAGCTCCAGGAGCAGGGCTACATCGCCCCCAACGGCGTGCCTGCCAACGTTGAGAACGTCCGTTGCGCCTGTGAGACCCTCGTGACCACCGGCACTGTCATCGTCGCCGGCGAGATTCGCACCCAGGCCTACGTCGACGTACAGGAAATCGCCCGCGGTGTTATCCGCCGCATCGGCTACAACCGTGCCAAGTTCGGTTTTGACTGCGACACTTGCGGCGTTATGAGCCTCATCCACGAGCAGTCGCCCGATATCGCCCAGGGCGTTGACGAGTCCTTCGAGACCCAGACCGGCGCTACCACCGACCCGATCGACCTGATCGGCGCCGGCGACCAGGGCATGATGTTCGGTTATGCCTCCAACGAAACCAAGACCCTCATGCCCATGCCGCACTACCTGGCGAGCCGCCTGGCCGAGCGCCTGGCCGCCGTGCGTCACGACGGCACCCTCGCCTATCTGCGTCCCGACGGCAAGACCCAGGTCACCGTGCGCTACGAGGAAGGCAAGCCCGTCGAGGTCACGACCATCGTCATCTCCACGCAGCACGCCGCCGAGATCGAGGACATGGGCAAGATCAAGGCCGACCTCATCGAGCACGTCATCACCCCGGTCATGGCCGCCGAGAACATGCCGTGGGACAACGCGGAGATCTACGTGAACCCCACCGGTCGCTTTGTCGTGGGCGGCCCCATGGGCGACACGGGCCTCACCGGCCGCAAGATCATCGTCGACACCTACGGCGGCTACGGCCGTCACGGCGGTGGCGCCTTTAGCGGCAAGGACTGCACCAAGGTCGACCGTTCCGCCGCGTATGCCGCGCGCTGGGTCGCTAAGAACGTGGTCGCCGCCGGTCTGGCCGACCGCTGTGAAGTCGAGCTTGCCTACGCCATCGGCGTTTCCAAGCCCCTCTCAATCATGGTCGACACCTTCGGTACCGCGCATGTTGCCGAGGACAAGATCGTTGAGGCCGTTGAGAAAACCTTCGACCTGCGCCCGGGCGCAATCATCCGCGACCTAGACCTGCGTCGCCCCATCTACGAAAAGACGGCAGCCTACGGTCACTTCGGCCGCGAAGGCGCCGACTTCACCTGGGAAAAGACCGACCGAGTCGAAGAACTCAAAGCAGCCTGCGGCCTGTAAGCTAACGAGAAAAGCCACAGCCAAATAGAAACACGCCAAAAAGAGGTACCGGAACAACCGGTACCTCTTTTATATTAACCGGTGGCGAAGATGAGTCGACATGGGACACAGAATAGGTTCCCAGCTGATGAATTTTGCAGCAAGCGTGCCCCTACCATGTATCCTAAGTTCCGAGGGCTTTGGTATTTGGTCGATCGCGAGTTCCGCACGAGCCGGAGGCCACTTAATGTGGCCTCCGTGTGAGCCAGGACTGTAGAGCAGGCGATCAAATACCAAAGTCCTCGGAACGACGGGATAGAACAGGAGCGCATATGGCAGGCAAGCCGCAAACACTAGCTACGACCTCGGCATTCGAGATCTTGGGCCCCGTCATGGTCGGCCCCAGCTCATCGCACACCGCTGGCGCCCTGCGCTGCGCACAAGTTGCCGCCAGCCTGCTGGAAGGCCGCATCACCAAAGTCACCTTTGGCCTGTGGAATTCCTTCGCCCACACCTACCGCGGCCACGGCACCGACCGCGCTCTCGTCGCGGGCATTCTGGGCCTCGACACCGATGACGAGAACATCAAGCAGGCCTTTGACCTCGCACGTGGGCAGGGCCTCGAATATCACTTTGACATCAAGGGCGACGACGCCTCCATCCACCCCAACACCGTCGACATCGATATGGTCGACGCCACGGGCGCCACGGCGCAGGTCCGCGGCGAGAGCTTAGGCGGCGGCAAGATGCGCATCAGCCGCATTAACGGCGTCGGCGTCGACATCTCGGGCATGTATTCCACGCTCTTCGTGGCGCACCAGGACGTCCCCGGCGTGCTCGCAGCGCTCACCAACCTGCTCGCCTACGCCCATGTGAACATCGCCTTCTGCCGCACCTACCGCACCGAAGTGGGCGGCCAGGCCTACTCCGTCTTTGAGACCGACGGCGCCCCCGACGACACCGTCGTCCCCATGCTCCGCAAGCTCGACAATGTCGATTACGCGACCTTTATCGAACTCCCCGGTTCTGCCTCGTCGCTCTCCCCCGGCGTCTCGGCAAAGGAAATCTTCGACGACGGCGAGCAGCTGCTCGATGCGTGCGAGGAACTGGGGCTCAACATCGGCGCCGTCATGGCCGTGCGCGAGGCACGTCTGACCGGCGAGGCCCACGCCGTCGCCGCCATGCGCCGCGTGCTCGACGTCATGCGCGAGGAGACCACGACCCCCATCGTCAATCCGCAGCAATCGCTCGGCGGGCTTATCGGCGGCGAGGCTAAACTCGTCGATGCCACCGGCCGCAACGATTTGAGCACGAGCCTGATGGGCACCGTTCAAACCGACGCCGTGGCCCGCGCGATGGCCGTGCTCGAACGCTCCGCCACGATGGGAGTGATCGTCGCCGCTCCCACGGCAGGCTCCGCGGGTGTCGTGCCCGGCTGCGTGCTGGCGCTCGCCGATCACCTTCAGCTCGACGACGAGCAGGTCATGGACGCGCTCTACTGCGCAGCCGCCATCGGCCTCAACCTCACCACGAGCGCCTGCGTCGCCGGCGCCGAGGGCGGCTGTCAGGCCGAGGTCGGAAGTGCGGCCGCCATGGCCGCCGCCGCGCTAGTGCAGATGCTCGGCGGCACACCCGAGCAGGCGCTCGACGCCAGTTCCATCGCGCTGAGTAATCTGCTGGGCCTCGTTTGTGACCCCGTCGGTGGCCTCGTGGAGGTGCCCTGCCAAAACCGCAACGCCATCGGCGTGGCAGCCGCCTTTAGCTCCGCACAACTCGCCCTCGCCGGCATTAAGAGCCTGGTGCCGTTTGACCAGATGGCACACGTCATGCTCTCGGTGGGCCACGCGTTGCCGGCCACGCTGCGCGAGACGGCAAAGGGCGGCATCGCGCAGGCTCCGGCCGCACTTTCGGCCTGTGCAAAATGCGGTGTGTGCGGATAGCGACAAAGAACGACTCGAAGGTGGGACAAATGTCCCACCTCTTTTGAATGCCACCGTTTCCATACCACAATCAACTAGGTAATCGCTATAATGCAAGCCCAGTAAAAACACGATGAGCCGCAAGGCGAAATTCGAAGGATATGCACACGATGTCGCAAAACGATCGAACTCAACTGATTCCCGATCCGCAGCAGCCGAGCAGGCACACCGGCGGCGTTCAGTCGCCGCGTCCTATCGCGCCGAGCCACGGTCAGCAGCGTGGTGCGGCAAACGCTTCGCAACGCCCGAACCAGCAGCGCCAGGCAAACGGCAATACGCCCAAGCAGCCCCCCACGCACGGTCGAGGCGATCGCGGCCCCGCGCGCAAACCCACCGGGAACAATAAGTCGGGCAAAAAGACGACGCTCTTTGTCCTCCTGGGTCTTATCGTCATTGTCTATATCGTAGGCGTCGTAGCGTTTTCGCAGGTAGCCTACCCCAACACCACCATCGCCGGCGTCGACGTCTCGTTCTCCAACGCTTCGTCTGCCGCCACCAAGGTCAACTCGGCGTGGAAGCACTATAAGCTCACCGTGGCGGGCGATGACTTTAGCTGGACCTATCAGCCCGAGTCCGATGAGCCCATCGTCGACGGCGAAGCTGCCGCAAAAGAGATCATCAACCACAACGAAGCCTTTGTATGGCCGGTCCGCCTTGTAGAATCCTTAAGCGGCAAGACCAAAACAACCGCTACCTCCAACGAAGTAGATCTTGATCAAGACGTCGACCTGTCCATGCTCTCCGATACCTTTGACCAAAAGCAGTTTGAGAAGGATCTGGGCACCGCCATCGATGAGTTTAACGAGAGGCGTTCGGGCGCGTTCGAGGCCAATAGCTCCTATGACGAGCAGGCCGGCAAGTTTACCGTCGAGAAGGCGCGCTCCAACGAAAAACTCAACCGCGAGCATGTCATTAAGTATGCCGAGCTCGAGCTTGCCTCGCTGGCCGAGACCGTAGATCTTTCCAAGCTCGGCAACGATGCCTATGAGCCGCTCAACGGAACGCTGACCGATGATCAGATTCAGGCCGCATGCGATGCCGCCAACAACTTCCTGGGCGTCAACGTGACCCTCAAGCTCAACGGCGAGGATGCCGGCAAAGTTGATGGCAGCTCCGTGTTGCAGTGGATCAGCTTTGCCGATCCGGCCAAACCTACGCTCGATACGTCGCAGATCAGCAGCTGGGCAGCCGAGCTCGCCAACGGCTTTAACACCGTGGGCTCCACTCGCTGGTGGACGCGCGCCGATGGCAAGCAGTGCGCCGTCGAAGGCGGCGACTTTGGTTGGTCCATCGACAGCAGCTCGCTCGCCAAGCAGGTCGAGGACGCCATTAACAACAAGCAGACCGGCGAAATCGAGATCAAGTACTCCCAGAAGGCCGACACCTTTACCGCAAAGGGAGAGCCCGACTGGAAGGCGTATATCGACGTCGATCTGTCCGAGCAGCACGCGCGCTACTACGACGAGAGCGGCAATATCGTGTGGGAGGCCAACTTTATCTCTGGAAAGCCGGGCGAGGACGCCACCCCCGAGGGAGTATGGCAGATCAACAGCAACGATGGCGCCAGCAAGCTTATCGGTACCAAGGACCCCGAGACCGGTAAGCCCAAATACGAGAGCCCGGTAAGCTATTGGATGCCGTTTGAGGGAAACATGGTCGGCTTCCACGATGCAACGTGGCAAAACGACAAGAGTTTCGGCGACCCCAACTCCTACAAGTGGTGCGGCAGCCACGGTTGCATCAACCTGCGCCTGGCCGATGCAAAGGCACTTCACGACTGCATCAAAGTCGGCCTGTGCGTGGTTGTCCACTCGTAGTGCAACGCGCGCATTCCCACAACGTGGAGCCGCTGCGACCAATCTAACAGTTCCGAAAGAATCCGCCATATGCGCCCGCCTTACGCGACGGGCGCATATACTTATTGAGGAACTTTCTATAAAGGAGACGCTATGCCGAATGTCCCCACGATCACCCCGGGCCCGAATGATACCGAGCACACGCCCGAAGATGCCGCCGAAACGCTTCCTCTGATTACAAACGTACATGCCGACAAGCAGAACGGACGCACGAACGATACGGCCGAGATTTCCGATGAAGAGGCATATGCCAAGCTCAAGGCAAAACGTGCCGAACGTCGACGCAAAAAGCTGATTCGACGCGGTATTGCCGCCGGCGTCGTTGTTGCCATCGCGCTCATTGTCATCATCGCAACGCTGGTCATCAACGCGCAACCCGCAGGCACCAACGGACCGGTGACCGACATGGTCACCGAAGGCACGTTTACCACCACAGTCGAAGCCAAGGGGCAGCTTAAGCCCATCTCGGCATCGGTCGTCTCCCCTTCTGTCGACGGTACGGTTGAAAAGATCAACGTGCAGGCCGGACAGAGCGTCAACGAGGGCGACGTGCTCATGACCATTAAGAACGACGCGCTCGATAGCGCTGTTTCCGAGGCGCAGCGCGCGGTCGCGGCCGCCCAGGAAGACCTGAACAATGCAAAGGTGGCACTCGCGGCCGCACAGGCCGCACCGACAACGGACAGTGACGGATCGACCGGCCCATCGGACGCAAACGCCAACGCAAATGCCGTCTCGACCGCCCAGCGCAACCTCGCCTCGGCCCAGGCAACGCTGGAGCAGGCAACTGCAAAGGCGGCCGAGCGCACCGTAAAGGCCCCCAGTTCGGGCAACATCGTCGAGCTCAACGCCAAAGTCGGTGCCACGGTGACCGGAGGCACGATCATGGGCGAAGGCGACACGAGCGGCGGCAAGCAGTGCATGCAAATCGCCGACCTGTCCAAGATGAAGGTGACGGTTCAGGTGGGCGAAAAGGATATCGCCAAAATTGCCGTGGGCCAAAGCGCCAACGTGACCTATCCCGCGTTTCCCGATATCGTGAGCCAGGGCACCGTCACGGCTATCGCCTCGGTGGCAAACTCTGACTCCGGCTCCGGTAGCGGCGGCAGCGTGACCTTTAACGTCGACATCCTCATCGAAGCACCCGACAGTCGCCTTAAGCCGGGTATGACTGCCGAGGTCTCGGTAGTGACCGAGAAGCTCGACGACGTGGTTATGGTGCCGACCATGGCGCTGATGACCGAAGATGGCGAGCACTATTACGTCAATCTGGCCACCGATTCGGAAGGCAAGAAGACGCGCCGCGTGAAGGTGACCGTCGTGACGCAAAACGACAACGAGGCTGTAGTCGGTAAGACGCAGGTCAAGCGCGACGACCAGGGCAACGAGATCAACCCAGACGTCCCGGTTACCAAGTTACGCGACGGCGACACCATCGTGACGGATACCGGCGCAGGCATGACGGCAGACGGCGGCGACAATATGTCTGCCGACGAGGGCAAGTAATGCGTCCCGTCATCGACATCCGCAACGTGCACCGCATCTTTGAGAGCGAGGCCGGTTGCGCCCACATCCTGCACAACGTGAGCCTGGCGGTGAACCCCGGTGAGTTCGTCGCCATCACCGGCCCCTCGGGCTCGGGCAAGTCGACGCTCATGAACATCCTGGGCTGCCTGGACAAGCCGACGGCGGGTGATTATTTCCTGCAAGGGCTCAACGTCGCCGAGCTCGACGATGATGAGCTCACCGAGGTGCGCGCGCTGAGCATCGGCTTTGTCTTTCAGAGTTTTAACTTGCTGCCGCGTCTGACGGTGATCGAAAACGTCATGCTGCCGCTGTCCTACACCAATGTGCCGCGCAGCCAGCGCGAGATGCGCGCCGTGCACGCGCTGCAAGCCGTCACATTGCCGGTCGACCATTGGGACCACCGCATATCGGAACTCTCGGGCGGACAGATGCAGCGCGTCGCCATCGCGCGCGCCCTCGTCAACGACCCGCCCATCATTTTGGCCGACGAGCCAACGGGAAATCTAGACTCGACAACCGGGGCGCTCGTCATGGAAACCTTCCACAAGCTCCAGAAACGCGGCAAGACCATCGTACTCATCACGCATGACCCCGGCATCGCCGCCGAGGCCGATCGAGCCGTAACCATCCGTGACGGGCGAATCCATGACGGCGCATATGTCGCGCATACACCGAATACGTTACGCGGGGCCGTCAAAAACCTGCCCGCGATTTCTGCAACCACCAATCAGCCGAAAGGAGCGAAGGCATGAGCACCCGCGATCTTGTCCAAGAAGCCCTTCACTCGCTCGAGGCCAACAAGGGACGCAGCCTGCTCACCATCCTTGGCATCGTCATTGGCATCGCCTCGGTCATCGCCATGACTTCGCTCATCGGCGGTATCCAAAACAGCCTGGTCAACAGCCTGGGCCTCAATGCAGCCCGCATGGTAGAGATCTATTCGTCCCAAGAACTCACCGATTCGGATGTGGAAAAGCTTCGCAAACTGGTGCCGCAGATTGAGCAGATCGGCATCGTCGATAGCGCCTATTCCGAGTACAAGGTCGGGGATAAAAGCTATACCGTCATGGCACACGGCGTCGATAGCGACATGCTCGATGCCGTGGGCGCCAGCAAGCTCGTTGCGGGACGTGTCTATTCACAGGCAGAGTCTCAATCAGGCTCGCGCGTGGCGCTCATCAGCCGCGGCGGCGCCGATCAGCTTTACGGCAACGAACAGGACGCACTGGGGAAAACCATCAAGGTGTCCAACGGCGAGGTGCAGATTGTAGGCGTGATTGATGGCGGCAGCGACTCCATGGGCTCGCTCACGCTGTATATGCCACGCGAAACCATCTCCGGCCTGTTTGGCGACGAGAATCCTTCATTTCCCAGCGTGACGGCACTTGCCGCCGAGGGCACAGACATGGACGAGCTCTGCAAGACCATCGAGTCTAAGGTGCGCGCGATGAAGGGCATCTCGGAGGATGATGAGTACGACAGCGTATCGGCGACCTCCATGAAAAGCGCCATCGATGCACTCAACTCGTTTATGGGCGCCTTCTCGCTCATCATGGGCGCTGTCGCCAGTATCTCACTGCTTGTCGGCGGAATCGGCATTATGAATATGATGCTTACCAACGTGACTGAGCGCATCCGCGAGATCGGTATTCGCCGTGCCTTGGGCGCCAGTCGCCGCGATATCACCGCGCAGTTTTTGGCCGAATCCTCGGCACTGTGCGTCACCGGTGGCCTGCTGGGTGTCCTGATTGGCTATCTGCTGGCCTGGGGCCTCGCGATGTTTGCAGCAGGATCAGGGGTTCTCAGCGAGCTCGGCGCCAGCGGGCAAATCACACCGAGCTTTTCAATCGCCACGGTGCTGCTGGCCTTCGCCGTCTCCGTCGGCATCGGCGTAATCTTTGGCTTCTACCCCGCTCGCCGCGCGGCAAAGCTCAACCCGGTGGAGTGCCTACGCTACCAGTAAGCCACCACCAGCTACCAGTAAGCCACCACCAACAAGTTGCGGTGAATTAGGGGCTGAATATGCTATCTAGCAGCAAAAACAGACACTATTTCACCGCAACTTATTGAAGGGCTGTTTGCGCCAGTTCTGGGCGTCGTCCTCGAGCTATTGATGGATGACGGGCTTGTACGGGTCGAGCTTGCTCGGGACGCTCCTCCTCGCGGGCGGGAGGGCGCGCAGGCGCGGCAAGCGCCTAGCGCGCGAACTCCCGTAAGAGCGCGTCTTCCACTTCCCGAAGCGAAAGGGCCCCGCTTCCCTCGGCGGGACGGGTGACCACGATGCAGCGCGCTCCCACGTCGCGCGCGGCGGCGAGCTTCTCGGCCGTGCCGCCTACGGTTCCCGAGTCCTTAGTCACAAGCCACTGGGCGCCCACCTGCCGAAGCATCGCCTCGTTGAGCTCGCGGGTGAAGGGCCCCTGCATGCCGATGACGTGCGACGGCGAAAACCCCGCGTCGATGCACTTCGTTATAGCACCGGGCAGCGGGAGCACACGCACGAAGAAGCGCTCCGCGAAATCGGCGACGCTCGTGTAGGGAGCAAGCTCCTTGCTCCCCGTCGTGAGAAGCGCGCGACCCGGGTTCTCGGAGAGAAAGCGCGCCGCGCAGGCGATCGACGCGACCGGCACGACGCCTTTGGGCAGCGCCTCGACCGGGCGCGCAAGGCGCAGGCATCGTGCACCCACGGCGAGCGAAGCGGCCCGGATGTTGCCGCTTGCGAGCGTAGCGAAGGGGTGCGTGGCGTCGACAACGATGCACGCGCCGGAAAGCTCGCGCTCCATGTCGGCATCGTCGAGCCTGCCCGCATGCACCTCGATGCCCGGAAGCTCGCCCAAAAGCTCGCCTCCGTACTCGGTTGCCGCGTAGGCACGGGCGGGGATGCCCGCCCTGCTCGCCCATTCGCACAGAAGGCGGCCCTCGGTGGTGCCGGCGAAGATGCGCAGCGCCGGCGCGGATGCGGGCGCCGTCACTTCGGGCCGCCTGGGCGCGTGATCTGGTAGAGCAGCGCGTTCATAATGGCAGCCGCCACGGTCGAGCCGCCCTTGCGACCCCTCGCGACGATGGCTGGCACGCGTCGTGCGAGTAGCTCCTCTTTCGCCTCGACCACGTTCACAAACCCGACCGGCACCCCAACGACGAGCGCGGGCGCGATCTTCCCCGCGTCCATGAGCTCGGCGAGGCGCAGAAGTGCTGTGGGAGCGTTGCCGACGGCCACGATGAGCGGACCCTCGATGCCGCAAGCTTTGTCCATGCTCGTAACGGCGCGAGTCGTGCCCGCGGCGCGCGCAGCCGCGGCGACATCAGGGTCGGCCATGAAGCACACGGCCTTGCAGCCGAGCTTCGCGAGCGCGGGCTTGCTTATGCCTGCGAGCGCCATGTTCGTGTCGGTGAGCACCGTGGCCCCTGCGCGCAGTGCGTCGAGCGCACAGTGCGCGGCGTCATGGGTAAACACGAGGGAATCGGCGTACGAGAAGTCGGCAGTGGTGTGGATGACACGCTTCACGACGGGCTCTTCGAGCGGCGGGAACGTGCGGCCGCCGAGCTCTTCGGTGATGATCTCGAAGCTGCGCCGCTCGATGTCGCCGGGCGCCATCTCCTTGGAATCCATCTAGTACTCCACTCCTTCCCTTGCACATATCCCCTGCTCGTAGGGATGTTTCTTGCACCACATCTCGGTTATGTAGTCGGCCTTCTCCACGATCTTGCGGGAAGGCGCGCGCCCGGTGAGCGCTACTTCGACGCCGCGCGCGGACATATCGAGCGCGCGGTCCACGAGCGCCTCGTCGACAAGCCCCTTCGAAAGCGCGTCGAGCGCCTCGTCGAGCACGAGCAGTCCCTCTTGCGCGCCCTCGAGCTCGGCGAGCGCGGAAGCGAGGTTCCCATCGTGCAGCTCGCACGTCGCGGCAAGTTCTTCCGACGTCATCGACCAGGTAAACTTGTCCGACACCTTCCCCGCGAACACGGGCACGCCGAAATGCTCGGCGAGCAGGCGCACCTCCCCGCTTTCGCCGTCTTTCAGGAACTGCACGACGACGACGCGGCGGCCTGCAGCGAGCATGCGAAGGGCGAGGCCCATCGCCGCCGTGGTCTTGCCTTTGCCGTCGCCATGATACACGTGGATCATACGCCCTCCTCGATAATGCGGTAGACATACTCCATGTCGAGCGCCCCGCGCACGACGTCGGCCAGGCGGTCGAACTCGCGCGCACGGTGATCGGCCGCGGACGCCGCGCCCGCAGCACCCACGACGTTCTCGGGCAGGCCGCGCATGCGCGCGAGCGAGCGCGCGAGGGCGAGCGCCACCCCCGGTTCGTCGAACAGGCCGTGGAGATAGGTTCCGAACACGTTTCCGCAGGCCGCGCCTTCTGGTTTGCCGCCAATCGTGCCCGCAGGAGCGCAGGAGACGGTCGTTTCGCCGTCGTGAATCTCGTACCCGCGCGCCGTCATGCCGTTCCACGCCGAGAACGCGCCTTGGGCGCCCGTGATGCGCAGCTCCGACTGGGCGAGGCGCTTTTCCTCCTTGAACACCGTACTTGCAGGGATGAGCCCGAGCCCGCGCGCGGTGCCAGCGCCTTCCCTGCCGTGCGGGTCGGAAAGCTCGTCTCCCAAAAGCTGGTAGCCTCCGCATATGCCGAGCACCGGCGTGCCCGTGCCCGAAAGCGCGCGTACACAGGCCCCGATGCCGCTAGCCGCAAGCCAGCGCGCGTCGTCGAGCGTAGTCTTCGAGCCGGGAAGCACCACCAGGTCGGGTCGGCCCAGATCGGTCGTCGAGGAAACGTAGCGCACGCCCACGCCGGGCACGCGCGAAAGCGGGTCGAAGTCGGTGAAGTTCGACAGATGCGGAAGACGCACGACGGCGACGTCGATGACGCCGCGCGCCTCGCGGGCAGATAGGCGCGGCGCGAGCGAGTCCTCGTCGTCCAGGTCGAGCGTAAGATACGGCACGACCCCCACGACGGGAACCCCGCACATCTTCTCGAGCGGGGCCAAACCCGGGCGCAGGATTTCCACATCGCCGCGGAACTTGTTCACCACAAGCCCCCGCAAAAGCGCGCGGTCCTCGGGCGCAAGGAGCGCGACCGTGCCGTAGAGCTGGGCAAACACCCCGCCCGGGTCGATGTCGCCCGCGAGCAGCACGGGGGAGGACACGGCGCGCGCGAGCCCCATGTTGACGATGTCGTTTTCGGCAAGGTTGATTTCGGCGGGGCTGCCGGCGCCCTCGATGACGATGACGTCGTTTTCCTCCGCGAGCGAATCGAACGCCTCCAAAATCTGCGGCATGAGCGCCTTCTTTCGCGCGAAGTAGTCCCTCGCAGCGAAGGCTCCCTGCGCCTTGCCGGCCACGATGAGCTGGCTTCGGTGGCCGCTTTCAGGCTTGAGCAGGATGGGGTTCATGCGCACGTCGGGCGCGATGCCGCACGCCTCGGCCTGCATGATCTGGGCGCGCCCCATCTCGAGCCCGTCGGCCGTGACACCGCTGTTGAGCGCCATGTTCTGGCTCTTGAAGGGAGTCACGCGCAGGCCGTCCTGCGAAAGTACGCGGCACAGCCCAGCCGCAAGCAGGCTCTTCCCCGCGTTCGACATGGTGCCCTGGATCATGATGGGCTTCGCCCTACCCACGGGTATCGACCTCCTTCGCCGAGCCTCGGCCATCCGCGCCCGCCATAGCGCCGCTGCAAGAAGCGCCGCCCCGTTCGTCGGGTTCGCCTTCGCCCGATGCGCCTTCCGCCCGAAGCGCACGGCTGAACGCCATCGCAAGCCGGGCATTCTCCTTGCGCGTGCGCACCGCGACGCGGCACCAGAAACGGGACAGTACCGAAAACGACTCGCACGTGCGGACCAAAACCCCCTGTTTATACAGGCGCTCGGGGATGTCTTTCGCCGGCGTGCGGACTAAAAGGAAGTTCGCATCCGACGGCACGACGGAAAGCCCGAGCAAGGAGAGCTCGTGAGAAAGCCACGCTCGCTCGCCCGCCAATACATCGCGCGTGCGTGAGACGTATTCAACGTCCTCCAGGGCGGCGATGCCCGCGGCCTCGGCGACCGAGGAGACGGGCCACGCCTGCCCCGCCCGGCGAATCCCCTCGATGAGTTGGGCGTTTCCGCTGATCAGATATCCCAACCGCAACCCCGCCATTCCGTAGAGCTTGGTGAACGCGGAGAGCACGGCCACATGGCGCGAACACACGGCGCGTGCGGCCACGCTCCTTTCGCGGGCGTCGGGCGCAAATCCGAGGAAGCACTCGTCCACGACGAGCAGCGCGCCCACCTGCTCGCAGCGGCAAGCTGCGGCATCGATCACACGGGGGTCGACGAGGCGCCCCGTAGGGTTGTTCGGATTGCAGAGGTACGCCACGTCTCCCGGCCCCTCGATCGCGCGGGCGAAGGAGGCGGGCACGTCGAAGTCGTCCGCTTCGGAGAGCGGGAACTCCTGCACGCATGCGCCGTAGTACGATGCCGCCTCCGCATATTCAGAGAACGTCGGCGCGCACACGACGATGCGTTTCGGGCGCACCGCCGCGGCGAGCCGCCAGATGATGTCGGACGCGCCCGCGCCGCAGACGATAGTATCTTCGGGAATGCCCTGGGCGCGCGCTAGGGCGCGAACGAGGGCGAGACTTTCCCTATCGGGGTAGGCGTCGATTCGAGAAAGCGCCTTGCAAGCTGCGGCGACGGCGCGCGGCGAGGGGCCTGCCGGATTCACGTTCACCGAGAAGTCAATGAGGTCGGAGGCGCCCCTTTCGCAAGCGATGCCGAGCGATTGCGCGCTGCCCCCATGTGTACGGGCGCGCAGGATTCCCCCGGCAGCCCGGGGCGCGGCGTGGTCTTCCCTCATAACATCGCCCCCACGGCGAGCACGACCGCCGCGCGCGCGGCGCCGAAGACGACGAGCGCGCATACGGACGCAGCGAGCATGAGCCTTGTCGCCCGGGCGATGTCGCCCCACTCGATTTCGCGGGACGCGTCGCCTATCGTCGGTTTCTCAACGAGCTTGCCGAAATACACCGCGGGTCCTGCCAGGCGCAGCCCGAGCGCGCCCGCGCACGCTGACTCGGTCTGTGCCGCGTTCGGGCTCGTATGGCGACGCCTGTCGCGGCGCCAGATGCGCGCCGCCCCGTGCGCATCGAGCCCGACGATCGGGCACACGGCGATCATGAGCAGGGCCGATAAGCGCGAGGGAATCCAGTTCACCGCATCGTCGAGGCGCGCCGAGGCGCAGCCGAAGTCGATGTAGCGCTCGTTTTTGTAGCCCACCATGCTGTCGAGCGTGTTCACCGCCTTGTACGCCATGCCCAAGGGCGCACCCCCGATCATAAGGTAGAAAAGCGGCGCGATGACGCCGTCGCTCGCGTTCTCCGCCACCGTTTCCACGGCGGCGCGCGCGACGCCCTGCTCGTCGAGAACAGACGTGTCGCGTCCCACGATGAGCCCGACGGCTTCGCGCGCCGCGACAAGGCCGCCCTTCGAGAACGCACGGGCCACGGCCAGGCTCTGACGGCGCAGCTCGCATGTCGCGAGAATCTGATAGCTCGCCCATGCCTCGACCACGAAGCGCAAGCCGGAGTGAACCATGCCGCAAAGATGCAGGATTCCCCAGGTCAAAAGTCCACACGCAAGCGGAAGCGCCACGGCGAGCACAAGCCCTGCGGCGCGCGTGCCCGCGGACGTTTGCGGGAATGCGCGCCGCAGGCGGCCTTCGGCCCACGTGATCGCGCGCCCCATGGCGACGACGGGATGGGGAAGCCAGCGCGGGTCGCCGAAGGCAAGGTCGGCCGCGAACCCGGCGGCGACGGCAAGAATCGTCATCACAGGGCATCGCCCCCCGAAGCGGGGCGAACGTCGCGAAGACAGCGCCCATCCCAGGTGGCGGCCCATGCGCCGCCCGGCTCGGTATGCACGTCGAAGTATCCCATTTTCGAGACAGCAAGCTCGGAGAGCAGCGCTTTCACGGTACCCGCGTGAACGACGAAGACGGCGCGCCCACTCCCCTGGGCACGCTCCGATTTGCACGCCTCCCGAAACGTCGCGACGACGCGGCGGGTGAAATCGCTCTTGCCCTCGCCATGCGGGCAGCGCGTCTCGCACCAGGAGTCTACCCAGGCGCGGTAGCGCGCATCCTCTTTAAGCTCGGCGGCGCTTCGCCCCTCGAAGTCGCCGAAATCCATCTCGCGCAGACCGGGGCACGCCATAAGCTCCGCGTTCGGGAAGAGGATGCGCGCCGTCTGGTCGGTGCGGGCCATGCCGCTCGTGATAACACGGAACACGTCACGATCGCACGCGAGGTCGCGCAAAGCGCGCTCGCCCGCACTCGACAGGGGCTCGTCGGTGCCCGCCCCGCTGTATCGATGGTCTTCCGTGCCCGCCGTGGCACCATGGCGCACGAAGACGACTTCCAAAGGCGCACCCGCGCCCTGCGTCCCTCGAGGCGCATCGGCAAGGTTTCCTTTGATGACCTGGGGAATCCCGCACGTCATGCGCACGACGACGTCGGCGCGCGCAGCGAGCGCGCATCCCAGGCGCCCCGCGCGCTCGCGCCATTGGGCGTCTTCCGCACGCATGGGGACGACCCCCGAGCCGACCAAGGGCAGAATCACTGCGTCGAAGCCGATCAGCCGCTCGAGCGCCCGGTCAGCGTCGAGCGCGCGTACGAGTTCCTCAGCACGGTATGCGACGCGGCCGGCAAAAGCCGCGGGCACGCCGCCCTCCGCAAGCTGCGCCGCATCGACGAAATCGTCCGCCGCGAACCCGAGTTTTTCGCGCACGAAGGTCCTCTTCCCCGAATGCGCGCCACCTACCACGAGCATCATAGGAGCATGCCCCCCACCACCAGCATGGCAAGCATCGCGAGCTCGGCCCATTGCAGAAACCATCCGGCCAAATCCCCCGTCACCCCGCCGAAGCGGGACAGGGCAACATGGCGGTACCACGCGAGCACCAAAAGCCCCGCCACCGCCATAAAGGCGCCGACGGCCTGAGCGCACGCGACCATCCCTGCAGCCGAAGCCGCAGCGAAAGCGCAAAGCGGCACGACGATCGCCGCGCGCTTCTTCGCAGGCGAGAGCCCCGCGGCCATGCCGTCCGCCCGCGCGGCAGGCCAGCATTCAACGGCGAGTCCCGAAAGCGCGCGGGAGAACACGAGCGAGCACAGAAGCGCGAGGAACGCCCCCGCCGTAAGCGGCAGCGCGGTGAACAGGGAAAACTGCAGAATAAGGTACACAACAACACCGATGACCCCGAAGGCGCCCGCCCGCGGATCGTGCATGATCTCGAGCTTTCGCTCGCGCGGGGCCCAACTTGCAAGCGCATCGGAGGTGTCGCAGAGCCCGTCTAGGTGGATGCCTCCCGTCACCGCCACAGGCAGCGCCACGAGCACGGCCGCGACGATGGTCGCGGGCACGCCGAGCAGGTTCGCCACGTGCCCCCACACCGTCATGAGGAACCCTTCCGCAAGGCCCACCAGGGGAAACGCGGCAAGCGCATGGGTTGACCCGAAATCGGTCCAGGCCGATTTCGGGACGGGGATGTGCGAGAACGTTCCGAACGCCGCGCCGATTGCCTTTGCTATCTTCACCTTGTAGGTCCTTCGCCTTTCATCCACACGGGAATCCCGCATACCACTTCGACTGCGCGGTCGGCCAGCGCCGCCACGCCCGCGTTCACGCGCGCGAGCGCGCGCCTCCATGCCTCGGTCCCCTCATCGTAGCGCATCTCATCGGCGAACACGTCGACGGTGACCACCACCGTATACGCAGCGGCCTGAGCGAGCCGTTCGATGCCTCCGAGCACCTCGCGCGCCGCAGCGTCGGGGTCACGTGGGGACAAGCCGCCTTCCGCGAAAAGCTCGTTCGCAACCAGGTTGCCCACGTCCTCCAATAGAAGCGTGCAGCCGCGCGGAAGCCCGGACACTGCGGCGCCCACGTCACGCGTTCGCTCGAGGGTGGAAAACCCCTTGCCCTCGCGCAGCGCCCGATGGCGCGCGATGCGGCGGGCGCCCTCTTCCCCGAAGGGCTCCATCGTTGCCAGGTACACGCGAGGGCCGTCGTGCCCGAGGCACAGGGACTCGGCGTAGGCGCTCTTGCCGCTCGCGGCGGCGCCGATGACGAGCGTCACCGTCATTTCCCGGCCTCGAAATGCTCGTAAGCAGCCATGCCAGTCGCCGTGAACGTCTTCCCATCCCGGTACACGCGCAGCGCCGAATCCAGAAGGGGGAGATACGCCATGGCGCCCGCGCCCTCGCCCAAGTGCATGCCTGCGTCGAGGGGCGCCTTTATGCCGAGCTCGCGAAGGAGCTCCCGGCTTGCGGGTTCGCTTGATGCGTGGGTGCCCACGAGGTAGCCCAAGGCGTTGGGGCACAGGCGCGCCGCGCACAGGGCCGCCGTGCAGGATATGACCCCGTCGAGGAGCGCCGGCGCCTTCGAGACCGCGGCCCCCAGGTAGAAGCCGCACATCGCAGCGATGTCGAAGCCGCCCACCTTCGAGAGCACGTCGATCGGGTCGGCGGGATCGGGCGAGTTCGCGTCGATAGCGCGCTCGACCACGTCGCGCTTGCGCGCGAGCGAGGCGTCCGAGAGCCCCGCGCCGCGCCCGACAAGGCTCCGCGCGTCCGCCCGGATGAGCACTGCGGCCACCGCCGCCGAGGTGGTCGTGTTGCCGATGCCCATCTCGCCCGCGGCGAGAAGGCGCACGCCGGCGCGGGCAAGCCCGCACGCGACGGCGATTCCGACCTCGATCGCGCGCACGGCCCCATCGCGAGACATAGCGGAGCCGAGAGCGATGTTGCCGCTCCCCCGCCGCACGTTCGCGCGCACCATGCGCGCGTCTTCTATGCCCCGGGCCATACCCACGTCGACGGGCACGACCTCGGCACTCGCGAACGCCGCCATGCGGCAGGCGCTCGCGGCCCCCTCGCACATGTTGCGCGCGACGGCTCGCGTCACATCTTGCCCGCTTTGCGACACGCCTTCGGCAACGACCCCGTTGTCGGAGAAGAATACCGCGAGCGCACGGGGAAACTCGGCCACCTCGGCGCTCCCCTGAGCTGCGGCGATACACGCGACGGCGTCTTCAAAGTCGCCCAATCCCCCCAAGGGGTGCGCGATGGAGTCCCACGCGGCGTACGCGGCGGCACGGGCGCACTCGTCTGCGAGCGCGATCCGGGAAAGCGCGGCTTCGAGCACGGCGCCCGGCGCCGACGAGAACGCGCGCTCGACTTCCTCGCGGATGCAGGCAAGCGCGGTTTCGGTTGCTTCAGCCATGCCGCCTCCTCTCTGTGAACGACGCTGCGGCAGACGCGAACGCGCGCGCAACGTCGGGGTTCGCAGGATAGTACACATGCGGGAAGCCCGCCACCAGGGACGGGGTGGTCGTCATGCACGGCCAGCCCTTGTCGCGCCGGGGCTTCTGCGCCCAAAAGTCGCCGCCCGGGCAGGTGGACTGCCAGTAGTGGAACTCGTGCGCGCGGATGCGTGTGCCGCGCGGCCCGTAGAGCCCGTCGCGTTGGGAAGTGAGCTCCACGTACCCGAAATGGGACAGCCTTCCCCCGTTCTCGCTTGCGCCCTCAAGGGCGCCCGCAACAGGCCAGCGCCACCCCTCGCTATCGGCGATTTCGCGCTGCAGGTACAGAAACCCACCGCATTCGGCGACCGTCGGCATGCCGGATTCCACCGCGCGCCGCACCGCCCCGCGCATCGACACGTTCTCGGAGAGCTGCCGCGCATGGAGCTCCGGGTAGCCGCCCCCCAGATAGAGGGCGCTTGTCCCCCGGGGCAACTCGCCATCACACAGGGGGCTGAAAAAGGCCAGCTCGCAACCCAGGTCCTCGAGCGCGCGCAGATTCTCCTCGTAGTAGAACGAGAACGCCTCGTCACGCGCGACGGCGACGATGGGCCGCGCTCCCGCGATCGGCTCCAACCGGTAAGGTTCCTCGCGGATATCGGGTGCCGTCGCCGCTATTTCGAGCAAGCGGTCGACGTCGATGCTCTTTTCCACCAGCTCGGCCATCTTGTCGATGCGCGCGGAGAGCTGCTCGACCTCGTCGGCGGTCACAAGCCCCAGATGCCGGCTTTCGAGCGAGAACGCCTCGTCGGCGGGGATATTCCCCAAAACCGCGACGCCCGTGTGCTTCTCGATCGCAGGCGCCGCGTAGGCGCAGGCAGCGGCGCTCGTCTTGTTCAGCACGACGCCGCGCACGTTCGCACAAGGCAGGAACTCGGCGATGCCGCGGATTACAGCGGCGAGCGATAAAGACGCCCCGCGCCCGTTCACCACTAAAACGACCGGCGTTTCCGTGTTGCGCGCAACCTGGTAGCTGCTCGCGTCGGCCACGCCGGGCGCCATGCCGTCGTAGAAGCCCATAACCCCCTCGAGCACCGCGACATCCGCGCCCGCGGCGCCGCGTGCGAGCAGGGCGCGCAGCGTCGGGGCGTCGGTGAAGAAGCCGTCTAAATTGCCCGAGCGCGCACCCACGACGCGGCGATGAAAGAGCGGGTCAATGTAGTCGGGGCCGCATTTGAAGGCCGCGCATGCAATGCCGCGGTGCGCGAGCGCGCGCAGGAGCGCGCACGTTACGACCGTCTTGCCGCTCCCGCTCGAGGGCGCAGCGACCATGAAGCGCGGGATGGACGTGCTCACCGGGCGCCGCCTTCCCCACCTGCGGCGCTGCAGTTAGCAAGCGAGACCACCTCAACGGATGGGTTCCCCTCGACAGAGAGGTCCTCCCCGACAGGCGACTCAGCAAGCGCGCCGACTTCGGCAAGCTCCTCGGCATCCGCGCCCGCACCACGCGCGCTGACGAGGAACACGGGGTTTTGCGCCTTCATAAGATGGTGCGAGCCTACAGCCTCGGCACGGGCGGCCGACACCTGGCACGCCTCGAACCCCTTAAAGCGCGAACCCGAGAGGAGCGCGCACGCCTCGGTGAGCGTCTCAACGGTGACGCATGGCACGCACAGGCGAACCTGCGAGTTCTTCTCGAGCGCCGCCTCCACGATGGAGGGAAGCTCGCCCGCGCTCCCGCCGACGAACACGGCGTCGGGGACAGGCAGTTTCGCGAGCGCTTCGGGGGCGACACCGGGGACCGCATGCACGTTGCCGCACCCGAATGCATCCGCGTTCTCTCGAATGAGCCGCACGCCGGCCGCGTTGCGCTCGACCGCCCATACCGACCCCGCTCGCGCGACGAGCGCCGCCTCGATCGACACGCTCCCCGTGCCGGCGCCGACGTCCCACACGGTGTCGGTCGCGGTAAGGCGCAGTTTCGCGAGCGCGACGGCGCGCACCTCCTGCTTGGTCATGGGAACTTCGCCGCGGATGAAGAGCTCGTCGGGAATGCCCGAGGAAGCGTACGGCCAGCGGGAGCTCGCGGCGCGGAATGCGCCCGCAGAGTCCGCCGCGAAAGAAGCCGCCGCGGGCGCAGACGCGCCGGCCGGCGCCTCGGAGGCTGCGCTAGAGCCCGCAGGCGACCCGGCGCAGCCTGCGAACTCGATAAGCATCACGTTCAAGTCGTCGAACGTCTGACCTGCGATTTCACTTGCGGTCGCGCAGGTGATGCGCTCATCGGGGTACGACAGGCGCTCGGCCACCGTCACGCGCGCGTCCGCGAAGCCCGCCTGCACAAGCTCGCCCGAAAGCCGCGAGGGGTCTTCCCCGCCCGACGTGGCGAGGAAGAGCTCACCTGCGCGCTCGGCCTCGGCCACGATGTCGCACGCCACGCCGTGAGCGCTCGCGAAGCGCCAATCCTGCCATGGACGCGCGAGGCGCGCGGCGAGATACGACGCTGAGCTTATGCCGGGAATGACGTGCACGTCCACCTGCGCGTCGCCGGAGAGAGCCTCCATCAGGCGGCGCGCGCCGCTGAACAGCCCCACATCGCCCGTCATCACGACCACGGCGCGCTGCCACGACGCCGCATCAATGAGCGCGGCGACGATGTCCGCCGTCTTCACGAGCTCGCATTTCACCACGTCGGGCGGCACGTCGATGCCGACAAGCGCGCGATGAGCGCCGATGACCACGTCGGCGATGTCGATCGCGTCGAGCGCCGCACGCGAGAGCAAGTCGGGGTTTCCGGGCCCCGCCCCGATGATCGTTACCTTTCGCATGGAATCTCCCGATACCCGCGCGGCGTGACCATACGGCCGCCTACGCGCTTCGTGTCCGCGTTGCCGACGAACACGGTGGTGAACATGTCGGCGTCGAACTCCTCCAGCTCGGAGAGCCTGCACATGCCCGACTGCTGCCCCTCGCGCCCGATGTTGCGTACCCAGCCGCAGAGCGTGTCGGGGGCCTTCCATTCGAGCATAATCTTCGCCGCGCGCGAGAGCCTGTCGGCGCGCTTTCTGCTGCGCGGGTTGTACAAACAGATGCAGAAGTCGGCGCTCGCCACGGCGGCGAGCCTGCGCTCGATGACATCCCACGGCGTGAGCAGGTCGGAGAGCGACACGACCGCGAAGTCGTGGGCAAGCGGGGCGCCGAGCACCGCCGACCCGCTCTGAGCCGCGGTGGCCCCGGCGATAACTTCCACGTCAACATCGGGGTAGTCCTCCGCAAGCTCCAGCACGGGGCTCGCCATGCCATACACGCCCGCGTCACCGCTGCACACGAGCGCCACGGCTTCTCCGCTCTGCGCGCGCGAAAGCGCCAGGCGGCACCGTTCGACCTCGTGCATCATCGGCGTCGCGAGATGCGCCGCGTCAGGCACGGCGGCGAGCGCGAGCTCCACGTATTTCGTGTACCCCACAACGATGTCGGCCGCCTCGAGCGCGCGCCGAGCCGCAATCGTCATGCCGTCGGGGCCGCCCGGGCCGATCCCCACCACGAAGAGCTTTCCCATCACCGCTCCTTAAACGAAAGTTCGAAAGTTACCTTGGAAAACGCGACGGTCACGCCGCCGTGAGCGAGCTTCGGGAAGATAAGTTTACCCCCGTCCGCGAGCGCCGCGCGCTCGCACACATTGTCGACCCCCACCGTCGCGCACACGAAATCAGATGGCGAAACGCTGCCTTCGACCTGCGACAACTCCTCTGCGGAATACGTCGCGAGCGGGATATTGCGCGCGCGGCAGAAGGCGAGCAGGCCCTCCTCGCGCGCCTTCACGTCGATCGTCGCCGCCTCGCGAACGGCCGAAGGCGAGATGCCCGCCTGCCCGCACGCGAGAAGAAACGCCTCCCCGATCGCTTCGGCGCACGCACCGCGACGGCACCCTATGCCCGCAACGATGCAGGGCACGACAAGGCGAAGCGGCTC
>DXMJ01000039.1 GCA_019414265.1 Collinsella sp. | reverse complement strand
CTGCTGGTCAAACTCGTGCAGGAGCGCTCTGCCGCCTGCCCGCTCAACAATGGCAAGAAAAAGCTCTATTACATCTCTGCTGAGTTTTTGATTGGCAAACTGCTGATCAACAACATGATCGACCTTGGCATCTATGCCGAGGTTAAAGACCAGCTCACCGCTGCCGGCCACGACCTCAACAAGATTGAGGAGTTTGAGGTCGAACCGTCGCTGGGCAACGGCGGCCTGGGCCGTCTGGCCGCGTGCTTCCTGGATTCCATTGCCACGCTGGGCCTTACCGGTGACGGTGTGGGCCTCAATTTCCATTACGGCCTGTTCCGTCAGCGCTTTGCCGACAACCAGCAAAAGGCCGTCCCCGACGAGTGGCTTAGCGAGCAGGACATCCTGATCGATGACGACCGCTCCTACACCGTCGAGTTTGGCGATTTTGCCGTCACCTCCAAGCTCGTCAACATCGATGTGCCCGGTTACGGTCAGCCCACCAAGAACCGCCTGCGTCTGTTCGACCTGGCGAGTGTCGACGACGGCCTGGTCCCCGGCAGCTCCATCGACTTCGACAAGACGAAGATCGCCAAGAACCTCACCTTGTTCCTCTATCCGGATGATTCCGATGAGCAGGGCCGCCTGCTTCGCATCTACCAGGAGTACTTCATGGTGAGCAACGCCGCCCAGCTCCTGATCGACGAGGCCGTCGAGCGCGGCAGCAACCTGCACGATCTGGCCGACTACGCCGTGGTCCAGATCAACGACACGCACCCCACCATGGTCATTCCCGAGCTCATCCGCCTGCTCACCACCGAGCACGACATCGAGTTTGACGAGGCCGTTACCATCGTGCGCTCCATGGTCGCCTACACCAACCACACGATCCTTGCCGAGGCGCTCGAGAAGTGGCCGCTCGCCAGCCTGCAGAAGGTCTCGCCCGCCATCGCCGACATCATCGTCAAGCTCGACGAGGTTGCCAAGGCCGAGCACGACGACCCGCGCGTCGCCATCATCGACGAGCACGACACCGTCCACATGGCCCACATGGACATTCACTTTGGCTTCTCCATCAATGGCGTCGCCGCACTCCACACCAAGATTCTGGAGGACACCGAGCTTCACCCGTTCTACGAGATCTATCCCGAGAAGTTCTCCAACAAGACCAACGGCATCACCTTCCGCCGCTGGATCCATGGCGCCAACCCCGCGCTCGCCAGCCTGCTCGACGATGTGATCGGCACCGATTGGCGCAGCACCGGCGACCTGAGCAAGCTCGCCGAATTCGCTAACGACAAGGATGTTCTTGAGCGCCTGGCCGCCACCAAGGCCGAGGCCAAGACCATCATGCGCCAGTTCATGGCGCTCGAGCAGGGTGTGACCATTCCCTCCAACGCCATCATCGATGTTCAGGTCAAGCGTATCCACGAGTACAAGCGCCAGCAGATGCTCGCGCTCTACATCATCTGGAAGTATCTCGACATCAAGAACGGCAATAAACCCGAGCACCCCATCACCATCATCTTCGGCGGCAAGGCGGCACCTGCCTACACCATCGCCCAGGACATCATCCATCTGATTCTGACGCTGTCGCAGTGGATCGCCAACGACCCCGACGTGGCCCCCTACCTGCAGGTTGTCATGATCGAGAACTACAACGTCACCGCTGCTGAGCGTGTGATCCCCGCCGCCGATATCTCCGAGCAGATCAGCTTGGCCTCCAAGGAGGCGAGCGGCACCTCCAACATGAAGTTCATGCTCAACGGTGCTTTAACCCTGTGCACGCTCGACGGCGCCAATGTCGAAATCGCCGAGCTCGTGGGCGACGAGAACATCTACACCTTTGGTGCCTCATCCAAGCAGGTCGAGCAGCTCTACGCCGACGGCAGCTATAACGCCGGCGCACTCTACCGCAAGCCCGGTATCAAGCTGCTGGTAGACTTTATCACCAACCCTGCCTTTATGGCGACCGGCAACGCCGAGCGTCTGCAGCGCCTGCACGACGATATCAAGGGCAAGGACTGGTTTATGGCCCTGCTCGACATTGAGGAGTACATCCAGACTAAGGAGCGCGTGCTGGCGGACTACGAGGACCAGGATGCCTGGATGCGCAAGGCGCTGATCAACATCGCCAACGCCGGCACCTTCTCGTCTGACCGCACGATCTCCCAGTACAACGACGAGATTTGGCACCTGAGCTAATTTCGTTTCCTTTACCCATCCTCTTGAAAGCGGAGTCGCGGCAACGCGGCTCCGCTTTTTTGCCCGCGTGTTGCCCGTGGCCCGCCTCGACAAAATCGTCTCAATCTGTAACACCTACTCGGCCAAAACGGCCCTACCTGTTACAGATCAAGACAAACCGGTCCTTTCCCTAGGGTTTATCTCAATCTGTAACATCTAACGTCTGAAATCCGCCCTTACTGTTACAGATCGAGACAAAAGGATAAGCCGGCTAATACAATCTCGTTCTGTAACAGGTAGCTGCCGAAATCAGCCTCCCGTGTTACAGATCGAGATGAAAGGATAGGCAGCTCGATGCTGTCTCAATCTGTAACATCTAGACCCAATTTGGCCCTCCTCCTGTTATAGATCAAGACAAACCGGCAGATGAACGGCCCCAGCACAAAGAAAGGCTCCCCTCTCGCCCAGTAGACGGGAGGGGAGCCTTATATGTGACCACGGCAAAAGGATGGCAAAGCCGCAGTCGCTCAAAAGGAGGGCCTGATTTGATCGGGCCTAGATAAGGTTCTTGCCAGACACCTTATCGAAGAGGTGGGTCGCGTTCTTCTCGAACTTGAACCAGATGGTGTCGCCAGCCTTGAGCGCACCCTTGGCCTCGAGGTCGACGACGGGGATAATCAGGACGAACTGGCCATCGGGAGCGGTCACGTGGACATGCTCGGTCGAACCCATGAGCTCGGTCACCTCGACGGTGCCCTGGAGCGCACCCTCCTCGTCCTTGTCGGCAAGCAGAATCTGCTCGGGGCGCACGCCGGCCGTAATCTCCTTCACGTCGCCGCCATCCCAGTTGAGGGCAAGCTGAGCGCAAGTCTCGGGGGCGAGTGCCACGTTCATATCCTCGGTCTTGACGGTAAAGCCGTCGCCCGAGCGCACCAGCTGGGCATCGAAGAAGTTCATCTGCGGCACGCCGATGAAGCCGGCGACGAAGATGTTCGCGGGATGGTTGAAGACCTCCTGCGGCGTGGCGATCTGCTGGACAACGCCGTCCTTCATGACCACGATACGGTCGCCGAGGGTCATGGCTTCGGTCTGGTCGTGAGTAACATAGATGAACGTACCCTTGATCTCGTGGCGCAGCTTGATGAGCTCGGCACGCATCTGGTTACGAAGCTTGGCATCCAGGTTGGACAGCGGCTCGTCCATCAGGAAGACCTTGGGGTCACGCACGATGGCGCGGGCGATGGCGATGCGCTGGCGCTGGCCGCCCGAGAGCGCCTTAGGCTTGCGGTCGAGGTACTCGGTGATACCCAAGATCTCGGCAGCGGAGCGAACCTTGCGGTCGATCTCGTCTTTGGGGACCTTCTTGAGCTCAAGCGTAAACGCCATGTTCTCGTACACCGTCATGTTGGGGTACAGAGCATAGCTCTGGAACACCATGGCGATGTCGCGGTCCTTGGGCGCCACGTCGTTGACGCGCTTGCCGTCGATGAGCACGTCGCCCGAGGTAATGTCCTCCAGGCCGGCGACCATGCGCATCGTCGTGGACTTACCGCAGCCAGACGGGCCAACGAGGACGACGAACTCCTGGTCGTGAACGGTGAGGTTAAAGTCCTCAACAGCGAGCACGCCATCCTCGGTAACCTTAAGGTTATGCTTCTTCTCCTCGGTCTTCTTCTTTTTGCCAAAGAAGCCCTTCTTTTTGGACTCGGTGTTGGGATACACCTTCTGAACATGTTTGAGAACGATCTCGGCCATGTCTTTACCTTTCGATGTGCGGCGCCGCGCTGAGGGGCGCCGCAGAAACTTGCAAAACAGTTACGGCATCAGCCCTTGACGGCACCTGCCACCACGCCGTCGATGATGTACTTCTGGCAGAGGATGTACATGATGACGATGGGGACAACGACCATCATGATGCAAGCCATCATGGGGCCGAGCTCGACGTGGCCGTAGCCGCCGCGGAAGTACTGGATCAAGATAGGAATGGTCTTGTACTTGGTGGAGTCGAGCGTAAGGTAGGGCAGCAGGTAGTCGTTCCAGACCCACATGGTCTCGAGAATGCCGACCGAAAGATAGGTGGGCTTCATGATGGGAAGGACGATCTTAAAGAACACCTGGACCGGGTTGCAGCCGTCGATCATGGCCGCCTCCTCGATCTCGAGTGGGATGTTCTTTACAAAGCCGGCGAACATAAAGACCGCCAGGCCCGCGCCAAAGCCCAGATAGATAAAGCAGATGTTGAACGGCGTGTTGAAGCCGATGCGGTCCGCCAAATTGGACAGCGTGAACATGAGCATCTGGAAGGGCACGACCATCGAGAAGACGAACAGGTAATAGAAGAAGTTCGAGATCTTGCTGTTGACGCGAACCACGTACCAAGCGCACATGGAGCAGCACACCAAGATCAGCACGACCGACGTGACCGTGATGATGAGCGAGTACATAAATGCCGAGGCAAAGCCCTGCTCGTTAAGGGCATGCATGTAGTTTGCGAGGCCGTTGAACGTCTCGGGCGTGAGCAGATCGAACGCCGTGGTGGTGCTGATTGCGGTCGCTTTCTTAAAGGAATTGAGCGCAATCATAAACACGGGGTAGATCCACGCGAGCGACAGGATCGTAAAGAAAATCGAGAGCGCGCGGTTGATAACCTTATCGCGTTTCATTACTGCTGCACCTCCTTGGACCTCGTGGCCTTAAGCTGAATCATGGAGATGGCTACGACCAGGATGCAGAAGATAACCGCCTTGGCCTGACCGATGCCCTGCCATGCGATACCGGCACGCGAATAGAACGTGTTGTAGATGTTCAGGGCGAGCATCTCGGTGGAGTGCGCGGGGGCGCCGCCGGTAAGGGCGAGGTTCTGGTCGAACAGCTTAAAGCCGTTGGTGATGGACAGGAACAGGCAGATGGTGATGGTCGGCATCAGGTTAGGGATCTTAACCTTCCAAAACGTCTGCCATGCCGTGGCACCGTCGACCTTGGCGGCCTCGATGTAGTCGGACGGAATGGACTGCAGACCAGCGATGTAGATGATCATCATGTAGCCGACCTGCTGCCACAGGGTCAGGATGATAAGGCCCCAGAAGCCGGCAGCGGAGTTAAGGGCAATGAGCTGGGCGCCCACGTTGGAGAGCAGGCAGTTGATCAGGATCTGCCAGATGTAGCCCAACACGATGCCGCCGATCAGGTTAGGCATAAAGAAGATCGTACGGAAGATGTTGGTGCCTTTGAGCGCCTTGCGGGTGAGCGCCTGCGCAATTGCCAGGGCGATCACGTTGATGAGCACCGTCGACAGGAAGGCAAACGCCACGGTAAAGAAGAACGACGTGGCAAACTGCGGATCGGACAGCGCGCGCACGTAGTTCGCGATACCGACAAAGTGCGCGTTGTTAATGGTAATAAACTGGCAGAACGAGAGATAGAAGCCCTGGATAAAAGGGATCACGAACCCGATCATAAACGCCAGGCACGTGGGCAGCATAAAGAGCGGCCACCAGCGCTTGAGTGCTTTGCCCATAAAAGGGTCCTTTCAATATGCAGAGGGCGGGCAAACCAACGTCTGCCCGCCCCCTGTCGCTAATCAGATAGCTTGGGCAGCAACTGCTTACTCGGAAGCAGCCTTCTCGGTCTTCCAGCCATCGACGAAGGCGTTCTTGACGCCGTCCCACTTGCTGTTGTCGGCAGCATAGGCGATCAGAGCCTGCTTGAGGTTCTTCTTCCACTCCTCGGAGGGGATGTAAACGAAGTCCCAAGCAACGGTCTTCTTGCCGTCCTTGGCCATGGCAACGGCCTGCTGCGAGAAGACGTTGGTGGTTTCCTTGGCGCTCTTGAACGGAGCGGTCAGACCCATCTTGTCGGCGATGATGCTGGTCGGGGTGTCAGCGGTGACGCACCAGTACATGAAGTCCTCGGTGGCCTTCTGAGCATCCTCGGAAGCCTGGGAGCTCACGCACCAGTAGTTCTCGCCGCCGGAGCACAGGCCCTGGTTCTCCTCGCCGTCGACGCCGATGTAGATCGGCAGCATGCCAAGCTGGTCGTCGGTCATACCGGCCTTGGTGAGGTCAGCGTAGGCCCAAGAGCCGTTCTGATAGAAGACGGCCTTGCCGGTTGCGAACTCGTTGGTGGCGTCGTCACCGGTCTTGGAGGCAAGCTGCGAAGGATCGCAGGTGGAGTCGGTGATATACAGGTCGAAGATCTGCTTGAAGTTGTCGAGATACTCGCCCTTGATCTCATCGTCCTCCTGGTTGTGCTCCTTCTCGAACTCGTAGTAGAGCGGGAGGTTGGCGAGGTGGGTGGTGTAACGCCAGCTGGAGGAGTCATCCATGCCGGCGGAAGTGAAGGCGCCCTCAACGCCAAGCTCGTCCTTGCGGGCCTGAATGTCGTCAGCGCAAGCCTTCAGCTTGTCGAAGGAGTTGATGTCCTCGGCCTTGTAGCCAGCCTTCTCGAGCAGCTGCTTGTTGTAGATGATACCGTAGCTCTCCTGGACCCAGTCGATACCCAGATCCTTGCCATCGGACTGCAGAGCCAGGGAGTCGTCAATGAGCTCACCGCGGAGCTTGGTATCGGACAGATCGGCGCAGTAATCCTTCCAGTTCTTAAGACCGGTGGGGCCGTTGACCTGGAACAGGGTCGGAGCGGAGCTCTTGGACATCTCGGACTTGAGCTTCTCCTCGTAGGTGTTGGAGGCGGCGGTCACGATCTTGACCTCGACGCCCTTCTCCTCCTTGTACGCCTTGGCGATCTCCTTCCACTCCTTGTCGACCTCGGGCTTGAATTGGAGGAAGTAGACCTCGGCAGCGTCACCAGAAGCAGAGGAGCCGGAGCCGGCGGAGCCACCGCAGCCCACGAGACCCAGACCAAGAACCGCAGCCGCGGAACCAGCAAAACCCAGGAACTGCCTTCTGCTCATTTCGTTCTTCATTACAATCCACCCTTTCACACCGTGGCGGCACCCTTTGCCGCCGCCTTCGGAGATTGGCTCGGGGACTTTGCCCCTTTTGCTGATTTGAACGATACGCTATTTGACTAGTTGTTTGAACAAGTATTACTAGAGCGGTAGAAAAACTTCGGTGAACGGTAATTTCAACTTGATACTTGACAAGTTTTGTATAAACAATTATTTGTTATCGAATGCAGAGAAAACGCCCGGTCAAGCCGATGCATCGTCGGTTTGACCGGGCGTTTTCGCTTTGAGGGCATGAGTCTCGTCAGGCTGCGAGCTAGCCGGCTATCGCTTGGAGTTGACGCGGTAGTGGAAGATCTCGGGATGCGTGCGGGCATGCGTGACCTCGAACAAGATGCCATCCGAGGTGTACGACTGGCTCTCCATGACGGCAACGCAGTTGTATTTGCCGAGGTCAAGATAGCTGCAGTCCTCATCGTTGGCGAGCTCGACGCTCACTGTACGGCGACTCGCCATCACCTTGACGCCGCGTTTGTGCTCCAGATAGTCGTAAATTGACTTTGCGGCGATCTCGGGCGTCAGGCCCTTGGCGATTGACTCCAAAAAGTAACCATGGTCCACTTGGCGCGCGTTGCCGTTGAGGCTTCGGACACGCACCACGCGAATCAACTCCTCGCCCACCTTAAAGCCCAGGCGACGAGAGAGTTGCTCGGTGCAAATCAAATGCTCAAAAGACTTAACGTCCGTCGATGCAACGGCATTGTTGCGCTTTGCAAATTCGCCAAACGACTCGACTTCCTCGAGTGCGCCCAGCATGTCGGTTTCACCCTTGAGCCAAATAACGCGCACGCCCTTGCCGTGTATAGGCTGCACAAACATCTGGTCGGCCAGCATGCTCAAGGCGCGTCGAACGGTATTGCGCGTGCAGCCAAATTCCGCGGTCAGCTCGGCTTCGGTTGGCAGCATCTCCTGAAACGCATAAGTCCCGTTAATGATGCGCGAACGGATCTCGCGGTAGATTCCTTCGTAAATCGCTTTTGGCATGACTTCACCTCTAATGAATATGTATGGCTAGGCACGATAGCATTTCTTGAAGTTGTTTAAACCGATTATCGGCAAAGTACGGATTATTTACCGTCGACGGTTCCCCCGAAACCCAAATCGGACCGAATCAAAACCGTCAATGCGGCAAGCAGCCAGTCCTCTACAATGAGTTCATTGTTTAAACGTTCTTGCTCGCACAGCATGTTGCATCCGGAAGGCATATTATGCTGCAGAAAATCCAACGTTTTGGCGGAGCCATGTTCGCGCCCGCCATGCTGTTTTCTATATCAGGCCTCATGGTCGGCATCTCCGCCCTCGCCACGACCGTAGACATCGTCGGTGACCTCGCCGTATACGGAACCCCTTGGTACGTTTTCTGGACCATCATCCAGCGCGGCTCGTGGACGGTCTTTAAACGTCTCCCGCTCCTTTTTGCCGTAGCGCTGCCTATCGGTCTTGCCCAAAAGCAACCGGCGCGCTGCTGCCTCGAGGCACTCGTGGCCTATTTTGCCTATTGCTTCTTTTTGAGCGAGATCATTAAGCTGAGCGGAGACAACCTTGGGCTTAAGTACCCATCATCTTTGACCCCCGCCAGCGGTATCACCGTCATCGACGGCATCAAGACGCTCGACACCGGCATTATCGGCCCGCTGGCGGTATCGGCAACCGTCGTCGCCATCCATGACCGCTTCTACGATGCCAAGGTTCCCGATTGGCTCGGCACCTTCTCGGGTTCCTCGCTGGTCTACCTCATCAGCTTTTTTGCCGTGTTTGCCCTTGCCGCCATCTCGGCCGCCATCGTGCCCTTCGCATACGCTGTGACCGAAACGCTGCGCCACGCACTTGCGGGCGTCGGCCCCTTCGGCGTGGGCATCTTTGTGTTTTTGGAGCGAGCGCTCGAGCCCATGGGGCTGCACCATCTGCTCTATATGCCCATCTATTACGACAATCTGGTCATTCACGACGGTATTTACGCCACGTGGACCAACCTGCTCCCCATTCTCTCCCATAGCACGCGCCCTTTAAATGAACTTGCGCCCTGGGCAGGTTTTACCGCCACCGGCTGGGGCAAGCTCTTTGGCCTTCCCGCCATCGCGGCAGCATTCTATTTCACCGCCAAACCCGAACGCCGCGCCGGCCTTAAGGCCATCCTTTTGCCCGCCATCGTCGCCTCGGTGGTATGCGGCGTCACCGAGCCGCTCGAGTTTCTCTTTATGTTCACCTATCCCGGACTCTTTTTGCTCTACGCCGTCCTGTCCTCCTGCCTTGCCATGACCATGAACTTCTTTGGCATCGTCGGCATCTTCTCGGGCGGTCTCATGGAAATGACGGCCTTCAACTTCATCCCACTCATGCGAATGCATGCCGGCTCCTACCTTTTGGCGCTCGGTATCGGTCTGATGTTTAGCGCTGTCTTTTTTCTGGTCTTCCGGGGCCTCATTCTGGCTTTCGACCTAAAAACCCCAGGCCGCGAGGATCATATCGCCAGCGATGCGGCGCTCGCACGTCTGACGGGAAAAAGCTCTGCCAAAGAAGGCGCGGCCCAAAACGGCGCCGACAACCAATCATCCCAAGATCATCTGCTTGCTGAGCAAGTCGTTGCGCTCTTGGGTGGCGTTAGCAATATTGTAGGAGCGACCAATTGCGCCACGCGTCTGCGCGTTGAGGTCGCAGAACCTTCCGTTGTCGCAGACAACGCAGCCTTCGTCGCGGCGGGCGCCAAGGGCCTCATCATTACGGGCAAGACCGCCCAGGTGATTATTGGCATCTCCGTTCCCCGCGTTAAAGAGCATTTTGACCAGATCATGGGCCTCGAGCCGGGATTTGTGCCCACCACCTCGGCCTCCCCTGCCGCCAGCGCAGCCCATAAGCGCGGCGATATCTGCTTCTTCGATATCGACGGAACACTCGCCTGGCAAGACCCTCGAGTGGCACAAGAGCTTCCCGAGAGCGAGCGAGACCTCTCCCCCTATCCCAATGAAGCGGTCTCGCAAGCCATCCGTGATTTTGTCGCCAAGGGCAATATGGCGTTTATCTGCACAGGGCGCACGCTGAGCTGCATCCATCCAAAGCTGCTCGAGCTGCCCTGGACCGGCATCGTCTGCCTCGCGGGTGGCTATGTCGAACTTGAGGGACACGTGATTCGCGATTTGGCGATGACGCCCGGCATGCTGCAGCGCCTTGCTCCCATTCTTGAGCAATCGGACGAAGTGATTCGTTTTGAGGGACTCAATGGCGTCGTTCGCATGAGTGCCGATGCGCCCGACGCCCCGGGATACGCCCGCACCGTGGGCGATGCAATTACGCAGCTGCAACATTACAGCGCCTACAAGATCTTAATGTCCACGTCGCTTGCCAACCGCATCGCTCAGGATCAAGCGTTTGAGCCGCTGCTCTGCTTTAACGAGCTCGAGCTCGAAGTGACCGAGATTTCGCCTCGCGAATGCACCAAGCGCGAGGGTATCCAGTCCGTACTCGACGCCCTCGATCCCCACCACGGAACCGTATACGGCATCGGCGACGCCAGCAATGACGTCTCGCTGATGAACGCCGTCGACGTTGGCATCGCCATGGGCAACGCGCCGGACTTCCTCAAGGAAAAGGCCGACTATGTCACCGACAGCATCGACCACGACGGCGTCGTCACCGCGCTCGAACACTTTGGGCTTATCTAGCCAAGCCCCTACCGCACTTGCGGCCGCATGGACCAATCGTCTTCAACCGCCGCGCTCGACGCCCTAATGTGGCAATATGTTGTCTGCATAATGCAACGATGCAACCTATCAAAGAATGCGAGAACCCGTGTCCAGTCCGTTTACCAGCTTTTTAGCCCAGCACTTTGACCAGATTAACGACTATCTGGCCACGTTCTTTGACGGACAGGCGACTTCCGCCGATATCGAGCGCTACCTGTATACCCCGCTCTCGGCATTTACGGCAAACGCTGGCAAGCGCCACCGCCCGCTCATCTGCATGCTCGCCGCCACTGCGGTAGGCGGCAGCTTTGAGAGCGCCCGCAGCGCAGCGGCGGCCATCGAGCACTTTCAGTCGGGCGCACTCATCCACGACGACATCGCCGACAACGGGCAGATTCGTCGCGGCAAGCCCTGCATGCACCTTACCGAGGGCACCGGTCTTGCCATCAACTGCGGTGACCTGGCGCTCACCATGGTCACCAAGACGGTTCTCGACGACCCCACACTCAACGCAGACGTGAAGCTTCGCGTGCTCCACGAGCTTACCGAGATGATCGTCCGTACCATCGAGGGCCAGGCGCTCGACCTGGGCTGGGTCCGCGACGGGCGCTTTGACATTTCGGTCGACGATTATCTGGACATGGCGACGCACAAGACCGCGTACTACAGCGGAGCGACGCCGCTTGCCGCCGGAGCCATTATCGGCGGCGGCAGCGAAGAGCAGATTGAGGCACTGCGCGCCTTTGGGCTGCACACGGGCCTTGCCTTCCAGATTCAAGACGACCTGCTCAACTTGATCGGCACCAAGGAGGCCGCCAACAAGGACTTCCGCACCGACATCACCGAGGGTAAACGCACGCTCGTTGCCGTGCACGCCCTGTCTGATGAGCGCCATCACGACGAGGTCGAGGCAATCCTTTCCTCGGGCACCGAGGACCCCGCGCAGCTCGCGCGCGCCGTGGAAATCTTCCAGCAGATCGGCTCTGTCGATTTCGCCCACAACTATGCGCTCGACCTGACCGCCAAGGCCAAGGCCGCTATCGAAGGCGTCGAGCTCGACCCGCATGCGCGCGAGCTCTTCCTCTCCATGGCAGATTTCTTTGTGGAGCGCCTCAACTAGCGGGGGTCACAAAACCTGTGGGCAGCGCGTTTGGGTACAAGTTGCTACACTGTTGAGTGCATGTTTATGCATTGTCTCGCGTTGTCTATCCGACACGCGCTCAAAATAGTACGAATCGTACGCCGAAAGGGGTTCGTTCATGGAACCTATTACCACGGGCATGCAGGGAGCAGCCGTCGAGGATGTTCAGTCCCGCCTTCTGCAGCTCGGTTACACCATCGATGCCGACGAGGTCGCCGACAAGCGCTTTGGCACCACCACCGAGCAGGCCGTCAGCACCTTCAGGCTCGACAGCGGCCTTGCTGCCGGTCATGCCGTCGATATCCCCTGTTGGAGCGCCCTGGTCGACGCCTCGTATAAGCTGGGCGACCGCACTCTGTATCTGCGCATGCCCAATTTCCATGGCGCCGATGTGCAGGCCCTGCAGCGCGCTCTCAACGTTTTGGGCTTTGCCTGTGGCGAAGACGACGGCTACTTTGGTCCGCATACCGAGGCCGCCCTGCAGCAGTTCCAGGAAAATGTCGGCCTGTTTGCCGACGGCATGGCCTTCCAAGACACCTACGCCTACATCAACCGCCTGCACCATGTGTGGGAGGGCAAGCCCTCGGTCACCGAAGCCGAGTCCCGCATCGGTTTTGCTCGCGCCGCCAACGTGCTCGAGCGTTTCCAGATCGCCGTTATCGGTGAGGACCCCATCGCACGCAGCGTTGCTTCGCGCATGTGGAACATCGCCACGGCAACGACCGACAACAGCGGCATGATGCTCTGCGACTCCGAGGTCCCAACCGACGTTGACCTGGTGCTCGAGATCGCAAGCGACGAGCTGCCCGCCGACGCCGCGCCACGCGCCACGATTGCCCTCGCCGAGTGCCACAACCTGGCCCAGCGCATCCGCACCGCCAATGTCGCCGCGCAGCAGAAGCCGGCTCGCATTCGCATTGAGCTCACGGGCATGACGCGCTACAACGGCACCTTCACGGCCAGCGACGCGCAGACGCTCGCCGTACGCCTACTCGACGGCGTTTGCGATGCCCTCGCAGATTAGGTAAACTAGACGAGTTGCTTTTGGGCAACACCACACATTGGGACGTAGTTCAACGGTAGAACTCCGGTTTTTGGTGCCGGCTGTTGGGGGTTCGAATCCCTCCGTCCCAGCCATTAAAACTGAGCGCCCTAAGCCCATAACGGCCCAGGGCGCTTTCTTGTGGGCAAGCGGAGGAATTCGAACCCGCAAGGGTGCGGAGCTGAGGAAACGCGAAGCGTTTTCCAGCGCAGCACGCAAGGAGCGAAGCGACGCAGCGGGGCGCGGCCGCCG